>CAUQMT010000005.1:0-23269 GCA_963519435.1 uncultured Candidatus Saccharibacteria bacterium | reverse complement strand
TGAAACTTTTGATACTCCAAAAAATAATACCGAGACTGTTGAAACTTTTCGTTACGGACTAGAAAAACTCGAGGATTCGCACAAACATGCCGACGGACTAAATCGTATTGATCAATATGATATTAATTTTACCGCTCGAGCCAGCTACGCCGAGACGCTTGCCGGCAATAAAAAGCGAGGCTTGGCACTCGGCGTCAGAGCGGTGCGGCTAGCATTCTGGTCCGAGTCGCCGCAGCTTGATACCACTAATACATCTCTCAGTAAAAAAGAACGCTACAAAACCAAAGCACGGGCGCTCGTGCGCGGTATTGGCGCGCTAGCCGTTGGCATTGTTGCGCCTATCAACCGCCGCGCCGCCAAAACTCTTGTTAGAAAACTTTCTTAAGCTTGGTTCTGCTGGTTAGGCACATCGCCTTGCAATGGAGCTACTTGCGATTCAGATTCTTCAAAAATTCGCCGTACTTGCTCGGCATCAATGTTCACCGAATCGCCCGGATTAACCGCCCCCGATAGCATGAGCTTAGCGATAGTATTCTCTACCGCTTTCTGAACGACGCGGCGCATCGGCCGAGCGCCTAGCCGCGGGTCGTATCCTTGCTGAACGAGAAGCTGTTTCGCGTCTTCATCAACAGTCACTGACACTTTTTGCGGCAATAGAGTTTTGTTGACGCCAGCCAGAATCAGATCAAGCACTTGCACCAACTCGGCTGGCGTAAACGGACGAAAGAGCACAATTTCGTCGAAGCGATTGAGAAACTCTGGTCGAAACTGGTTTGAACTAATTAATTCGTTGATAAACTGCTGTTCAAACTGCTCAAGCCGATAGCCGCGCTCGATATATTCGCGGATCCTATCAGCGCCAGCGTTACTAGTAGCAATTACGATGGCATCGCGAAAGCTAATCTCACGGTTCTTGGCGTCGCGCAAAATCCCTTCGTCGAGTAATTGCAGGAGTGTAGTTAGCACTTCTGGCGCAGCCTTCTCAATCTCGTCGAGCAACACCACACTGAAAGGCTGTTTCATTACTTGCGCGGTCAAGCTCATCGGGTCATCTGCGCCATCAGCGATTAAACGAGCGACATCCTCAGAGCGAACAAACTCGTTCAAGTCTAAGCGGATTAACTTGCCTTCGCCGCCAAAGTATACGTCGGCCAGCGCTTTTGATAGTTCCGTCTTGCCCACGCCAGTCGGCCCCAAAAACAGAAAAGTACCAATCGGCCGATTCTCATTGCGTACGCCCGCGCGAGCGCGGCGCAGAGCGTCACTGACGACATTAACGGCGCGAACTTGATTAACCATTCGTTCATGAATTAAATCCTCCATATGTAGCAGCCGCTCGCGGTCTTCGGTCGTATTAGCTACGCTAACTTTAACGTCCATTGTCCGCTCGATCGCTTGCTGTACAGAATTCATAGTCACGATACCAGACTCGCTGAAACTAGCCGCCGACTCTAGCAATTTAAGCGCCCGGCCAGGCATGGCTATATCGTGAATGTAACGCTGGCTCAAGCGATAAGCTTCGTTAATCGCTTGGATCATATAAGTAACTTTGCGGTTGAATTCAATTGAAATTAGCTGTTCTTGCAGAACCTTTTTAGTCTCTGCTTCGTTGGTCTCGGCAACATTAATACGATTAAGCGAGTTAGCTAGCGACGGGTTGCGGCGGCTAATTTCGAGATAACGCTGTTCGTCCATGCTTAAAATTAAGCGTAGCCTGCCAGCATCTAAAATCGGCTGTAATACGTTTGTCAAATCTACTGACCCCACGCCCTCTTCGAAAAATAACTGCGCATCATCGAGACAAACAATGATGTTTTTAGCGTTATAGGCCTCACCTAAAACCTGCATGATTAAGTTTTCAAGCTCGCCGCGTCCTGGCGCTGCCGCAATCAACGATGCCGAGTCAAGAATGAAGATCTGGCGGAAGCGAAGATTTTCGGGTACATTCGCATCAGCGTCCAAAATTCGTTCCGCGAAAGCATGAATTACTGATGTTTTACCAACACCAGCTTGACCGATAAGAACCGCATTTTGCCGCCCGCCAGTACCAAAAGCTTCCACTAGCTGATCAATCACCTGAACATGCGATGGTATGTCAATCGACAAGGTATTACGACTAGAGCCAATTTGTTCGCTGATATTTTGCCCGAATCGTTCAAGGTGCGGAATCCAACCAAACGACCAATCACGCGCCAAGCCGCCAGTCCGCCGCCGCTGGCCAAAATGCCGAACAATCTCCATCAAATGCTCTTGCCACAAAATACCAGCGTCCAAATCTTCATCTCCTAAATGAGTTTGCGCTATTATCGATTGATAATTCGGAAAGCTCCTCACTAGCGCTGTAGCTAATACGGCACCGCTGATACGGTCTAGCTGATTGGCTTGGCGAATATCGTCAGCTACACTCCACAGTTCGTCAACGGAAATCGTAGAACCCTCAGCGATAGTGGCTAAAAATGACGGCGTCATACCAAGCCGTACCCCCATGAATTGACCGCTTGGCACCTCACCAATTACTTTAGCAATCTCTCGCACATTCGGTTCTCGCGACAACCGGCCCAACACGTCGCCAGCTAACAAATCATCAACTGAGCCGCCCCTACCAGCCGGCAGATCGTGAACGTGCCAATTATAAAATTTCACCGCCATATACAATACTGCTGCCAGAGCACCGCATAACCAACCTAGCGACAGACGCTCCATAGTTACCAGCATAGTACCCGATACCACTAGCAATAACGCTAACCATGAAAGGCTTTTTGCAATCATCGGCGACAGCAGCCGCCCAAAGCGCGCTTCGCTAGCTCGCTGAGACGCATATCTAAAAGTACCTAAAGATGCCATGGTACCCACCCCGATATTGCCGCAACAACCATTACCGCCGGCATCGCTGGCACCAATGGCCAAATAGCCAAACGCAGTAGACCAATCAACAGCATCAAGCACAAGGCTGCTACACCTATCAGCAGCGTTATTATCCTTATAAAGCCGCCAATGATTCGCGACACCAAGCGATCAAAAAACGCCCGCAACTGCACCCCGATTGGCCCGCGTACTTTCCCAGCTGAAATTTGCCGCCACGGCGCGAATAGTGTCTTGAGTAATAATCCCAGCGAGAATGTATCGTATAATCGCTCGATAGATTCCCAAACATCTACTGCTGCCCGCTTCCAACCAACGCTATACCACCACGAAATCATGCCCACGATAAACATATGCTCTTTATTATAGTTCAAAAAGCGTTTGGACGCTACTATAATGCGCCAAAAACAGGTATAATGAGTTTTATGCGTCAAACTCTCACGACTATGCTCGGGAAGACTGTCAAGAAAGCTGCACAGATTCGCGGCGGTAGCGGCTCAGCCTTACCAGGCTTGGTAATTGAAAAAATCGACTCAGATTTTGTCAGCCGTACATTACAGCAACTACCAATGGGCGTAGCACTAATCAGCGGCACTAATGGCAAAACCACTACCACCAAAATTGTTGTCGAATTACTAGAAAGCCAAGGCCTGAAAGTATTTACCAACCGTACTGGCAGCAACTTCACGCGCGGCGTGGCAGCAGCGCTATTAGGCGAAGTTGATTTGCACGGACGAATTAACGCCGATATTGCCGTGCTTGAACTCGACGAAGCCTATGCTGTTCACTTTGTAAAAGCAATCAAGCCAAACTACTGTTTACTGCTAAATGTCATGCGCGACCAGCTCGACCGCTTCGGCGAAATTGACAATACCGCCAAACTCCTCCACAATGTTGCGATAAACACAACAAAATGCGTAGTCCTTAACCGCGACGACCCGCGACTAAGTAGTCCTGATTTTGTAAACGACATCAAATCACCGCTGCGAAGTTTTGGCGTTAATCCAAAATATTTACAGACTTTCCCTTCTGATGATTCTCTACGCAGTAGCGAGCAAAATGCGGCTAAATTGTACGCTGACGACACCAGTCTTGAAGAGTTTAAAGACCAGCACGCCGTTATCGGCTTCAACGGCAGCGATCACTCGGTGAATCTAAATCTGCGTGGCATCTACAATCTTCAAAATGCCACTGGTGCTGTTGCTTTAGTGCGCGCAATTCTCGGTAATAGTCTAAATGTTGATTCTATGCTCGAAGCGCTATCAAACATTAAGCCAGCTTTTGGCCGCGGCGAGCAATTAATAATTGACGGACAACCCTGCGAGCTAGTATTGGTCAAAAACCCGGCTGGCTTCCGTTTGGCCCTAGCTTCGTTCGACCCAGCAAACTACGCCACTATGATAGCCATTAACGATGCTTACGCCGATGGCCGCGACATGAGCTGGCTCTGGGATGTCGATTTCGATAGCTTACAAGAACAAGGCGTCATTGCTGTATCTGGTGTCCGCGCCTATGACATGGCCCTGCGACTAGAATATGACGAAGTACCTATCGATTTTGTCGATACCGACCTGGCGGTTGCGCTGCGCCAACTTATCGCTAAACACACTCGCCAACCAAAACGTATTTACTGCAGCTACACCGCAATGTTAGCATTACGACGACTACTAGCCCGTTATACCGACGTGGAGGAAATCCGATGAAAAAGCAACCGCAATCTATCACTATCTTGCAACTTTATCCGCGTGATATGAACATTTACGGCGACTGGGGCAATGTTCTGACTCTCAAGCGGCGGCTAGAATGGCGTGGTTTTGCTACCAAACTAATCGAATATAACGTTGGCGACGCTTTTCCAGACGATGTTGATTTAATCGTCGGCGGTGGTGGACAAGACTCTGGACAATTACGAATTAGTGGCGACCTGCAAAAGATTGCCCCTCAACTCAAACGATTAGCTGACGACGATTTACCAATATTAGTTATCTGCGGTTTATACCAACTATTCGGCCGCTCGTTCACTACCAAAGACGGCGACATAATTCCTGGTGTCGGTATTCTTGACCTAGAAACAATTGGTGGTGACGAGCGCATTGTTGGTAATATTATCGTCAAAAGTCCAGAATTCGGTGAAATTATCGGTTATGAGAATCATTCTGGGCTAACTACGCTTAGCCAAAATACCACAGCACTCGGCGACGTCATCAAAGGCGTAGGCAACAATAATATTAATGGCCGTGAAGGCGCCCGTTATCGTAACGTTATCGGTACCTATTTGCACGGTCCGCTCTTGCCAAAGAATCCGCACATTGCCGATTGGATGATTTCGCAAGCTATAATCCGTAAATACGGCGTCGTCGTTTTAGACCCGCTTGAAGACAAGTACACTGAACAGGCTCGTAATATCGCCAAAAAACGCCCGCGCTAGCCACTACTTTTAACACTATCCTCAGATTGGACCTGCTATACTGGTAGAAGTGACCAAAATGAGCGCTGTAAAAAAACCAAAAATTAATCGTATTGTCAGCCTAGATTTAATGAGAGGCTGGTTTTTGGTGATAATCATACTTGATCATTTGAGTTATTTTCCAAACGGCCTCGTGTTCATCAGCGGCGACAGCAGATTATACGTCACTGCCGCCGAAGGATTCTTTATTATTTCTGGATTAGTATTAGGTATTGTCCGCGGTGCTAAATTAACAGAGCGTTCGTTTAGATACGCTGCTAAATTGATCTGGCGGCGAAGCTTCATGCTATATCTAACCAGTATCATCATTACAATATTATCGATTGCGATCGGCTGGCATTTTGTTGGTAACGACGGCGTCAAGTCGCCTTTGCCTCCGCTAGATAGCAATATCTTTAGTTTATTTTGGAGAATAGTTACTTTGCAAGAATTCTACGGCTGGGCCGATTACTTGCGTCTATATGCGATATTTTTGGCGCTAACACCAGCTGCGCTTTGGCTACTGCGCCGCGGCAAATGGTACATCGTTCTAACCGTCAGTACTCTAGTTTGGCTGCTAACGCCAAAGCCGGTTAACGAATTCACTCAGCCATTTACTTGGCAATTTATTTTTTTCATCGCCTTCACGCTAGGATTTTACTCGCCGCAAATTAAATCATGGTGGAATAGTTTGTCCGCCAAAACGCGGCGCCATACTAAAACTGTCATCTTTACCATGTTTATCATCACTTTCATCGCCAATGTTTTTGCCGAGTTTTTCGCGCCAGCCTTAAACGATAATCTTTCGACAGCTATTAATAATTTTCGCCCTATTCTAGCGGCCAGCTTCGATAAGCTAGCTCTAACGCCAGCGCGCGTAGCTATGTCGCTGCTCTGGTTTATTGGGTTTTTTATGATTTTCCAGCGTTTTGAAAAACAAATTAAACGCTATCTCGGCTGGTTACTTATTCCGTTTGGGACTAATTCGCTTTACGTTTATTCAATTCATGCCTTCGTAGTCATGGGAGCGCATCTGATAGTCAATCCGCAATATGGCGCGCCGGCTAGTTATTTTAATTCTTTTGACCGTCTAGCCGAGGTTCCTCAAAACCTCGCGCTATCGATTTTGGTAATTGCAATTATTTACCTAGCAGTGCGAACCAAATTTTTGATGAAGATTATTCCGCGCTAAACTTAGTGATTTTTAGCGGTGATAGATCGATCGTTTCGACCTCGCGATAGTTGCCTGGCAGATCAGCTTTCATGTCGCTATAGTAGACATTATAGATATTCTTTGCGCGGGTAAATGTTTTTTTCGTGTCGGTAACTTGGCGGCTATTGCAATCTAGCGGAGCATAACCGCCGCCAAGATGTTGGTCACTACTAGCAAAGTATATCTGGCAATTCGGTAGATAATAATCTAGCTCAATCGCCACATACGGATCGGCCGCTAACACCACATCGTTTTCGCTACATTTAACTATAGAAGCAACAGAGTTGACGTTTGGCTTTTGCATACGCTGAAAGTTATAATTACCAGCCTGGCTGAGGTTAGTTGCCCCGACCACCAGAACTACCAGCAGAACTAACGGTGAGGCTATTCGCCAAACTTCACGATTCTCACGTTCGGTCGACAGCGCGAGACTAGCTCCCACGAGCATAACTAGGCCAATCGCAACGTGCGCCAAATAACGCTCGACATACATCGGTTTATACAGAGAAATCACCATCAATAGCATTATCGGCACGCTGATATAACTAACTAATAGCCACAAAATATCATTTTTTTTCTTAACATGAAAAGTAATAACAATTGAGCGGACAGATACAAAAATTATCGCTAGCATCAATATTGAGGTAATCACACCCAGTTGCCAAAGTGGCTGGTATATTGTATTAAACGAAACAATACCAACTAGCTGCTCGAGATTCATTGGCTGACCGATCGGCGCAAGCGCTCCATTACCAACCTGCTTCAAAAATGACGATAACCACGGGAGAAACAGCAACAAACTAAATGCATAAGCACCTATCCAGCGGCACTCTTTCCACGAAAACTTACGCAACTTACCAGCATCCATCGCAACTAGCCAGGCTAGATGAGCCAGCCACAAAAGCGCCAAGTAGTATAGCGTGTACACACCGAGCGCCACTAGCACTCCATAGATAAGCCAGTCAGTCCACCGCTTGCTAGAGTGTGCCCGTACCAACATTGCCGTCGCCGCTACGCCGATTAACGACGCCATAGCGTACATGCGAATTTCGAAACCGTAGCGCATTAATAATGGCGCCAGGAGCAACATCGTTAATACATAAATGGCCGCTCGCGCATTAAAATGCTTTTTAATAAAACAACCAGCTACCGCAATTGAGGCTCCATAAAAGATCGCGCTTAGCGAGCGCAATGCCAGTTCGCTCCAGCCAAAAACATTCGCCCAAATTTTCAGAACGAGATAATACAGCGGCGGATGAGTATCAAGCGCCGACAGCCGAATAATCTCGCTGGCCGACCGCTTGGCTACCATTATCGAATATGCTTCATCAAACCAAACACTCTGCCGCAAGCCAATCCATAAACTAAGAGCTGCCGCTACTACTGGCACAGCAATTATCAGCCACCTATAAACCTTGTCATAGTCATTACTATGCTTCCAAAATAATATTTTCATGCTTTGATTATATTACGACTAGGAAAAACTCGCAAAATAATATATAATAGCTTTGCACATCTATCGGGGTGTGGCGCAGTTGATAGCGCGCGCGGTTTGGGACCGTGAGGTCGAAGGTTTGAGTCCTTTCACCCCGACCATTTGAACCATGAACCTGCCGACAAGCGGCAGGTTTTGCTATTGTCCTATTTTGCCCTCCCATACTCCTCATGCTATCATAACTATATGAAAAGCAAACAACACTCGCGCCGCCGCATAGTCGTTAATATTTTTGGCACATTAGGGTATTTGTCAGTATTTTTGCAGTGGACATGGACGGCAATTATATTACTATATCCGTTATTCCAATCAGAAGCTGTACAAAAGATTTTTCTACCAGAACGCCAAGCGCCTCGCCCCGTTGTGAGCCACTCTGGATGCTATAGCGATGCCGCTCCATTCATTGCCATTGTCTCTATTGCCATTACAGCTGCAATTATTGTTATGTCAATAATCACGCTAATAGGATTGCCAAAGAAAATCGGCAAGACTGGCGCTAAAATCACGCATTCGGCAGCCGACGTGATAGCCGCCAATACCCGCCCGCCAAAACAACAACCAGCAAAAAAATGGAAATTAAACTTGTCGTACAAACTGATAATTTGCATTAAATTAATATTGACGGTTCTGCCAGTCATTCTGTTACTCTTTGCACCGACAATTCCTAAACTGCCGCACCAAGTTATGACTATCGTCGGCAATTTCTGCTTAGTGGTATCAGCTGTTTATTGGCTTATCCAATATGCCTTAGCCAAAATCTTACGCGTGCCGCGTAAAGAAATTTGGTAATTCAAGCCTTCGGCGGGATGATGTCTATGGTGCGCGTTTGCTTATCTAGCGGCAATTGATGCTCGGCATCAAATTTATAGACGAGCAACGTGCCAAACGGCATTTCCACTTTACCAATCTCTTCATCAGAAATCTGGTCGAGATACTTCATCAGCGCGCGAATAGTGTTACCGTGCGAAACGAGCAGGATATTTTCGCCTCTTTGCAGCCGCGGCAAGATTTCGCTTTGAAAATATGGAATTGCCCGCGCATAAACATCTTTGAGTGTCTCGCCACCTGGCACTGGATAATCCCAGCCGCGGCGAATTCCCTGAAATGCCTCACTGCCAATCTCGTCTTTGACTTCCCATTTGTTTTTGCCGGTTAAGTCGCCGTAATCACGCTCGTTAAACGGCTTGGCGATAATCCGTTCGAGATCCTCCTGGTCGCCCTTGCCGCGCAGAATTCCATCGCAAGTCTGCCGCGTACGTTTGAGCTCGCTAGTATAAGCGGCATCAAAGTGAATATCGCGAATAATTTTACCAAGCTGCTCGGCTTCGCGCATGCCTTTTTCTGTCAAATTGACATCTGTCCAGCCAGTCCACTTACCTAATAAATTCCACTCGCTTTCTGCGTGGCGGCTAATAACTAAAATTCCCTGTTTTTGCACTTCCATAAATTCATTATACCGCGAAAAACGAGTTGCCTGAAATATTTTATCCGTGAGATTTCAAACAGTCTAGTCTTCTGTATTAAATGCTATAATATAACTATGAACGATTTCACAATTCAATCAATCAAAGCAAGACAAATCCTAGACAGCCGCGGCAACCCAACCGTTGAAGCAGACGTTATTTTAAGTAACGGTACGCTTGGCCGTGCTGCCGTACCGAGCGGCGCTAGCACTGGCTCGGCTGAAGCGCTTGAATTGCGCGATGGCGGCATTGACTGGTCGGGCAAAGCGGTTTACCAGGCAGTACGCAATGTTAACGAAGTCATTGCACCAGCGCTAGCCGGACACGATGCCAGCGACCAAGCTGCTCTCGACCAAATAATGCTCGATTTAGACGGTACCGATAATAAATCCAAACTCGGCGCTAACGCCATTCTTAGCGTCAGCCTAGCCGCTGCTAAAGCTGCCGCCAGCGCCAAGAATCAGCCGCTGTGGCGTTACGTCGCAGAAATGACCGACAGCACACCTGTCCTGCCATTGCCAATGATGAACGTGCTCAATGGCGGCGCTCACGCAGCTTTCGCTACCGATATTCAGGAATTTATGATCATTTGTAAAGGTGCGCAGACTTTTGCAGACACACTCAAAATGGGCACCGAGATCTTTCATGCGCTAGCCAAAGTACTAAAAAATTATGATTACCCAACCACTGTCGGCGATGAAGGCGGCTACGCACCACGCGTCCGCAACGGCAACCGCGAAGCGCTGGCCTTATTGTCCGAAGCCATTCAAAACGCCGGCTACGAACTCGGCCGCGACGTTGTCTTTGCGATGGACGCGGCGTCAAGCGAATTCTATCAAGAAGGACGCTACGAGCTTAAATGCGAAGGCAAGTTGCTAGCAAGTAGTGAAATGGTTGATTGGCTAGAAGCCTTGACAAATGAATTTCCAATTGTCTCAATTGAGGATGGTCTAGCCGAAAATGATTGGGATGGCTGGAAGCTGCTGCGCGAACGGCTCGGCGACCGCATCCAGCTAGTCGGCGACGATTTGCTTGTCACGAACACCTCGCTGATTGAACGGGCTATCGCTGAACAAACTGCCAACGCGCTGCTAGTTAAACCAAATCAAATTGGCTCGCTCACCGAGACTATTCAAGCTGTTAAAATGGCGCAAAATGCTGGCTGGCGCACCGTCATGAGCCATCGCTCTGGCGAAACCGAAGACACGACAATCAGCCACTTGGCCGTTGGCCTGGGTTGCGGCCAGATTAAAACTGGATCGCTATCGCGAACCGATCGCGTTGCTAAATATAATGAGTTATTGCGTATCGCCGAAGCTGACCAATCATTGACGCTAGCGCAGCCATTTAGCGAATAAATAAAACTGTAGGTTTTACTTCTAACAAAGCGAAAAACGCCTTTTCTTTGTCAAGAGGTGTTTTTCATATCAAAATAATTATGTTATACTACTAACGAATAATCGTTTTAGGAGGTTAGTTGCTCTCGATCAAACAAAAAAAGCACCGCCGTCCATATGCTATTTTTGCAGCGGCGATATGCCTGATTAGCACTGGCGTGTATTTTATGATGCTGACCTTATCGCCGTCGGTAGCGCCTCTGATTTTTACCAAGCCGATTGATGCTAAATCGCTGCCAAAAGCCAAAATCGGCGAGAACCGTATTGTTATACCGCGCATCGGCGTCAATATTCACTACGACAAAGGTCGCACCGCACTCGATCGCGGTGCTGAATGGCGACAGCCAAACCATGGCAACCCCAAAGATGGCGGTAATTTCATTATTGCTGCCCACCGCTTCAGTATCCAGCCAACACCGCAGGGTACTGTTGAGAAATCGCCTTTTTATAACATTGATAAGATGAAACTAGGCGATAACATTGTAGTCGATTACGAAGGTGCTCGCTATGCGTACGAAATCACTAAAATATTTGATGTCAAACCAGACCAGACTGAAATCGAAGCTCCATCCCAAGAAGCAAAGCTGACTCTATACAGTTGTGAACTTGGCGGCTCTGATACCGGACGTATCGTCATCACAGGCAAACTGCTCGGTCAAGTCGAACAATAAAATACTCTACCAGTTGTCGTACAGTAGAGTATTTTGATTATAAATTGCAGGCAGATAAAAAAGTAGTTATTTGGCGAACTCAACCGCGCGAGTTTCACGGATAACATTCACCTTGATAGTTCCAGGATACTGCATGGTTGACTCAATCTTAGTTGCGATGTCGCGTGCTAGCTTGATAGCACTAAGGTCGTCGATTTTCTCTGGCGTGACAATCACGCGAATCTCGCGGCCGGCGCTTATGGCGTATGCTTTCTCGATTCCTTGGAAACCAGTCGCAACATTTTCGAGATCACGCATGCGCTCAGCGAAATTCTCAGCAGAGATATTACGCGCACCCGGCCGAGCGGCACTGATCGCATCGCAAATACGGACAACTATTGCTTCTGGTGTAGTTGCCTCAATGTCATCGTGATGAGCCTCAATCGCATGACAAATACCCTCGCTCAAACCAGCCTTGCGGGCCAGCTCGGCACCGATATGGTGATGTTTGCCTTCAATTTTGTGGGTAACTGCCTTGCCCATATCGTGCAGCAGCGTCGCTATTTTGGAAGTACGAACATCAGCGCCAATCTCGCTAGCAATCATACCAGCCATATGCGCCATCTCGGTCGAATGCTTAAGAACATTTTGACCATAGCTAGTTCGAAACTTCAGCTCGCCAAGTAGCTTTAATAAATCGCGCGGGATACCGGTAACACCAACTTCGCGCGCCGCATCCTCGCCAGCACGCTGGGTTTCCTTGTCGATTTGCTTTTCAGCTTTCGCAAAGACTTCTTCGATACGCCCTGGGTGAATACGGCCGTCTTTCATCAACATCTCGAGACCGAGACGCGCTACCTGGCGGCGAATTGGGTCAAAGCTCGATAGAACTACCATGCCTGGCGTGTCATCAACCAAGAAATCTACGCCAGTAACGCGCTGCATCGCTTGAATATTACGGCCTTCTTTGCCGATAATCCGACCCTTCATGTCGTCGTCTGGCAGTTTAACCGCGGTGACCGTGCGCTCAGCAGTTACCTCGCTAGCCATGCGTTCCATCGTTTCGACGAGGATAGTTTGCGCCCGCTCCTCGGCGTCAGCTTCGACGTCTTGCTGCATTTTGGCAACCAGATTTAGTAGATCACCCTTGATGTCGCGTTCAGTCATCTTCATCAACTTATCAGCGGCATCTTTCTTCTTGAGGCCAGCAATTTTCTCAAGCTTTTCCTGCTGACGCATACGAATGTCACGGATCTCATTCTTCAATTCTTCAACTTCGTCTTCTTGCTTGCGTAATTTTTCACTGCGTTTATCAAGCTGGTCAAGCTTTTTGTCAAGCGACTCCTCGCGGTCCGCCAGACGATTCTCGGTTTTTTGAAGCTCTTTGCGGCGCTCTTTCTCGATTCGCAGCGCTTCATCTTTAGCTTTGAGTACGATATCGCTAGCTTTGCGCTCAGCTTGCGCTATGACCTGTTCGGCCGTATTTTTGCTCTTGGTCTCTTGTTGGCGATCATATACCACTTTACCGCCCACGCCAGCAATAATACCAACAATTGCGGCAATAATTCCCTCAACCATATTTTTCCTTTCTTTCGCGGTAATTAGTCAACACGTCAAGTCAAAAAACCGCAAAATTATCAAAATTTAAACTTATCAATGTCACATTCGTAGACATTACCATTGTACCGCGTTTATAACAAAATAAGCAACTATTTACGCGGTTTGGTGACGCGAGCCTCAGCGCCATATTCTGGCAAAACTATTTCATCATTGCGGCCATTCTGCAACCGCTCCAAGCACTCTTCACGCCAAGCATCGCCGGTAACTCCAACGATCGGAATACGTTGTTCGTGCGCTATCGTATTCAACACTGCCAGACCAATCCTCAAACCAGTGAAACTCCCTGGACCGCGAAATACACCAATGCCCGAAATATCAGCAAAACTGGCCTCATTCTCTGCTAAGCGGTCGTGCAAATAAGCTAGCATGTCGCGCGCGAGATTGCGTTCAGCCGCCCATTCGTAGTCGGTTCGTTTGTCACCGTCAATTAGTGTTAATTGCACCGTCATTTCAGCGCTATTCCACAATACAATCATCGTAATTTCTCCACAATTTGACGCGATTTTTCACCGCGGCTCTTCAAAGTTAGCTTGCGACTATCATCAGGCTGCACCTGGATGACGATCTGTAATACGTCCGTTGGCAGTACGTTATTTACTACATCGCTCCACTCAATCACAGTAATTGTATGCGAATCGTGAATCGCTTCATCAAGTTCCATTTTCATAATACCAGCATCTGGTAAGCGATAAAAATCATAATGAGCCAACCGCAAGCCGTCCGCAGCCTCGTAATTGCGGCTAATCGTAAACGTCGGACTCTGAACCTCGTCGTCAATCTGCAAGCCGCGCGCCAATCCCTTGGTCAGTGTAGTTTTGCCAGCGCCAATATCGCCGACAAGTTCGAGCGTCTCGCCGCCATGCAATAAGCCGCCAAGCTTCGCGCCAAACTGTATCAAATCATCCGCCGTCTGCAAGCTCACCTCTAATATCATATATTTATTATACAATATCGGACAGAGTTACTGTGTTAAAATACGTTTATTATGAGTAATTTCTTTTGTAAATACCAATCGCCGCTGGACGAAATTACCATAGCAAGCAACGGCAGCGCTATCACTGGCCTGTGGTTCGCTAAGCAAAAACATTTTGACGCTGAGCTAGGCGAGAATAACGCAAATTCTGATTTACCGATTTTCACTAAGGCAATGCGCTGGCTTGATGCGTATTTCGCTGGCAAAAATCCTGGAGAAATCCCGCCAATACAGCTTGATGGAACGCCTTTTCAGTTGGAAGTCTGGCGTATCTTGCAAACCATACCGTACGGCGAGCGCACTACCTACGGAGAAATTGCTAAAAATATCGCCAAGAAACGCGGTATCGCCAAAATGTCAGCACGAGCCGTCGGCGGAGCAGTCGGGCGCAATCCAATTTCAATTTTCGTACCGTGCCATCGGGTTGTCGGCAGTAACGATAAACTGACGGGGTATGCTGGCGGAATTGAAAAGAAAATTAAATTGTTGAAGCTAGAAAATATACTTTAATCTAAAGGAAAGACGCTATCTTTTCGGACTTTATACTTCCTCATCAAACCTGACCAACAACGTCTCTGTGTATAGATTATTACCTCGCTGTCAGAGTCGGGCCCTATTTCTTTGCAACTTTTTTCTGCTTATTTCTCTGCCCCCTGGCCACCACAACCACCACTGCCGTGATAATCGATAGTCCGGCCAAAATAGCCAGCGCATAAGCGTAACCCGACAGCAGATAGATTAAGGCTAGCGTCACGCCGACAGCACCCCAGATAGTAACCAGCTGCCTGCCAAGCGCCAAGCCGATGATAACCATCAGCGAATGCTCGACTAGGAACAATATTTCCATAGCATTATCTCCCCTTAGCGCTAGGACAAGGGTCGATAAGCTGAACACAGCGAGCGCCAGCACCAAGTGCGCGATGGTGCATACATGAGCATACCCCAGCCAGCGCCACGACATCACCGCTCCCGAAAGAATTGCTGCCGACCACAGATATGGCACCACTATGTCGTGAACAGGCGCAATTAGCATATGAATAGCAAATAAAATACCGCACAATACTAAAAGCACACCCGAGTCGAAGTATAAAATATTCTTCTTCGGCAACCCCTCAGCTATTAGAGCGCTGCCATTGACCGCCCACATTAGCGTTACTAGCAGTACCGCCTCGGTTGTGATACTGGCTGGCATGGCCATCAGCAGTAAAGTCATCGACCAGCCAATAGCGCTCCAAAATGACGCATAATACCAATAAACTGATAATTTCTTGGTTCGCGCAGTCACGGCGGCGCCATAAAACACCGCAAAGATGATCAGCGAAACGATCGACATAAACTCAAGCTTAACGCCGAGCCACTCTGCTGTTAAATAGAATAACAATACCAAACTTGGATGTGCCAATATCGCCATCGGCCGCCAATCCCGCTTGGCATACACTACCATATAAAGTGCCGCGACAGCCGCTAACCAGCCCAAGATTTTGAACGGCAATTCGTATGTCGTCGATAGATTTATCATCGGTAATATCACCGCTGGTACCGTAGCAGCTAGTAGAGTCATATCACTGATAGTTGATGCTCGCTTATTCATCGCCAACGACCAATATACCACCCCGAAGCCCCCGAGCGTCACCCAAGCAGTGATAGTGAAATTGTCGCTTAGCGGCACGTTCAACCAATGCAAGAACAGCAGCACCAAAGCGATCGTCGCCAAGTATGCCCCACCCAGATAACCATCCTCACACCGCCGGTAGAACGCATAGTATAGCAGCGCTACTAACGGCAGCCAAACCGCTGGATGAATAGACGAAAAGATAATGACACCAGCCGCGCCAATAGCAGAATATAGCAACAATTCGCGACACTTAACCGCTGCCTCGCTACGGTAATTGTACAGCCACTCTACTAATAATAGCAACGACAAACCGTTCAGCCACGCCATCAAAATAGCAAGGTCTTCGCCAGCCAGCTTGAAATACGAAGCCAGCAGCAACGCTATCGCCAGAAAAGAGACATGAATACCAATCACTAAACCGTAAGCTTTCTCACGCCACGCAGCGATACCCATGATGATAGCGGCAACCGCCACCGAATCTGACAGATACAGCGTGCCTTCTCCTGCTGGATAAGCAGTCAAAAAAGCTAAGGCTATAAATACTGTCATTAACCACCAAGCGGCCGCAGCGCCGTACACTAGTATTGCTTGACTTTTGATAATATTTGGACATTTCAAAACCAGTAATCGGCAAACAACCGGTAGCAAGGTCATAACCATAAAGATAGAGTGCTGTACGTGCAGAGCTGTTACGAAGTCGAGATTAAATAACCTGATACCAGCTGGTACTAACAAGATTCCAGCTATCACTACCATACCGCCAAAACGGGCACGACGTAGCAATGAAAGTGCCGCAAATGTCGCCACTGAAACCATACCCAACAAGGCAAATGAGATTATATTTCTCAGTGGGATTTCGACACTAGCTATAACCGAGAAAGCGGCCAGCGAAGCAACAAAACTAACCCACAGTACTATTTCGTGCTGCTTGTCGGGCTGCTTTTGGATATACATCGACCAGATAGACCAAACCATATTACCAAGCGCCGCTGCCCCAATCGCTACGCCCATAACCAGCCTGTCGTTATTTGATAAGTACAGCGCAAAACTAGCAGTCATCGCCATTAGCAATATCCTCGCTGTTGTCAATTCATAAGTACACATCTTTTTTGATTTCTCGACAATAGCCACAGTAAAATAATATATAACGCTGATAAGCAGCAGCATGCTGATGTCAAGCGTTCCCATATGCACCGACGAACCGATAGCGAGAAGTAAAGTAGACGGGACGATAAATGGATTAACTAGCGTCAACGGCTCGGTGAATTGGCGCGGAAAATGATTAGAAAAATACGCAGCCAAGGTCATCAGACACCCAAACAATAGCACCGCAGCATAATACCACATCAACTGAGCATGCATAACAGCCGGCAAGCTGGTCGTCATCGTGAACATCGACAGCAGCGAAATATAGGCGAGCGGCTGGCTATTGAGCCTGACCGTAGCATCAACGCATAAGAAAGTGCCGATAAAGGAGGTGATAAGCCAGCACAGCGCCGGATCAATCCCCAAAAGCAAATGCATGCTCCACCCGCCAATCGGCACAGCAGCCAGCGCCGTGCCAATAAACGCCGTTGAGGCCGGCTTCAAAATCGGCAAGCGAGCATATAGCACCTGGCCAATGACATAATAGACAAAAATAAACAGCCAGACCAAGCTAAACCTGAGCTGCGCCGAAAGCTCAATCGTTTGCGCCAACAATAATATACCAGCGGTTAGCAATAATGATGCCGTGTAGAGCGCCACATTGATGGTGGTTTGACGATTTTTCTCTTTATCTTTATTACTGGCTGAAGATAGCCACTTGACAATCTGCGTCTTTTCGTCAGGAATATTTGTATCTTCTTCAATTGGCACAGCATTAGTAGGCAATACTACATCAGGCTCGTTTGATTCGTTGCGAGTTGCTACAAAACCAGCAAACTGTGAAGCTACAGCCTGATTCTCGGTAATAAGTTTGACTTGACCGTCGCTACCTTCAATTTTCGCACGGCCATTCTGCGCATCGCACACGCCGTCCCAGTAACCGCGCCGGTAACCCTCGGATTGACAAGGTAGTCGATTATTACCTCTCTGCGCCACCTTAATTATCACGATGACAATCACTAACAGAAAAATTAATTCCATGCTTAATTCCCCTTATGCTAATTTTAGTATAGCACGGGAGGGCTTTTTCATGGAGAAATTTTCGAAAGAGACACCGGGCTATAGTAGCAATAACGTTTTTGCTCGCCTTTCAGAGCCTCGCCTTAGTCTATCGCGCGCCGCCAACTACCGAAATTCCACCGCTCAACTGTGCCGTCCAGCGAAAAATATAATACCCCGGAGACTTGGGGTATTATATTAGCCTGCATTAGACTCTGCTATTTCTCGTCGACCACTTCGCCTTCGACTGGTTCGTCTTTGCTAGACTTTTTGTCATCCTTAGATTCGTCAGCTTTGTTGTCCTCAGCAGCTTGCTGGTACATTTTGGCGCCGATCGGCATGATGGCATCCTGCAAGGCTTTGGCTGCTGCTTCCAGCTCGTCTTTGTCGTCAGCGTCTTTGTGCTTTTCTGCTTCCTTGACCGCTTCGTCAATCGCTTTCTTGTCGTCGTCAGAAATCTTATCCTTAAACTCGTCTGGCATTTTCTTTGCCTGATAGATGGCGTTTTCTAGCTGGTTTTTAGCGTCAACAGTTTCGCGCTTTTTCTTATCCTCGTCAGCGTGGAGTTCAGCTTCTTTCTGAGCTTTTTCGATGTCTTCTTTGCTCATATTGCCAGAGTTTTGGATGGTAATCGATTGCTCCTTGCCAGTGCCTTTATCTTTGGCGGTAACGTTGAGGATACCATTCGCGTCGATATTGAACGTCACTTCAATCTGCGGCACGCCGCGTGGTGCTGGCGCGATACCGTCAAGCACAAAGCGACCCAAGCTCTTGTTGTCATTGGCAAATTCGCGCTCACCCTGCAATACGTGGATCTCCACTTGCGGCTGATTGTCGGCAGCCGTCGAGAATACTTCGCTCTTGCTGGTCGGTACGGTGGTATTGCGCTCGATCAGCTTGGTCGATACTCCGCCCATCGTCTCGATACCAAGGCTCAATGGTGTCACGTCCAGTAGCAGCACATCCTTGACATCGCCCGCTAGCACACCACCTTGAATGGCTGCACCAACTGCCACCACTTCGTCTGGGTTGACGCCCTGCATTGGGTCTTTACCGAACAGTTTCTTCACTCGCTCAACCACCGCTGGCATGCGGGTCATACCACCAACCATCACCACGTTTTGGATGTCTGATTTAGAGAGTTTGGCGTCTTTGAGCGCTTTTTCAACTGGGCCGTCGAGGCGCGCTAGCAGATCTTTCACCAAATCTTCCAATTTAGCCCGCGTTAGGCTCAACTCAAAGTGCTTTGGCCCGTCAGCGTCAGCGGTGATAAACGGAATATTAACCTCGTATTCGGTGACTGTCGACAATTCTTTCTTGGCTTTTTCAGCTTCGTCCTTCAGGCGCTGCATGGCCGCGTTGTCTTTGCGCAGGTCAATACCTTCTTTAGACTTAAAGTCATCCAGGAAATAGTTAACGATGATGTTGTCGAAGTCCTCACCACCCAGGTGGGTGTCGCCATTGGTAGCCTTCACTTCAAACACGCCGTCGCCAAGCTCCAGGATGGAAACGTCAAAGGTACCACCACCGAGGTCAAACACCACGATAGTTTCATCATTTTTGCCTTTTTCCAGGCCATACGCTAAAGCAGCAGCCGTTGGCTCATTGATAATACGCTTAACTTCCAGGCCGGCAATTTTACCAGCGTCTTTGGTTGCTTGGCGCTGTGAATCGTCAAAGTAGGCTGGCACGGTGATGACCGCTTCGGTGACTTTTTCGCCCAGGAATGCTTCGGCATCAGCTTTGATTTTGCTAAGAATCATGGCTGAGACTTCTTCTGGCGTGTATTCCTTGTCGCCCATCTTGACCGCCACGCCAGTGCCTTTTTTAACAATTTGGTACGGCATGATGTCCAAATCTTTTTGGACTTCCTTGTCATTAAACTTACGGCCAATCAAACGCTTAACACCGTAAATGGTGTTCTTTGGATTGGTCACGCGTTGGCGCTGAGCCACTTGCCCAACCAAGCGCTCGCCCTTTTTATTAATCGCCACCACTGATGGTGTGGTACGGTTACCTTCAGCATTAGCGATAACTTCTGGCTTGCCTGCCAGCATATACGCAAAGGCGCTGTTGGTGGTACCAAGGTCGATTCCGATAATTTTACCCATATGATTCCCCTTTCTTGTTTCGATCACATCTGGTTTTTCTTATATTCATTTTAGCACTCTTTTATGTCGAGTGCCAACTATTTTAGTATAAATAATTAGCACTCTGGTGTCAAGAGTGCTAATTTAGATTTTTGCATTACTGTCTATTTTGTAGTAGTCGGCTGGACTGGCGGTACCGCTGGCGTCTTTTTGGCTAGATTAATATATTTCACAACTGAAAGAATATAAACTACCGAACCAATCAAAATCAAACCGTAAGCAATCGTGTAAGTACCGCCAGTATTGCTGGCTAATATAAACGTTACATACGTGATAACAGCGCCAATCAGCGGAGCTAATGACGAAAAAGCAACCGATTTACGCGCCGCCAAAAGACTAGGGCTCAACTGCTTACCTCTGCCAATAGCGAACCAAACAAACGATCCGGCTGCTATGACCGCTGCAACAATTGTCACCGACAAGTACAAAATTCCTGAATGCGAATTAGACTCGCTAACAGCTTTATTCATCCCTTCCGTAGCTGCATAGTATTTCTTGGCAGAGTTCTGGATTTGGTTCAAATATTGGTTAGCGCTATTATAGTCATTTCCGCGCAAAGCGGCAGCAATCTTGTCGAGCAGCACCTTGGTTTCTCCGGCATACTTTTTAACTTCCGCCGCTTTCCTGCTATATTCAGCACCTAGCTTGGAAGAAAAATTATGATTGGCAACATTTCTGAATGCCGATGACGCAG
This sequence comes from uncultured Candidatus Saccharibacteria bacterium, assembly GCA_963519435.1. Classification (GTDB taxonomy): domain Bacteria; phylum Patescibacteriota; class Saccharimonadia; order Saccharimonadales; family Saccharimonadaceae; genus Saccharimonas. The sequence continues at coordinate 2,546 of CAUQMT010000005.1, read as the reverse complement.
CTGTAGCTCGAACAAGTACCATGCCGTTGGTTACGGATTTCTCGTCATTTGTCGATTTTATAAAATCTGTATACGCCTTATCCGAAGCGGTAATTATATCAATATCAGCTTGATTTACATAACCGGCTGCACTAGCAAACGAACCCCCAGCCGACACTGCGACAAGCGCAGCTAAAATTATCCCAAAAACTTTACGCATGCTTAGAATTATAATACAGAAAGTTAAATTTTACCAACCGCCGCTGGCGCCGCCGCCCGAGAATCCGCCGCCACCAAAGCTGCCGCCAGACGAGCTGCTGCCTGACGAGCCGCTATCTGAACCTCCAGCAAGCCACCAATACCGCCGACGACTACCATTACTCCCATTACCTTTCAGGATAGCTATTACTATGATAGTAATAAAAATAACGATAAATAACATTGAAACAATTGACTCTCCATCTATATCATTGTCAGATAGATTCCTGCCTTCTGCTGCATCAATAATTCGCTTGACACCCGCCTCAACGCCGCCAGCATAATCGCCGCTGCGAAACTTTGGTGCGATTGTGTTACGGATAATTTGACTAGCTCGCGCATCGGTTAACGAACCTTCCATACCATTACCGACCTCGATTCGCATTTTACGGTCATTCTTGGCAATAAGCAGTAATACGCCATTACTCTTTTTCTTGTCGCCGATACCCCATTGGCGAGCTACTTTGAGACTATATTCCTCTAGACTATCATCACTGCCAAGCGTCGGAATCATCAACACGCCAATTTGGAATGACTTTTTCTGGCGCTCAGCATTAATCAGCTGCGCAATGCGGTCAATATCTTCATTTGCCAAACTTTCCGTCTGGTCAATTATAGGACGTTCAAGCGGCGGCGCAGCTGGCACTTCTAGTTTAGCGAAAGCCGTATTACTAAACAGGCAGCCAAACAACACTGCCAATGACAACAATCCAACTAAATTAATAACAGAGCTTCGCCAACGCATATCTAGTTTTCTTGTTTGGTTGAATTTGCTGCGTTGAAATCAACCGACGGAGCTTTATTAGCACCAGCATCCGACTCAAAATACGGTCGCTCCTTGAAACCGAACATGCCCGCTAACAAATTCGCTGGGAAAGATTTAATTTTCGTATTGTACAACCTGGCGGCATCATTAAAATCGTTGCGCGCTACCGTGATACGATTTTCTGTGCCTTCCAGCTGCGATTGCAAATCTTTGAAGCTTTCCGTTGCTTTGAGCTGCGGGTAATTTTCGGCAACTGCTAACAATCGGCTAAGCGACAAGCTGACTTGGCTCTGCGCCTGCTGGAATTTGGCTATGTCATCTGGATTATTGGCATCGACTTTGATTTGCGTAGCTTTAGCGCGCGCCTCGACCACCTTCGTTAATGTCTCTTGCTCGAAATTAGCCGCGCCCTTAACGGTGTTCACGAGATTAGGAATTAAGTCGCTGCGCCGTTGATATTGCGACTCAACCTTGCTCCATGCCGTATTAACCGACTCGCGGCTAGCCACCATGCTATTATAAGATCCAGCGACTATCATTATTAGCAGCAACACCACGCCTCCGATGACTGCTGGGATTTTCCAATTTTTCATTCCAACCTCCTGCTTGCTGATAGCCCTTATTTTATAGACAATTAGCCAAAAGTGCAACAAAAGCGACTGTCGCCGTGAATTCCGCGTCAAGCAAGGCAAATCTTACTGCGGCAGCTGCCAAATTCGAACCCAGTCAACTTCCATCGGCCAGGTTTTGCCCGTGCCCAATATGACATCCATCGCTGTCTCTGAATCAAATATCGCGAGCGGGTTACTAATTGGCGATGGACCACCGACTTGCGTCACCGGGTCTTGCCGAGGGTCGTTCGGCGCTAGCTGATCGCGGGTAGCACCCCAATAGTAGCGTATAGTTAATTTACCATCAATATACCACTCAATTTTTTCGGTAGTCCATAAACATCCGTATGTATGCCATTGCGACACATCTAGCCCTGCCTGCGAAGTATAATGTCCTCGGTTGCGTATAATTTTAGTTTGATCCATTGAATCATAATACGCCCATGCCGATCCTAACATCTCGCCCGGCCGCATGATTTCAACCATATCAAGTTCAGCAGACGGTATGGCGTTATTGCGATGCCTGGAATGCGATTGCGCCCAAAATGCCGGCCAAGAGGAATTCTCCGGCGGCACATTGCGCACGCCATTAGCGTCAACGCGCATCCGCACTTCGTAATAGCCATGTTCAAACGACTGTCCTGCATACGTATTTGGGTCGCGCGTCATGAAATTACGGTTGTAAGTACTGTGCGTCGGAGCAATCCGCAGCACCGAATTATTCACGGAATACTCGTTGGGCTGGGTATCGGGCTTGCCCCATTTGTGTACGCCCGCCGGGTACCACTTGAAGCCTGGCGCGCCAGTATTGCCGGTGTCGATGGTGCTGATTGAGTCAAAATCATCTTCAAAAGCCAAGCGATTATATTTGCCAGCTGCTGCCGGGACGGTTGGTGACGGAGTCGGTGTAGGTGTAGGTGTAGGTGTAGGTG
>CAUQMT010000004.1:0-100582 GCA_963519435.1 uncultured Candidatus Saccharibacteria bacterium | reverse complement strand
AGCTGTACGTTGTCTGTGCGCGCGGCGCTTTTCGAGATAATTATTCGCTCCAACCGGATGAAACAGAGTTTATTTCCAGTAGTTGGTTAGAAATTAACAAACTTGAGCAGATGATTTCTAACGGTCAGATTGTTAATTACTCTATGCTAGCAGCGTGGGCGTTATTCAAAACCGCACCGATGAAATAGGATTTCTTGTGCTATAATAATCTCAAAAGTAAGTGATTACCGTGCGCGATGTTTCTCTGTTAGGGAGTAGAAAGGAATTTATATGGCTCAATCCGAACCAATCATAACAGTTGACCAACTCGTCAAGACGTACGATGGCAAGAACGTCGTCGATAGCGTGTCGTTTGAGGTCAAGAAAGGCGAGATTTTCGGCATCCTCGGGCCGAATGGCGCCGGTAAGACGACGACGCTAGAGATGTTGGAGGCGCTCCGGCCGATTGACGGCGGTACGGCGACTATCGACGGAATTGATGTTGCCAGCGCGCCGAGACATATCAAGAATATCATCGGCATTCAGCTGCAGTCGACAATGTTTTACGACAAGCTGACCTTACGCGAACAGCTGAAAATGTTTGCTAGCTTGTACGGACAAACGGTCGACGCTGACGCACTGCTCGCCAAGGTGCAATTGACCGACAAAGCCAAAAGCTACGTCGAGCAACTCTCAGGCGGGCAAAAGCAGCGCTTCGCCATCGCCTCGACGCTGGTCAATAACCCGGCGGTACTATTCCTTGATGAGCCGACTACTGGCCTTGATCCCCAGGCTCGCCGCAATCTCTGGGATTTGATCAAAGAGATTCGCGATGAAGGTATTACTATCGTGCTGACCACGCATTACATGGACGAGGCTGAGTTGCTGTGCGACCGCTTGGCAATTATGGATAATGGCAAGATTATCACCATTGATACGCCGCACAATCTGATCAAGCAGCTACTGGCGCGCGGTTTCAAGAAGAAGCAAGTTGTCGAGCAGGCCAATTTGGAGGATGTATTTATTGACTTAACAGGAAAGGCGATTCGGGATTAGTATGAAAAAATATTGGACTGGTGTATTTGGGCAAGTACGAGCCCAGCAAAAACGTTTCATCCGCGATAAAATGTCGCTGTTCTTTACCTTCCTGTTTCCGCTTATCTTCTTGTTGGTGTTCGGTTCGATTTTTAATAATCAATCGACCAGCTTTGACATCGCGATTATCAATAATTCGCAGACGGAATTTGCCAAAAGCTTCGTTAAAGGCGCCAAAGATAACGCCAAAGACTCGATTCTTAAAATTAAAGACGTCAAGGATATGGATGAGGCGCGTGAGAAGATGAAGCGTTCGGAACTGAACGGCATCATTGAACTGCCTAGCGATTTTGGCAAAGTAAAGGGAGAAGGCAGAGATGCTCGCCCGACTGGTACAATTAACGTGCTATACGCCAAAGGTTCCGAGCAAACTGGTAGCGCCTTAACAGCAGTGATGAACCAGATTGCCAATAAAATTAATATGCACATGGGCCAGCCAGAAGCGCCGTTGAAAGCCGCTGGCAAAGCTGTTGGCGACGAGCAGCTGAAGTCGTTTGATTATACCTTTACCGGGCTGCTGGCGTTTAGCTTGATGAGTATGGGCATCTTTGGTCTGGCCAATCAAATGCCAGCCGAAAAACAGCGCGGCTCCTACCGACGGCTGCGTGCAGCGCCATTCACCTCGGGGCAGCTGATTATTTCTATGGCGATTCACTACACGATTATTTCGCTGCTCAGTTTGACGATGATGATTGTTGTCGGCATGCTGCTGTTCCATTTCAATATGCGCGGCGATTGGCTACTGTTCTCATTGATGTCGGTGATTTCGGCGATGATGATGGTGGGTTTAGGATTATTAATCGGCGGTTGGGCGAAGAACGAAAATCAATCAGCTCCTCTGTCTAATTTGATTTCTTTCCCGATGATGTTTCTGTCTGGAGCATTCTTTCCGGCATTCCTCTTTCCAGAATGGTTGCGCGGCGTAACGCAATTTATCCCAATGACGCCGGTTGTGGATGGTTTCCGTCTGATTATGACCGAGCAGGCTAGCCTCATCGAAGTCTTGCCGCAAATCGGCGCCGTCGCCGCCTGGACTCTCGTTATCTACATCGCCGCGATTAAGCTGTTTCGGTGGGAGTAGCTTGATATGAGCGAGCTAAGGGTGATGATAGCGCTGGTATCCTTACTTTTAGCTTGTTTTGGGGCGTTGAAAATAAAATCATTTATGTCGTGGCGCGATACATTCTTGGGTATAGGAGCGATATTTATCGGGTTTTTAATAGTTTGTTACGGTGATTCTACGATGTTCACTGGTGTCATGATAGAGATGTTTATCATTGCATCTATGACTTTGGTGGCTTTTCGGCTAATTCATATGCGGTGGGGTATGGAAAACTATGATTCAGTTCGATATTATAGAATTACCATGAACAGAAAACAGAAAATAATTTTAGCCATTGTCTTGGTTACACTAATTGGTGGTCTGTTTGGACTATCGTATTGGACAAAACATAATCGTAATATAAAAAACACAAGAAACCAATCTCAGATCATGTCCGACTCTGCCAAATTCAAGTCAGAGTATCCGCGAGTGGCGGCGAATAATCGCTTCGTTTATGCTAGCGATAAAGAAGTCCTTAATATCTTTGATAGCGGCAGCGGCGTGGTTTTTTTGGGCTTTCCGCAATGTCCGTGGTGTCAGCATTTGAGCGAATATGTTGATCGGGCGGCACGCGCCGAAGGTGTTGATAAAATATACTACCTGAATATTCGCGATGCCCGCGCTAGCAACAACGAAGTTTACCAAAAATTGGTCAAGAAACTAGAGCCGTATTTAGACAAAGACGATAACGGTAAGCCGCGAATATTTGTACCAGACGTGTCGATTGTCAAGAACGGTAAAATCATCGGCCGCTACAAGGAAGAATCAAATGGCGACGATAACATCACGCCGGATAAATACTGGACAAGCGAAAGGATTGAACGGACATCGTCGCAGCTGCGCGGATTTATGCGGCAGCTGAAAGGTTAATTTTCTGGATTAGCATCGTCTTTTGGCTGCTGTTTATCGCTTTTGCGCTGGCGTTTCGGTTTGATGCCGACCAGATAACTACCAATCGTCCAGCCTTTGGCAATCCTTGGTATGATAAACAAGTGGATAAGAATCCAGACCCCCAGCTCTGAAAGGTAGAACCTACCAGGTTGTATGGTGTCTATAAAAAACGGATAAACTAGCGACCGCGTAACTACTGAGGCGAAGATAATAAGGGCTATATTGATACAGCTAGCTAAGAATTTATTGCGTCGATTAGGAGCGGCGTAGTTTTCGTCGCTGAGTTTGACGCTGGGGACTTTATAGCCGATTAGCCATGTCAGCATAAATCCGAGCAAGCAGCCAAAGGTATTGGTTATTAAATCATTAACATCAAACAACCGATAACTGCAAGGATATAAACCGAACACGCCAGTTAGCTGCGTCACTTCTATTAGCATCGATAAAAGAAAGCCGCTTAGCAACGCAAATTTCCAATGCTTGTGAAAATACGCTTTCATAAAAATGCCCAGCGGCACAAAGAAAACGATATTCATGACTAGTTGCAGCGTGATATATAGGGTATCCTTGTTAGGCTGAACGACGTCGTTAACCCAGTTGAAGGGGATAAGCTGCGGCTGGATGTGATATGTTTGGCAAAAGGCAATCGGGTCTTTTGGTACTGGTGATAGCGTAAAAAAGATTAGTCCTGTGAAATAGAGAATTGAGCCGTAGGAAAAGAACACATACGACCACGTTACGCGCCGGCGCATGATCAGCCGTGAAATGATGAATGGTATGGTCAAGAGGATGCATAAGAAGGGCCAGAAACTTAAAGATCCGATCAGCGGCGCTGAAAATGAATTGAGAAATTTTAGCATTAATTAACGCCGCCAGCCTTCAAGATCGCCTTTAGCCCATTCTCGCCGCCGGCGAAGCCGCTGGTTTGGTAGTCGTTAATTACCATGTACGGCAAGCCGTTCACGCCAAGCGACAAGGCTTTTTGGGTGTTGTCGTTGATTTCTTGCTGGTGGGAGTCGCCTTTCATGCAATCGGCGAACTTGGCGGTGTTCAGGCCGGCATTCTTGGCAGATGTTTCGAAGTAGCTGAGTGGCAGTAGCGGGATTTCTTTTGGTACAGCGACGTTTTTGACTCCGATGCCTTTATCAAAGTAGTCCGTTTTGATGCGCGGCACGATGTCGTGAGTGTATTGCCAATATTTATCCTGGTCGGCGGCGCAGAAGGCGGCTTTAGCGCCTTGCTCGGTATTCGGCACTTTATCTTTTAGCAAAGTGACGATTCGGTGTTCGTAGCGTAATTTGCCGGATTTGATGTAATCGTTTTTGAAGGAATCGTTGCTGGTAGCATCTTCGACTTGGGCGCAGAACGAGCAGAAATAATCGGTATAATCGATAAACACATTCTTCGCATCTGCCGAGCCTTGCGACATGTGTTTGTTCCATGGTTTACCGTTGCCGATATGCTGGTTCGGCGGCCGGTTGACAATGCTATAAATAAATAAAGCGACGATACCGATGACGATGATTGACAAAACAACCCAGATTGGGGCAATGCCGCGTTCTTGTTGATGATTCATGATTTTTCCTCCTGTTTGGCTAATTGTGCATAAACGAATGCGATTTGTCCAGATTTGTAAAGCGACGCTAGGCTAAGTACAAGCGCCAAGATTAGTACGATAGTACCAGCGACATTGGCGGCGGTAGCAGCCGCTGCGCCCGAGAAAAACAGAGTAACAATTGGCAAGATTAACGAGGTACCGCACGGTACGCAGCCGAGGCCGATAGCAGCAGCGATCGAGGCAATACCGCTGACGCTGAGTTGGCGGGCTACATCTTGTTCGTTGCGTTTGTTACGTCGTGCTGTAAATATTACAACTGAAAGTGATAAGCCTTGTAGAATAGAGACGATCAATAGCAGCACTCCGTTTGGCGTGGTGAAACCTTGCTTGAATAGCTCGATAAGCATGCTGCCGGCAACAGCGAATTTATCGACAATTGATAGCCGCGACAAAAACAACGGTCCATAAAAATTGCCGTTAATCGCAAAGAAAATAACAGTGGCAAATAGCAAAGAAAACCCCGCCGCCAGCACGCTGTAGCGCGGCAATTTCAATAGCGCGCCAATACCAGCAGCGGCAGTTTTGACAGTTTCTTTTTGCTGTCGGATACGCTCCATATGATTCTTATTATACGCTAAAATTTGGAGAATTGGATTGAGTTGGCTTTAAATCCTGCGGTAAAAGTATAAAATAAACTATACACCGAGTGTATAAAACTCTTGCAATAACTAAACACTGGGTGTATAGTAAGAGTATGAGCGTTCAATATACACTGTTAGGTTTTTTAGCGGAAGAGTCAAATTACGGCTATGAGTTGAAGAAAAAATATGACGGTTATTTTGGCAAAGATAAGCCAATTTTAACTGGTCAGATATATTCAACTTTGGCGCGGCTCAAACGCGATAACAAGGTCAAAGAAATTACTGATACTAGCGAATCGGGTGGGCCGGATCGGGTTCGGTATGAGATTACCGATGAGGGTAAGCAAGATTTGCAGGCATGGCTGGAATCACCAGAGGCACCGTCGCCACAGCTGCAAGCGACGATGTATATAAAGGCGGTATTGGCGATTTTGAAAGACGGCGACGCGTCACCGTATTTGGATAACCAACGGCAGGCGCACATCCAGCGGATGCGCGAGCTGACAGCGCGGCGGCGCGATAGCAGTTTGTCGGACATGCTGCTGATTGATCATGCACTGTATCATTTGGAGGCGGATTTGCGCTGGATTGAATTAACTATTTCGCGTTTAACGCGGCTAAAGGAGGAAATTTTGCATGAGCAAACCAATAATTAGCGCTAAAAATATTAAGAAGTCGTTCGGGCAAACGCACGCGCTGCGCGGCGTCAGCTTGGATGTCGAGGCGGGCGAGGTGCTGGCGATTATGGGTCCGTCAGGTTCTGGTAAGTCGACGCTGCTACATAGCTTGGCAGCGATTACCAAGATTGATAGCGGCGAGATTGATTTCGACGGACGGCGGATCGACAAACTGAGCGATGATCAGCGCAGTATTTTACGGCGCACCAGCTTTGGCTTTGTCTTTCAGTTTGGACAGTTGGTGCCAGAGCTGACAGCGCTGGATAATGTGGCGCTGCCGCTATTGCTTAACGGTGTCAAGCGTAAAGAAGCCTATCAGCAGGCGAAAACATGGCTGAATAAGGTTGAGCTGGGTAATAAAGCTGACAGTATGCTTGGCGAGTTGTCGGGCGGACAAATGCAGCGCGTGGCGATCGCCCGGGCCATGGTGATTGAGCCAAAAGTGCTGTTCGCTGATGAGCCAACTGGTTCGCTGGATAGCCTGAACTCAGAAAAGGTCATGGAATTGTTCATCAAAACCGCCAAAGAGTATGGCACAACAGTCATCATGGTAACGCACGAGCCGACAATTGCCGCCTATGCCGACCGGGAAATTATCGTGCGCGACGGGCAAATTTCCGGCGCGGATGCAGCGGTGAATATGGCGCAGAATACCCAGACAAATCTTAACAAAGCCAGTGCGAGGGCTACCAAATGAGTGTTAGCTGGATGTTACTCAAAAAATCTGGCCGCCAGTCAGTAGTGCGTTTAGGCTTAACAGCGGCAGCAGTAGCGCTAGGGATTATGCTGGTGTGTTATTTCGTGGCTGGCACTAACGGACTGTTGGGCCGCTCGAACCGCGTAGTCATTGGCAGTATCGCCGCTGATGCAAGTAATAATACTGATTCACAAAAACCAATCAAAGGCGTCGATCCATTGAAGGTTATGGTATGGCAGCCAGGCAATACGTCGAAGTGGCGCGATCAATCGATCAGTGTTTACTCGATGTACGGCACGGACAAGTCGCCGCAGTTTGCCAAGATGAAAACGCCGCGTCCGGGCGAATATTATCTGTCGAGAGCGCTAGCAGAGTTAGTTGCTGATTATCCTGAGGATAATATTTTGGCGCGGTTTGGCAAGAATACTAAGTATTTGGGCCTAATTCCTGACGAGTATGTCGAGACGTCAGATACGCTGATGATGGTGCGCGGCATTAATAGCCAGGAGGTGGCGCAAGCTGATACTTTGGCAAAATCACGCCAGCAGCCATCAGCGTTTGCGGATATTTACAAGACGGACAAAGAAGGTAAAAAGACGGTATCCTTTGATCCTTTTTCCGTGATGATTCTGGGTGTCGGCGCGACAATCTTGCTATTCCCAGTGGTAATTTTCGTGTCGGTAGCGACGCAATTAGGTGCTGCTCAGCGCGAAAAACGCTATGCGGCGCTGCGGCTGATTGGCGCTACTAAAAAACAGGTAGCGCGAGTGCTGATGCTGGAGTCGTTTTTGGCGTCGACGGTCGGTGTGCTGATTGGCTTGACGATATTTTGGCTATGGCAAGCACCGCTGCTTAATTTCAAAATGAACGGCGAAGGTATGTGGCCAAGCGACTTGAAACTGAGCATCACGCAATACACATTAATTATCGTTCTGACGCTGGGACTGACGATGTTTGTCAATTGGCGGCGAATGCGGCGGGCGCAAATTTCGCCGCTGGGCGTGTCGCGGTCGGTTGAAAAAGTTAAAAAATTGCGGATGTGGCGAGTGTTCGTGCCAGCGATTGGTATCGCGATTTTCGCCTGGATGTCTTCCAAACTGGGCATGGACTGGTTGAATGATAATAAGGAGTCAGCTTTGCCGTTAATACTAATGACGTCGGCGCTGCTGATGATTATGTTCGGGCTGATTTTGGCAGGTAGCTGGCTGACTAATAAGATTGCGCTGTTGTTGGCGCGCTGGTCGAATAATGCTTCGGCGTTGATTGCTGGTAAGCGTACGGCGGTGCATTCGCAAACAGTTTTTCGCAGTGTTAGCGGCGTGGTGTTGGCGCTGTTTGCTGGCAGTTTTTACTTGACGGCGACCAGCGGTATTGAGGGCTTGAACGCTCAAACAGTTAAGGATAATGGCTATTCGCAGCTGAAGGCTGGAACAGCAATGATATCTAGCCATTCGCTGTCTGATGACATGGCGCAAAAGTTAGCTCAACAGCCGTATATTAGCTCGGTGGCAGTGATTTATCCGCAGGAAAAGGGTAGTGCTATTCGCTGCCGCGATTTGGCGAACTATACTGAGCATGTTTGTCCGAGTGATGCTAGTCCAGATCAATTCGCGCTGCTGAACTTTGAAGAGCCGGTTGTTAAAAACGTTAAGCTGGTTGATAAACAAATCGCTACTGACGGCGGCAAAGAATATTTGGTAACAGTCAAGCACGAAAACGACATTGATAAATTGCGAACATTAGTAGCGACCAATGCCAATAAGTACGATTTTAACTTCGTGGTTAGCGGAAGATGGGCCAAACAGCCGCATATCAATCCGTCAATTCGCGAGTTAGCTGATTTGGCTTATGTTGGTATCGGCGTGACGCTGTTCGTGGCGGTGGCGAGCTTGATCGTTTCGACGATTGGCGGGCTGATGGAGCGTCGTCGCTCGCTATACACTTTGCGACTGGGCGGTATGCGTCTCATTCAACTGAAAAGCTTGGTGATGGTTGAGTCGGTGGCACCACTGCTGATTACTTCTCTTCTATCGTGCAGTATTGGTGTTTGGACGGGGGCGGTATTTACGAAAATGTTCTCGACGACGCTGAAGCCGGTGTTAACACCAACCTACTTTGCCATCGTTGGTCTTGGGCTACTGACGGCCATCATCGGTATCTACTTGATTTTGCCGATGGTCGACAAGCTGACGCGGGCGGAGGCTAACCAAACCGAGTAATTTTCCTCGCGGAGAGTAATTTAATGAAAAGCGTTTCAGTTAGCGGCTGGGGCGCTTTTTCTTATAAAATTCGATAAAACTCTTACGCTTTTAGTTTGATGCGCGTATACTATAAGTTATGAAAAGGGCAAAAGCACTACGAAAAATGGCGACTTGCCTGTTTGTAGCGGCCTTTTTAGCGATGATTAGCTGGATGCTGTATGATATACTGCAGCGCGACAGTAGCATCTCCAACGACACCGACGTGCTGGTCATGGGCACAAACGCGACATTTAAACCTTTTGAGTATAAAGACGGCGGCCAGGTGGTTGGCTTTGATGTCGAATTGGCGCAAGCTATTGCCAAAGACATGGGCAAAGAGCTAAAAATCGAGGATATGTCTTTTGATGGCTTGTTGCCGGCGCTTGAGAGTGGGCAAATCGATATGGCGGTGGCCGGTATGTCGGTGACTTCGGAGCGTGAGAAAAACGCGCTGTTTTCGGATCCTTACTACCAGGCGTCGCAGCGAATAATTGTACCCAAAAATAGCAAGATAGCGAATAAGTATCAATTAGAACACAAAAAAATTGCTGTGCAGCTCGGTACCACGGGCGACCAAGCAGCTTCTAAAATTAAGGGAGCGCAAGTCGTGCAATTCCCGGCCGCGCCGAATGCTTTGCAAGAATTAGCGGCTGGCAAAGTTGACGCAGCGGTGATTGACGATGCGCCGGCTAAGCAGTACGTCTCTGGGTTTCCTTCGCTCAAAATTATTAACACGCCGCTGAGCAGCGAAAGCTACGCGATCGCTTTCAAAAAAGGCAATACCGAACTGGCCGAGCATGCCAACAAAACGATTGCCAATATGAAAGCCGACGGTCGTTACCAAGCGTTGTTGCAGAAATACTTTGGCACGGCGAAGGAGCAGGCACCATGAATTTTGGCGAAGTGATTTTTGGTGACGGGCGCTGGGTTTATCTATGGCACGGACTAGAAGTAACATTGGTTTTGACAGTATTATCGGTGGCATTAGGTGTAATTATCGGCATAATTATCGCGCTGATGCGGGTGTCAAAAATCCGTCCGTTTAGTTGGCTAGGGCGCTTTCCGCAGCTGAAGCGTTTGGCTAGGTGGAATCCGGTAGCTGGTCTTGGACGTTTGTATGTTGAAATCATTCGCGGTACACCACTGTTGGTGCAGCTGCTCATTATGTATTATGTAGTATTTGGTTCGTATCGTTTCATGCCGAAAATTTTTGTGGCGGCGATTGCTTTTGGCATTAATAGCGGTGCTTATGTGGCGGAAATCATTCGCGGCGGCATAGAGAGTATTGATAACGGGCAGCTAGAAGCAGCGCGTTCGCTAGGTTTGAGTTATCCGCAGGCGATGCGCTACGTTATTCTACCGCAAGCGATGAAAAATTCGCTGCCAGCGTTGATTAGCGAGTGTATTGCTATGCTTAAGGAAACGTCGGTGGTCGGCTGGATTGGCTTGGGTGATATTATGCGTGGCGCTGACGATATCCGCTCGTTGACAGCGACAGCATTCCAGTCGTTGTTTGCGGCGGCGGTGATGTATTTAGCGTTGACGGTTATCTTTACGAAAGTGATGCGGCGTTTCGAGAAGGGAGTGCAAGCTGATGATCAGGACGCGTAACCTGCGCAAATATTTTGGATCCAACCACGTGCTGCGCGGGATTGACCTGACGATCGAGGATGGTGAAGTATTAGTGATTGTCGGGTCGAGTGGCTCTGGTAAATCGACGCTGCTAAGATGTTTGAATTTACTTGAAAAACCCACTTACGGATCGGTTTTTGTCGATGACGTTGACATCACTCAACCGCACGTTAATATTAATAAAATTCGCCAGCGTATCGGTATGGTGTTCCAGCAATTTAATCTATTCCCTAATATGACGGTGCTAGATAATATCAAATTAGCGCCTAAAAAATTACGCAAAGTATCGGATCGTAAAGCGAATCGGCGAGCCAAAGAGCTGCTTGAGCAGGTTGGTTTAGCTAACAAAGCCAATGAATATCCGCAGCATCTGTCGGGCGGCCAGCGGCAGCGAGTGGCTATCGCTCGGGCGCTCGCTATGGAGCCAGAAGTCATGCTGTTTGATGAGCCGACTAGCGCGCTTGACCCAGAAATGATTGGCGAGGTGCTTGACGTGATGCGCGATTTGGCTAAGCAGGGCATGACCATGGTGATCGTCACGCATGAAATGAGCTTTGCCCGTGAAGTTGGCACCCGGATGATTTTCCTTGACAAAGGTGACATCATCGAAGACGGTCCGCCTAAACAAGTAATGGATCATCCAAAGACTGAGCGAGCGCGCCAGTTCTTTGATGCTGATAAATAGCATAAGGTCAACAATACATGCTAAAATAAAATAACTATGGCAAATTCAAAAGTATCATCTGCTGAACACGAAAAGCCTAATAAGCATCTGCCAGAACGAAACGTTAAAAATGAAGCCATCATAGTTAGCCAAGCGGTTGGTATGTTGCTGTTTGGCGCAGTTATGGTTGGTTTGCTAGCAAACCCATTTCTTGTTATTCCGTTGTTTTTTGTGCCGCCTTTGTTTGTAGCTTATTTATCATTTATTGCTTTATTGTTTGTAGAAGGCGTTGTCGTTTTGAAACAATACCGGCGCGTGGATCGCTACCGTCAGCGTATTACTGCGCTGAGCGTGATATTACTTTTGCCTGTATTTGCCGTGATTTTTAATACATTAGTAGTGGCTGCTACATTATTGCATGCATACGATATTGTTTATATCGCGAAATTGTTTACATCGCCTTGGGTACTTCTGGGGTTGTTTGTTGTGGCTGCTGTTGGCTTGTTATATTTGTGGCGATTGCTACGACTTCCGGATCGGTTGTATTGGGAGCCTCTTCCAGTATCTTCATTGTCAAAAACACAACATAAACAGCAAGAGCGCGGCTTGCGGCTGCAGCGAATTGGTTTTGGCCTTTTTAGCATCCCATTAGCTATAGCTATCGCAATTTCTTTCGCGGTATCGCAAATAATGGTTGGTCCAGATGGCGGTTTTGGTGGCAGTACCATATTTAATTATGTGTTGCTAGCTTTTCTTTATGTCGGTATGCCGTGCATTGTGGCTGGTTTGATATGTTTTGCTAAGAGCGAGATGTAATTGTTTAAGCTTTGAGTCGATAATTTCCTCTGATATAGTCATTAATCAGAGGAGAGAGTGGTTAGTAAGCGAGAAAAATCAGATAAGGATAGCCAGGCGGCGCCGGTTAAAAAGCGTGCTAGTGTTAAGTTTGCATCAAAGAATCGTGAAAAATTACATGATGATTTGGAAAATAAAAAGTCTGGCGGCAAGCTAGACCCTGGTCTGTATTTTTTCACGGCCATCGCTCAGTTTCATGGTATTCCTGCCGACCCGGAGCAGATTGCTCACGCGTTAGCGATCGATTCGCGTGTGGGTATGAGTGAAACGGATATGCTACGGGCTGCGCGCTCACTCAAATTGAAGGCACGGGCGGCTACGGTTAATTTTAAGCAATTAGCGAAGTTGCCATTGCCGCTGATCGTTGGTATGAAGGATGAAAAGTTTGCGGTGTTGGCGCAAATTGTTGCGGTGGCTTTTATGCTCCATGATCGTATTATAGTGCAGGTATGTCTGTAATAACTCGTTGTATTGCGCTCATTCTTAAGATAAAATGATAAGCAATAGGGGGCTGTACTGTATGGCGAAGAGTAAAAGCAAAAGAGCGAGCAAGTCGCGCGTAAATAATAAAAAAGCCTGGCAGGTTATTTTAATTATTCTGTCGTCAATAGTTGTAGTAATGACGGCAGTGTACATTGTAGGCGGAATTATAGTAGATAGAGAAATTAATAAACGTTCGGTTAGCGATAAGACAGAACAAACTAACATGACTAGCTATCTAAGAAACAAATACAGCCAAGATTTTGAGGTAGAAAAACCTAGCTGCAATGGCGGTGCTTTGGGTATTTCTTGTGTATGGTCTGCTGATGCTTATCCTAAAGCGGACAAAAGCATAAAGATACGTATTTCACGAGTGGATAATCAGACAAAATACAGTGACGACTATGTAGTAAGAACTTGGCAAAAAGAACAAACTGCCAAAATTCAACCTAAAGACAGAGAAATATTTAAAGACATGCCCGTTGATGTAAAAATTAGACTAGGCGTGATAGACTCAAACATAGAAAGCACCTTCACTCTGAAAAAGCCGACTTTTGAGGAGGTATTTTTAACTGAAAATAAAGTTGGGCAGCGTGGCAATTTAGTGTATGGATTAGATTTTAGATATGAGGGTAGTGTTAAAGACAAGGATCGTTTTGCTAGCGGTATTTACGAGATGATAGAGTACGCAAAGAACACGGGAGTTAGTTCCAAAGATATGTCCGTGAATATATATCTATCAAAAGGAGGTAAGCTTATCTCAAAAGGATATTGTAATAGTGATAAGCTATCATCGATCAATGAACTAAAAAGTTGTATTGATATAACAAAAAATACGCCGGTAGAGGAGAGCGATAGATGGTAAAAACGATTGAGTACTTAAATCTGTCAGCATTGGCTTATGCTGATTTTAAAAAATCTGATACTGGATTAACTCTGGATGAGATTATCAGAGATGAGCAAAAGAATAAATCGCGCAAAAATTTTAATCTATCAGACCCTCAACTCTTTGCTCTCCAAGACTCTTCTAACCCTCTCCGCTCCTTTGTTCTTCTTTCGCAATCTCCACTTACATATACTCGCACAGTTAAAGATCGTAATGGCATTAGAACCATTACGGTAGAAAATGAGTTTTCTTGCATTGCTCTACAGAACCCAGAAACCAAAGAGATTATATTCGCTTTTCGTGGCACTAACAATTTTGGAGATTGGGACACTGATGGGCTTATTGGCTCCAGAGTATTTCCAGCAGACTGGATGGGGCAATTTGCTGCTGCTAGAAAGTTTGTTTTTCAAACTCTCAATCAATATGGCCCTATTTGTTATAACGATCAGAAGGCGATGTTTAAGGCTATTGGTCAAGGTAGTAATGTTAGCTTCACTGGGCACTCTCTCGGCGGTGCGTTGGCTCAGTATATGACATATAAGACCGCCAAATTGGACAAAGGTGACGCTGGTATAAAGTCTGTAACTTTTGATGCTGTTGGTATTGGCGATAATGTTGGCGTATCATCTATAGATGCTGACAAGTACAACTCTACAGATCATGTCAATTCTCTTGACTGGGTCGGTACATATGGATTGCAACTCGGTAAAACTGTTACTCATATAGATAACTCTGAAGTAGATTATCTATCGGATGCGTCTGGATTAGCAGATGAAGTACATCTTGGCTATGACTCGCTAGATATTATATTTGAGCGTGCTGGCAGTAACCTCCGCCTCCGCATGCCAGGCTCGCTTGACGCTATTACGGTTAGTTCGTGGTATAGCAGCGATAATTACAAAATTGAGACTTTCAAGTCGGCTAACGGCAGTGTTATCACGCATACTCAGGTCGATAGTCTCATTCAAGCTATGTCTTCTTTCCAAAAAGACGCTGGCATGACTTGGGAGCAAGCTGTAATAAATCAGCCAACGCAGGTGCAGTCTATCATCCAGCAGTATTGGACAGCACCGACTACTTGATTTAGCCGAGAAAAGGCTTGCATAAGCGGCATAAATCTATATAATGAAAACTATATAAGTAAATAAACAATGAATCATTTAGATCATAGCGGAGGTGGGCGTGAATCAAAAACCATTGCAAATCAATTCTGAAATCGGCGTACTCAAGACCGTACTGCTGCATCGGCCGGGCGAGGAGCTCGAGAATCTTACCCCTGATTATCTCAAGGACTTGCTGTTTGATGATATTCCGCACCTGAAGGTGGCGCAGCAAGAGCACGACGAGTTTGCTAACGTCCTGCGCGACCATGGCGTTGAAGTGTTGTATTTGGACGAATTGGTGACAGAGGCGTTAAACAACAGCGATAGTCTGAAAGCAGAATTTGTCGACGAGATGCTGGCAGCGTCTAAGCAAGATTCGCGTCGAGTCACGCAGAGTTTGCGCGATTTCCTGCTCTCGATGCCAACCAACGCTATGGTGCGCAAAATTATGGCTGGTGTGCGCAAAGACGAGATTTCTTTGCCGCCAGAGCATCACCAGCAGCTGCACGATATGGTCGAGCAAGACCATTATCCATTTTACCTAGATCCAATGCCGAATTTGTACTTTACACGCGATCCAGCTGCTACGATTGGCAATGGCTTGACGATCAACAAGATGCACTGGCCAGCTCGCCGCCGCGAGTCGCTGTTCATGCGCTATATCATCGACCATCATCCGCGATTTGCTGGCCACGATATTCCAGTTTGGTATAATCGCGACGAGAAGTTCTCAATGGAGGGCGGCGACGAGCTGGTACTAAGCAGCGAAGCGATGGCTATCGGTATCAGCGAGCGTACAACTGCCGAAGCGATCGAGAAAATGGCGACCGAGCTGTTTGTTGACTCTAACTTCAAGAAAATTATTGCTCTCGAGATTCCGAAGAGCCACGCATTCATGCACCTAGATACAGTCTTCACTATGATCGATTACGATAAGTTCACGATCCATCCGGAGATTCGCGACTTTGAAGGCAAGATGAATCTGTTTATCCTTGAGAAGGTTGAGGGGCAAGCTTATCCGCGGATTACCAAGCAGCATGATCTCGAAAAAGCGTTGTGCGAAGCGCTGCATTTGCCAAAGATTAACCTGATTGAATGCGGCGGTGGCGATGAGATTGCGGCAGCTCGCGAGCAGTGGAATGACGGTTCGAATACTTTGGCGATTGCGCCGGGCGTGGTGGTGACTTACGATCGTAACTATGTCACCAATGCTAAATTGCGCGAGGCTGGCGTCGAAGTTATCGAGGTTAGCGGTTCAGAACTCGGTCGTGGCCGCGGCGGCCCGCGCTGTATGAGTATGCCGCTGGTGCGCGAAGATCTGGACAATGAGCAGGTTACTGATAGAGTTACTTCGGCGGAGCGTTCGCTGGCAGCCACCTTGGCGGTACCAATGATTCAAGAGGAGCACGTTCGCAAAGTGGTACCAGTGACTACAGACTCAACTACTGCAACGGTAGCTAAGCTGCCAACCAGTCTGAAGGGTCGCTCTTTCTTGACTTTGAAAGATTTCTCGCCAAGCGATATTCGGCTGATGCTTGATACAGCACACGACCTCAAGCAACAAAAGAAAACGGGCAAAGCACACCGCATTCACGAGGGTAAACAAGTGGCTTTGCTCTTTGAAAAGACATCGACGCGAACTCGCTGCGCCTTTACGGTAGCTGCCAATGATTTAGGTGTAGCGCCGGAGTTCTTGGGCAAAGACGACATTCAGCTCGGCAAGAAAGAGTCGGTTGAGGATACTGCTAAAGTTCTGGGGCGCATGTTTGACGGCATTGAATTCCGCGGCTTTAAGCATTCTAACGTCGAGGCGTTAGCGAAATATGCTGGCGTACCAGTCTGGAATGGCTTGACGGATACTTTTCATCCGACGCAGATTCTGGCAGACTTCATGACTATTGAGGAGCATGTCGGCAAGCTCAACGGCGCTAAGCTGGTCTTCGTTGGCGACGGACGCAATAATATGGCAAATAGCTTGCTGATTGGTGCGGCCAAGATGGGCGTCGATTTCCGAATCCTAGCACCACGACAGCTGCATCCGTCGGGCGATCTAGTTAGCCTAGCACGTTCAATTGCTATGGAAACTGGCGCGAAGATTACCATCACTGATAACCGCGCTGAAGCGCTAGAAGGGGCTGACGCTATTTACACTGATGTCTGGGTATCAATGGGCGAGGAAGACAAGTTCGCTGAGCGAATTGCGCTTCTCAAACCATACCAGGTTAACGCTCAGATGCTAGCCGAGACTCACAATCCAAATGTTAAATTCCTGCATTGCTTGCCATCATTCCATGATCTTAATACCGAGACCGGCCAAAAGATTCACGACCAATTTGGTCTTGACTCGATGGAGGTCACTGACGAGGTCTTTAGCGGCGAGCACAGCGTTGTCTTTGACGAGGCTGAAAACCGCATGCACACTATCAAGGCTGTGATGGCATTGACGCTATAAATCCGAGTTGAAGGAGGCTCGAACAAAAATGGCAATCAAACAATTAGCAAAGAAAAAAGACGGGTTAGGGCTCTGGTCGCTGACTGGCCTGGTGGTCGGCAGTATGATCGGTGCAGGTATCTTTAACCTTGTTCAAGGTACAGCTGAGGCGGCTGGTCCGCTGGCGACGATTATTGCGTGGCTGATTACGGGTGTTGGAATGATATTCCTGATTCTCAGCTTCCGCAACCTGACTATCAAAAAGCCGAAACTTAACGCTGGCGTGTATAGCTACGCTGAGGCTGGCTTTGGCAAGTATGTTGGCTTTAATTCGGCGTGGGGTTACTGGATTTCTGCCTGGATTGGTAATATTGCTTATGCAGTAGCCGTTTTCTCGGCGCTTGGTTATTTCTTTCCAGACTTGTTTGGTAAAGGCCAAAACTGGGCGTCAGTGGTTGGCATGTCGGTACTGCTGTGGAGTGTTCATTTATTAATCCTTAAAGGTGTCAAAACGGCAAGCTTTATTAATGCTTTGGTGACGGCGGCGAAATTAATCCCGCTTGCGATCTTTTTGCTAGCGATATTCTTGTCGTTCAAGGTTGGATTGTTTAACCAAGACCTTTGGGGCTTAGCCGGCAACAACTTTGATATGGGCGCTGTGATTGAGCAGGTCAAGAATATGATGCTGGTTACCGTCTGGGTGTTTATCGGTATCGAGGGTGCAGTCGTATTTTCGGGCCACGCCAAGAAGCGCAGCGATATCATCAAGGCAACGTTGATTGGTTTTGCTGGCGTGCTTTCGATTTATGTGCTGATGACGGTGCTGGCTTTTGGTGTAGCTACCCAGAAAGATCTGGCTGCACTAGATAGTCCGGCAATGTCGATGCTGTTGGAACGCTTGGTTGGCCCGTGGGGCGCTTGGCTGGTTAATATCGGCTTGATGATCGCAGTTTTGGGCGGTTGGTTAGCTTGGACGATGTTTGCTGCTGAACTACCGTATCAGGCAGCTAAGAATAAGACTTTCCCGTCGATATTCGCCAAAGAAAATAAGGTTGGCGCACCAGTAGTGTCGCTGTTGGTTACTAACATCTTGGTGCAGATATTCCTGCTGACAATCCCCGGAACTGAAGGTTCAGCCTATAATATTGGTATTTCGATTGCTACTTCGGCTATCTTGATCCCGTATGCTCTGACGGCGTTTTATCAATTGAAAGTTTCTCTGCAAGAGAAGAAAACCGTTAAGTACCGCGCCTTTAATATCTTTGTGGGTGTGATGGCTAGTGTTTACGCAGTATGGCTAGTGTATGCGGCTGGTATGCAATATCTGCTCATAACAGTGTTCTTGTACGCACCAGGCATGTTGGTCTACGTCTTGATGCAGATCAAGAATCGCAAGAAGATTTTCACGCTATACGAACTGCTTTTGGCGGTTGTCGTGATTGCGTTATTTGCCTACGCAGTACAACAACTGCTGGCTGGTGCGCTGGATGAGACGCTAGGTATTAAAATCGCCGATTTAATCGGTCAATGATAATAAATAAAATGGGCGCGCCTGAAATACAGCGCGCCCGTTTTACCAAATGAAGGAGAAAAATGTTTAAGTATGCCATTGTTCGCCGTCCGTCACATAGTTTGATTGATGGTATCAGCCAAACGCCAGAAATGGGCAAGCCGGACTATGATTTAGCATTGCAGCAGCATAATCGCTATGTCGAGATTTTGCGCGAATGCGGTTTGGAAGTGACAGTTCTAGAGGCCAACGAAGATTATCCAGACAGTGTGTTTATCGAGGATAACGCGTTGTGTACGCCACACGGCGTGGCAATTTTGTCGCGTCCTGGTGCTGAGAGTCGTCGTGGCGAAGCTAGTCTGCCAGATTTGCGCGAAGCACTGGCGCGTTACTATGATGATATTGAACAAGTTGTCGAGCCAGGCACAACTGATCCAGGCGATATCATGATGGTAGGCGACCACTATTACATCGGGCTGAGCGGCCGTACCAACCAAGCGGCAGCCGACCAAATCACGGCAATTCTTGAGAAGCATGGTATGACCGCCGAGACGGTGCCAGTGACAGGTATTCTACACCTGAAAGACGATGTTGTTTATTTAGATAACAATAATCTGATTGTCGCTAAAGCTTACGAAAATCATCCAGCTTTTGCTAACTTTAATAAGCTGGTCGTTGATGACGATGAATACTATGCAGTGAATAGTTTGTGGATAAATGGCAAAGTAATCGTGCCAGAAGGCTTCCCAAAAACTGAGCAGAAGATTCGCGATTGCGGTTACGAAGTGATTCTGATCAATACTAGCGAGTTTGAGAAAATTACCGGCAGCTTAACTTGCATGTCGTTGAGGTTTTGACAACATGCCGGGTAAGATTGTAGTTGCGCTTGGCGGCAATGCTTTGCAAAAGCAAGGCGAGGCTTCGGCTCACGCCCAGCAAGACGTCGCCGACGAAACAGCACGCCAGCTAGTACCGTTGATTTTAGCGGGCTATCAACTGGTGGTTGTTCACGGCAACGGACCGCAAGTTGGTAATATTGTTTTACACGAAGAAGCGATTAACACGCCAGAAGTACCGACTTTCCCGCTCGATACGTGCGTAGCGATGAGCCAAGGGGCGATCGGTTTTTGGTTGCAGCAAGCGTTGATTGACGAATTCTCGCGCCGGCAGATGAAAAGCGTCGCTTCGACAGTTGTTACGCAAGTAGTGGTTGACGCTAACGATCCGGCTTTTAGTAATCCTACGAAGCCAATTGGCGTATTTTATCAGACGGAGACAGAAGCTCGGCAAGCTGCTAACGGCCGCAACTTCACATTCAAAGAAGACGCCGGGCGCGGTTGGCGGCGCGTGGTACCATCGCCAAAGCCGCAGCGGATCGTCGAAGAATATACAGTCAAAGCGATGATTGATGCTGGCGTGACGGTTATCACGGGTGGCGGTGGCGGCGTGCCGGTTGTTGAAACTGTCAGTGATGGCTTAGAGGGGGTCGAGGCAGTAATTGATAAGGATTTCACAGCGGCAGTGGTGGCTGATGCGATTGATGCTGAGGCACTGGTGATACTGACGGCAGTTGATGGCGCGATGGTTGATTATGGTAAACCGACCGCGCGCACAATTGGACGCACTAATCTCCAAGAGATGCAGCGCTACATTGACGAAAATCAGTTCGCGCCGGGTAGTATGCTGCCCAAAGTGCAAGCGGCCTTGAAATTTGTCGAAAAGCCAGGTCGCCGAGCGATTATCGCTAGCCTGGGTAGCGCCGAACAAGCCCTGGACGGGCAGGTCGGCACTATTATCGAGAGCTAGCTAAGCTTTATAGGTACAGCAAAATAGCGCGAGTTTTAGCTCGGGCTATTTTTATATTTTGATAATGCGGTTGACGTTTTTCGCCGACTTTCTTATACTTGGGTCTAGCACTCTGCGGTCAAGAGTGCTAAAATAGATTAGAAAAGGAGGATATAATCATGAGTTCACCAATCAAGCCAATGGCGCATTATGTCGTGGCTGTTAAAGAAAAGAAGCCAGAAAAAACATCTAGCGGCATTTTTTTGCCAGAATCAGCGCAAGAAAAATCAGAAGCCGCTAAGGTAGTGGCTGTTGGTTCGGCAGTCAAAGATGTGGCTGACGGCGCACGGGTTGTCTACAAAAACTACGCAGCGACGACTATTAAGCTTGATAAGGAAGAATATTTAATTATCAAAGACGAGGATATCCTCGCTACAATTGAATAGGAGGAAATATGGCAAAAAAAGTTTTTTATGATGAAGATGCGCGTGCTCGCGTATTGGCTGGCGCCAAAATTTTGTATAACGCTGTGAAAACAACGATGGGGCCAAAAGGCCGCAACGTAGTTATCGGCAAAAGTTACGGCGGCCCGAGCGTGACGCACGATGGCGTGACAGTTGCAAAAAGCATTGATATTGATGAAGCCGATGACGAGACGCTTGGCTTCAAAGTTGGCGCTGAGCTCATCAAACAGGCTGCTAACAAGATGAATGATGTAGCTGGCGACGGCACTACGACAGTGACGGTTTTAACTTATCATATTTTGAACGAAGCTAATAAGCTGATTGCTGCTGGTCATAATCCGATGTTACTACGCAAAGGTTTAGAACGTGCTGCTAGCGAGATTATCAAAGAGCTCGGCAAACTTGCCGACGATATCCGCGGCGACAAAAAGCGAATTGCCGAGGTAGCGACAATCTCCGCAGGCGATGAGGCGATTGGCAAACTGATTGCTGACGTCATGGAAAAGATTGGCCCGAATGGCGTGGTGACCGTCGAAGAGGGACGTGGCTTAGAGCTCGAGAGCGAAGTAGTCGAAGGCTTCACGGTACAACGTGGCTTCGTCAGCCCGTACATGGTGACCGATGCTAAGCGCATGGAAGCAGTCTACGACAAACCAGCAATTGTAGTGACTGACAAGAAAGTCTCTTCAGCGCAAGAATTCGTGCCGTTGCTCGAAATGATCGCTCAAACTGGTAAGAAAGATTTGGTACTGATCGCCGATGATGTTGATGGCGAAGCGTTGAGCTTATTAGTGCTAAACCGGCTTAAAGGTGCTTTCAATACCTTGGCTATCAAAGCTCCGAGCGACAAAGATGTGCTGTATGATATCGCAGCGTTGGTTGGCGCCAAAGTTATCACCGAAGACACTGGCATGGCATTTGATAATGTCGGTAGCGACGTAATTGGCTCGGCTCGCAAAGTGATCGCCACCAAGGATCTGACAACTATTGTCGAGGGTGAAGGGTCAAAGGCGGCGGTTAGCGCTCGCGTCGATCAAATCGAACTGGAAGTTGATAATGCCACTAGCGACTATACCAAGAAGAATTTGCAAAAGCGCCATGCAGCTTTGACTGGCGAAGTGGCGGTGATTAAAGTTGGCGGTGCGACCGAGACTGAAATCGAAGAAAAGAAATATCGTGTCGATGACGCTGTGGCTGCTGTCAAAGCAGCGCTAGCCGAAGGTATTGTGCCAGGCGGCGGTGTAACGCTAGTGAACCTAGCCTGTGGTTATAAGCATTCTAATAGCAAAGATGCTTCGGTATTAGCAGGCGAAGATTTGTTGATTCATGCACTTGAACAGCCATTCCGAATCTTGCTGAGCAACTCTGGGCTAAATGCTGACGAGTGGCTGCCGCAGATCAAAAAAGCCAAGGCTGGCCAGGGTATCAATGTCAACCACCCAAATGAATTGCTTGATCTAAAGTCGGCAGGCGTAGTTGACCCAGTACGCGTTACCAAGGAGGCTTTGCAGAATGCTGCCTCAATTGCTGGTACGGCGATGACAATGGGCGCATTGGTTGTTGATCTGCCAGAGAAAGAAACGCCAGGTGCTGCTATGCCAAATATGGGCGGCGGCATGGGCATGTACTAAACCTATTCGTTGTAGACTAGACAGCGTGGAGCCCAC
This sequence comes from uncultured Candidatus Saccharibacteria bacterium, assembly GCA_963519435.1. Lineage (GTDB taxonomy): Bacteria > Patescibacteriota > Saccharimonadia > Saccharimonadales > Saccharimonadaceae > Saccharimonas. Next base: position 78,225 of record CAUQMT010000004.1, on the reverse strand, counting down.
CGTTATGCGGTGGGCTTTCTTGACAAAGAGCAATTTATAGCCTAGAATATTGCACAGTGTAAATTTACCGATTATACACGGTTAATCTCTAGAATTGCGGCAGTAAGGGGGTCTGTGAAACATATCTTACGAATTTTTAGCGGCTACTGGCTGATGTTTATCATCTTGGTCGGTTTTACCTACGCCATGGTGATGGCGAATTTATGGCTGCCTGACAAGATGTCGGAAATTGTCAATAACGGCATCATCAAGCAAGACATGCCAGCGATTTGGCACAACGGATTAGCGATGATTTTGGTGACGGCGGCGGGCGGATTGTGTTCGATCGTCATCGGGTTTTTGGCGTCGCGAATTGCCACGGGCATGGCGCAGAAACTACGAATGGAACTATTCGAGCGGGTAGAGAGTTTCGCGCTGGCGGACTTTAACAAATTTTCGACTGCCTCGCTAATTACCCGCTCGACCAACGACATTCAGCAAATTCAGATGACGTCAATCCTGCTGCTGCGTCTGGCATTGATGGCGCCGATTATGGCAATTGGTGGTCTGCAAAAAGCCATTCACAATGCGCCAGACTTGAGCTGGATCATTGCGCTAGCAGTGTCGGTGTTACTGGTCGTCATTGCTGTGTTGTTTGTGATTGCCGTGCCGCGGTTCAAGAAATTACAAACGCTGGTGGACAAGCTCAATTTGGTGACGCGCGAAAACCTGGTCGGTCTGAAAGTTATTCGCGCCTTTCACAACGAAAAAATTGAGCAGAAAAAATTCCAGCAAGCCAACACTGAGCTAAACAAAATGAACTTATTTGTCAATCGGCTGATGATGCTGCTCGATCCGATCATGACGCTGGTGATGAACTTTTCTAGCGTGGCGATCGTCTGGTTCGGCGCGCATTTGATCAGCAGCGGTAATCTGCAAATTGGTAATATGATGGCGTTTTTGGAATACGCCATGCAGGTGATTATTTCGTTCCTACTGCTGTCGATGGTATTCATTATGGTGCCGCGGGCGGCCGTGTCAGTAAAGCGGGTGGGCGAGGTATTGGATACATTGCCATCAATTGTTGATCCGCAGTCGCCGCAGCAATTGCCAGATGACGCTACGGGTAAAATCGAATTCAAAGATGTGACGTTTACTTACCCAGACGCTGATCTGCCAGTGCTCTCTAATATCAATTTCACGGCCGAACCGGGGCAAACCACGGCATTCATTGGCAGTACGGGTTCGGGTAAATCGACACTAATCAATTTGATTCCGCGTTTTTACGATGTGTCGGCGGGACAGATTTTGCTGGATGGCGTGGATATCAGAAATGTGAAATTGGAAGATTTGTACGATCAAATCGGCTACGTACCGCAAAAAGGCGTGCTGTTTAGCGGGACGATTGCCAGTAATATCAAGTACGGTAACGCCAAAGCCAGCCAAAAATTGGTCGAAAAATCCGCTAAAATCGCCCAAGCCACCGAGTTCATCAGCGAGCTAAAAAACGGCTACAAAAACGACATCGCTCAAGGTGGCAGCAATGTTTCCGGCGGCCAGCGGCAGCGTTTGTCGATTGCCCGGGCGATTACCGTGGAGCCGAATGTCTACATTTTTGACGATTCGTTCTCGGCGCTGGATTTCAAAACTGACGCCAAATTACGTTTGGCGCTTGCTAAAGAGACCAAGCACAAAACTGTGCTCATCGTCGGTCAGCGCATCAATACCATCATGAACGCTGACAAAATAATTGTGCTGGACGAGGGCAAAATTGTCGGCCAAGGTACGCACCAGGAATTGATGAAAAATTGCGAAGTCTATCAAGAAATTGCCGCTTCCCAGCTCTCAGAAGACGACTTGCAGAAAATGTCGGCAACGACCGCGAAAGGAGCGGCATGATGGCCAAGCAAAGCATGAAAAAACGCCAGCCAGTGAAGATGGGCGGTCCAATGGGCGGTGGTATGGGCGCCGGCGAAAAAGCCAAAGATTTCAAAGGCACGGTCAAGAAATTAGCCAAATATTTGGCAGAGTTTCGCTGGCAAATGCTCATGGTGGCGATTTTCGCGGTCGGTAGTACAGCGTTTGCGATTGTCAGTCCGAAGATTTTGGGCGGCGCCACCAACCAAATCGTCGAAGATTATGTCAGCATGAAAGCGTACGAAACCATCACTAGCAAGCTGCCAGATGGTGCTTCGCTGCCAGCTGGCACAACCGGGGCTGATGTCCTGAGGCGGCTACCGAATAAGTCAGAAATTGAAAGCCAAATTCCGTCCAATCAACTTGATACCATCAAAAAGCTGGACCTTAGCCGGCGCCCAGAATTTCACTTTGAGGCAATTTGGCGAGTCGTTAGTTTGCTAATTGGTTTGTATGTGCTCAGTGCCATTTTCCGCTATATTCAAACCTGGTTGATGACCCAAGTGACGCAAACAGTTACTTTCAGAATGCGCCGGCAATTGTCCGAGAAAATCAACCGCCTGCCGCTGAGTTATTTTGACAAGCAAACCTACGGCGAAGTGCTCAGCCGCGTTACCAACGATGTCGATACCATCAGTCAAACGCTCAATCAAAGCCTGTCGCAAATCGTCTCCTCGACGGTGATGGTGCTGGGGATTTTGGCGATGATGTTTTCCATCAGCTGGCAAATGTCGCTGGTGGCGCTCTTGGTGTTGCCGCTAGCTGGCGGCGTGGTGACGCTGATTGCTAAAGGCTCGCAAAAGCAGTTCCTCCGCCAGCAAACGCAGCTGGGTGAATTGAACGGCCACATAGAAGAAATGTACGGCGGTCATCAAGTGATGCGCGTGTTCAACGGCCAGAAAAAGTCGCTGGCTAAGTTTTCGCGGATTAACAACCAGCTGCAGGAAAGCGCTTGGAAGGCCCATTTTTTGTCGGGGCTGATTTATCCAATCATGAATTTCATCGGCAATATCGGTTACGTTATCATGGCGATTTTGGGCGGTTGGCTGGCGATTGAAGGCCGGCTGAAAATTGGCGACATTCAAGCTTTCATCCAGTACATCGACCAGTTCAACCAGCCGCTGGTGCAAGTTGCTAACATCGCCAATGTGTTGCAATCGACCGCCGCTGCCGCCGAGCGCGTGTTTGAATTTTTGGATGAGCCAGAAGAAAAGACGGAGGGTAAAAATTTGGTGAAATTGGCGCACGTTAAGGGCGAAGTTGAATTTGACAACGTGGTCTTTGGCTACAAGCCTGATCAAACCATCATCAAAGGTTTGTCGGCGCACATCAAGCCAGGTCAGCGCGTGGCGATCGTCGGCCCGACGGGCGCGGGCAAAACGACCTTGGTCAATTTGTTGATGCGATTTTATGAAATTAACAGCGGCGCGATCAAAATTGACGGCGTGGATATCGCTGACATGAAGCGCAGCGACGTGCGGCAAATGTTTGGCATGGTGTTGCAGGACACCTGGCTGTTTAACGGCACGATTCGCCAAAATTTGCTCTATGGCAATCCAACAGCCAGCGAAGAAGAGATGGTCGCTACCGCCAAAGAGGCGCATGTCGATCACTTTGTGCGGTCGCTGCCGGGCGGCTACAACATGGTGCTGGGTGAGGAAGCAACGAACATTTCACAGGGCGAAAAGCAGCTGCTGACGATCGCCCGGGCGATGCTGGCGCGAACGCCGATGCTGATTTTGGACGAAGCCACTAGCTCGGTTGACACCCGCACCGAAGTGCTCATCCAAAAAGCCATGGACAAGTTGATGCAGGGCAAAACCAGCTTTGTCATCGCTCATCGGCTGAGTACTATTCGCGACGCTGATTTGATCTTAGTCGTCCGCGACGGCAACATCATCGAGCAAGGCAAGCATGACGAGCTGCTGAAGAAAAACGGCTTTTACGCTGAGCTGTATAATAGCCAGTTTGCTGAGCGATTGGGCGAGTGTTGATTATAAAAATATAAATTCTATACTTTAATCATGAAAAGAATGATCACTGTTGCTGCGGTGCAAATGGAAATTGTGCCGCTAGATACTGGACGCAATTTGGCAAAAATAGAAAAGCTTGTTGGCGAGTTATGCAATCAACAATCGGTCGATTTAGTAGTTTTACCAGAAGATGTAATTACTGGTCCGATTCCGTATAATTTAGAATACGCCTTGAGCGAATCGTCTAGCGAAGTTACGCGTCTATGCCAGATAGCGCGTGAAAAGCAACTTTATCTGGCTGCTGGTTCGTTCATCTGTAAAGATGGTAACAATTACTACAATACAGCGCTATTGATTGATCCGTCTGGAGAGATACAACTTCGGTACCGGAAAAATCATTTATGGATTCCTGAACGTCGATATTTGGTGCCAGGGAATGAAGCCATGGTTGTTGATATGCCGATTGGTAAAATTGGTCTGGCAATCTGTTGGGATTTAGCTTTTCCAGAGTTATTTCGTTCAATGATTAAGCAGGGCGCGGAAGTTATTTGCATTCCATCGTATTGGTCAACTGGGGGTAATAAGCCAGTGCGCGCTGAAATCAAGGCTTCAAAAATGATGATTGACACGCTTTGTCTGGCGCGAGCGTTGGAAAATGAATGTTTGATAATCTATGCCAATGGCGCCGGAAAAGCTAAGTATTACGTGGATGGCGAGATATATTCAGAGAACCAAGTCGGACATTCGCAGATTTGCGCGCCGTTTTATGGCACGGTTGCAAAAATCAGCAGCAATAAGGAAGGTTGTATAGTCTACACTTACAACCGCAATATCGCTGAACGTGCCGAAGTAGTTAACCAGCTTCGCGCTGATATTTCACGGATGTAAGTGAGAGAGTTGTCTTTAGCCTCGTCGCAAAATATCCAGCACGCCAAACTTTCCAGTCAGCACAGCCTGGTCGATAATGTGCGGCGTGAGAGCGGCGATGAGTTCTTTAGGCTTGGTGCTGTCTGGTAAGTCCAGTGTCGTGTCCAGCGCGTACACATAAAATTGATAACGGTGCGTGCCAAATGGCGGTTGCGGCCCGCCCCAGCCTAGGCGACCCCAACTGGTAGCACCTTCGACGGTATCCACGGGTAGTGACTCGCCAGTTATTTCAGTAGTTTCGGCCGGTAAATTCCAAGCCGTCCAATGGTAAAATCCATCGCGCCCAGGCGCGTCAGGGTCGTGGCAGACGATTGCCAGGCTTTTGGCGTCTGCTGGCACATCGTCAATCTCGAGCGGCGGGCGTTGGTTACCGCCGAGCTTGGAGTAAACTTTTGGTATTTTAGCGTTTTCGGCGAACGCAGGGCTAGATATCTTCATAATTTAATTTTACCATGCCAGTATCGTCAGGTGTGAGACGCGGTAAAATACGAAACCTTAAACACAGTAGCTTGCTGAAGCAAAACAGTTTTCGATCGGATTTTATCAATAGCTGGTTCACCGAACAGCCTCTGGAGAGCCACCGGGCTGTATGCTAAAATAAACATGTGAGATATGCTTTTGTTTTCGTGAGTATAGTGGCGATTTGGCTGGCTATGCTGCTGTTGGTAAATACGAGCATTGATCCATTATTTTTGTATATTTGCGTGTTAGTTTTGACGCTGGTGTTGTATTTCATTGGGTTTCGGAGGGCTAGGTAAGTGCGCTTATTATTTGTGGTTCGGGCATTGTTTCGGGTGTGGCGAGCTTGGCGCAGCGATCAAATATGGCTCAAAGTTTTATCAGACGAGTGTCAAAATTTAGGCGGCGTGTATGTCAAGTTTTTACAGCATTTGGCGTCGACTGAACTGATGGCTCAGGTGTATGCCGCGTCTGGATATCGGCTGGATGCTTTTGATGATGTGGCGGTTGAGCCAATTGATGTTGCCGAGGTTTTGCGGCAAGAGCTCGGCAACAAAGCGAGTCAAATAGTTGTCGAGGAAGATCAGCCGTTCGCTACGGGTTCATTCGCTCAGGTTTATCGCTGCCGCGTAGCTGATCGTCCAGGTAACCGGTATGTTATCAAGATCCTTCGCCCCAGCGTGGTGCGCTATCTGAATTTTGACTTTGTGGCGCTGCGTTTTTGCTGTTGGGCGGGGCAGTTTATGCTAAAAAATGATATTTTTCCGTTGGTTGAGATTGCTGATGAGTTTATCAAAACCACCAAGCGTGAAACCGATTATCAGCGCGAGCTAATTACAGCTCAGGCAATTCGTGAATACTTTGCTAAACGCACTGACAAAGTTGTTGTGCCAGAGACGCTGGCTGATTATTCAACGCGGCGGATATTGGTTCAGGACTATATAGACGGGTTGCCGCTAACCGAGGTGGTTGAACGGGCGCAAGCGGGGAGGGATACCTACCAGTTTGTCAAAGACCAACTTGGCTCTGACATGCAGCAGCAATTGGTGACGGTCGGCAGTGAGTTTTTAATCGCAATTTTACAAGCAGATATCATTATGGCCGATCCGCATCCAGGCAATATTTATTTGCTGAGAGACAATAAAGTCGCTCTCATCGACTTTGGTTTGGCGGTGGCAGCACCGCGGCATCGCGCCTCGTTTTATCACATGATTGTGCAGTATCGTGCGCTGTATGAAGATCGAGCTGACATGGGTTTATTGGCACTGGCGATGTTGGCGTTTTATGATCATACGCTGTATCAAGCGCTGGATGTGATCGCCAAAGATCGCAGCTTGACGCGCACTATTTATGAATACGCAAATACACTGCTTCAATCGACAACCAGCACGTTCGCTGCTAATCGGCAAATAACCCAATTGTTTCTCAATGAGATTAACGCCGGCAATCGTTTTGCTGTCAGATTAGACAGTGTTAATATTATGCTGCAGCGCGGTTTGTACCACTATTTGGCGTCGGCGCGGCTGGCCTGCGGTGATGAATATCGAAGGACGCGTTATTGGCGGATCGTTCATGATGCCTTGGAATTGGCTGAGGTTCATGCCAATAGTCATGGCGTCAGCGAGGCGGTGCGCTCGTCGCCGATGAGTATTGAGTCGGCGCAAGAAATTGTAATGGACTGGATGAGCAAGGTTGCGGAGCGTGACAGAGCCGCCTACGCCATGTTGTTACAAAAAGGAGAATTATCATGAAGCAATTACAACAATGGGTGATGCAAGTTCGCTATCCGTATGCCGCGGGAATCATCGCCGTGATGTGGATTGGCACGGCGTTTTTCGCTTACCTGAAACCCGACGTCCCGCTTGAATTTTTGGTCGGAAGCCTTGCCATTAGTACCATTATCATTGCTATTACCGGGCTGTCGGAGGCTCGTTAAAGTTCATAATGGTCACCGACCAACTCCTCGCCAAACATCCCATCATTTCCGACCAAGTTGACGCCAAAGAACTCGGCGTCCTGCTGCGGGAGCTGGAAACGGTGCTGCGAAGCGGCGTGACTGGCAACATTGTGGAATTTGGCTGTTATGTTGGCACGACGAGTTTGTTCATCCGGCGGCTGCTGGACGCTTATGATTTTACCGGCGAGTTTCATGTTTACGATTCGTTTATGGGCTTGCCAGAAAAAACCCAAGCAGACGCTAGCGCTGCGGGCGAGCAGTTCAAAGCCGGCGAGCTGCTCGCGCCACGCAAGATCTTCGTCCAGAATTTTAAAAAGGCTGGCTTGAAAATACCAACTATTCACAAGGGCTGGTTTGCTGATTTTTCTCCTGACGACGTGCCAGAAGATATTATATTTGCGTTTTTTGACGGCGATTTTTATGAGTCAATTGTCGATTCATTCCGCCTGTGCGACGGCAAATTTCAGAAAAAGGCGACTATCATCGTTGATGACTATGCCAATGAAGCCTTGCCAGGCGCAGCGCGGGCGGTTGATAAGTGGCTGGCGAACAATCGTCAATATACGTCGAGAACGGAGTCTAGTCTGGCAATTATTCACATCCTTTAGTACTGTTTTTCTTAAAGTAGCTTGACTTTTTATAGTACCTTGTATAACATAGTACTATGTATAATGAAAATACAAGGAGCATAGCATGAGAAGAATTGATATCATCAAGCGGGCGGGGCGGAATCTTCGCCAGTCGAAAGGCCGGACAATTTTGACGGCATTGGCGATTTCCGTCGGGGCGTTTACGATTGGCTTGGCGCTGATGGCTGGCGAGGGCGGTCGGTTATATACCAATAGTATGGTTGATGCGGCTGGCGATAAAAAAGTGATTATGGTCAATAAAAAAATCGAGTCAGAGAAGAAAGAAGAACTGCCAGAGTACAATACGTCGGAAGAGACTGGCGAAGAACAGCTGGATAAACAAAATGTAGCGCGTCGTAGCAAGTATTCAATGAGCGATGCTGATATTACTAAACTTCGAAAAATTTCGCATGTACAAACGGTTACTCCGGCGTATTCAACTGCCGGCGTGGCGTATGCTAAAAGCTCGGGTAATGATAAGAAATTCGCCTTGGAAGTAGCAGTAAAGGCCGATAAAACGCGGGCAGAATTGGCGGCGGGTAGGCTGGATAATTTTATGCCAAAGCCTGGCGAGATTATTATTCCGAATGCTTATGTACAGCAGTTAGGCTTTAAAGACGCGCAGTCGGCAATTGGTCAGACGATTACGCTAGGTTTGCGCAGTGCGGAGCAAGGCGGCGAGATTGCCAAAGAGATGGCGTTAAAAATCACGGCGGTCGATAAAGAATCGGATACGATTTTGTACTATCAGCCGACGCTGCGAATCTCGACCGCTGACGCTAAGGAAATCTACGAATTTAGCCACGACAAAAGCCAGCCGAACGAGTATTTGACGGCTCTGGTGTCGGTTGATGATGAGAAAAATATCGATGCGGTGAAGGACGAAATTAGCAAAGACTACAGCGCCTATTCGATTCAGGATGTGCGCAAGACGCTGCTTACTATGGTCAACGCGGCGCAAGCGGCGCTGGCGGGATTCGGCGGCTTGGCGCTGCTGGCGAGCGTGTTCGGGATTATCAACACCATGTATATTTCAGTATTGGAGCGAACCAGCCAAATTGGGTTGATGAAGGCGTTGGGAATGAGCGGCCGCGATATTGGTAAATTATTCCGCTACGAAGCGGCGTGGGTTGGCTTGTTAGGCGGCTTGATTGGCGTTGGGCTGGCAAGTTTGGTGACGCTGCTGAATCCAGTAATTACCAGTGCCTTAAAATTAGGCGTTGGCACGAATCTTCTAGTAATTAATCCGCTGCAAATCGGACTGTTGGTAATCGGACTGGTGGTGATGGCAATAATTTCTGGCTGGTTACCAAGCCGCAAGGCAACAAAATTGGACCCAATTGAGGCGTTAAGGACGGAATAGGAGAAATATCATGATCGAACTAAAGAATGTGACGAAAATTTATGGCAAAAAGAAAAACCAATTTATGGCGCTGAAAAATGTCATCTTGAACATTCCGACGGGCGCGAGCGTGGCGATCCTCGGCAAATCTGGTTCTGGAAAATCGACGCTGATGCACGCGATCTCTGGGCTGGACAGGCCACAGCATGGTCAGGTGATCATCGACGGGCAAGACATCTTGCAGCTAAAGCCGAAGCGTGTCGATGAATTCCGTGCTAAAAAAATCGGCTTTATCTTCCAGAGCTTTTTTGTCCAAGGCAATGAAAGTGTGGTTGATAATGTCAGTTTGCCGCTGGAAATTGCGCGGGTGCCGCGGAAAAAACGAGCACATAAAATTAATGCAGCGCTTAAAGCAGTGGATTTGTACGACAAGCGCAAAAACCGCGCTAAGGACCTATCGGGCGGGCAGAAGCAGCGCTTGGCGATTGCCCGGGCAATTGTCGGTGATCCGCAAATCATCTTTGCTGACGAGCCGACTGGTAACTTGGACAGTGAAACGGGCGCCAAAGTAGAAGAATTGTTGTTTGATTATAATAAGCAAAAGGGCGTGACGTTGATCGTGGTGACACATGACGCTGATTTGGCGAAAAAATGCGATCATCAAATTATCATCAAAGACGGTCGCGTCGAGAAATCAACTGTACCAGGAGGGATAAAACATGGACGCTAGTGCTTACGCGGAAAGCTTAGCGATTCAGCTGCGCAAAGGCTTTCTGGTGTATTGTGTGCTGCTGGTGTGCGCTAAGCAGCCGCAATATACTGGCGATATTGTCAAGCAAATGAGCGAGTCAGACCTGATGGTAGTGGAGGGTACGATTTACCCGCTACTCAGCCGCTTACAAAAATACGGCTATTTGCAGCACGAATGGCAGGAAAGCGAGCAAGGTCCGCCGCGCAAATATTATTCGCTAACTGACAATGGCAAGCAATTGGTGGATGAATTGAAAGATCGGATAAAACTGTTAAATAATTCGCTGAAAAATCTCGAGAAAGGAGCAAAGCGATGAAAGAAATAACCAGAATCCATTTGGCGAAAACGCCGTTTAGCGCGGAGATTGACGCCAAAAAATCATTGGAGAAATATCTTAATTTAATTCAGAAAAACATGCATGCCGAGCCGGAAGCCATGCAAGAAATTGAAGCGCGAATGGTGGAGCTTTTGGCGGAGCGCGGCGTGGCAAAGGACGGCGTGATTGGCAACGATGATGTCCTGGCAATTCAGAAACAGATGGGCGAGCCGCGCGATTTTTCAGACGGTAGCGACAATGCGGAGACAGATGTTGACGTAGATGACGAGGTATTGGGCAATTCGTCTAAGCAGCTAATGCGCGATACTGAACATGGTTTGATCGGCGGCGTGTGTGCTGGCGTAGCAGCTTATTTTGGCGTTAATCCGTTGTGGATACGCTTGATCGCTATCTTTTCGCCGTTTATAACGTTTGGCACGGCGGTACTGATTTACATCGTGATGTGGTTGTCGATTCCTGAAGCGCGGACGGCTTCGGACAAGCTGCGGATGCGCGGCGAGCCGGTAACACTGGACGCGCTCAAACGCTTGTCAGTTGATGATAGCACTGAAAAGCAGACAGCAAGCACCGCTGCCAAGATTTTCCGCTTTTTGCTGGGAATTATACTGGCGCTGATAGCGTTTGGACTGCTGGTGGCGCTGCTGGTCGGCGGCGTGTTTGGCTTTGGCGCAGTGGCAGCGTTGAACGGATTTACCGCGCAAAGCTGGGCGTGGGGATTGCTATGCTGCTTGGTTTTGGGCGGCGCAGTTTTGTTCACCTTGACGTTGCTGGCTACCTGGAGCGTCTTCACTTGGAAGCTGAAACGTCCGGCGATTATGGCAATGCTGGGTCTATTGATGGCTGGCGCGGTTTGTTTGTCGGGTGTGGCAATTTTCAGCGCTAATACTTATTCGAATCTAACTTACGATTACGAGAAAACTTTAAAAGTTAAAACTATTGATGCCTCAGAAGCTGCTGCTGGCGCTAAAAGTATAGTAGTTGATGGCAACGGTGAATATGTTGCGATGGAATACGGCGGCTATGCCGAAAAGACTCGATTGGAAGTAAAATATCACGACACGCAATATTCTAAAACACCGGAAGTAAAATTGCGCCGCGACGGCGACAAACTCGTAGTTAATGTAAAAAGCCAGATAGACGAGACGTGCAGCCATCGCGGTTTCACGGAGTCTATGCGCTGCCGCTACATGTATGGCCCGGTTTCTGTCAGGGTTTATGGCCCGGTGGATTTGCTGGCGCCCGGTCGCGGCCGCGATAATACGTTTGATTATAACGATTAAAACTTTAAGCAACTTTTCATGACGTGCCTATACAGTGGCGTTCATGAAAGCAGCTACAATCACTCAACCCTTGGCGTCGGCGGCTCCGGCAGTCGACGACCAAATTTTGCGACCGCTCAATCCGCAGACATTGACGGTCGATATCGTATTGCCAGTTCTTAACGAAGCTCATGTGCTTGAGCGGTCGGTTACCAAACTGCATGGATATCTTGCCAGCAATCTGCCGTATAAATGGCGTATCGTTACTGCTGATAATGGCAGCACCGACGACACAGCGGCAATTGCTCGCCGGCTAGCTGAGAGACATCCAGAGATCCGCTTGCTACAATTGCCAGAAAAAGGCCGCGGCCGCGCTCTTAAGCAGGCTTGGATGAGTAGCAAGGCGGACATTCTAGCCTATATGGATATTGATTTGTCGACAAATCTTGACGGCTTCAAGCCGATGATTGCGCCGCTGATTACCGGCGATGCCGGATTAGCGACCGGTTCGCGGCTAATGAAACAATCGCGAACGACGCGTGGCTTCAAACGCGAGTTTATTTCGCGCTGCTACAATCGAATTATTCGCACTACTATGAAGACTAAATTTGTTGATGCGCAGTGCGGTTTCAAAGCGATACGCCGCGATGTAGCACAAAAGTTGTTGCCGCACATTAAGGACACGGCTTGGTTTTTCGATACTGAGTTGCTAGTCAAAGCTGAATATAACGGCTATAAAATCCACGAGGAACCGGTGGAGTGGATTGAAGATACTGATTCTCGGGTTAATGTTGTTAAAACGGCAACAGATGATATTAAGGGTTTGTCGCGAGTACGCCAAGAATATGGTCAGTTGAGTTTCGGCGAGATGGCAGCATTTGGCGGTTTACTGCTTTTCACGGCGATATTTTATCTGTGGAATTTGACCATTAATGGCATGGCTAATAGTTATTATGCGGCAGCTGCGCAAGCGGCAAGTACTAACTGGACAGCATGGCTATTCGGCAGCTTAGACGCAGCGAATTTTGTTAGCGTCGATAAGCCGCCAATTAGCATGATGATTATGGGATTGTTCGGCCGGATATTTGGTTTTTCGTCGTGGAGCATGCTGTTGCCGCATGCGCTGGCAGGTATCGCTACGGTGGCGCTGGTTTATCTAACGGTTAAACGATGGTACGGTGCGCGCGCTGGTTTGATTGCCGGAATCGTAATGGCGATGACGCCGGCGGCAGCACTGATGTTTCGTTTCAATAATCCGGATAGCTTTTTGACGCTCTTTTTGACAGCTAGCGCTTACGCATTTTTGCGATCATTTGAAGACAAACGGCCAGTGCTATGGTTGAGTATAGCCGGACTATTTACCGGGCTTGCTTTTAATACTAAAATGTTACAAGGCTTGCTGGTGTTGCCGATAATGACAATCATTTACATTAGCTTTGCACGCCCAAAATTCACTACCATAATGTGGCATCTCAGCGTAGCTGGCATAGTGACAATCGTATCGACGTTTTGGTGGAGTATTTTGGTGTGGCTGACGCCAGCAGCAAGCAGACCTTGGGTTGGCAGCACGAGCGACAATAGCATATGGAGTTTGATATTCGGTTATAACGGTTTTGGGAGACTGTTGGGTAATGGTGGTGGTCCTGGAGGCCGGACAGGCGGTATGATGCAAATGGGTGCGCAGGCTGCTAGTCAAACCGCTTCGCCAGCAGCGCAAGCAATGACGCCGCCGATTGGTGTGATGGACGGCAGTTTTGGTACGGGCGGTCGTGGCGGCGGTCCTGGCGGTGTTGGCTTTGGCGGCGAGACTGGCGTGCTGCGTATATTTAATGAGAGCTTTGGGCCGAACATTGCTTGGCTAATTCCGGTAGCCTTGATTAGCGCTGGGTTAGTAATCTGGTTGTTGCGCCGAGCACCGCGACATAATAAGGAGCGCATCGGTGTATTATTGTGGCTGGGTTGGCTGCTGATGCATATAGTAATTTTCAGCATGACCAGCGGCACTATTCATCCGTATTACGTTGTAGCTATGGCGCCGGCGGTAGCAGCGCTGGTCGGTATCGGGGCGCCATACATATGGCAAGCTTACACGCGCCGCACCAAAGTAGCCTGGATACTGCCGCTGAGTATCGCGCTAACGACAATTCTTAGCATTATTATGCTCGCCTATAGCAACTATTGGCCTTGGCTGATGTGGCTAGTGATGATTGCTGGTGGTGTAGCAACTATTTTGACGCTGCTGCCGTTATCGCAGACGAAACGGCTTAAACAGATTATTCTTGTCTTAGCAATTGCTGCTGGTATGGCGGCACCGATTGTCTTTAGTGTTAGCACGGTAGCTACAGCGCATAGCGGCAGTATTCCAACGGCTGGTCCAGGCGCTTCAGCGATGAGCAATACAAATAATGAGTCGGCGCGAGCTGAATCGACGCTCGTCTCGTTTTTGCTAGAAAACCGTCATGGCACGACGTGGTTGGCGACAGTTAATAGCGCTAACGAATCGGCGCCGATTCAATTATCAAGCGGACAGCCAGTCATGGCCATCGGCGGCTTCAATGGTAGTGACTCGACGTTGACGCTATCGCAACTCAAACAGCTTGTTAAACAAGGTAAAGTTCGCTATTACGTAGTAAACAGCAGACAAGGGAAATCTGGCGGCCCCAGCGGTATGGGTGGATCAGGTAGCAATTCCGAGATTCTAGCATGGATGAAAAGTACTGGTAGTAAAGTCGATTACGGCGGTACGCAATATACAGTTTATGATCTTGCGGTGGCTGCTTAAGAATACTTTAAGCTCAACCGCGCATACTGTCATTACAAACCTAAATAAAGGAGTGAATATGACCAAGAATTTGAATTTGACAACTGATGAAGCGCTTGTTTTGCAGCAGATTAGCGAGAGTGGCGAGGAAGACCTGACGGGACTAACCGAAAGCTTGCAGATGAGCCGTCCGAAATTGATGACACAGCTGAGTCGCCTCAAAAACAAAGGTTTAATCAAAATTAAAACGACCGCTGGCGATTGGTGGATTTCGATGAGCCGCCGCGGCAAGCAGACGACTCACTACTTGTGGCCAGAAATGTCCTTAAATTACTAAACCATTAAACAAAAGAAAGGTTATAATAAAATTATGAAGATTTTGGTTGTTGACGACGAGAAACGAATTGCCAAGTCGATCAAGCAAGGACTCGAAATGGACGGCTACGCGGTTGATATCGAGCATGACGGCGAGGATGGCTACAATGCAGCGCGGGCTGATGATTACGATCTCATCATTCTCGACGTGATGATGCCGATTATGAATGGTTTTGAAGTCGCCAAAAAGCTGCGTGCTGACGGTAATAAAACGCCAATCTTGATGCTGACGGCCAAAGATCAGAATAAAGATATTGTGGAAGGCCTGGATAGCGGCGCCGACGACTATTTGCCGAAGCCGTTTAGCTTCGAGGTTCTCGGCGCTCGCGTTCGGGCATTGCTGAGGCGGCCGCAGGATGTACTTGATAACATTTTGACAGTGCGTGATCTTGAACTTGATGTCGCTAATCACACTGCTGAACGGGCTGGTAAAGATATCAAGCTATCTAACAAAGAATTTGCCATTCTTGAATATTTGCTGCGCAACAAGAATCAAATTCTCAGCAAGCAAAACATCATGACGCACGTTTGGGACTTTGATGCCGATATTTTGCCGAATAACGTTGAAGTTTTTATTAACTATTTACGCAACAAAATTGATAAGCCTTTTCCAGGTGCCGATCCGATTATCCAAACGGTACGAGGGTTTGGATATATCGTTAAGGACGAGATTAGAAAAGCATGAAAAATGTTGGTCAACGTGCCGTTGTTCGCTTAGCGGGGACCTATTTGGCGATCATCATGTCTATGTCGGTCGCCTTTAGTTTGATAATTTATGGACTATCAAGCCAAGAATTTCATCGCCGGCCGCCGAATGATCAGCAGGCAACTTCTACGATTCGTTCCGCCGAGCCGGGTACGGTTATTTCAATTCACAGCTATCTTGATACGCGTGAAGATGAAGCGATGGCGGCGATTCGCCTAAACTTGCTGCTGGCAAATTTGACGGTGTTTTTGATAGGTGGACTAATCAGCTATCTGCTAGCTCAGCATACGCTGCAGCCAATCGAGGATAACATGGCGGCGCAATCGCGTTTTGTCAGCGATGCTAGCCACGAACTACGCACGCCGTTGACCGCACTACTGGCAGCTAATGAGGTGGCATCAATGAATCCGAAATTGACTCTCAAACAGGCTAAGCAAGTTATCGCCGACAATGTTGATGATGTTAAACGTTTACAAAAATTAACCAACTCAATGTTAGGGTTGCTCAAAGAAGACAAGCTAGAAATTCAGAAATGCAAGGTCGGTTTGCAATCGGTGATTGCTCGGGCGATGAATCTAGTAGTAAATCAGGCGCTGGCAAAAGATATCGCTATCGATGATAAAACTAAAAATCTTTTGCTGCTTGGCGATCGACAAAGTTTAGAACAGCTTTTCACGATTTTGCTAGACAATGCTATTAAATATAGCAACAAAGGCGGTACCATTACTATTTCTAGCAGCAAAAAGGGTAAGCACGTCAGCGTTGCTATAGCGGACGCTGGTATTGGCATGAGCGACGAAGTAAAGTCGCAGATTTTTACGCGATTTTATAGAGCCGAAGAGTCGCGTACTACTGCTGGATACGGCTTAGGCTTGTCAATTGCCGAGCGGATTATTAAGGCGCATGGCGGACGAATTAACGTCGATAGCGAACAGAATGTTGGTTCGACTTTTACAGTCATTCTTCCTGCATACAACAAGAAAAAATAGTTTTTAAGGCGTCTTTAATAGCTCCTAGTTATATTTTAATCAATATTAATTAACAAAAGGAGATGAATAAATGTCAACTAAAATTGAAGATGGTTTTGAAATGCCTTCTGGCGGTACGCCGTCAATACGGCCAGTAGCGCAATGCTCGTCTATGACGCCAACTATGATTTTGGCCGTCATAGCAATTGTGTTGTTCGCTGGCGGGTTAGGTTTTGTCGGCGGCATGCAGATCAATAAATCGCCGCAGAGTAATGCAGTGAGCGGTGTGCCTAGCGGGCCAGTACAACAACAAACTAATCCTAGTACAAATAATACCGCCACGCCGCAAGGAATGCCTAGTTCATCAAACAATAATCAACAAGCAGGTCCACAAACTAACGCAGGTACACCAAATACCAATATGAATAACAGCTAGTAGCTGATTCCAGCAGATTTCATTGCTGGCTGGATAACGAATTTTTCAAAATTATCAGCATTAGCCCAGACATAACTAGCATTAGTATCGGTGTTCGTGCCGCTAACTAGCTTACCGTTAAGGACTTTTTGGCTGCCGATATCTTTGCCGTTAATGTACATAGCCGGCGTGCCGCCAACATTGTCCTTTTTGCCAAGCGCCATGTCGTAATCAATTTTTTTACGGATATTTGGATTTTCGAGATCAGCCTTGAATTTTTCTACATTCAAGCCCTTGATGTCGGAGGCTAACTTCACAAAGTTTTCGGTACGAGTTGACCCAGATAATTCCACCCAGCTAGCTCGATTTTCGAAAAGCGAGTTGTGCATTTCCCAGTACTTACCTTGCAGTCCAGCTGATTCGGCAGCAGCCGCCGCGGCCAGCGCGTTCGGGTGCGCGCTAGTTAGCGGATAGTTGCGGAAGATAAACCCGATCTTGTCTTTGTACTTTTCAATGACTTTTTTGGTGACTGGGTAAGATGAATTGCAGCCTGGACATTGAAAATCGGCATATTCAACTAATAGCACTTTGCTGTTGGCATTGCCATAAACATGCTCGCTAATATTGCCGCTTTCGCTTGATGCTGGCTGCGCCTTCGTAGTATCGACGCTTGAAACATCAATTTGATTGCGCTGCTGTAAAAAAATCAAGCCGCCAATCAATCCTACGCACATCGCCGCAAAAATAATCCATGCCTTTTTGGTCATATTTCCTCCGCTTATTACTAGAGGCTATTATACTGCTTATGAGCTCGCCAATCAAGCGGGCTTGCGGTACAATATATGTATGCGGTTATTCTTAGCGATTTTGTTTGTGATGATTACCTTAGCGTTGATAGCGGTGACGTCAATTTCGCCGCGCCGAACAAAGCTATCAATGTACGAGTTAGAACGCCGCCGTCGTAAGGGCGACACCGCAGCGGCTGACGAATTACGGCGAATACTACTGCTTGATGATATTGTATCGCTGCGTAAAGCAACCGAAGCTCTACTACTGGTTCTGGCGGTATTATCGGCAGTATCGGTGTTTGGTTTTTTTATCGGCGTAGCTATTAGCGTGATGACGTCTTTAGCATATAGTAGAATTGCTCATTTTGACTGGTTGGTGCAGATGGTTGATGGATATTATCGGCGGATAGAGCCAAGATTGCTGACTTTCGTCGAGCGGCATCCGCGCTTGGGGCAAGTTTTGCGCAGTGTTAATGTGCAGAATGAGCCGAATATTCTTAGCTCGCGAGAAGAACTTGAGCATTTGATACGCGAATCATCGGGAATATTGTCGCTTGAAGAGAAAAAATTAATCAATAATGCCCTGCATTTTCATGAAAAAACCGTCGAAGAGGTAATGACGCCGCGCGGCGTAATGAATACAGTAGCTAAGGAAGATGTGATTGGGCCGTTGCTGCTTGATGAACTGCATAAGACTGGCCATAGCCGCTTCCCGGTGACTGACGGTGATATTGACCATATTGTTGGTATTCTGCATATTCGTAGCTTACTGACGCTTGATAACGGTAAGAAAACTAGCCGTGTTGAAACGGCGATGGACAAGAAGGTCTACTTTATTAATCAAAGCCAGAAGCTAGAACGTGCTCTGTCGGCCTTTATCAAAACGCGGCATCATATGTTTATTGTTGTTAATGACTATCGCGAGACAGCGGGTATTCTAACGCTCGAGGATGCACTAGAGGCGTTGCTCGGCCGTAAAATCCTCGATGAATTTGATGTAGTTGACGATTTGCGCGTATTGGCGGCGCGTAATCCGAACAAAAACAATAAGAGTCCATCGGCTACTGACGTCAAATAAGCTAGTAATTTTAGCACTCTTGCACTTCGAGTGCTAACGCGCTATACTATAGCAATATGGCAAAGCGCGACTATTATGAAGTACTAGGTATCAGCAAAAATGCCTCTGAAGACGAAGTCAAGAAAGCTTTTCGTAAGCTGGCTGTTAAATATCACCCCGACAAAGAAGGTGGCAGTGAAGAGAAATTCAAAGAGATTAACGAAGCTTACGAAGTTCTCAAAGATAAGCAAAAACGCCAACGTTACGACCAGTTCGGCCATGCTGGCGTAGGCGGTTCTGGCGGCGGTGCTGGTTACAGCGGTAATCCTTTTGAAGGTTTTGGCGGTTTCGGCCAGGGTCAAAATATTAATTTCGATTTTGGCGAAGGCTTGGGCGATATCTTCAGTCAGTTTTTTGGCGGGCCGTCCGGGCAATCGCGCCGCAATAGCCGGCCGCGTGGGCGCGACGTTGAAACGCGTGTTACTTTGACTTTCGAAGAAGCAGTGTTTGGTAAAGATGTCGAGATTGCGTTAATGATTAACGATGAATGCGAGCATTGCCACGGTACGACCGTCGAGCCGGGTTTCGAGATGAAAACTTGTCCAGATTGCCAAGGCGCTGGCCAGCGTGTCCGCACAATGAACACGATGTTTGGCCCGATCCAACAAGCGGTAGTCTGCGAAACCTGTAAAGGCCGCGGTAAAATACCCGAGAAAGAATGCACAGTTTGCCATGGCTCTGGTGTGCAGCGCCGCGAGCAGAAAATTACTGTCAAAATTCCAGCAGGTATTGATGACGGTTCGACGATTCGTCTGCGCGAGCGCGGTGAAGCGATTGCCGACGGCGAACGTGGTGATTTATACATCAATATTCGCGTTAAAGCGCATAAGAAATTTACCCGCGAGGGCGATTTGATTCTTAGCCAAGAACATATCGGTATGGTTGATGCGGCACTTGGTACTGAAATTGACGTTGAGACAGTTGACGGCATAATTACCATGAAGGTACCGGCCGGTACGCAGTCGGGTACTGATTTTAAATTGTCTGGCCATGGCGTGCCGTACCCGCGCAGCGAACGGCGCGGCGCCCATATCGTTAGCATTATTGTTGATACACCAACTAAACTATCCAAAAAGCAGCGTGAACTGTTAGAGCAATTCGAAGCCTCTAAAAAACGCGGTATTTTCTCGTGAGGCACGGGCTTTTAACTTGTCATAGTACATAGACGACATGATAAAATAAAAGCATGACTTTTACTATCGTTCTAGCAATAGTCTTTGGTGTGTTGTTTTTGTTGGTATATATGACGCGCCGGCGATTCGGCGTATTGACGCTAGCGCTAGCAGCTGGCTCAATCTTGGCTGATTTATGGAGTAGTCAAGCAACCCCGTATGTCGCAAACCTTGGTATTGTCATTATCCGTCCGCCGTTAGTAGATGTGGTGGCGGTGATATTAACTCTAGCGCCTTCACTGATATTACTATTCAGCGGGCCGGCGGCTAGTAATAAATTTCAGCGAATAGGCGGGTCAGTGATATTTGCAGTGTTAGCTGTGGTATTAATGTTTGAGCCGCTAGAAAATGCGCTAGTGGTTGATGAGTTTGGTAAGCAAATCGTCAGCCGTATTAATGCGTCTTATGCCATTATCGTGACGGTGTGCCTGGTGCTGTCGATAATTGATGTGTTGCAAACTCATGTACGGCGCAACGAATCGAAAAAGAAGAGCAAAGAATAAAGACGGTTAAAAAATAAAAGACCTTCACACTGAGGAGGTCTTCTTGTTTTTGAAATGGAGGGCCCAGTGAGGCTTGAACTCACGACACCCTGCTTAAAAGGCAGGTGCTCTAACCAACTGAGCTATGGGCCCGAGTAAATCTTACTATACAGTTTGCGGCGAGTCGTGTCAAGCTATGCTACTATCGAAATATGAGATGGTTGGGCGAGCGGCTTCATCCAATGTGGCATATTGCCGCTTTATGCTACGGGATAGTTAGCGGCGTGGTATTGGCACAATGGTGGAGCGGGGCTAGCTGGTGGCTAATTATTGCGCCCATTCCGCTGATTAGTTTAGCTTTTTGGCAGCGGCGGCGGATTTTGTTAATTTTAACGCTAGGCGCAGGGTTGTTGATCGGATTGGCTCGCGGCTCTAGCGATCAAGTGCAATTACAGTTATATAAACCGTTGTATGGCCAGTCGGTGCGATTAACTGGTATAGTGCGGGATGACGCAGATAACGTAGCTGGTAGTACTAGACTGCAAATAACTTATATCAAAATGGACGAGACGTCTTTACCTGGCCAAATTTGGTTGTCGCTGCGCGGTAATTCAGCAATTAAACGCGGTGATGAACTTGCTTTGCGCGGTGTATTGAAGCCGGGTTTTGGCAATTTCGCGGCAGTATTAGCAAGGGCGAAGCTTGACAGTGTCAAGCGAACAGCTGGCGGCGATCCAGCACTAGAGTTGCGCGATACTTTTGCTGATGGCGTACATAAAGCGATTGGTGACCCAGCGGCTAGTTTAGGCATTGGCTTTTTATTGGGTAAGAAAAGTATGCTGCCAGATGATCTACTGGAGGCTTTGAAGATTGCTGGTCTGACCCATATCATTGTAGCGAGCGGTTACAATTTAACGATTCTGGTACGTTTGGCACGCCGGCTATTCGCAAAAATATCAAAATATTTAGCGACGCTAGTTAGCTGTAGCTTGGTACTGGGTTTTATCACCATGACTGGCGCCAGCCCGAGCATGGTGCGCGCTGGGCTTGTTACTGGATTAAGCTTGCTAGCATGGTATGTCGGCCGAAAGTTTCATCCAGTTGTTTTGCTGGGGCTAGTATCGGCAATAACGGTATTGTGCAATCCGAGTTATGCTTGGGGCGACATGGGTTGGATGCTGAGTTTTGCGGCGTTTGCTGGCGTAATTATTGTGGCGCCAGTGTTGACGGCTTATTTCTTCTCGACTGATAAAGTCCCAGCTATCATTCAAATTCTGCTAGAAACATTAGCGGCACAGCTGGTAACTGCGCCGATTATCATGGCAGCCTTTGGGCAGTTGAGTGTAATTTCGCTGTTGGCGAATATCTTGGTTGGTCCGTTTATACCGTTGGCGATGTTGCTAACATCGATAGGTGGCGTTAGCGGGCTAATTATTCCAGCGATAGCGCATGTCATTGGCTGGCCAGCGCAGATGATGCTTGATGCGATGATTGCAGTAGTGAATTGGTGTGCCGAGCAATCTTGGGCTGCAGTTGAACTGCAAGTGCAGTGGTGGATAGCGGCGCTATGGTACGGTTTGATAATTGCGGCAGTGTGGTTCATGAAATGGCGTAGCGGCTATCGACTGCGCGACGCTTCGATAGTGACATAACAGGGTTCATTTGCTATTATATAAGTAAGCATTTATCAATAAACTAACGAGGAGTAGTCATGTCAGGACATAGTAAATGGGCGACAACACATCGTCAAAAAGCTGTTGTTGATGCTAAACGCGGTGCGATTTTCACTAAAATTGGCAACCAGATCGCTATCGCAGCGCGGGCTGGCACTGACCCTACAATGAACTCTAGCCTAGCAATGGCTATCGAAAAAGCTAAGGCGGTAAATATGCCAGCTGCCAATATTCAGCGGGCGATCGACCGGGTTGCCGACAAAAATTCAGCGGCGCTAGAAGAAATTACTTACGAAGGTTATGGCCCTGGCGGCGTAGGGATTATCATTGAAACAGCCACCGATAACCGCAATCGAACTTTGCCAGAGGTGAAATTGGCTTTAACTAAAAACGGCGGTTCAATGGCTGATGCTGGCAGTGTGATGTTTCAATTTGACCGCAAAGGGGTTATTCGGGTGGCGGCAAGCGGCGAAGAAGCATTGTTGCAAGTACTTGACGCAGGCGCCGAAGATGCTGTTGAGGCTGATGGTAAACTAATTGTCTATACTGGCATGAAAGATTTAGCGAGCGTTCGCAAAGCGTTGCTCGATGCAGGTATGACCATCAAGGAAGCCGAGTTGCAGTACATTGCCAAAAATGACGTGCCTATCAGCGATGCTGAAACCGCCCGCAAAGTAATAAAAATTATTGACGCGCTTGACGATCTTGATGATGTAGTAAACGTTTATACGAATGCCGATATTACTGCTGATATTAACGATTAGTTGACTTTTAAGCTTACCTTCATGTAGATTATAAGTATACATGGTATTTATAATTGCTAGGAGGCCTGATGCGATGTCTAAAACTCGTCATTTTGATAGCAACTATAACTCTTCAGCCAGTATTTTCAGGGTTGGCAGCGGCAGATGCTGTATCGACGGCGGCTGTTTCGCCGGATAACACGCTAAGCATTGCAAGCGAAAATAATAGCGATAATTTACCAACCGCTAAACAAGAGGAAAATCTCGGTAAGTCTAACGAGCCGCTAATTAATAAAGAAAACTCTAATTCACTGCCAGCTGCGAACGATGGAAAGACACTCTCGCAGCAGATTGCTGAAAACAAAACCGTTGCCAAGCTTGCTGAAATCCCGCCGTCGGTCCCGTCAAACTCTACTAATGCCAGCGAAACTGTAGATAAAACGACAACATTGCCGTCACCGTTGTTAGCAAAAAATGATGTTGTAGTCTCGGCGTTTAAAACTGATCCAAAATACGGCTATACGGCGATAGAACTTTACAATACTAGTGATGAATTTTTCGATCTAGGGCAGATGTCGCTAGAACTACGTTACGCAACAGCGGAAGCTGATTTTGTTTGTAATGCTAAATTGCGAGATTATCTGCGGCCAAAGAGTTATTTAACGCTGTACAACCCGAACTTGTCGCATACGGATGATGCATTGCTTTTAGCGGGCTGTCCAACTCCAAATAGTGATGCTTTGTATGACAAAGAGATAAATGTTTATCAAGCTGGCCAGCTAGTTGAGGCGGTTCGAATTAACAACACCGATCTCGGCAAGTATCAAAATGATATTTGGGAGCGTAAAGGCTGGAGTGCGTCTTATCGAACTGGCGTCTTTAAAACTGATTTTCGTAAACGAGCGACTGGCAATATGATATCAAGTGATTTGTATCGTTTGCCGCCGACGCCAACTTTACAGATTCTAGAAATCTTACCGAATCCAGCAGATTGTGCTACGGCTGACCCGAACCTCGCTTGCTATAGCTATGTTAAGGTTAAAAATATTGGTCAAAGCCCAATAGACTTATCACTCTACCGCTTGCGTAGCGGCAACCAAGCGGTATCAGATTCTACTAATAATCTTTCGAAGTTATCGGGCACGGTTCTGCCGGGTAAAATCTTTGTTATATCGGGGAAGACGCTGCATCTTGACAAGGCATCTGGAACAGTTTGGCTGCAAGATACCAATGGGCTAACTACCTATAATAATGACGTGATGCCGTATGAGAAAGCTGATAGTGCTAGCAACAAAGGGCGATCTTGGGCGTACGATGCTAAAACTGCGACTTGGCGCTGGGCGACGCCGAGTCCAGGTAGCGAGGGCAATGATTTTACGCCTAAACTTAATTATGGTAAGGGTAGCCTGAAAGCGTTGTCGGCTAAACCAAAAATAAAAATGTTGAAACCATGCCGCGATGATCAATATCGCAGTGAAGAGACTGGCCGCTGCCGCAATATTGTTCAAAACAAGAAAAAAACCGTTGTTTTGAAACCTTGCAAAGAAGGTCAATATCGCAGCGAGGAGACCGGGCGTTGTCGTTCAATTGCCAAGGCGGCTGCAGCGGTTCTGAAACCGTGTAAAGAGGGCCAATTCCGTAACCCAGAAACTGGCCGCTGCAAGAAGATTGCTTCTGTTGACGATTTGCCCAAACCGTGCAAAGCAGGCTGGGAGCGCAATCCTTCAACTGGCCGCTGCCGCAAAATCAAGAAAGCTAATAATACATTAGCGGCTTATCCAGTGCAGCCAGTAACAGTCCAGCAAACTAATCCAGCAGTGTGGTGGACAATTGGCGGACTGGCCTTGGCGGGTGTTAGTTATGGTGTCTGGGAATGGCGCGTTGAAATTAAGCGCGGCTTGAGAAAAGCTATTCGATTTGGCAGGAAGTGATCCATACCAGCATGCGAATCATCGGAATTGACCCTGGTACAGGTATCCTCGGATTTGGCGTAATTGATGTCAACGGCGGTAAAATGAGGCTGGTTACGGCTGGAGTGATCACTACGCCAGCACATACGCCATTGCCAGATCGCCTTGAAGAAATCTACTCAGGCTTAACTGATATTATTAAAGAGACGCAGCCGGATGTTATGTCGGTTGAAAAACTGTTTTTTACTAAGAATATTACGACAGCAATCAGTGTCGCCGAGGCGCGTGGCGTAGCAATATTGACAGGCCGCCAAGCGAAATTGCCAATTCACGAATATACGCCGAATGAAATCAAAAAATCAATCACTGGTTATGGTGCCGCCAAAAAGCCGCAAATTCAAGAAATGGTGCGTATTCAGCTAGGGTTGCAAGAGGTGCCGAAGCCTGATGATTGCGCTGACGCATTGGCGGCAGCTTTAACGCATGCGTTTATGAGCCGTATTGAAGCGTAAGGTGATATAATGGTAAGTGATGCAGATACAAAAGCAACCGCCGCGTTTATCGCGCTACGCTAACATAGGTCGTAAGAAATCTCCAGTTCGTAAGGTTCATCGCCAGCCGACGGGTAAGTTCGGTAAACTAGTCGCTTGGTGGCAAGGATTGTCGCGCAAGCAAAAGGTTGCCGTTGTTGGCGGTCCTATTTTAGCGATTATGATTATCATACCAGTAGTAACATACATCATGCTGGCTAACGATATTCGCGACGTTGAACGTTTGATGAATCGTAATAATACTGGAATCGTTCTAAAAGACAGAAATGGTAAGACTTTTTATAGCATTGGTCGGGCTGAGAAGCGTAACATCGTGAAACTCGACCAGATATCTGATCATATGAAGAATGCTTTGTTGGCGAGCGAGGACAAGGATTTTTATAAACATGGCGGATTTAATCTTTTTAGTATCGCTAGGGCGGCAGTGACGCGGCATGGCGGCGGCTCGACTATCACTCAGCAATTGGTTAAGAATACCTTGCTAAGCGACGAGCATAGTTTGATGCGTAAATATCAAGAGTTCTTCATGTCGATTGCTGTCGAGCAAAACTATTCCAAAGACGAGATTCTCGACATGTATCTCAATTCAGTCTATTTTGGTGAAAACGCTTTTGGTATAGAGGATGCGGCTAAGACTTATTTCAATAAAACACCGAAAGAACTAACTCTGGCAGAAAGTGCTATGTTGGTTGGCGTATTGCCGGCACCGAGCAGCTACTCGCCGATTAGCGGCAGTGCTGAATATGCTAAAGAACGGCAAAAAACGGTACTCAGTCGAATGGTAAAAGAAGGCTACGTCACCGAAGCGCAAAAAACAGAGGCTTTAGCTCAGCAATTGGCCTATGCACCGCCGTCAACGCAGAATGATAGCGTGGCGCCGCATTTTGCTGAAATGGTGGTAGCTGAGCTCAGCGATAAATATAGCTCTAAAAAAGGCGGCTACGAAAAAGATGGTTACGAAAAAGTTATGCGTTCTGGCTATCAAGTCACAACGACGCTAGATATTGATATGCAGAATACCCTCAAAGACAACATTAATAAGCAAATGAGGCATATTAATCGAATGGGCGGCTCTAATGCCAGCGGAGTTGTCGTTGATCCAACGACTGGTGAAGTTCGAGCTTTGGTTGGTAGCGCCGATTATAATAATGAAAAATGGGGCAAGGTTAACATGGTAACGACTAGGCGCCAGCCAGGTTCTAGCTTCAAGCCGATTTATTACGCAGCAGCATTGGCAGACGGCGTAATTACGCCAGCGACTATCTTGCAAGATAAAGTTAAGGATTTCGGCGGCGGCTATGTGCCGCGCGATGCCGATAAAAATGAAGCTAGCCGCGGCGGTAGTGCTACGGTGCGCCAAGCGCTTAACTGGTCGCTTAATATCCCGAGCGTTGAGGTTATGCAAAAATACGGCATTTCTCGTTCAGTAACAGCTGCTAACAGTATGGGCATTTCCTCTATTAAGAAGGGCGATCACGGCTTATCGTTGGCGCTTGGTTCAGCCGAGGCATCTTTGCAGGATATGGTGCATGCTTATACTGCTTTCGCTAATAGCGGCAAGCAATATGATATTACTAAAATTACTCAGATTGACGATAAATACGCTAAAACAATCTACAAACACGAGGGCAAGTCTAAGCAAGTTATTAGCGCTCAGGGGGCTTACCTAATCTCAGATATTCTTAGCGACAGAACAACTCGCGCACGCATCTTTGGCTCGTCAATTACGGTTAACGGTAATCATACTGTTGCTGTTAAAACTGGTACTACCAACGACAACCGCGATGCTTGGACGATTGGCTATAATCCGCAATACGTTGTTGGTGTTTGGGTTGGCAATAATGATAACTCTGCTATGATTAGCGGTGGTAGCGACATGGCTGGGCCGATTTGGAAGAGTACGATGACGTCGCTATTGTCAGGCAAGCCAGATGTTAAATTCACTCTGCCGAGCGGTATCGTTCAGCGCGCTGTCTGTAAGGACAAGGGCGGCTTGGCGGCGAAAGCTGGCGCTAATACTTATAATGAATACTTTATGAGCGGCGCTCTGCCGACTGAATCGTGTAATTCCGAGCCAACTAAAGTATCTGTTTGTAACCTCTCTACTGGCAAGGTTGAAACTATCGATGAGGATAAGTTTGACTCGACGAAATATTCAAAAGATACTGCTAATTGTAAGGCGCCGACGATTACCGTTTGCAACCTTTCTACCGGCAAGGTTGAAACTATTGACGAAGCTAGCTTTAACTCGACAAAATACTCGAAAGACACTGCTAACTGTAAAAGCACAAATGCTAAAGTGGCAGCCTGCGATCTTAAGACAGGCTCAGTGGTTATGGTCGATAAAAGTAAAATCGACGGCGTGAACTACAGTAAAGATACTAGCAATTGTGCGGCTGCTGGCGGAAACGATAATAGTGGCGGCGGTTCGGGTGATTCAGGCGGTAGCAATAATGGCGGCAATAATAGTAATAATCCTGGCGGTAACGCTACGTCGCCATAGCTGATTATGATAGCTCATCTTTCTGGTGTAATCGCTGAAAAGTTTGGCGCGGGCAGCGTCGTGATTGACGTTCACGGCGTCGGTTACGAAGTTAGCGTGTCGGCTGGTGATTTTGAGGCGGTGGTACTGAATCAAGACGTCAAGTTTTATACCTACCACCATGTGCGCGAGCAGGCGGAAGAGCTGTTCGGTTTTTCTAGTTTGGCTGCAAAAAAGCTGTTTGAAATGCTGATTACTGTTCAGGGTGTCGGCCCAAAGGCCGCACTAGCGATTCTCAGCCTGGGCGATGCGGAACAGGTACGCAACGCTATTGCCAACGCTGACAGTGCTTTTGTGCAAAAAGCTGCTGGTATTGGCAAAAAAACTGCCGAACGAGTGGTGGTTGACTTGAGTGATAAGGTTGGCTTGCCAGCGCATTACGGTCGAGCGGACACCCCAGTCCAAACTGAATTGAATACTTCTGACGAAGCTTTAGAGGCGCTGATGGCGCTAGGCTATACCTTGGCTGACGCCACTAAGGCTCTGGAAAATGTTGATATTAATCTGCCGACGGCGCAGCGGGTGACGGAAGCGTTGAAGGGATAAGACGGCTTAATTTATGGCAATTCAAAGAATAGTCGATACTAGTCCGCACGATGACGCCGAGGAGCAGCGGATTGAAGTCAGTCTGCGCCCGCAGAGCTTTAGTGATTATGTTGGTCAGGAGCGATTGAAGAAGAATTTGAAATTGGCGATTGCCGCTGCCAAACAGCGTAGCGAGCCGCTTGACCATGTGCTACTGTACGGCCCGCCAGGATTGGGCAAGACGACGATGGCGACGGTGATCGCTAACGAGATGGGTACGAACCTGCGCATCACTAGCGGCCCGGCCATTGAAAAGGCGGGTGATTTGGCGTCAATTTTGACCAATTTGGCAGACGGCGATATTTTGTTCATTGATGAGATTCATCGGCTCGGCCGGGCAGTGGAAGAGATTTTATATTCGGCCATGGAAGATTTTAAGCTAGACATCGTCATCGGCAAAGGACCGGCAGCTCGGTCAATTCGGTTGGATTTACCGCGGTTTACGGTGATCGGCGCGACCACGCGGACGGGCAGTTTAGCGGCGCCGCTGCGCGATCGGTTCGGGCATATGTATCGGCTGGAGTTTTATGAACCAGGAGATATCGCTAAGATCGTAACTCGCAGCGCAGCCATTTTGGACTCGACCATCAAAGGCGAGGCTGCCGATTTGCTGTCGACTCGCGCTCGCCTGACACCGCGCATCGCTAATCGCCTGCTCAAGCGCGTGCGCGACTATGCCGACGTCAATGGTGATGGTATAATTGATGTGAAAACGACAACGAGTGCTTTGGAAATGCTGGAAGTGGACGAGCTGGGATTAGACCCAGCTGACCGCAATTTACTGCAATCAATCCTGGAAAATTATGGCGATAATCCCGTGGGACTAACAACCATTGCCGCCCTGACTGGCGACGAAGCAACGACGATTGAGGATTTCTATGAGCCATATCTGCTGCAAATCGGCTTCATCGAGCGCACGCCGCGCGGCCGTCGGGTGACGATTAAGGCGAAGCGGCATCTCGGCAATACAGGGAATTTATAGTATACTACAAGTAGTATAAACGAGGAGGTATCATGGACGATGACGATAGCCGCAGACCAGTCGCTTACGACGCTGAAGGACGTCCGTTATACACAGCTTCACAGCAACAGCAGCAAGAGCAGGCTACTAGTACAGAATCGGCTGTGCAAACCAACCCAGTATCAGTCACCGACTCTGGCAAGCAGGTTGTGCATGTAGCGCGCTCAACCGAACCGATTCCGGTTCATATTTCCGAAGAGACCCGCCGCAAGCACGAGGAATCATGCCGCCTCTACCCGTGGCTTAATCTCAGCGAGCATGAGTATGTCATTCAAATGATTCCGCGGCACAGCATTGGTATTTGGGGGCCGACATTTGCGATGATTCTTGCAATTATTTTGGTGTCAGTTTTCATGTTTTGCTACCCTGATATTGCTAAGCCGATTGGCTTGGCGCAATCAATGTATCCGCAGGTTATTTTGATTTGCTTGATGGTGATTATTTTATTCGGTATCGGTTTGTATATAGCGATTTGGGTATATATGCAAAATCGCTTTTTCTTGACCAACGAAAGTGTTATTCAAGAAATTCAAATAAGCTTGTTTTCAAAACGCGAACAAACAGTTAGCCTGATGAATATCGAGGACTCTAGCTACTCGCAAAAAGGTATTCTACAAACTTTATTTAATTACGGCTCGATTCGGTTAAGTACCGAGGGCGACGAAACAACCTATCGCTTTAGCTATGTTGCTGATCCAAAAAACCAAGTAGCGGTTCTTAATAATGCCGTTGAGGCGTTCAAGAATGGCCGCCCAGTTACGAATGATGACTAACTGATTATTTCTTGTGATCGCGATTAGTCTTGGTGTAAGTATCTTCACGTTCCATTGAACTACGTAGAGTGTAGCCAGTGCATCGATTTTCGTTATTGCAGCCTGTTGATTCGTAGACGTAGTTGCTGCCGCTGTTGCCAAGTTTTTTGCCTTTCGGATCAGTGAAAAGAGCAGGGTCGACGGTGCGCAGCGTTTTGCTGTCAATCGAAGCCGGATAATAGCCGTTTTTAGCGTAGAAATACTCTTCCAATCCGTAATACATCGCGTTGATAGCGACTTTACGCTGATTGTCGCGAGCAGTGGCATCGATAGTTGCTTTTTCATTAAAAAATAGCCAGCTGCCAACTCCAAGTAAAACTATCACCAGTAGAAGTTCAATAACTGTGAAGCCGTTTTGTTTCATATTTACCATTATACCAAAAACTGCGTCGCTCATGTATAATTAAAGATATCAGCAAGAAAGGGGAGATATGGCGAAGAAAAGCGAACCAAAAACATCTGCAGATAAGCCAGCGGCTGACGACGGCAAGTTAAAGGCGTTGGGTTTGGCGATGGAGCAGATTACCAAGCAATTCGGCGACGGCTCAATCATGAAGCTAGGAGAGGCTAAAAAAGTTGACGTCGAGCTATTGCCAAGTGGTAGTCTGAGCTTAGATTTGGCGCTGGGCGGCGGTTATCCGAAAGGTCGAATTATCGAGATTTATGGTCCAGAGTCGAGCGGTAAGACAACCTTGACACTGCATGCTATCGCCGAAATGCAAAAACAAGGCGGGACGGCAGCCTTTATTGATGCTGAGCATGCGCTTGATCCAGCATATGCTAAACGGCTTGGCGTTGACACTGATAATTTGCTAGTATCGCAGCCCGACAACGGCGAGCAAGCGCTGGAAATCGTCGAAACACTTGTGCGCTCAAATGCCGTTGACCTAATAGTAGTTGATTCGGTAGCGGCGTTGGTGCCGCAAGCTGAAATCGACGGTGACATGGGCGATTCGCACATGGGTTTGCAAGCACGATTAATGAGCCAAGCACTACGCAAACTAACCGGTATTATTAACAAGTCGAAGGCTACAGTAATCTTTATTAATCAAATCCGCATGAAAATCGGTGTGATGTTCGGCAACCCCGAGACAACTACTGGCGGTAATGCGCTTAAGTTTTATGCATCGGTGCGAGCAGACATTCGCCGGATTGGGCAAATTAAGGACGGCGATGAGATCCGCGGTAACCGTACGCGCGTCAAAATTGTTAAGAACAAAATTGCGCCGCCATTCCGCACGGCTGAGTTCGATATCATGTATAACGAAGGTATCAGCAAGACGGGCGATGTTGTCGATCTGGGTGTTCAGTACGGAATCTTGAGCAAATCTGGAGCGTTTTATAAGTATAATGATGCAACGATCGGCCAAGGCCGCGAAGCTACTAAAAGATACTTGAAAGAAAATCCAGAAGTCCTGGCTGAGATTGACGCTAAAGTTCGCGAAAAGGTTGCTGAACCAGAACCGAAAGACTAGAAGTAAAAAGAAAACAGAAAACAGCCCGCTAGAAGTATATTCGAGCTAAGTTTAGTGGTGTGGTGTCTTTGAATACTCTGATAATTTATGCGAACTATAGTAGCTTGCTAGTCGGTAAATGGCCGCTTTTTCAGCTATAATAATTATATGGCCCAGCAGCAAGAACGATATACTGTGACGGCGCTTTCGCCGCAAATCCGCGATTTGGATCGCGTCAATGTGTATATTGATGGCAAATATGATTTTAGTCTGGATATTTCGCAGGTTGTTGATCTTGGAATTAAGGCTGGCCAGGTTTTATCGAAAGAGGAGTTAGCTAATCTCAAGCAAGAGAGTGAATTCGGCAAAATATATGCCCGAGCACTTGAGTATGTGTTGATGCGACCGCGTAGTAGCAGTGAAGTACGTGATTATCTTTATCGTAAAACATTGGCTCGTAAATATAAAAATAGAAAAACTGGTAAGTTAGCGGAAAAGCCAGGTGTCGCTAAAACTGTGGCAGAGCGTGTTTTTGCGAAATTACAAGCGCGTGGCTATGTTGACGATCAAAAATTTGCTAACTGGTGGGTTGAGAATCGGCATCAGATTAAAGGCGTATCTATGCGAAAACTGCGTAGCGAATTGGCGGCAAAAGGTATAGCACAGACAATCATTGATTCGGTAATCGCAGATTCGTCGCGTAATGATCCCAGCGAGCTGACTAAAGTTATTGCTAAAAAACGCCAGCGTTACTCTGATGAGCAAAAGTTTATGCAATATCTAGCGCGCCAGGGATTTAGCTTTGATGATATCAAAACCGCTTTGCGCCGAGAAGATTGCTAATCAATATCCGAATTCTGTCGAGCCTGCTTTGGTTTGCGGAACGGATTGATGTAGCTACCGACTACTTCGTGAAGTTCTGGCTCAGGGGCTTTAGCTTGGGAATGAACAACAATTGAATCGTTATTGATCTCGATAATCTGGCTGCGATGTACCAAAATCTCAGTATCATTGAAACTACGCAGTAGCGGCCGCTTGACCGATAGCTGCATAATGAGAAACTGTGTGGTATCTATTGTGAAGTCGATGACTTTACCAAGTTTATGGCGTTTTTCGTCAAGTACTAGTTTGCCGATGATATCAAACTTTAGCTGGTAGACATCGTTGACGCGCACAACGTCGGTCGGAGCTATGAATTGGTCGATGTCGTCGACAATGAAGCCCATATTGCTCAGTTCGCGGACATCGCTAAGCAACATCAGCGCGGGGTGTTGCTGAATTATCGGCCCTGACACTTCGAAGGCGATAATTTGCAGATTGGCAGGATTAATGATTGCGCGGGTTGTGCGCGCTACCTTGCCGCCAGTTTGAATGCTGAATATTTCTGCATTGAGTACCGCTGAACCGAGTAAAATCATAGACTAAAACGGGTTTGTCCTATCGTTGGCTGGCGGCGGTGTGCTCGGTGCATTGCCAGCTGATTTTAGCTTGCGGATGCGTTTGATGGTAGTATCATCAAAACTAGCGGAGGTGCTAGCTTGCGGTTCTTCTGCTGGCGTAGTGAGTGTTTGGTAGAGTAGGATGGTAGCAACTGACAATCCGCCAGCAGCTAACATGAAAAACAATAAAAAGTGATACCGGCCAAAGAATTTAGCTGTCTTTGCGCCGAGAATGCGAAATGCGTCTGAGACTTCCATTATTTTGTATATACCTCCAGAGTTAGTGCGCTAACTGTGATGCCATTGTTGTCGTCCTTGGCTAAGGCTAGGTTAGAAATTTGCATCCGGAAAAGCCCTTGTTCTAAAGAGCGCAAGAAAATGTACGCTTGCTCATAAGATACCGGATTACTCAAGTTAACGGTAGCAGTAACCGATTTGAAGCCGTCTGGCGCTGGTTTTTTAGTGTTTTTAGCAGTGCTAGACGACGATGAACTTGATGAGCTGCTGGATTTGCTTTCATTTGCTGAAAAATCGATTGAAGCGATTTTAATACCAGCACTATTTGCGTGATTTTCGATGTCGCTGACAATTTGATCTTGATAATGATATTTCTTGCTGGTCGAAACGATTTGTTCAGCGCGTTTTACGTCGCTTTTGCTGTTGTCTAGTTTCGATTTGAGGCTTGAAAGGGCTTGTAATTCGTTGCTAGAGGCTTGCGCTTCGGTATTGAGTTTGCGGGTTTCCTCTGCATATTTAACAATCTCTTGGTGTCCGAAGACGAAACTGCCCGCGCCCGCTGCCGCAATAACTAGTAGGCTCACGATAAGCAAAATGCGGAATGTAGTTGGTTTTAGAACGAATTTCATGGCAGTACCTTCTTTGAATAGATTACAGTGTAATTTGCCTGAAATGTATTGTCGCCAATTTCGTGCGTAGCGTTTGATAGGCTAACACTGTCAAAAACTTTAACTTTATTGATAGATGTCTCTTGCAAGCTATTTTTGACTTCAATGGCTTGCGCGTACGAACTGACGTGGGTTTGAATTTGCACGGAAGCAGTTCCAAAAGTCGTCGGGTCGATTGATATGCCAGTGAGCGAAGCGCCGTTTGGCAATCTCTTGGCAATCGCATTTAGAATATCAGTATATGGCGCTTGAGTGTCAAGAATGTATTTTGCTACCCGCAGGTTAGAACGATACTTTTCGGCATCGCTTTTGACCGAGCTGAAGGTTGAAGATTTACTTTGATTGTCATTTATGGTTTCTCTGCTGGTAGACTGGTTGAATACTAGCATAAAATACGAGCTGATTAGCTCAACTATGATAATCACAACAACTATCAGCGACATGACAACATAACGCATTAAAATTGAGTTAGCCCGGGCAGCCTTAATCTGCTTGCGTTCTTCGGGTGAAAGTAGGTTGATCATTTTTTTACCTCCGATGGCCGTACGCTAGCCAGACCAGCGACGGTGATATAACGCGGACGAAACTGGCGGTGCGGTTTCTCAAGCGACCCGAAATCAAGATCTTGCCACGGGCTAGCGACGCGGGCCGGTAAAATGAAAGCGTTAGTAAAGTATTCGCCGATACCTGGCATGTTTGCGCCGCCGCCAACGATAAGAATTTGCTCGATTTTTTTATCCTCCGAAATACGTTCGCTGTAGTAACGGATGACCTTCTTGGCTTCTCCGACGATACGACCGAGGCTTGGTTTGAGGGCGGCTTCAATTTTGTCATGATCATCGCTTTGTCCGAGGCCGTTGAGGACTTTATACTGGTGAGCTTTTTCTAGCGACACTTGCATTTTACTAGCGATATCTAGAGTGAAGTTATTGCCGCCGACATTAGCCGAACCGGTAATGAGAATCGCTGAATCTTCCAGGACGGCAATATCGGTACTGGTGGCGCCGACGTCGATAACTAGCGTGGTACGATTGCCTTCCTCGGTTTTAGTTAGGATGCGAGCAACCGCGTTCATACTTGGCTCAACGGCAACTGGACGCAGATCGACTTCCTTGGCGACCTGTGTAACAGTATCTACTAACGCGCGCGGTGCGGCCGAGACGACAACCATCAGGGTTTCTTTGGTGCGCTTAATAATTTCGTAGTCAGTGTATAACGAGTCTGACGGTACTGGTATATAGCGTTCGACTTCTAGCTGGGCAGCGCTAGCAATATGCTTTTCTTCGCTCGCTGGTAGAGTAAAGGTGCGCGAATAAGTGCGGCTCGTTGGCAAGCCAATTACTACGTGGTTAGAAGGCAGAGAGCCGATAATGCGATCTCGAAACATATTGGCTATGTGCTCGCGCAGATACTCGTGGTCGTCGGTGTCGAGCGTCTCCTGTGTCTTAACCGGGTCAAGATCGACTGAGCCGTAGCCGCGAACGTCAGCGTGTTTCTGGTTGATGGCCATGACTTTAACACCAGTATAATTGATGTCGAGCCCGATGATCGGTTTGTCTTTGAAAAATAGTTTTACCATGGATGCCCTTTTCTATATACAGTATAGCATAAGTTTTATTGTTTAATACTCGTTGATAAGCCGGCAATTGGCATCATAACGCTGGCGGCAATTAGCCCCACCATGCCGCCCATCAGCACGATCATTACCGGTTCAATAATTGAGCCGATGCTGTCGATGGCGACATCGACTTCTTCTTCGTAAAAGTCAGCCACCTTGACTAGCACGACGTCGGTTTGGCCAGTTTCTTCGCCGACAGCTAGCATCTGCGAGACGATTGGCGGAAACAATCCAGTTTTTTCGATGATTGTTGATAAGTTTTTGCCGTTTTCGACTTCCTTGGCAGCTTTTAGCAGAGCTTCTTCGTAAACAACATTGCCGACTGAGTGCGAGGTGACTTCAAGCGATTCTAGAACAGCCGCGCCAGACCCCATGAGCGCCGAAAACGTACGAGCAAAGCGGGCGACAGCTACTTTCTGAATGATACTACTGATAGCTGGTATCTTGAGGACAAAACGGTGAAAAGTGTGTTTGCCAGCTGTAGTATTCAGCCAGCGCCGCAAGAAATAAACGATAGCGATTAGTACTGGTATCAGCAAGTATCCTTTAGTTGTCAAAAAACCGCTAATTGACAGCATCACTTGAGTCAAAGCTGGCAATTCGGCATCTTCGCCGCCAAACCCTTTAATCATTTCGCCGATTTGCGGGATGACAAACACCATTAAAACCAAAAAGGCCATAATAGTAATAACCAGCAAAACTAACGGATAAGTCATCGCTCCTTTAATTTTTTTGCGGATGCCAGCGCTTTTTTCTTGCTGAATAGCTAGGCGCCTAAGGATATCGTCAAGAATACCGCCAGCTTCGCCAGCACGCACCATATTGACATAAACATCGTTAAAAGTAGCTGGATGTTTGCTCAGGGCATCGGCTAGCTGCATACCAGATTGGACGTCTTTAATGATGTCGCCAAGGACTGCTTTGAGGGCTGGACTATCAGTGTGATCATGTTGTGAAGAAAGTGCTCGCAGCAACGGCACGCCAGCGCTAACCATGGCGCTCATCTGGCGGGTGAACATCACGATGTCGTCGGTTTTAACTTTTTTCTTGCCGACGCCAAAACTAATACTGGCTAGTCCTTTCTTTTCAAGCGAGTCAATACTGAGCGGTGACAAGCCTTGCTTGGTTAGGGCAGATAAAGCCCCAGGCCGATCGCTAGCCTCGATGTTGCCTTGGATGACATCACCAGACTTATTGGTTGCGACATAAGAGAAAGATGCCATTAGGATTCCCTCGTAACACGCAGCACCTCGTCGAGCGTGGTGTTGCCGCGTAATGTTTTAACTAGTCCGTCAGATTGCATCGTAATCATACCCTCCTCGATTGCTTGATCTTGAATTTGGTTGCTAGTGGCATCAGAAGTAATCATCTTTTGAATGGCGCGCGACATGCCAAGTACTTCATAAATACCGACGCGCCCCTTGAAGCCGACGTGTCCGCACTCGTCGCAGCCGCCTGGATGCGCTCGCCAGAGGGTGCGAATAGTGGTGTCGTCGGTGCCAGCTGGCGTGTCGCCGCCAACTTTTTGCTCGATGGCTTGTAATTCTAGATCATGAATATGTGCAAACGTTTGGTCTGGGCGCAGATTGAACAGCGAGACTATTTCGTTGATTTCGTCTGGCGTCGGTACGTATTGTTCGCGGCAGTTCATGCACAGTCGTCGTACTAAGCGCTGCCCAACGACTGCTTTGACTGTTGAAGCGATCAAAAATGGCTCGATACCCATATCCAATAAACGTGGTAGACAGGTTGCCGCATTGTTGGTGTGCAAGGTTGAAAATACCAAGTGCCCAGTCAGAGCCGCCTGTACGCCTAGGTTGGCTGTCTCGCCGTCGCGGATCTCACCGACCATGATGATGTTCGGATCTTGGCGCAGCAGTGCTCGCAGCCCCGAGGCGAAAGTCATGCCAGCTTTGGCGTTGGTTTGGGTTTGGTTGACGCCGGGGATTTTGTATTCGACTGGATCCTCGATAGTTGAGATATTAACCTCCGGCGTGTTTAGCATAGATAGTACTGAAAATAAGGAAGTTGATTTGCCGCTACCAGTCGGTCCGGTTACTAGAATCATGCCGTTTGGTTCGGCAATAGCGTTATTTATGATGGCTAGCGATCTGCCCCAATAACCAAGCTGCTGCAACGTAATTGCTTGGTTGGATTCGTCGAGAATGCGCATGACGACTTTCTCGCCGTCGGTAATTGGCAGAGTGCTAACGCGTAAGGCGTATTGTTTGCCGGCAACTTTGATTTTGAAGCGGCCGTCTTGCGGCACGCGACGCTCGTCAATCTTGAGGTTGGATAGAATCTTAATACGGCTGACCAGTGCATTTAGCACGTTGCGCGGTAATTGGTTGACTTCTTTAAGTACGCCATCGATACGGTAGCGTACTTGCACGAAATTCTCACGCGGCTCAATGTGAATATCTGAGGCCTGAGAACGGATAGCATATTCTAACAGCAAATTAACGGTTTGGGCGATTGGCGAATCCTCGGCGACGTCAGCTTCGGAGACTTTCTGATCCGAGCCGTCATCTTCGCGCTGCACGTCAATGACTTCATTGAGCTCTTGATTGACATCGCCGCGATAATTTTCTAAACATTGCAAGATATTAGAATGCGGTGCGATATAGATTTTAGTATTACTACCGATCTCTTTCTCAATAAAATTAGTAGCCAGCACATCATCTGGATCATCCATCGCCAAGTGCATAGTGCCATCTTCATCAATTTGAAAAATCACAGCATTGTATTGGCGGGCGATACGCTCTGGGATGCGGTTCAGTACCTCGCTCGGAATATTACGTGGATCGACCTCAATGTAAGGTATATCGGCGTATTGCGCGAAAAGCTTTGTCAAGTCGGTTTCAGATACAAGCTTTGAATCTAATACAATATCTTGCAGCGGCCGCGAAGAACGCTCCGCCTCTTCCATTAGCGGTTTGAGAGTTTCTTCGGTCGCAATATTATTACGCGTCAGAATCTTGACCAGAGTATTATTTAGGATCCTCATAATTCTTATGCTAATTGTAGCGCATTTTATTTAGAAAAGCTATCAATGCAGCGCAGATTGGTAAAGGATGGTTAAATCGAGTATAATAACAGAGATATGAAGCGAACTTTTAATACACAGGCGGCGCAACTTGCCGGCGAAAAAATTTCAGTTAGCGGCTGGGTACACTCGCGCCGCGATCACGGTGGGCTAATTTTTGTTGATTTACGCGATCACACCGGTTTGTTGCAGCTAGTTTTTAATTCTGATAATCCGGAAGCATTTTCGCTTGCTGATGAGCTGCGCGATGAATTTGTCATTCGCGCCGAAGGCATGGTGTGTGAACGCGCGGCTGGACTAAAAAACGATAAAATTCCGACTGGCGCAGTTGAACTGGTGGTAGAGAGGCTGACGTTACTTAATCGTGCCGAGACCTTGCCAATCCAGCCCTTTGCTGAGGAAAACCAGGCGGGCGAGGACCTGCGTTTCAAATATCGTTACCTCGACCTGCGCCGTCCGAAGATGCAGCAGATACTGAAAAAACGCGCCGAAATGTACCGGCGCATGCATCAGTACATGGATGACCGCGACTTCATCGAGATTCAGACGCCAATTTTGGCAAACTCTAGCCCTGAGGGCGCGCGTGATTTCCTGATCCCCAGTCGTCTGCAAGAGGGCAAGTTTTACGCTCTACCGCAAGCACCGCAGCAGTTCAAACAGCTGTTGATGGTTGGCGGCGTGCCGCGGTATTACCAGTTGGCGGCGTGTTTTCGCGATGAAGATCCGCGGGCTGATCGACTATATGGTGAGTTTTATCAGTTGGATCTAGAGATGAGCTTCGTGGAAGACGGCGAGGAGGTTCGACAGGAAGTTGAGCCGTTGATGCGACAGCTGGTGACTGATTTCGCGGGCAAGAAGTTGCTGGATTTGAGCGATCTATCAGTAGGCGATGGCCAGCCAATTCCGCGCATTTCTTACCGTGACGCCATGGAGACGTATGGCTCGGACAAGCCGGATTTGCGCTTTGGTATGGAACTGATTGAACTGACTGATGTGTTTGCTAATACCGAATTTGGCGTGTTTAAAAACGCTGAGTGCATCAAGGCGATTTGCGTGAAAAACGGTGCCAGCCTCAGCCGTAAGCAAATCGACCAATTCACTGATATTGCCAAGAGCGAAGGCGCGGGCGGTTTGGCTTACATCACTTACCAAGATGGCGAGGCAAAATCACCAATTGCCAAGTTCTTGAGCGAAACAGAGCTAGTTTCAATCCAACAAAAAACTGGCGCGGCTGATGGAGACACAGTTTTCTTCGGTGCTGATACTCGCCCAGTCGTTAACGCCGTGCTTGGCCGTCTGCGAAACGAATTTGCTACTCATTTCAACCTGAAAGACCCGAGCGTGGTAGCCTTGGCTTGGATTATCGACTTTCCATTCTACGAGTGGGATGACCGCGGCAAGAAGCTTGACTTTGGCCACAATCCGTTCAGCATGCCAAAAGGTGGCTTGCAAGCCTTGGAAGCTGCTGCCACTAATGCTGATAAATTGGCAATTGTCGCCGACCAATTCGACATGGTGATGAACGGTTATGAAATTTGTTCTGGCGGCGTGCGCAACCACAACCCAGCGGTGCTGTACAAAGTATTTGATTTGCTGGGCTTTAGCGAAAGCTACGTCGAAGAAAAGTTTGGCGCCATGCTAAACGCCTTCAAATACGGCGCGCCGCCGCACGCTGGCTGTGCCTTTGGCGTCGATCGCATCCTCATGGAACTCATTGACGAAACGAACGTCCGCGAAACCCTAGCCTTTCCAAAGAACGGCTCGGGCGTCGACGTGATGATGGATTCGCCGTCAACGGTTGATCCAGCGCAGCTAAAGGAATTGGGGTTATGAGCGCAATGTATGATCGACACGAAGTTAGCGTAAAAGTAGCGCTGTATAGCAGCGACGGCAAGCGTGTACTGCTGATGTATTATCCGCACGATGATGGCTTTGGCCTGCCGGGCGGGCATATTGATGCCGGCGAAACGCCTGACGTGGCATTAGAGCGGGAGCTGCGCGAGGAGCTGGGTATCGCAATTGATGCGACGCCAGCTAATTTCTATATGCGCTATCCACGAGGTAGTGCCGTCAAAGACCATAAAATTATTCTTGGCTACACGGCCACGGTTGACGGTAATATTGAAATACCGGACCGAGCGTGTGATGGTGGCGAGGAGCGCCCGATTTGGCTCGCTCGAACGGAGATTGAAACTACCGATAAGATCGCGCCGGGCTATCGGGATTTTGTGTTGAGATGGTGGCCGGCTAGTTCCGTGAAAGTATGAAAGGATTTTCATGTCAAACATAGAATACGAAGCAAAAATATATGATGTCGATCCCGCCGATATCATAGAAAAGTTGACAAATCTCGGCGCTAAGGAGGTCGGTAATTATAATTTTTGCCGTTACGTATTTGATACGATTCCAGCTAAGCCAGATCGCTGGGTGCGGTTGCGCTCTGATGGGAAACAGGCGACTTTGACCGTCAAAGAAATAACTGCCGACACCATTGATGGTACTCATGAGTGGGAAGTTGAAGTGTCTGATATGGAAACGACACTGGAAATATTAGCAAAAATCGGCATCAAACCGCGCGGTTATCAAGAAAACAAACGCCAAGAATACGACCTCGATGGCGTTCAGGTTGTCATTGACCGCTGGCCGAAATTAAAGCCGTATGTCGAAATAGAAGCGAACAGCGTAGTGGAAGTGGTAAAAACGGCAGCGCTGCTTGGCTTTACTGAGAGCGATTTGATAACGAAAAGCACCTCTGATTTATACCGGAATATCGGTATAGACATCGAGAAACTTGCGGAATTAAAATTTGACAAATAAACTGGTCTGCGAAATAAGTATATGAGTAAAACAAAACTACCAACCGACTCTCAAATTAAAAACTTACATAAAAAATACGCCAAAACTGATGCTGATTTTGTGTTGATTTACACTCACTGTCAGGTGGTTGACGCAATTGCGGCGCAGCTTTTGGGAGCCAAGCCGAATTCGCAGATCGATCGCGATTTGCTGCATGTTGCCTGCATGCTTCATGATATCGGTGCGTACGATGTTCTGGAAAACGGCAAATTTGTTGACGGCGTTCGCCACGGCGTGATTGGTGAGCAGATTCTGCGAAATGAAGGCTTTCCTGAACAAATTTGGCGGTTTGCTTCGCACCATACTGGCGTAGGCTTGACCAAGCAGGATGTAATTAACCAAAACTTGTCCATTCCGCCAGCCGACT
Organism: uncultured Candidatus Saccharibacteria bacterium; assembly: GCA_963519435.1. Lineage (GTDB taxonomy): Bacteria > Patescibacteriota > Saccharimonadia > Saccharimonadales > Saccharimonadaceae > Saccharimonas. The sequence continues at coordinate 36,389 of CAUQMT010000004.1, read as the reverse complement.
ATACCGCTAACACGCCCGAGGAGCGACTGCTAATGTACGCCGACAAATTTCATTCCAAAAGCAAACCGCCCAAAGAGCCGCCATATTTTTGCACGTTTGAATGGTATTATAATCTGGTGCAAAAATTTGGCAGCGATAAACAAGCCAAATTTCAGGCGCTAGCAGACGAGTTTGGTAAACCGGATATTGCGCTTGTCGCCAGTAAGTTTGGTTTTAGTATCAAAGATGTAAATTAGCGTCGGGCTGGTGTAGGTGACTTGCAGGTTATAGATTAGCAGCCTAATACGTAGACTTGACCGTCTGGGAATATTTCGCCATAATAATACGTAATGAAAAGAAGCCTTATTATATTGTGTGCGTTAGTCTATGTCGCTTGTGCTCCAACGGTCAGCGCCGAAGGTCCAACCATGACTCTATTGACTGAGCGGCAGCTTAATTTGGTGCGCAGTAATTGTGCGACGACTAAAACTGTTTTGGAGCGTATTCGTGCTAACGACGCTTTGGTACGCATTAACCTCGGCCGCGAATATGATGCAATTTCTACCAAACTGATGGCGCCGATGAATAGCCGTATTGCTCTCAATAAGCTCAACGGCATCGACTTAACCAAGACAACCGTCGATTTCGACCATCAAATCGGACAATTTCGCAACTTTTATCAGCGTTACGAGCAGATAATGTCGCATATAGCCCAGACGGATTGCCAAGATAAGCCAGCAGACTTTTATATGGATATTGAACGAGCGCGTTATTATCGCGGTGATGTACGAAAAGCAGTAGTCGAACTCGAAAAGCTAATTAAGCAATATAGCTCACAAATCGACAAATTAGATTTGTCAAAAGCGGGTTTGAGTAGTCAAGGAGGTAGTAATGACTAGACTTCACGCTCGTGCTCGCCTGAAAAAGCGGGCTGATCATATTTGTCAGCGGTGCGGCTTTGCGGCTATGCTGGTCTGTGTAATTGTAATATCGCTCGTCATGGTGGCGGTAGCTTTAGAGATGTATAATACCAGCGGTGCAGCACAAGTCGATTTGAGCCGCCCAGGTTTTAGCTCTGTGCAGAAGCAAGCTGGCGCTAGCGAAGAAACTGAAAAAGGTTTCTCGGCGCAAGGGGAGATTGATCAAAAAACTATCAAAGATTTTAAAAATGTATACGACAAACACGCCAAACGTGCGGCTGCATCGACCAGTTTTGGTGGCGAGGCATTATCAGATAGTTCAATTCAAGTCTTTAATGAACGTTCATCGGGAACAACGTCAAGCGGAGAGGCTTCAAACTAGTGAGCGAACTGCTCAATCCTGACGATTTTGTTATTGTTCGCAAGCGCAAAAAATACAAATTTGCCAAGTTTCATAACGCCGAGAATTGCTTTGAGTTTGACGAATGGCGCGATTTTTACCAGCAGCGCCAGCCGGGTATTTTCGGGTTAGAGATTGGCGCTGGTACTGGTTTGTTCAGCGTCGAATTAGCAGCGCGTTACCCAGATAAGCTGTTTGCGGCGATTGACGTTAAGGCTGACCGTTTGCAAAAAGGCGCTTACACGGCGCTAGAAAAAGGCATGAAAAATATATTTTTTGTGCGTGCGCGGGCTGATCAAATTGGGGAGTTAATTCCTCCAAAATCGTTAGAAAATATTTGGGTGACTTTTCCCGACCCGTTTCCGAAAAAGCGCGCTGCCAGGCGGCGGTTGACGCATCCGTATTTTTTGCGCCGTTACGCGCAATTATTGCAGCCTGGCGGCGAGCTGCTTTTCAAGCATGACGACCGCGACTTTTTCTGCTGGAGCTTGGAGCAATTGGTGGCAGAAAAATGGCAAATTGCAGAACTGAGCTTCGACCTGCACGAATCATCTCTGGACGACGAGTATAAAATCATGACGACATACGAGCAGCGATGGCTGAACGAGGGCAAGGCGATTAATTTTGTGAAGGCTACGCGTTGATGTTGTGTTATCGTGCCAGTGGAAGCGGGTTAACCCTCGCTAGCACCCTGCCAAGCAATGTCAAATAGGCGCGTTTGCACTGAGGCCAGGCTGGCGTTGTCGATGATTACTCCGTGCATAGAGTTATATTTGTCCAGAGTAATAATAGCCATTTTACTGGCATACAATATTGTGTAGCAGCCGTCATCTAGCTTTGGCCCGGCTAAGTAGCGGCTGTCCGCTAAGCCTGTCGTTATGCGCAGGGGCTTGGCGTAGCGCAAGACGCGTACTCGTAGGTTTCGTTTAGCGCGTTCGCGGCTAAAATTCGGAAAGTTGTTGTACAGATAGCGGCTGACGCGCGGCGAAGAAATTACGCGGTACAAGTTAATCTTTTGCAGGCGGCAGGTACTTAATATATCGCGTAAAATATTTGCCAAGCCTTCGTCGCCCTCGTAAAATGCCGCCATATGCCGGGTTTCGGCGATTTTGTTTGCGGTTCGCAGGCGGACAATGTATTGATCAAGCTGTTGTCCGGCTGTCTGTAAGGCTTGCTGCTTCTCGTGTAAAATTTCTGCCAAGACAGCTGGATCCTCGGCGCGGTAGCGCAGCTGCTTGCCTTGGGTGACGCTGTTGGCTAGTCCGGCTGCGCGCAGGCTTTTGATGGATTCGTAGACGCTGCCGCGGTTGATATTTGTGGTTTCTGCGATGGCTCGCAGCGAACTATTAGGAATTGCCAGCAGCGCCTCATATACGCGTTTGTCACGAGTAGACAAGCCGATAATCGAAAAATCCATATCTGTAATATAGCATAAAAAACAAAATTGTCATAAAATATCAACCATTTTGTATGGAATCGGCAGCAGCGGTACGATATGATTTGCTGGTAACGAAAGGAGAATTTTATGGCAAATATTGAAAGATTTGATTCGGGTAGTAAAGACTCAAGTGTAAGTGTCTTGACGGGCGAAAGTGCGCGTACTCTTTCGATTCGCGGTGTGCTTGGGGAACAGTTTGATGTCTTGTGTAAAGAAGTACTGATGAGCGAAGGAGAAGAGACTATAGGTAGTATTCTTCGCAAAATTATTGATGAATACACCAAAGAAGTCTTACGAGACCCAGAGTTTCTAGAGAAAATCAAAGAAATCTTACTAGACTCAGAGCGTCGAAAGGAAATGGGTAGACTGGTTGTTCTCTTAGAGATATACGGCCAGCCGGATAATCAGGATTACGCTTAATAGTGCAAGATAGCAATTATTGCTATAATACAAACAATAAGCAGGAGGAATATGAATTTTCAAGATTATTCGCAAAAAGCCATTTCAACGCTAACGAGCGATCACGCCTACGGCGATATCAGCGCTGATTTGATGGCGCAAATACTAGGTTTGGCTGGCGAGTCGGGCGAGGTGATGGAAAAGTTCAAAAAGCTAATCCGCGATAAGCAAGGCAAACTAACTGCTGATGATCGCGCAGAAATTATCAAAGAATTAGGTGATGTGCTGTGGTATGTCAATTCAGCGGCACATTTGCTCGGGTCTAGCTTGGAAGAGGTAGCGCGGCTTAATAATGAAAAACTAGCCAGCCGCCAGCAGCGCGGCCAACTACATGGCAGCGGCGATAATCGGTAAAACTCTAAATCTTCAGATGCTGCCGCAGCCACTCGTCAATGGTGCCAGCGCCCATACAGAGGACTAGTTTGCCTAACTCGCGGTCAAGCATGATAGACTTCCACAAATCATCGTTGAGGCTGGCAATATGTACTTCGGGGCGGGTGAGGTTCTTGGTTAAGTCTGCAGGCGTCAGTATCGGTAAATCCGGATTCTCGCGTGTCAAATATGTCGGCAGCCAATATACGCTGTCGGCGTAGCGAAAAACTTCATTTGTGTACATTGATTGAATTTCGTGCTGGCGGACATTTTGGTGCGGCTGGTAAACAAGAGTTACTTCACGGGATATTTCGTGCGCCATCTGCAGCGTAGCATATATTTCGGCTGGATGGTGGCCATAATCAGAGTACAGTCCAGGCGCCAAGCGTTCAAATCGCCGCTGCGTACCAGGAAAATTCTCGACGGCCACCTTCACAATATCAGGATTACCCAGCTTTAGCCGCTCGCAGGCTTTGGCAACCAGTGTAGCATTGGCTCGATTATGCCAGCCTGGAATGCGAAAACTTTTAACTTCCTCGTCTTTGAGCACCCAAGATTTATTAACTGGTTCTAAACCGGTAAGAGTATCCTTCTTCCAGAGAATAGATAGTTCGCTCTGTCCGAGAAATTGTTGGAAAGCTCTGGTATAAGCGGCTTGAGTTGGGTACGTATCAGGATGATCGTAATCTATAGAAGTAATCAGCGAAAGGTATGGGCTGAAATGCAAGAAGTTACGATCGAATTCATCGCACTCATATATAAAATACTCGCTGTTCGGCGCGTAGTGTCCGCTCGGCCCAAAACTGATAGTGGTGCCAATTGAATAGCTGATTGGGACGCCGAGTTGGCGTAGCACCCAAATCATCATACCGGTAGTTGTTGTTTTACCATGAGTGCCAGCAATAGCGATCATCTTGAGATTCTTCTCGCTCATAATGTAGCGCAGCAGCTCGTCGCGCTTGGCTGTGTAAATGCCTAATTTTTGCGCTCTCACTAGTTCTGGGTGGTCAGCGGGCAAGGCGGCGGTGTAAACGAGCCAGTCGATACGGCGCTGCTTATGGCAGTATTCTAGGTAATCGCCAGACTGGTCATTAGTGACGACAATGCCGCGCTGCATTAATTCGCTAGTTTCTAGGCTCGAGTGCGCGTCCGAGCCTTGTACGCTATGTCCGGCGTCATGAGCTAATTCAGCTAACGGTCCGATAGCGACGCCGCCAATGCCAGAGAAATAAATATTCATACTTCTACTATAACGCAATCAAGCTGCTCGTGGTATACTATTAAGTAATGAAGGGCGGGAATAATGGCCGATAAACGCGCGGCGAGGCGAAATCTTCGGCGTCTTGAGCGAGTCAAGACCTGGCAGCTGTTGATTTTGTTTGTGCTGGTGTGTTTTGTGGCGGCAACTTTTTTACGTATCAATAATGTTGGTATGATACAGCGCCGTAGCGCTGTAGCAACCGCTGATAAATCAGGCAACGAAACACAAATATTTAATCGCCTGCAAGATCTGCAGCGTTACTCAACCACGCATATGAATGCCAGCAGCGGTGTGATTTATCTACAGCATCAGTATGAACGCGACTCGCAAGCAGCCATCCAGAAAGCTTCAGCGGCGTCGTCCGAGAACGCAAGAGTTCACGCTCAGGCCGAGGCGGTTTGTCATCCGCAATATAGCGGTTGGTCGATGGCTTATATTCAATGCTTTGTTAACGAATTATCAAAATATCCCACCTCTGACAAACTCAAAGACCCAGAATTGCCCAACACTGAACTATACCGCCACGAATATACGTCGCCGCTTTGGACGCCTGATTTTGCTGGTTGGTCGATAGTTTTGGCGGCAGTAATCTTGGTGGTTATAGTACTGCGCTTGATTAGCCTTGTAATATTACACCTATTATTGCGCTATAAATATCGAGCTGCTTGACTGGTACAGCTAGGGGTGCAAAGTGTTGACACTCAATGCAGGGTACGATAAGCTAACAGATGTAAACCAATACTAATAGGAGGTATAAAACAATGGCTTACAAGCACACGAATTCAAAGGGCGTCACTTATTATCTACACAAAACTGAAGTTACACTTCGCGGCGGTAAACCGCAAACTATCTATTTTTTCACTAAGGTAGAGAAAAACGAAAAAGGCGAGCCGTGCGATTTGCCAGAGGATCGCGTCGTTAAAGAAAACCCGCGCAATGGCTTTCTGACAGTTTCTAAGAAGAAATAAATTTTGCTGTTTTTTAAAACCCTCGGCTTGTCAGCTGAGGGTTTTTGTAGTGGCGAAGTGCTTGCGTTTAGATAGTAAGTTTGCTACTCTAGATATGTAAACAAACAGGTGCACAAAATTACCTCCCTGATTACCCTAAGGGAGGTTTTTTGATTTCTGTGGTTGATTATGGTGGTGGGGGCGGTTGGGATCGAACCAACGACCAACAGGTTATGAGCCCGCTGCTCTAACCCCTGAGCTACGCCCCCATTGCTGGTATTATAGCGTAAAATCATTGTGACGTACAGATTATTTATTGACTGGCTTGATTTGCTTATGCTACTATGTCAAGTATATAATCCAAATGAGGTAGGAGTATATGAAAATACACAGGAGAAATATCAAATATAAATATCGCCGTATTGGCGTTGGAATAACCGTATTCATTGCGGCATTAAGTTTGGTGCTGATGAATTTGCCGCGAGCTCAGGCGTCGCAGCTTAACAAAAAGTACTCTTTTATTAAAACCAATTACACCGTCCCAACGAGTAATGTTGCGTGGGTAGCGCCGAATGGCAACGACACCTCAGGTAATGGTTCCGAGGGTTCGCCGTACGCTACATTCAAGAAAGCTCTCAGCTCTATTAGTAATGGCGGCACGGTAGTCGCGAAGTCGGGTATTTATCGTGAACCGCATTTTTTCATCTCTGGCGATAATGTGACTATTCAAGCGGCGCCGGGGGCAGAAGTTTGGCTAAAGGGCAGCGATGTCGTAAATTCATGGACTAGTGAAAATGGCATCTGGAAAACAACTGGGAATTATCACAATTTCTGTCATGTTTGCACTACAAATGCCAATCCAAGCGTTGAAGGTACCGCGGCCTACCCAGAGCAGGTCTTCATTAACGATGAGCCGCTAAAGCAGGTTAAAACCAAAGCAGAAGTAACGCCTGGTAGTAATACTTTTTATGTCGAAGACAACACTCCTACTACGCTCAAAACCCCTAACAATAATGCAGACGGCTATAATATTGGCCAGCAAGATGCGATATCTTATTATATTGGCAAGAATCCAACTAGCGGCGTAACCGAGATATCAGAGCGGGCGCGAGCTTTCACTAGTACTGGCAAAAACGTTTCCGTGAAAGGCATTAACGTTGCTCAGTATTCGCCTGTTCAGGTTTGGGGTTTTAAGGATCCTTACGATCCTGCCGCTGACAGAGGGGTTTATTCGGGTCCAACTGCGGTGAGTATTAATGGATCTGGCTCGCTAGTTCAAGATATGATTGTCACCCAAAGTGCAAGCCAAGGCCTGTTCTTTAACAAGGCAGAGTCGTCGACGGCGCGCGGCGTAAAGGCGATAGATAATGGCGGCTCGGGAGTTGGGGCTAACAAATCCCATGGTACAACGTTTGCTAACGGCGAGCTGTATGGCAACAACGCGGAAGGTTTCTTGACGATTGGCTGCGGAGCTTATTGTACGATGGCTGATATCAAAGTTACGCATACGCGAAATTTCACATTCCGCAATAATATTGTTGATTATTCTCGCGACACTAAAGCGTATTCTACTGCTGCCAACGCCAATAACGAAGGTATGATTGGTTTTTGGTGCGACGAGGGTTGCGTAGAAACGAAAATCGTTGGCAACTTCTTTACTAATTCTCCGCTTGCTATCATGTATGAGGTTTCTGGTAATGGTATAATTGCCTCTAATATAATCGAGAGCTCCGGTACGGGCATTCGCGTAGCTGGCAGCGACGATGTTAAGGTGTATAACAATACTATATCTCGTACTTATCGGCCAATATACATATTTGAAGATAGTCGTGTTGACGGATGCAATTATTGGAAAGGCGGGTCCTGTGTAGCTAACGAAAGCTGGTCGCAGGGGCTGGGCCTAGATTGGAATACTTCGGGCGTTGAATTGTATAACAACATTATATCTTCGCGGCCGTTAGCTCGAGCAGAGGATCTTTCTGGTGGTAATTATCAACGCGCGTATTCACTGCGTGTTGAGGGAGCTCAGAACGATCAAAATAGACCGTATGTCGATGCCAACGATATGTTCAAAGGGTTTGATCATAACGTATATTACCGTAACGAATCAGACGATATAAATTTGTCGGTGTGGGATTTCAAACAGATTCCTTCAAAGACCGATACAGTTATAAGCAGAGCTTCTGATATCGCGAATAATCCAAAATTATCGAACTCGATTGACGGCCGCGATGCGCATTCGCTTGATACTTTTGGCTCGCGAGCAAATAATCCGTATTTCGTGAAAGAAGCAGCAAATAATAACGATTACAAAAAGAGTAATTACAATCTCAAACCAGGTAGCCCTGCTATCAACAAGGGTAAACCGTTATCAAGCGACGTAGCGCAAGCGATTGACCCAACAGGCAAAACTGTTAAAGCTGGCGTACCAGTAAATGCTGGTGCTCTGGTTAATGTGCTGATGGATGCGACGGGCGGGCAGACTCCGCCGACACCTCCAGTAACTGTCAATATTCCTGATGCTGGCCTCAAGGCGGCTATCAATAAAACGCTTGACAGCAATCGTCCGAGCACCCAGGATATCACAGTGGACGAGCTAGCTCAATTGACGCAACTTACCGTAGACGGCGGTGTCAAAGTCAAAAATCTAACAGGTCTCGAGAAGGCAACTAATTTGCAAGAGCTGAAGATCGACAATAACGAAGTTGCTGATTTGACGCCTTTGTCATCGTTAGCAAAATTGACCAAGTTGACAATGACAAATAACAAAGTCGCGTCGATCGAACCGTTGGCGCATTTGGCTAACTTGAGCGTACTTTTAGCGTCTGGTAATCCGACTGCTTCGACCAAGCCGCTAGCTAATCTGACGCATTTGACACAAGTAAGTGTAGATAGTAAATCGACAGCGTTTGATATTTCTGATTTTGCCAAGAGTGCGGGCACCTTGACGACATTGCAGTTGTCTGGTGCTGATAATGGTACGCCGCAGTTAGTGCATAGCGAAGTTCTAAAGCAACTTACTAAAGTAACGACTCTCCAAGTATCGTCAACCTCGTTAACCGATAACGATCTGAATAGTATTGGCGTGATGACGCAATTAACGTCGCTGCAAGCAGACCGCAGTAATATTAGCGATATGTCGTTTGCGGGCCGCTTAACTAAATTAACTAAGCTTGACGTTTCTAATCAGCGTGTCCGTATGAGTACGAGTACAACGCCGTTTGCATCGCCGCTCAAAGATGTATCGGGTACGGCTGTTGCTATAACCAACAGCGCTGATTTGGCTAATGATGGGGCTGGTCGTGTCAAAATTGTCTCGCCAATTTATGATAATAATACTCATGAGTTGTCGGCAACTTGGACCAAGAATGTTACAGTTGGCGCTGCTACCGCCCAATTCAACGGTCAACTAACAGTGTCTGCAACGCTGCCGAAAGCTGATAAAGCTCAGCTCCAAGCGCAAATTGATCGCGCGAATAACTCTGCAGATTATATCAAAGCAGATGCGGCGGTAGCTAGTGTGCTGTCAGCTGCGAAAAACGTTGTTGCTAAACCAAATCCGACACCTGCCGAAATTAGCCAAGCGACAAACGACCTCAAGCAAGCACTTGACGCCGCAATAGCTAAAGAAACAGCAGCTCAAGCGGCCGCACGGACAGCGGTTGATAAAGCAAAAAACAGTAAGTCGCCTGCTGATGTTCGCGCTGCAGAGGCACTTTTGGCGCACGTTCAGAACACAGACAAGAAATCAGCGATGCAAGATGAGCTCAACGCCGTCAAACAGGAAATTACCGATGCGCGGACAGCCTTATCGAAATTGATTGACAAGGCGAAGAACACGCCGACGGATGGTCTAGCGGCCGAGACTGTTGCTGCTTTGAATACCGCAATTGCTGCAGCTAAAGCAGTCAATAACGACCAAGAGTCAACTGTGGCGCAGCTCACTGAAGCCAAAACCAAATTGCAATCAGCTCTTGATAACCTCAAAACTGATAAGACAGCGCTAGCCAAAGCTATAGCGGATGCCGACAAAGAACCAGTTTATATCAAGAACGATTCAGCGGTTAAAACCGCCCTGCAACATGCTAAAAATGTTTATGCTGCGGCTAATCCAACGCCAGCAGAAGTTAGCATAGCTGTCAATAATTTGAAGTCGGCAATTGATGCTGCTAAAAAGAAAGAAACTGATGCTCAAACAGCTGCTGCCAATGCGGTTGCGGCAGCAGAAGGCGCTAAAACAGCGCAGTCGATAACGGCGGCTCAAACTCTCGTTGATGCTGTCCAAGACGCGTCGGTTAAGTCTGCTCTGCAGGTGCGTCTTGATGCTGTATCGCAGCAGCTCAGCAATGCTAAACAAACGCTTGGCACACTTATTACTAAAGCTGAGGCTGTCGATACGACTGGTATGAGTGCTGATACTGTCAATGCGCTAAAGGCTAAAATTAAGCAGGCTAAACAAGTCTACAACGATGCTTCAGCATCAGTAATGCGCCTGCAAACGGCGGCGTCAGAGTTGCAAGCGGCTCTCGATGCCTTGCGGCCAGACAAGACTACTTTGCGCGACGTGATTGCTCGGGCGGAAGCGCAGCCAGCGTATATCCGAAACGATCCTGCAGTCAAATCTGCTTTGCAGCATGCCAAGAACGTTGAGGCCGCTGCTAGCTCGACGCCAGCTGACATTAGTTCTGCGATACAACAGCTCAATTCGGCAATTACTGCCGCTCAGAAGAAAGAAGCTGACGCTCAGGCAGCCGCGCAGGCAGCTGTTGCTGATGCTGAAAGCCAGAAAACCGCTCAGTCTATAGCGCATGCGCGAACACTAGTCGATAAAGTACAGGATCAAGCCGTTAAGACAAACCTTCAGGCGCGCCTAGATGCGATTGTTGTCCAAACCTTTGTCAATAAGCAAACAATTCGCCAAGCAAACAATACCAATATTACGCTGTCTACCTCAGGCGATAAATGTTACAACATCAAAAACGCTACCGCGGTAGGGCAGCCGAAAAATATTCCGACTGGCTATCAGATGCAGGGCTCGGCCAAGTTTACGATCAACTGTGACGGGCACGCGCAGCCAGCGGTTGGGTATACTACCAAAATTACTCTCGAATTATCACGTATCTACAAAGTTAATCGCCTAAAAGTAATCAAGTATAGTATTAATGGCGCTAATGCTACCGATATTACCGAGAAAGTCGCATTCAAAACATCAGCCGATGGCAAACGCACTATTGTTGAATACTCAATTACCGATGGCGGCTTTGGCGACATGGACAATAACGCTAACGGCGTTATCGACGATCCGGTTATAATTTATGAGCGGTCGGAGAGTACTACGCCAGCTAATGGTGGTAATCAACCTGGAGCTCCGGCGAAGAATGGCAAGGCTACCGCTAACGGCGGACGCTTATCTGAAACTGGCGATAGCCTATACGGTTATATTATCGGCGCTGGCGTGCTAGTGCTAGGCGGCGCTGTCGGTGTATACGTTATCATCCGTCGTCGCCAATAAGAGTCGTTTTATCTCGCTATCTCAATTACCGCTCATGGTTTATAATAGTTGATAGATGAAACTTGTTGAAAGATTACGCCAACAACTGCATTATATCTGGTTCAATTACGCGAACTTTAATGGATTGGTGCTGTTGTTGGCGATTATCATTGCGATTAGCTGGGTGATGGGTACAATGTCGACGATTCAGACGAACTTTAGCGCCCAACGAGCGCTTGACGAAAAAAAACAACAATTACGGCTGGCGCAGCTAGAAGTAGAGACGCTGAAATACGAACAAAATTATTATAAGAGCGATGAATATAAAGAGCTAGAAGCGCGCAGCAAGTTAGGTCTGGCAGATCCTGGCGAGAAGCAGCTAATACTGCCAGAGAATAGCGCTGCAGTAAAATCTCTCGACAGCCAGGACGATAACTCATCTTATGTTAAAACAGCTCCACGCAACAATACGCCTGTCGTGCATAAGTCAAACTTCCAACAATGGATTGATTTTCTGACTGGCAAAACTGCTGCTTCGCGCTTGCAGAAGTGATACGTAATTTGCTATAATAGTACCCGTATCGCGGGGTGGAGCAGCCTGGTCAGCTCGCTTGGCTCATAACCAAGAGGTCGCTGGTTCAAATCCAGCCCCCGCTACCAAGAAAAAAGCTCAACCAAAAGTTGAGCTTTTTTCTTGGTTAACTGACTGGTTTAAGCTAATTTGCTAGCAGCGACCCGAATAGCTTCACTCCAGCTCAAGAAAACGTGCGGCGTGTCTGCCAAGTCTTTGGCGGTTAGGCCGTGCCGCACAGCTAGGGCGATTTCGTGAATACTATCGCTAGCATTCGGCGCGACAATAGTACCGCCGGCTATAACGCCTTTCTTGTCGCATACTAGTTTGACGAAGCCGTCGCGGAAATCGCTGGTATTTGAGCGGCCGATGATTGATAGCGGTGCCATGGCTTTGTTGATTTTGAGGTCGCGTTTGATACAATCGTCTTCGGTCAGGCCAACAGACGATACTTCCGGAAAGGTGAAAGTTGTCCGCGGCGTAGCAGTATAATCTGGCGCGATTTGATTCTTTGAAAAAAGGTTATGAGCAGCAATCCGCGATTCTAGCAGTGCAGTATGTGTGTGCTCAGAGTTGCCGATAATATCCCCAGCTGCATAAATGTGGCGAGCGCTTGTCTGTAGATATTCGTTAACATGGACACCAGTTGGATCGTATTGTACACTGGCATTCTCGAGGCCTAAGTCAAGGTTTGGCTGACGTCCAGTTGCCACCAAGATATCCTCGACGCGTACCGACTTTTCGACACCGCCGCGCAGGAATGATACGCGGTAGCCGAGTCCGTCTTTGACTGCTGCGACTGTCCGTGTCTGTGTCAATGACGTAATGCCTTTATGCTTCTTGAGGTAGGCTTCTAGCAGCTCGCCAACTTCTTCGTCTTCTTTTGGTAAAATGCGGGCAGCGATATCAGTCAAATAAACCCTAGTACCAAAAGTAGTCATCAGCTGCGCGATCTCGACGCCAACACTGCCAGCACCTATGATGTAAAGGCTCTTCGGTGGACGCATCGACTCTAAAATGGTGCGCGCTGTCAAAAATGGGATTTCGTCTAATCCTGGTACTTCTGGAGCTACCCAGTGCGAACCCGTAGCGACCAGGAATCTTTCGGCGCTAATGTGCTTGCGTCGAACGGAAATTTCATTGGGCGACAGAAAGTGGGCGTGTCCAGTATAGGTAGTAATGCCTTGGTTTTCGTAAAATTTGCGATTACCAGCAGCCCCAGTTCGCTTGACGGCGAGATCTTTCCAGGCGCGGATACTCGGATAATTGTAGCCAAGCGTGTTAGAGCGTAGGCCGAACTTAGCGCCGTGGCGTGCTTGATCATAGAGGTGTGCGACGTGTAATAAAGCGTTGGTTGGTACGTCGCTCCAGTTAGGCGAATCGCCGCCGAAGGTATCTTCCTCAATAATCGCTACGCGCGCGCCATTGCGAGCGGCGATAGTGGCAGCGGCTGATCCGCCAGCTCCGCTACCGATAACTATTAAATCGTAATCAAATTTATTGTGTCTCTTCGCCATTCATGTCTCCTACATCATTTTTTTGTGGTGTTTATATAAATATGCTGCGTCAGGATGATTATGTTCTAGAAATCGTCCAGCTTGCGCGCGAATATCGGTGGTGGTGATATCTGATTTTTGGCCGCTCCAAGCTTCGACCTCGCGAGCAGCTTGATCGGCTAAATTGCGGGCTAACCCTTCGGGGCTTTTAGCACTAAGGCAGGCGGCGTACAGGCTAGCGCGCAGCTTTTTGGCATCGAAATCTTCTGGCGGGCGTTTGCCTCGTTTGAAAACGGTAACTTTCATACAGCATTCACCTGAATGATTAAGTCGGAAACAGTATTAACGTATATATAAAAACCGAGGATAATCAAACCCAGACCGGCAGCGAATTGTAAAAAGTATTTGTTTTGTTCGCGCCAGCGCTGGATGCGGCTCAGTTGGCGTCCGCTGCCAATCAATAGGGCAACGATGAGCAGCCCGAGCGAAGCAGCTAGCGTATAACCTGCTGCGCCAACGATTTGCCAAATCGGCGGCAGCGCGATGATGGCGCAGGCTGCGGTAATGATTGGCACGATAGTAAATAGTAGTTCCGCGACAACACTAGTCAATCCCAGACTAAACGCTTCAGCGGCAAGGCTGGCTTTGGCGGTGCGTTTACGCAAGAATCGGGCAAAACTGCGTGAAATCCACAATTCGGTACCTTCGGTTTTACGATAGTAAAAAAGGATAACTGCCAAGCCAACGATCATCAGACCGGCAGTCAAAGTGATCCACAACAAACTACTGTGCGGCGCGAATACACCGATAGCATAGCTAGCGAAACTAACACACAAAAGCGTCATAGTAAAGGCGCCAGCCACAAAGCTAAATAGCAGCCGTAACGTGCGCCGAGCGGCCAGTTTGCGTCCTAAGGCGTGCCCCGATAGAGACGTAGCCATACTAACGCTTAACTGAAAGCTAGCGTGGATAAGTCCTGCCAGGGCGATGATGCTAACAGCGATGAGAATATTCATGTTTGTCTTGATAATCCTTATCTTATTTATACCATAAGCGGTCTGGCGAAGTCAAAAGATTTTGTAAAAAGCTATTGCTTTTTTGGCAAGTTTATGTTATACTAAAAGTATAAGTAATTAACTTATACAAAAAGGAAAAATAAAAATGGAAGTCACCGAATCAAATAACTCATTACATAACGAGAATGCCACCTGGAATCGGCCGCGTACAACGGTTGAACTGCGTGAATTCATTAATCGCCGTAATGACCTGCTAGACGTTGAGGATTTTGCGTTTTAGTGGCAGTTTAAGTGCAAAGAAAAATCCCCGCGGCAAAGGCGGGGGGATTTCTTTGGTAGGCTGGGTAGATGCGAAATGGAATCAAATAAGACATAACCTTATTGCTATGAGTAAAATTGTCGTTGCTGCGAAACAGCATCAAACACAGCCACTGCGCGGTTAAATGTTAGTACCTAAGCGTTTTGGATTGAACCCACAACCATACCACTCAGTGGGAGATATAATGAGTTTATGAGGACCAGCTGTGATTATAGGAATTGATGATTCAGGTAACTTCGAGACGGATGATCTATCGTTCTTCGCGGCTGCGTTAATACGCCCAACGAAGTATAAGAAAATTGAGAGGGTTTTTATTGAGTGGGAGGCACAGCTTCCAGATTCAGTTCGCCGGAACGGAGAGGTGAAAGGATATTTGCTCTCTTCAAAACAACTTGAGGATTTTGCTGATCGAGTTCTCATTAACAATGGATATGGAGCGATAAAAATCCAAACGTTTGCTGTGCAGATCGGCGAAGCGAATACGGGTTCACTACTTCATGAAAGAGATCATAATATTGACCAGCTGACTACTGGTGCAAGAGATATATATCGTAACAAGAGCAAAGAATACATACAAATCGCTACTCAATACGAACAGACGGCAAAGTGGCTGCGTGCTAAAAGTGCAAAGACGCTTTACAAGATCAAATTACTCGGATTGAGTATTGTTCGATCAATGAATCTAGCAATTATGACCAGTGTAGACAGAGATTTTGACAAAGAACTAGGCGCAATGAAGTAAGCATAGATGAATGTATTACTGGTGGTCGTGAATCGGCGGAAATGTATTGGCGGGATATTATGAGGAATACGATTTGGAGCATCACATCAACTGTTGAACCGATGATACAAGTTACATCATGGACACCAAGGCACCCTTATTTACAGAGGTTCTAAAACATCCTGAAAGTGCCGAGGCTTTAGTGCAACTTACTGATGAGATGCGCAATGTTTTCCAATTTTATGATTCTAAGATTAAATACGAAATAAGAATTGCAGATATTATTGCATCGGCTTATTTCTGGAGATTTGTCAAAAATGAGATTAGTCTCAGTGACGCAATCCAAATGATTGGAAGTCAGAGGGTGATAAAAAATAACCAACAGTTTACTTTATATGGATTTGTTGATGCGAAAAATCCCAATTCTCGAAGCCCCTATACTGATAAAATTGACGGCGTTACTATGGACGAGCTGCGAAGTAAGTACAAATAGACACTAGACGGCCGTACAAAAATAGGGTACAATAAAAACATGAATAACAGTACAAGTCAGCAAAAAATCTTTGAGCTAATCAAAAGTTATCATGCACTTCATGGTAATATACCCAGTCTAGGATATATTGCTGATCACATGGGCTATAAGCATAAAAGTAATGCTCAATACCATGTGGCTATGCTTCGGGAAAGCGGTATGTTGGATAATCTCGATGCCCCAAGAATGGTAGAAATCCCACTGCTGGGCAATATATCTTGTGGGCCAGCGCTGTTGGCGGAGGAAAATGTGCAAGCATATGTACCGATTGAAGCTAATTCCTTAAAAAGCAGAAATACGAAGGATTACTTTTTTCTTAAGGCGGAAGGCGACAGTATGAATAATGCCGGTATCATTGAAGGCGATCTTGTTCTTATACGAAAACAATCACAAGCGCCGTGGAAGAGTATTGTCGTAGCCTTGATAGGTGATGATGCAACATTAAAGCAGCTAGATAAAACAAAGGATGGCTTTCCTGTACTCGTACCAAACTCTACGAATACCATTCACAAACCGCGCATCATGATTGAAGATTTTTCTATCCTAGGAATAATGGAACGAGTTATTCCTTCTGCGAGGAGGATGAATATGTAGCCAAATTAAAAGTGCCGGCGGCAACCGACACTCTAAACTATTTTCGGAATTAATGTATGATCATTTTTCCTGTTTTTATTGTAACAAACTTGCCCGATATCGTGCAATAAAGACGCTAATGTTTTGTATTTAGAATAGGAGGTACGAGGTGGCAACTAATCCGCCAAAAGGCCCTGGTCGAAAAGGTGCAATTAGACAACGGACCCAGGTACTAAACCCGGTCATTAAACGGTATGTCAAACGCGATTCGACGACTGGTCAATTTATTAATGTCAAATCAGATAAGAAGCCTTTTAAGGGCGTACGAAAGGAAAAATAAATGTTCAATTATTATGTAAACGATCATGCGCAAGATAATGGAGATCACGAAGTTCACCGAGATGGGTGTATCTATCTCTCGCTTATAAGAAGTAAAACCTATCTCGGTGTATTTACGAACGCAATTCTCGCGGTGCAGAAGGCAAAGATGTATTATATGCAGTGCAATGGATGTGCTTATTGTTCCCCCGAGGCGAATACAGACTAACTTAGTGTGAACCTTTGCTTAAATAGACAGTAATGTTCCTGTCTATTTTTGATGGTTGATTATATAATTAATACTGTCTAAGTCATTCACATTTGAGATTAATGCGATATTTTTCGCACGGTAAAGTTCTAAAAACGGCACCGTGCAGAAACATTCGAGCTTTACGCTCAAGTGTGGATCAATGGCTTAGACACCTAGTACGGTGTCGTTTTTTTTGCGACAAAAAGAAAGGATGTCCATGCAGCCAGTATTTGTCCTTATAATATTTTTTGCAGTTATTAGTTATATATTGACGAGATCAAATAAAAAAGGCGGAAGTTCTAGCTCACCACATGAGGTGAGGAGTAAATCGAAATATAAAGTTGAAGCAGCTAAGAAAAAGATAATAAATCGTGCTAGCAAGAAGGGGGTCAATTACAGTGATGAGGAGATTGAGTTTATTCTAAAAACGGCCCTTGACCATTCGGGAATAGAGGGAGTTAAAAGAATAGGCGAGACATTTGAATATGCCCCTGATAAGATCATCGACCAGATAATGATGAAAATAGAAAAAGAGCATCTCTTTTCAATAGTTGACAATCAGAAGGGTCCTACCCGATGAGTGCTGAATATGAATTTCCAAAACTCTTTACTCAAATGGTAAGAGACTATCAGGGTGGATCAATGGACCCGATCTATTTTGCCGTTCTCAGGATGATTGACGAAGATCTTATTGGTGTAGATGAGCCAGAAAAAGATGTAGCTGCTGAGAGGAGGAATATTTTGCGAAAAAGGTAGCGCGAAATATTGAATGCAAAGAATAGCAAATCGCTTGAGGATATGTCTATAAAATATGCTATTGCACTAGTCTTGGATGACTACCGGATTGAGTTTAATAAGGTAGAAGATGACCGAATAGCCGCACTGAAAACACCGCAGAATGTTGCAGAATGGCTCTGCCGCGCAATCAGCGATTATCTATCAATGAAAACGAAAGGACTATATAAGGACGGTCCGCAAAATGAAATAGAGGCGGGTTTGTGGCCGCTACTAAAAAGGCAAAGATTATTGCTAGGAGAGTCAGATGAAATTGAGCAGTGAGCGAGGATGTAGCAGCAAATTGAACGCTTATGATGATTTTGAGTTAATTCTTGAGGAGAACAAGTTCGACCGTATTAACGTTATCGTCATTTGTCTTATTACCTTATGTTCCTTTGGCGCGTATGCATTGACCCACAAAGACAGCGGTAATCAGGACGAGGCTACGACATCTCAAATAAAAAGTGGTGACAATCTGAAAATGGAAGATAAACAGATGGAAGAATCAAGTGCAGTAAGAAATGTAGATACGGCATCTCCGACAAGTGAAAGCGGCGGTAATGTTCAAAGTAGTAAATCTGGTGCCACCCCGTCCCCCGCTCAGAATATGGGCAGCTACGATCCTCATAAATGTGATGTACTCAATAACGAAGCTACTAACTTAAGGAGCGCAGCTGATCAGAAGAAATAGGTGTACGACACAACATTTGCTTCTAGGAAGAATTGGGGAGATTTTTACGATCAATATCATCAGGACAAGACACTAGCACAGCAAGCATATGATACGCAGGAAGCAAATCTAAATGCTTTGCAGAAAGAATGGAGTGACGCGTTAGCTACGAACAATACTACTTATTCTAAATTCCAAACTTGCCAGGCGAATAATAAATAAAACATCACTGAGAGATTTTCTACTAACCTCCACTAAAATGAGGATATGAATGAAGATATCACTGCTACAAAGCAAGTGGAGACACGCGATGAACGCGGGAGGTTTAAGAGTGGCCATAAACCATCTATCAGATTTCATACTAATCCAGAGAGACGCGGCAATGGTAGGTGGAAAAAAGAGGACAGCATATCGTATCAATACAATATGCTCATGAGAATGTCACCGGAAGAGTTTGCTAAGTATACTCCTACAACTATTGCGCAACGAATTGCACTTGCCCGTATTAATACAGTATTAGCAGACGATCGCAATGCGCTCGCCAATACTATTGAAATAACAGATAGGACCGAGGGGAAAGCTCGACAGGAGCTGGAAATGAAAGACAGTGAGCGGTCTGTACTTCTAATTACCGGGTTTGTCATTCCCACTATGCCCGATGAGTTGAAGCTGAGTATCGATAGAGACATTGAAGAGGTAGTTATCTCAATTTAGAGGAAACCAAGATGTCCTCCTTGGCTGCATCAGACAAGACCCTGAATATACTAAGATTTGCAAAGAGCATCTAACGGATCAATTCCTTGGGGTTGATCAGTTGTTGGGTTTTAGCGACAATCCAAATGTCTTAGCATGTATAGACACAATATCTTATCATTTTAAGATTAAACGCAAATATGCTAAGAAACTTGTATTATCATACCCGTCGATAATAAAGCAGAGTATGGGGTATCTGCCGAGGGTTAGTAGTCGCGAAGAATATGTATATATCCGGATTGGCCCCAAAACCACGCTTAAGGATATATCTCAGGTATGGAGATTTGTAAAAGATTAGCAAAAGAAGATGGGTAACATCGGAAGCAAAGGTTGGAGCAACACATGGCTTGCATAATACTGTATCTATAAGCAAAGGGTCATATACGGGAGGTCGATGTCGCAAGTATATAGCGATTACATTAACCGGCGACTAGATGGATACAATGCAAGCCCTACTATGTTTGATATAAATGATTTTAGAAAATACTATAACTCTTTTATCAAGGGCATATTAAATACATAAAAATCTTCTCGTGTGAGTAATTATGCTTATCGATAGCATAATAATATGAACGCGAGAAAACAAAACAATAGAAGGGTAAATCCGTTATGTGTGATGACCTTGTTATTACTGTCAAAGAAGTTCGCAAATTACTTGGAAAAGATTTCAAAGAACTAAACGATAATCAAGTTAAAGACATGATTGTTAAATTGGATCTCATTACCAGAGGATTTATTGCTCAAAGTATTTCGATTTAATCTATAACTTAATATATTTATTAGTTCAATTTAGCTATAATAATAGCTATGAAGAGTTTAATGTATGTTCGTGTTTCAATAAAAGAGCAGGTTGAACGCACTAGCCTAGATTCTCAGGTCCGCGAGTGTCGCAATACTGCCAACAAAGATGATGTTGCAATACCCGAAGAATGTATATTTCGTGAAGAGGGTGAGTCGGTAAAGGTGACTGATCGAAAAGAGCTGCAACGATTATTAGAATATGTGCGTACATATAAGAACGAAGTTGATGTTCTCTATATCTGGAAAATAGATCGATTGTCTCGTAATTTGGGTGACTATTACGGTATAAAGGTTGCCTTGAGTCGCTATGGTGTGAGAATAGCATCTGTAACTGAACCGATCGATGATGATCCTGTGGGACTATTTCTAGAAGCTATATTGGCCGCAGCTGCCCAATTTGATAACGACATCCGTGCCATTAGAACTGTCGGTGGTATGCGAGCGCCGTTGAGCAATGCCGTTGGTTTCACGATGTAGGTGTGGGATATAAAAAGATTGATGACCATGTGGTAATTGACGAGGAGATGGGTCCGATTGTAAAAGATGTACTGACGAAGTTCTCCGAAGGTGGATGGACCTATACGCAAATAGCCAGTTACGCATTTGAACGTGGGATCAAGTCTCGATCAGGCAAGCAGAAAACGACAGATGCGATTAAGAAAATACTCGCAAATTACTTCTACGCAGGCTATACCACAAGCAAGCTAAGCGACAAGATGAATAAAGGCTTGCACGAGGCTTTAGTTTCTCTTGAAGTTATTAAGAAAAACAGAGAGATTATAGATGGCACCATTAACAACTATTTCCTACACGGTGATGATATGTTCCCTCTTAGGGGTGGATTTTTATTGTGTGCCAGATGTGGGCACCCGCTTTTGGGGAGTGTGCCAAAAGGGAACGGAGGTAGTTATCCTCAATATCATTGTGCACAGCCATGCTGCCGTAAGAAAATTACAGGTGTTTCGCCTGCGGTTAGTCTAGATAAGGCTCATGATGATTTTCGGGCTTTATTGCGCTCTCTAAAGCCTCTAAATGATGGTGTCTCGCGCCTATTTAAGGAAGTCGTTGTCCAGTAGTGGAACGCGCAATTCGAGCAGGCAATCAATACAAGTAGTGATCTTACCGCAAGGATTTCTAGACTTGAGGAGTTTGCTTTTCAGATTAATAAGAAGTTTATCGAAAATAAAATATCAATTGATGAAAGAGATTTACAGAAGCCGGCCAATGAAAATGAAATCAAATCACTGCGGAAAGAATTGGATGAAGTTGAACAATATAAAGAGAACTATTAGTCAATCATCGATAACGCAATGCAATTTATTGATGACCCGGAAACTTTCTGGAACCATGCCGACACCTCTGCGAAAAAGCTCGTACAACAGTTTACCGCGCCAAATGGGATTCTGTACGATACTGGAACGGGTTTTGGAACCATGCGAGAGATAGGATCTTATCTGTTAATAAAAAAATTAGCCTCCGAAGAGGCTAAAAATCATACTTTGGTAGCACTGACTGGGATCGAACCAGTGACCTTAGGCTTATGAGTCCTACGCTCTAACCAACTGAGCTACAGTGCCGCAAGAGTAAAGCACTGTAGATTATAGCAGATAACAGTAATCGGTGGCAAGCTAGGTTTTTTAAGGATAATTTAATGAAGCTGGCGGACAATATGCTTCGAGAAATATTTCCCGTACTTCTCTAGTGAGCCGCTCTTCTGTGTCAAGGGCGGTTTGCTATTCTGTGCTATAATTTTGCCGTGAACGATGAGCTAGAATTGAATGAACGAGTAGAAGTTATTGCGACGTTTGGCAGCGGTTTAGAATTGTGCGTACCGCGGCGGTTTAGGCGTCCGAATGGGCGTGAGATTGAAGTAAGCGAGTTAGGTTTGCGGCATCCAGTAGCTAAAGGGCGGCGAACGATGCATATTTTTGATGTGACGGACGGGCAAGCTGATTATCGGCTGGAATTTGATAGCGAGCGGTTGACTTGGCGATTGACGCGCGAGGCGGAGCATGGTTGAACCAGCTGACCAGCGAAAGCAGTTTTCCGCGGATGGCTTAAATTTGGAGCATAATCAAGCATTGCCACTGATTATGCATATAGATCTCAATAGTTGTTTTGCGACCATTGAACAGCAGTCGCGGCCGCTGTTGCGCGGGCGGCCAGTGGCGGTAGTTAATCGTTTGGTCGAGAACACTTCGGTTATCACTGTGAGCTATGAGGCGAAGGCTTACGGTGTTAGGGCTGGTATGAAATATCGCCAGGCTAAACGGTTGTGTCCCGAGCTAGTAGCACTCGACAGCGACCCGCCGAAATATCGCTGGGTATATCGGCAGCTGCTGCGAATTATGAATAGTTACAGTCCAGCGGTGGTGATGAAAAGCATTGATGAAGGTATAATTGATTTTGCAGTAGCGCCCGAGGCGATGTGGTCGCGCGGTTTAGAAGCCATCGGCAAAGAGATAAAGCAGCGATTGCGTACCGAAGTAGGTTCGTACATGCGTTGTAATATCGGTATCGGTACTAACCGTTTCTGGGCCAAGATGGCAGCTAGCTTGCACAAACCTGACGGGCTTGATGTCGTGACGGCACAAAATGTGCAAGCGGTGTTATCCAACTTAACTTTACGCGATCTAACGGGAATCGCGCGGCATAATGAGCAGCGGTTGAATGCGGTGGGAATTTTCACGCCGCTGCAAATGTACGCTTCGTCGCCAGAGGCGCTTCATACTGCTTTTAATAGTATTAATGGTGAAAAATGGTATCAACGTTTGCATGGCTGGGAAGTCGATGATTTGATAAGCGACGTTAAAACATGCGGCCGCCAATACGTGCTAGAGGAGCGCAATATGCCGCGGCAGCAAATAGCCGCTCGATTACATAATTTAGTCGAGGCGGTTGGACAAAAATTGCGTTCACAGCGCAAGTCGGCGCGTGGCGTCGGTATTTATGTGCGAATGGCGGTTGTGGGTAGCGACTCAAAGCTATCGTTGAATAATGGACGCTGGGGACGCGCGGGCAATTACTGGCAGCGTAAATATTTAGCGCCGTTGCCAATGTTTAGCGATGCTGCGTTGTGGCGCGTGGCCGAAGAGCTATTCTGCCAGGCGCCGGCTGGCGATATACGCGAGATAGGCGTGCATTGTTATAATCTGTATAACAGCACCAGCGATCAACTGAGTTTGTTTGGCGACGAATTAGCGCGCGAGCGGCAAACCACTTGGGCGATTGACGAGATTAATCAGCGGTACGGCGCTCGGACTATTCACGCTGCTAGTACGCTTAATACCGAGGCGGTTCGCACCAAGATTCCGTTTGGTAGTACGCGCTATTTATAAAAATGTATTACTGCATATAGTATCAATTAATGCTAGCGTCCTGATGGATTATAATAAAAAGTAATATGACGTACCTAGTGGCAGTTTCTGGCGGTGTGGATAGCGTGTGTTTATTGGATATACTGAGCCGGTCAGAGCATCGGCTAATTGTAGCGCATGTCGAACATGGAATCCGTGGCGAGACTTCGCGCGCTGATGCGCGGTTTGTGGCAGCATTGGCGCAAAAGTATAATTTGCCATTTGTTTCGACGTCGCTTGACCTTGGTGTGAATGCCAGCGAAGAGTTGGCGCGCCGCAAGCGGTACGAATTTTTATTGGCGCAAGCGCAAAAATTTGACGCGGCGTTGGTCACAGCGCATCATGCTGAAGATGTTGCCGAAACAATTGCTATCAATATTGAGCGAGGTACGGGATGGCGTGGGTTGGCTGTGTTGGCGCGTACAGGAATTAGACGTCCGCTGATTTCTTTTACCAAGACGCAATTGTACGATTATGCGCTGCAGCATCGCTTGGAGTGGGTTGAGGACGCAACGAACGCAAGCGACCTTTATCAACGCAATCGTGTCAGAAAAGCACTAAAAAGTGTTATTAGTCAACGCGTAGTTGTAAGACTATTGCAGTTACGTGCTAGACAACTAGCTTTACGGAAAGATATTGAACGCGAAACTGAGCGGATCATGCTGCATAATAGCGGTTTGCGGTATTTTTTGTCGCAGATTGATGATGATGTAGCGTTAGAGCTGTTAGCGAGCGATATTGCCAGGCAAACTGGCGGACTGCGCCCGACTCGGCCGCGTACTCAACGGACTTTGCTGGCTATCAAGACGGCGCGGCCAGGCGCTAAAATTGATGTCGGCGATGGCGTGCAATTAGAAATTACCTCTCGAACTTACTGCGCGAAGGTGGTATAATTACAGAGATATTCTGAATTTGATTATAAAACCACGAAAGGATATATATTTCAATGCCTAAACCTCGTAAACAAAAGGTGAGTAATAAAGTTCGGCTCGGTCTATTCTGGGCAATTATCGTTTTGATTGGCCTGTCGCTATATGCGGCATTTATGCCGGCTAAGCCTCTCCAGGAAGTGCCAATCGCTCAGGTAATTCGAGACGCTAACGAAGGCAAAGTAGCCAAGATCGAAGGTCAAGGCGGCGATCTTCAGGTGACTATGAAGGGTGAAAATAAGCCGTCTAAGCGGACATACTTAGGCGGCGGGGTTTCGTCGCTGCTGAAAGACAATATACTTAACGAAAAAGGCCGTGCAGTCGTTTCAGATAGCGCGCCAGTTGATAATTCTTTGATGCTGACTTTGATGACGGTGGTTTTGCCGGTGCTGCTGATAGGTGCGTTGTTCGTCTTCATGATGCGGCAGGCCCAAGGCCAGAATAGCCAGGCGATGAGTTTTGGCAAAAGTAAAGCTAGGCTATACGGACTCGACAAAGAGCGGGTGGTGTTTGACGATATTGCTGGCAACGATAACGCTAAACAGGATTTACAAGAGGTCGTTGACTTTCTCAAGCATCCGAAAAAATATCAAAGTCTTGGTGCTAAAATCCCGAAGGGCGTGCTGCTAGTCGGCGATCCGGGTACCGGCAAGACAATGCTAGCGCGGGCAGTAGCTGGCGAGGCGGACGTGCCTTTCTTCTCGATTTCTGGTTCAGAATTTGTTGAAATGTTTGTCGGCGTTGGCGCCAGCCGCGTGCGCGACCTTTTCCAGAAGGCCAAGAAAAACGCGCCGGCGATTGTTTTTATTGATGAGATTGACGCCGTCGGGCGCAAACGCGGCAGCGGTATGGGCGGCGGTCATGATGAGCGCGAACAGACGCTTAATCAAATTTTGGTAGAGATGGACGGTTTTGAAGCAGATACTAATGTGATTGTAATCGCGGCGACCAACCGGGCTGATGTGCTTGATCCGGCACTGCTCAGGCCAGGCCGCTTTGATAGGCACGTAACGATTAGTCTGCCGGAGCGCAAAGATCGCGAAGCTATTTTGAAAGTTCATTTCAAAAATAAGCCGACTGACGATACGGTCGATCTCGATAAATTAGCAGCTAAGACAGCTGGCTCCAGCGGTGCTGATTTGGCGAATATTGCTAATGAGGCAGCAATCATCGCAGCGCGGCGCAACTCCAAGAAAGTGTCTAATGACGACCTAACCGAAGCTTTTGAAAAGGTGGCTATCGGCCCGGAGCGTAAAGCTAAAGTAATGAACGACCACGAAAAGGAACTAACTGCTTATCACGAAGCTGGCCATGCCATTGTTGGTCATGTCTTGCCAGATAGCGATCCAGTACACAAAATCACTATCATTCCGCGCGGCGGTACGGGTGGTGTGACGTGGTTCTTGCCGCCAGAAGACAGAAGTTACACTAACGTTTACGAGTTCAAGGATATTCTAGCGCGGGCGTTGGGCGGCCGGATTGCCGAGAAGCTGATTTACGGCAATGATGGTATTACTACTGGCGCTGGCAGTGATTTGCGCCACGCCGCTAAAGTTGCTCGCAATATGATAATTGAACAAGGCATGGGCTCGAAACTGCGCGACCAAGTCTTCCACGAGGACAATGGCGGCATGGTCTTTGACAAAATTACCCACGACCGGCCATATTCAGAGGCGACAGCACAAGAGATCGACAACGAGGTCGAGGCGCTGATTAAGGAGGCATCAACTCGCGCCGAAATAATACTCAGCAAGAATCGGGCGGTGCTTGAAAAGCTCAAGGATGCTTTGCTCAAAAACGAAACTCTCGAAGAAGAAGACGCCGCTAAATATATGAAGGATGCGGTACTGCCAAAGGAAGTGAAATTACACGCATAGACTATGGCGGGGCGAGGAAGTCGAGTACGGTCGGTTGTTGCCAAAGCTAATAGCAAATTGTCAGTACAGTGGGCGGCAATTCTGCTCTCTGGATCGACGATGCTGTCAAGCCTGCTGGGGATTTACCGCGATCGTTTAATTAATGGCATGTACCTGGACACCTATAAAGTGGGTGCTGATGCTTACGTGGCGGCGTTTACTGTGCCGGATTTTATGTATTTTCTGCTAGTATCGGGCGCTTTGAGCGTGTCGTTTATTCCAGTGTTTAATCAGCGTTTGGCTAGCGGTAATAAGCGATCGGCGTGGGAGCTGAGTTCAAGCTTGCTGAATCTCTTTGCGGTATTGACGTTAATCACTAGCGTGCTGATTATCATTTTTGCCGACCCGCTAGTGCGCTATGTTGTTGGCCCGGGCTTTGGCGAACAGGGACATGCTTTGGCGGTGAGTATGATGCGTATAATTGCCGTCAATCCGTTTTTGTTCGCGATTGCGACGGTAGTGTCGAGCATGCAGCAAGCAATCGGCCGGTTTACTTTTTTGGCATTGGCGCCGACCATCTATAATCTAGGTATCGTTGTCGGTGCTAAGTATTTCACTAACGGCATTAATATCTTTGGTTGGCAGATATTTGAAGGCGGCATTATGGGTGTGGCGCTTGGCGTGGTGCTGGGGGCAATTTTGCAGCTGGTGGTTAGTTCAATTGGTCTGGTTGGCGTAAACTTTGACTATCGCCCGGTGATTTCTTGGCGCAACAAAGGTTTTCGCCAAGTTTTGAAACTTCTACCGCCGCGCTCAATTGATCAAGGGATTGATTATTTTAATGGAATTGTTGAAATTAATCTAGCGTCACGGATGGGCGACGGAATTATGCGTGTTTATCAGCAGGCATCGAGCTTGAGCTTGATGCCAGTGAATCTAGTTGGCGTAGCTATTAGCAATGCGGCTTTTCCGCGGATGACTGAACGGCTAGCGGAAGGGCGAGTTGACCTCTTCAAGAAAGAGCTGCGCTCGGTTTTCCGCTGGATTGTTTGGCTGGCATTGCCAATTGCTGTGATTACATTTTTTGCGCGTGGCTACGTGGTGGCTTTCATCAAAAACGGCGGCCAGCCGGCGATTGCTAGTGTTCTCGGTGCGTTAGTGATATCGATATTCTTCCGGACGCTTTATCACATCATGGCGCGAACGTTCTACGCGCAGCAAGACACGCGAACACCTCTGTATATTTCGATAGCGACGATATCGTTAAATATTGTGTTGGCAATCATATTCACGCAGCTGTTCGGCTGGGGAGTGTTTGGTTTGGCTTGGGCGCAATCAATTGTTTCGGTGGTAGAGATTGCGATTTTGCTGACTATATTACACGTACGTACACCAGGTATTTTTAATCGCAAGACACTACGCAGCATTATTACTATGATGATCGCTAGTGCGATTATGGGTGTGGTGACTTATTTTGTAGTACAGATGTTACAGCTGCAGTCGCGCGATATGAATTTTATGGCGGTTTTCCCGAAGTTTACTGTTATTGTGGTGGTGAGTTTTGCGGTATATATAGCTTTAAGCAAAGTATTTAAGCTTGAAGAGGCGGATCCGATTGTTGCGAAACTACGACAGCTACTATTCGGCAGAGTGAGGCGTTAGAGTGGAACGTATCCGCAATTTTTGCATCATCGCTCACATTGACCACGGCAAATCGACGCTGGCGGATCGGATGATGGAGATGACGGGGACGGTGGAGAAGCGCGAGATGAAGTCGCAACTGCTGGATTCGATGGATTTGGAGCGTGAAAAGGGCATCACCATTAAGCTCGCGCCGGTGCGGATGAGATATCAGTCGACTACTGCTGGTCTTTTCTCTGAAGGCTTTGCCTTTCCGGCAAAGCGAGGCCAAGAGCGCAAGCTAGATCAGTTGGCGGCCGAGCGGCCTGAAGAGAAAAGCGCCAGCGAGGTCGGCACTAACAGGCCGTTGCGGTCGGTTACTTACGATCTCAACCTTATCGATACGCCCGGTCACGTTGATTTTAGCTATGAGGTGTCGCGTAGTTTGCAAGCCTGCGAGGGTGCGGTATTGGTGGTTGACGCCAGTCAAGGCATTCAGGCGCAGACGCTGGCGAATGTTTACTTGGCGATGGAGCAAGATTTGACAATTATTCCGGTGCTGAATAAAGTCGATTTGCCAGCCGCCGATGTGCCGCGCGTTTCCAAGCAAGTCATGAATTTGCTGGGCTGTAGTGAGAACGAGATTATCCATATTTCTGCCAAAACTGGACAAAACGTCGACCAAGTTTTGGAGGCGATTGTTGAGCGAATTCCGGCACCGACTGGCCAGCCAGACGACCCGACGCGGGCGCTGATTTTTGATAGTTATTATGATGATTATCGCGGGGTGATTTTGTACGTGCGAGTGGTGGATGGGCAAATCAAAAAAGGTGAAGCGATTCGCATGATGGCGACTAGCGCGAATGGCTTGGCGCTGGAAGTTGGTCATCTTAGTCCCGGCATGATTGCCGATCCGTCGCTTGATACCGGCGAAATCGGTTACATCGTCACCAACTTGAAAACCACGCGCGAGGCACGGGTGGGTGATACGGTGACGCTGAAGAAGTACTTCACGAAAGAGACCAAATAGGAGACTAGAAGTGAGCAAAGGCATCATCTACGTCATGACCACCGCAGTGTCAGGCCTTATCAAAATCGGCAAGACACAAACCAAGCAGTACTCAGAGCGGATGCGTTTCCTTGAGGCGAATGGCTACTACAATGTGGTTGGCTTGAAGCGGTTGTTTGCGATCGAGGTGGCTGACTATTCCGAAAAGGAAACGCTATTGCACGAAATATTCGCCAAGCATCGAGTTGGCAGTAGTGAGCTTTTTGCGCTTGATTATGATTTGGTACAGCAGCTGTTGCTGTCGTTTGAGGGCGAGGTGGTCTTTCCGGAACAGAAAAATAAAGAAGCGGAATTTGACAAAATCACCAAAGCCAAAAACAGTAATCAAAAGTTTAGCTTTTACCGGAAAGGTCTCAAAAATGGCGATGAGGTTGTCTTTCTCAAAGATAAAACAATTGTAGCAAAAATTGTTGGCGAGCGCGAAGTTGAATATGGCGGGCAGAGGTGGTTTTTGTCGCCGCTGGTGCGAAAAATATTTGAGGACAGGAATCAAGTTAATGATAGCGGCGCGTACCAGGGTGCAGCCTACTTTTGTTTTGATGGCAAGAAATTGAAGGACTTGCCGGATGTAGAACTGTAGGAGCGTGTGCTATTATTAAAATGTACAAATGAAAACAAAAATACTCAAATTAATCTTAGCTTTAGTGTGTTTCAGTGTAAGCGCTTATACTTCGTATGATTATTTGCTGCATGAAGTGCCAGTCTATCTGAAAAGTAAAAATTTGGTTGAAGCAAGAACTCAGAAAACCCGTTTTCTAATACCAAAGCAGTGGCAAAGGATTGATGTAAAAAACGGTAAAACTGAAGGTTACGGCGATAAACTGGGCAAGGATAATAAGTCAATTAGCGGTGTTGGCGTGACTCAGGATTCGAAGCGGTTGGTGTTACCGGCTGCGCCTGATGAAGCTTATGAATTAGTGCGCAAAATAGCTTATGATAGCAAAGAGTTGCGCGAAGACGCGAAAAGATTCTTTACTATTAAGGGATTGGAAAATTGTCAAGCGACTGTCGATATCAAGGACGATACTTTGGAACAAAATGGTTTAGTTGGTATTGTCAGAATTACATCAATTTGTGGTTCTCGACCTGAAAATACTAAAATGGTAACACGCTTAGCTGTTGGCCGCGAAGACGGATGTCTTCGTTACATATCGGTATTCTCTTACAATGAATATTGGAAACAAAATAGTAAAGTATTTGAAGAAATATTAAATAGTGTATCGTATATAGATACGCAAAGCGCATGAGGCGGAAATTGGATACAGAATGAATAACTTCAAAAATTTTACAGAGAAAATTAGCTGCCGGGTGATTCCGACAGCACGCGACCGCCGCGTCTGGTTGGATGAAAAAGTTGTCGATGATGATTCGTATAGTGCTTTTATAAATAGACGATCATACGAACTCGGTGAGGAATATGATGATTTTTTATGCGTTACGGCTGACAGTTTTGCCGAGCTAGCAGACGTTATTCTCCGCGAGTTGTATGCACGCGGATTTTCATCGTCAGGCTATAAACTAGTCAACGAAAATTATGTTCATTTAGATTATAGCTTTTTGAGCGATGACACACCTTGGATTACTTGGCATAATGTTGATGCGATAGTTAAGGGTGATATCACCGATGAAAACGACCATCGCCGTGACAAGACAAAACGTGGTCGGTGGATGGGCTACGCTGAATTGATTCAGACTATTGGCAAGAATCAAGCTCATAAGATTTTTGAGCAGTTATAAATTAGGCCGCAGTATGCGCAAGGAATAATTCGCTGAGAATAAATAGGCGTGCAAGGAGCGATTTATTGTGCGTTTATACGAAAACGCTGAGCTGATATAATACCAAATAGTTAGAATCTAATAATATTTTTCCTGGCATCCAACGAAGATTACAATGATTTCAAGAAGAATGGCTGAAAGCTTAGTCTTGGCGGTATTGATTGACCTCGCTCCTATAGGGCGAGTATACTTGGTTATAAGAAGTAGCTAACGAGATGGGAAGGCTCGTATATTGGGTAGAATTATGGTAAGAATGTCTCGCAGTAACAACATATCATCAGCTAACTTTGAATTTTTGGTTGCGCAAGCTGTCAAGGCGCCATCAGGCCATAATACCCAGCCGTGGAAATTTCGTCAGAACGAGTCGGCGGTAGAAATTTACCCTGATTTTGATAGAAGGTTGCCAGTGGTCGATCCTGACGACAGGGAGTTATCTGTGAGTTTGGGCTGTGCAGTAGAGAATCTTTGCTTGGCGGCGCAAACTAAGGGCTATAAATCTGCCGTTTCGGTTGGTGATAAGGGGGTTATCACGGTTTCGCTCATGGAAAAGGCGGATATTAAGCCAAATCCATTGTTCAATCAGATAGACGCGCGGCAGACTAACCGCAGTGTTTATAACGGTGAGGAAATTGCCTTAGATGTACTAAAGAAATTACAATCTATCCGCAGTGAAAAGGGTATCTCGGTTCATTATTACGCGCGTCAAACTAAACAGTTTAATGATATTGAGCAATACGTTCTTCAGGGCAATACGCGTCAAATGCAAAAAGAGGCGTTTAAGGCTGAATTGAAAAGCTGGATGCGATTTAATAAGAAGCATCAAGATCAAACACTTGATGGGCTGAGTTACGCCGTGTTTGGCGCGCCTAATGTGCCGCGCTGGATGGCTGAGCCGATCATGTCGATGGCTATCAATGCTAAGACGCAGAATAAGGCCGATCGCGACAAGATAGCATCGGCTTCTCATCTGGTTCTTTTTACGACGAGAGAAAATAGTCGGCGCGAATGGGTGAACTTGGGTCGGACGCTGCAGCGTTTCTTACTGACTGCCACGGAACTTGGGATCGCTCATGCCTATCTGAACCAGCCAAACGAAGAAGCAGAGATTGCCTCAGAGATGGCAAGGACGCTGGGTCTGGCCGGAGAATACCCGACTATTTTGCTACGCATCGGCTATGGCGAGCGGCAGGCTTATTCCAAGCGGCGGTCTGTTGGGGACGTTATTGCGGCGGATTGAGTATTTTAATTTGTATATTGTATGCGATATGCAAATTAGTACCAAGAAAGGAGCGACACTAATGATTGATGTTTGGTTTGATTGTCGTCAAGACGCTAACAATAAAGATCCAGATCAGCACAGCCCGACGTTAAAGTGCTATCATGCTGAATTATGGACTAAACCACTGCCTGACGGTCGTCAGCTGACTATGTTGGATCAAGGAGCGTACTTGATGGCTAGTGATGGTCGGCGCCAGATTCCTGTTTCGAGCGATAATATGGCGGCTACTTTTAGGTCTTGGAAGCGGAATAGGCTACTTGTTGAACAGATGCCGCGAGAAGTTTTAACGATAGCAGAATACATTGGCTGGACAATCGGTTCAGAGATTATTTTCCCCAGCGAATTACGTGGCGGAACACAGACCATCAATCGTGCGAGAGGTTGGCATCGCAAAATTGGCGATCGGTTTGACCTGACATTAGAATGTATTGCCCGCTGGTATCAAGGTGAAGATAGTCCGCTCACTGATGTTTTTGATCGTTATGGTGACTTTTTTGAGTGGTTTGATGATTTTCAGGGTTATGTCGATTTTTTCTTGTTGCAAGATTTTGTTGATGACGAATACCAAGTTAACATACTGACAGATTTTGATGATTTCCAATCGTCACCGTTACCTCAGACTGTTGAGCAGTATACGGCATATTTGCAAGGCTTGACTGAGGTGCTAACTCTGCGAGCTAAGCGTATTGAGCGGTATATCAATTAGCGTGGTTTTTGTGAAATACGTTGCTTAATCGACGTCTTCGGACAAAAATGTTATAATGCACTTTACTAATATGTCTCATATCACCATCCAGCCCCTCCCCGGTTACAAAGAAGTCAAGCCCTTCGTCTATGCGGGCTTTTTTCCAGTGAGCAATGAAGATTATAACGACCTGAAAGAGGCGATAGAAAAGCTGAGTTTGAGCGATTCGGCATTGCAGTTTGAGCCGGAGAATTCACCAGTGTTGGGGTATGGTGTGCGGATTGGCTTTTTGGGGCTGCTACACATGGATATCATTCGCGAGCGGCTGGAGCGCGAGTATAATTTGGATCTCATCGTCACCAATCCGAGTACGGATTATCAAGTTAGTTTGACGAACGGCGAGGAGTTGGATATCAAATCGGCCAGCGAACTACCTGACCCAGCGCAGATCAAAGAAATTCGCGAGCCGTGGATTGACGGCGAAATTGTGGTGCCGCAAGATTATATCGGTGCGGTGATTCAGCTGATTGTTGCCAAGCGCGGCCGGCAGAAAAATCTCAGTTACATCGACGAGCGGGCGCTGATTTCTTTTACGGCGCCGCTGGCAAATTTGCTGACGGATTTTTACGATCAACTGAAGTCGGTGACCAGCGGGTATGGCTCGTTTAATTATGAGTTGGCGGGCTACCAGCCGGAAGATTTGGTGCGGGTGGATTTTTATGTGGCGGGCGAGATGATTGATGCGTTAAGTGTCATGTGCCACCGTTCTGAAGCGCCAGGTTTGGGTCGCGAGATCGTCAAAAAACTCAAAGACGTGGTGCCACGCCAGAGCTTTGAGGTGGCATTGCAGGCGGCGATTGGCGGCAAGTTTATTGCCCGCGAGAACATCGGCGCTTACCGCAAAGACGTCACTGGCTATCTGTACGGTGGCGACGTCAGCCGCAAAAAGAAACTCCTCGCCAAACAAGCCCGCGGTAAAAAGCGCATGAAGCGCTTCGGAAAGGTTGACATTCCGAGTGAAGCGTTTATGGTGATGTTAAAGAGGGATTGATTATCTGTGTGAAGTGAATATTTATTAGCTCGCAGTTTCCTGATTGGCAATCGGTGCTGGATGAGTTATCATAAATATCATGTCGAAAATTGAAAAGCTTATCAAAGAATATCAACCAAGCGAAGCGGTTCGCCAGCTTGTTATTCAAACCAAAATTGTGTTGCTCGTCGGTATATCGGGCGCAGGCAAGGATACGACCAAGCAGCGATTAATGCAGTCGCCGGAGTTTGCTGATATTGTGTCGTATACGACTCGCCAGCCGCGTCAAAATAAAGGTATATGGGAGCGTGAAGGTATTGATTATAACTATATTGATGAAGCGACTGCCGCTAGATTGTTGGAAAGTCATGCTTTTGTCGAGGCGAAATTTGTGCACGGTACAGTTTATGGTACTGGCGTCAAGCAGATTCAGGATATTCATGATGCTGGTAAAATTGCGGTTACTGATATTGATGTGCAAGGTGTCGATGAATATAAAAAGCTGTCGCCAGGCGTGGTAGCGATATTTTTGTTACCGCCAAATTATCAAGAATGGCGTCGTCGTCTCAGTGTACGTTACGCTTCGCAAGAGGAATTTGATCGCGAATGGCCGAAACGCTACAATAGTGCAATTCGTGAAATTACTCATGCGCTTGAAGTGCCATATTATCATTTTGTTATAAACGATGACATCGACGAAACTGCGCGTATTGTTCGCGAAATTGCCTCGAAACCGGACGTTTATAATCGCAAGGATGATGAGGCCAGGTTGGCAGCGCGTGATTTGCTAGAGCAATTGAAAGCGGCTGGTTAGCACTCGCCTTGCAAGAGTGCTAAATGTGCGATATAATAGGAGTATGACCGAACGTCAACAGGCGATTTTAGCTGCCATCATTGAGCAGTATGCCGAGATTGCGGCGCCAGTTGGCAGCGTGACGCTAGCCAAATTGTTTGGCGTGAGTAGCGCCACGATTCGCAGCGAGATGGCGAAGCTGGAGGAAATGGGCTTTATCGAGGCGCCGCATACCAGCGCCGGCCGGATTCCTACCGACAAAGGCTATCGCTTTTATGTCAATGGCATCACCAATGCTCAGATGACGGAGCTGCCGAGCGGCATCGATCGCAGTGCGAGAGCGATCGAAGCGCATGTTAACTCGCACGTTGATAAGTCTGACCGGGCAATTCGCAGCGCCGTTGATAGTCTGGTTGAGCTGACGGGAAACTTTGGTTTTGCGTCGTTTGGTACGCACTTGTATATGAACGGCATGACGCAGCTGTTTAGCCAGCCGGAGTTTGTCGAGGGCGATCATGTGCAAGCGATTGCCAGGTTGATTGATAATATTGAGCCGTGGCTACGTGAAGCAGCGCCGAACCAACCGCTTAATGTGTTTATCGGCAGCGAAAATCCGATTGGTAAAAGCTCTGGCGCCACGCTGATCATCAGTAAATTCCGCTCGCAGTTTAGCGATGATAGCTATATCGGCGTGATCGGCCCGACGCGGCAAAATTATCGCCGGACTATGGAGCTGGTGCGCCGAACCGGTGCTATGCTAGAGGGAATGTTGTAGGAGGAAAAAATGACAAAGAATAAGACTAACAAAACTGAAGACTTAGAGCAGCAATTGGGCGAGTTGACTCTGGATTTGCAGCGGACGCGGGCGGATTTCGAGAATTATCGCAAGCGTGTCGAGGCGGAAAAGCAGTCGGCGCACCAAATGGGCCAGGCGAAGTCGGTGATGAAGCTGTTGCCGGTAGTTGACACGATTGAGCGAGCGATTGCCAACGTGCCAGAGGAGCTGAAAGATAATCCGTGGGCGAAAGGCGTGGCTGGCCTGAATAAACAGCTTGACAAGCAGCTCAAAGAAATTGGCCTCGAGAAAATTAACGCCAAACCCGGTACGCCGTTTAATCCTGAATTGCACCAAGCTATCCAGTTTAATGAAGAAGCCGAAGGTGAAAAAGAAGTGATTGCTGAGGAGTTGCGTGCCGGCTACACGCTAGACGGCGTAGTGATTCGCGACGCTATGGTCAAAGTCACGCGGCAATAAATCCAGCATTCCCGTACTTATTTCGCTTGCATTGTATCGTCATTAGCTATATAATCATAAGCGTCATCAGGCGTTAAAACAAAAAGAGTTGAGGGATTCAATGAAAAAGAAAATAGTAGGATTATTCATCGCCGCTGTTGTTGCGGTGAATTTTATCGCGCCGCCGGCTGCTCATGCCGGTTCAAAAACCATTCGGCTTCGCAGTGTGGTCAAAAGTTCGCTATCGAAAACCGAACAGAATTCCATCGCCTCAGGAAAAATAACGTTGACTACTAACGACGCCAATTCGGAATTTTTGCTGGCGTACCAAGGCGGCGGACGCTTGGCTGAGACGGGCAGCGATGCGAGGATTTTGGTAGCGTATTTTGCTGTTGGCGGCTTGCTGGCGGCGCTGGGCGGCTATTTCTTGCTGCGCAGCAAAAAGGGCCGAGCTCTGCTGTTACTAGCGGTTAGCGTTGGTGGGTTGGCGCTTAACAATCAAGCGGCTTCGGCTATCATTGATAGTATCGGCGCAACCGACACGGTGACCGTGCAAGACGGCGAAAGTGTTGAGTATTCGCCACCAAAGATCGACGGCTATGAGTATCTGGGTTATGCCAAGAGACCGGTTTCTGCGGCTTCGACAAATAATAACACAACTCCAAATCCGACACCTACACCTACACCTACACCTACAC
>CAUQMT010000003.1:0-128090 GCA_963519435.1 uncultured Candidatus Saccharibacteria bacterium | reverse complement strand
TCTGATTATTCTGATTATTCTGATTATTCTGATTATTCTGATTATTCTGATTATTCTGATTATTACCACCGCCAGAACCATGATTTTGCGGTAAAGGAATATTATTAATCTCTCTACGTACTGCATTTTGAAGTCCGCCAGCTCGTTTAGGGTCATTTTCCAGATCAGCGCGGGCTCTGGACAGTGAATGCATATATGAATTGTCGCCATTCCGAGAGTTTTGCGCAGCAAACGTTACCATTTGCCGAATTTGTTCTGCTCCCGCATTAGCTAGACCTTCGCCGCTAACCTTATCCCTTATGTAATCGCTCATAGCTGCTTGTTCATTGTAAGTACCCTGCCGGATAGCTTCGAGCTGCTTGCCGCCTACCCATGGTGCTTTTTTGGCGCCAGATTGACCGATGGCATCGGCAGCTTCTTTTTGTAGCGAGGCGTCCCCAAATGAGGCGGAAGCTATGGCTAGGTCAGCAGCTTGTTTACCGGTCATATGTGGGGCTAGAGCCTGCATGGCGGCGCGTCGCTGATAGGATGATATACCTTTTAAATCTACTTTGTTACCATCTTTATCTACACCAGTAGCTATCTCAGCTAAACGATCAGACGACATATTATTGTCGGCGATCCAGGCATTGGCCATCTTCATGCGTTCTTTATCTTCTTCTAATAAGGCCATCGATCCAACCAATTTACGTTTCTGGCCGAAATCGCCGCTCTTAGCATTAAGTCTTCTATTGGCTGCCGATCGCCAGTTTCTAAAGTTAGCAATACCTCCTTTACCCCGATAAGTGCCGCCGCGTATCTGAGCGTTCCTAAGCTGTGCCTTTTCGCGCCGATGCTTACCAAACTGGCTAGTGAGTTTATTTTCTCGCCACTTGCCGACCTTGTCGGTCATTTTATCTCGACCCTTATTCATCTTTTTATTAGCCCAGGCAATTGCTCCACCAATACCGATGATTTCGACAGCATTTCTAACTAGTTTCGGTACCACTAATAGAGGTGCGAATATCAATAGAGTAATAACAGATTTCAAGATGAAATCATTATCCTCAATGCTGGCGCCAAGAACTCTTGCTGCTAAATTACTAGCTCCGTATACTAATCCCACCATCGGGAAGACCATTAGGGCAGCCTTGAAGACATTCCACCACTTCTTATATAGACCTTCGGTATTTGGCATTATCATCGCGGTGAATGCTAGTGGTGATATTACGGTACATAGGATGATGATAGCCTCTCGTACGCCCAGCAAGAAAATTGTAGTCACTGCCGTAATTACCACGAATAGTAGTACCGAAATTACTGTCGCTAACGCGAAATATCCTACCGTCAACAATAGAGCACCAGCCGCGATGCCACTAATCCATCCTTGGTCGCTATCATTCCAATCTCCTGCTGGCATACCACCGACAGCAGCGGTCGAGATGAAATTGAAAGCGCTTGATCCAACGACGTTAGACAGATCTATTAATAATCCACATATATAAAATGACGAGTTAACTACTATTGCACCGATGACTAGCTTCGGTAACATTCGCTTTATACCGTAGTTATCTAGGCCATATCCAGTTATTTGCGAAAAGATGACGAACAAGAAAAATACCACGAAAAGGATATTGGCATAATCGCGAATCTTTGCCCAATACGAATAGACAGAGCCCTCGGAAGTATCGCCTAGAATGCTTTTTGTATCAACAGTTAACATTTTGACTAGTCTCGCGCGTGCTCCCTCGGACATACTAGCTAGAGTGTTGACAACTGGGCAAATTACCCAACCAATATAATCAATTTTGCAGTTTTCCTGGTCTTCTGCCTCCTCGTCTGCTGGTGGTGGAGCTTCTTTTGTGGAGCCCTGAGCTGCTTGACAGGCAGCCAGTTCTTCTGGTGAATCTTTATATTTGGTTGTACAGAATGCTCCGTCGCTTAGATGTCTGAAACCTTCTGCGCAGGCTTCTAGTGCTTTACCGCTAGAATAGCCTAAACTTTTGCAGGCCTCTTCATATTCTTTTGATCCAGATGTGGAGGCGGCGGTTCCACCTTTGCTAGCTGCGGCGGCAGCTTCAGCCGCAGCTATTTTTTTTAAATATTCTCTATACCCTGCTACTGGTGGCTGTTCTGAGTAACCAATCAATCTACGCATAACACTACTGCATGTTATAGCTTTGTCATCTTTATCGCCAGAACTAAATTCGGTCATTTGCGAACCGTCGCTCTCGTTATTTATTGTATTTAGTTTATCTTTTGCCTTGTCGGTAGTGAACCTATGTTCTTCACTGGTTCCATCTTTGTTGAATATCTGTATTGGATAGTTTGTTTCGGTAATTGCGCTTTTGTCAGTGCCTTTATCTGTTACATTACAGTATTTGCGCACGATTTGATAGTATATATAGTACAGCTGGGCGTCGGTAATCGTAAAGTTACCTTTCTTCTTTATCGCCTCTATGAGAGTGGCTCTGACAACATATAAGTTCTTGCCGTCCTTGCACTGTTTATCTACGGTAAGACCGTCATCTTTAAAATCAAACAACACCTGACTTTCTTTATTTATTGAACATAGAATTGCTCGAGGGTTACTGCCGCTAAATCCTATACCATTCATAAAGCTCACAAAACTAGTTATAGATAAACTACCACAGTTCTGTACGTTATCATCACCGCCGTAACCGCTTACGCCAGCATTAACTTTACCTGAGGCGCTATGAAAAAGAAGAGCTTCTTTCTTGTCGTTTAGATCTCCATTGTTTGCAGCATTCTGTCCGTCAGGATTAAAAATATAATTTCCCTGTTTGAAGCATGAAAAATACACATGTGCTGTACTATTCTTCTTAGCGCTACTAGCGATTTCGTCAGTAAAATAGCTATCGCTAGCTGCGAAAGCGACCTCGTTTATCATAGACGACAAAGAAGATATCGCTAGTAGTAGAGCTAAAACAAAAAGCGCTATCCTTTTATACATAACCATAATATACTATACAGTATCTGTGTAGTAAATAAAACAAAAAAGCGCTGTAATAGCGCTTTTTCTTAGTATTTAAGCGGTTTATTTATTTTGATCTAGTCTGTCCGGTGAGTTCTTCGACAGCTATTTTTTTGATAGATAGCTCGCCTGCACTTGTTTTGTCAAGATAAGCGGTGAAACGCCGTCTGTCGTTTTCCGGATCCATCACTGCGTATCTAGGATCTGATGGGTCTAGGTTGGTCTTTGCGCAAGTATCCCACACTAATCTAACAGTGTTGTCAGGAAGCACCGAAGCTTCTGCTATATCGCCTTTTTCGTTTTTTGGCGTAACTTCGTCTATCCTATAGAATTCTCTCCCTTCTGTGAGCGGGGCGACTCTATGATCGAAAAATTTTTCATTTGCATTGCCGTCTACAGCTATACCAACGTTAGCATAGCATCGTTCATTTACCCAATCAAAGAATTCTGGAACACCTTCTCTATCAAGAGCATCTGAGCTCATAGTCAACTTAATAAAATTTTCTTTTACATGGTCGCAGATAGAGTCGGCCAGATATCCTGAAGTACCTTCTTTGACTACGTATTGGCCGAATACA
Organism: uncultured Candidatus Saccharibacteria bacterium; assembly: GCA_963519435.1. Lineage (GTDB taxonomy): Bacteria > Patescibacteriota > Saccharimonadia > Saccharimonadales > Saccharimonadaceae > Saccharimonas. The sequence continues at coordinate 124,538 of CAUQMT010000003.1, read as the reverse complement.
TTATCAGTACCTTGGTTGAGTACGGTGGGGCAGGTAAGACAATTAATGGCTCCCATAAGTGCTCCAGCTATCTCTTGACAGGCGTCGCTATCCCATCTGTATCTACTTCTTACTTCTTTAAAATTCGGTAACACGAGTTTTTCACGTAGCTTATCTTCTGGAACAATTTCGGATAGATCTATCGGAGTCTCTGTTTCTGGCGTTGGTGTTATCTCTGGCGTTGGTTTTTGAGTGGGCTGTGCATCAGCTGTCTCCATCGGTATGTTTGCGGTACTTGGGCTGGCTGGCTCCTTTTTAGGGTAATTATCGTCAGAGCAGGCTGCGAGCGCCGCTAATGCACCAGTAAACCCTGCAATCTTTAACATCTTGCAGCGATCAACCTTTTTATCGAGTAGACCTCTTAGTAGATCTGGACTTTTTACCATAAAACTTCAATCCCCTCCTTCGGGATTAGTGGCTTATGATGTCTATGCGACCCACCTCGCATTTGTGGTATTATTATACATCTTTATGGCGAAATAATCAAGCCAGCGGTGCTAAATTATTATCGAATTGCTAATTTTCGTCGTCATCGTCATCGTCGCCGTCGTACAAATCGCCAGCGAATTCCTTGAGGACGTCGACGGCTTGGTCGGTCATAGGCTGGCGCACGGTTGGCGTGTTGAGGATTTGGACAGCCATCTTGCGGGCATTTCGGCGCCGCTTATTGAACCGCTTGATCAGGCTCTGGCGGGCGTCTGCTTCGCTGTTTGGCAGGCCTTTATCGCCGAGTTTCTTCTGCTCGGACCTGATGCTGTCTTCGATGAGCTTGTTGAACTGCGTCCTAGTCAGGTCGCTTGCCTCGACGTCGGCGAACATTACAGCTAGGGCGTTAGCGTTAGCATTAGCGATAGTGCTGGTTTTGATGCGGCCCTCGAGAATCTGGCGGAAGGACTGGTATTGCAGGCTTTCGTCTCCGTAGAATTCGCCGTTGAGGACGGCCTTGAGCGATTTGTCGCTGAGGGCTGGAACTGCTTGCATGAATTTGGTATCGATGATAGCCTGCTCGACCGAGCGGCGGAAGTCGTAGTTGTAGCCAGTGGCTATCACATTGCCGTGTTCGTCGACTAACCTGCCGGTTTGTTTAACGACGTTCAACTTCTGTTCGACCGAGCCGACCTTGAACAATTCAGCGATCGACATATCGCGGACATAATCGTCGCGGGCGTCGAATGCGTAGCTGCGGCCAGCGGCGTCGGTAACATGCAGCTGAGTAACCGGCTGGCCAGCGGCGTCGGTGCCTAGTTTGCCGGTAGCCAGCGCTTCAATTTGCCCAGGGTCGAGTTTGAAGTGGTGCGCTAGTTCGGCTTGCTGCGCGATCTTTTCGCCAGCTTCTTTGCGCGATTTAGCCACGTATTCGGCCAGTACCGCTGATTGGTTACCGATGCCTGCGGCATATTCGCGGACCAGTTTGCCGTCGACGCGGACGGTGTTGTCGAGCATCATAGTGTTGACTTCGCTGGACAGCGCCTGCTCGGCGGCGCGTTTGGCAGCGGCGGTCAGGTTGGTTTCGATGTTGGCGCGCTTGATGTCGCGGGCAACGTGCAGTACATAGTCCTGTGTCGGAGCATTAGCGCCGCGCAGGTTGACGACATGTTCGCTTTGGTCGCCCTGGGCGATAATTTCGGCGTGCATTTTGCCAAGTTTTTCTTTGGCGCGGGCAGCGTCGAATTCGCTCTTCTTGACGCTCAATTCTAGAGCTTTGTAGCCTGGGCTGGTTTGCGCCAAGGTATCCCAGCGGGCTTGCTGGTCGTTGCTGATACGCTGTTTGTGCGCCTCGACGGTGCGCCGGGCGGTATCGACTTCTTGGCCGGCTCTGCTTTCGTTGAATTCATTTTGGACGCGGGCTTTGTCGATTTCGGCGAGTTGTTGGCGGTGCGTCAGATTCTGATGGCCGCGGTCGAAGGTGTTGTCAAGCTCGGATTTGTGGATACTGGCCCGGCGGCGGCGTGCTTCAAGCGCCTGGCCGTGCGGTGTGGCGTAGAAGGTGTTGCCGATTTCTGATTTGCGGGCTTCGTTCTCGCCCTCGACTGTCTGGACGGAGCGTCGGCCGTAGCGGTCGTTGTCCCATTCAGTGGCGTTGTTGCTGGCAGCGGCTTCGTAAGCGGCGGTTAAGCCTTTGCGGCGCTGTGTGCGGCGATGTTGCCGCCGTACGGCCGAGTTGACAAAGTTAGCGCGGCTGCCGTGGGCTCTGTTGATGGCGCGGGCGGCTCTTTTTAGCTTCGGCGACCTTCTGAAGATACCTCTGTCGGTATTGATTAGGCTCTTGCCGGCGCGGTTTTTGGCGGCTTGGTAAGCAGCGCGTTCCTGCGCCCAGTTGCGGGTACGATCAATGATACCGCGGTTCGGATTGTTGACAATACCAGCGAGTTTGCCGAGCAAATTACCGCTAAGCTTGATGATAAGCGGCGTAATGGCGATCGGTGCAACCTGCACAGCTAGGCCGATGATGATTTGGGTAATTGAATCGCCGGCATTAGCGATGATGGCGTAGCCGGCTAGCTGCGCCGCACCGAAAATGAAGGATATAAGCGGGAACATTAGCAGCATGGTGGCAAAAAGATCTTTCCACTTATCGAAATATTTATTTGTGCTCGGCAATACGTAAGCCACGAAAGCTAGCGGTGCAACGATGATACACAGGGTGATTAGCGCTTGGCGCATAGCCAGAACCACCATCGCCACGATGGCTGCGACGATAGCGCCGACTAACATCGTGGTTAGCAGTGTCAGCGACGGGCCGATACCGCCGTTAGCGACGACCACCTTGCCGAGTACGCCACCGCCAGCTAGCACTACCCCAGTGACGCCAGTCCATGACAGCTCGTCGCCGAGACGGCCGTGGCTAGACAAACCGTGTCGGACGTCGGTAAAGAACTGTTGTATTGACGAGCCGAGTACATTCGAGGTATCGACTAAAGCGCCAGATATCCAATACGAAACGTTGACCAAAATAGCCCCAATGATTAAGCGCGGCAGCATTGATTTGATACCATAGTTGCTCAGGCCTTGGTTGGTGATTTGCGCGTAAATAATCAGCAAAAACACCAGGACGAAACAGACATTGGAGACGTCGCGGACTTTTTGCCAAATTTCGTAAATCGGGTTGTTTTTGGTGGTGTCGGTTTGCAGCGTGTGGACGATCAGGAAACTTTTGATGATGTCGAGTACGCCGTCCATCCGGTCGGCGATAAGCTGCGTAGCTGGGCAGACGAACCAGCCGACGTTAACTTTGCAGTTGTCGCCGTCATCATCGCCGTCTGCTTCTGGTGCGTTGGCGATAGATACTTTGGTTGACGAGGATTGCGTCGATGGATCGTATATACCGCTGCGCAAAAGATAGCTAACCGCCTGGCCTTCGGTGGCAGTTTTGGCGTCGCCTTCGGTCAAGATGAGGTGGATACCATCGTTGTCTTCATATTTGTAGCCGTCGTAGCCAGCGATCGGCAGGCTTTTGGTTTTTTCGCCGCTAGCAAACGACGCTTTGTCGATTCTGGTATAGGTATGTTTCTGGTAAATAACGGTATCGTTTTTGGTAGAACGCTCGGCATCGGCAGCTGCTGCTGGCCGCGATAGTGCTAGAACACTAGCAAATAATGCTATCGTTACTGCCGAGAGCATTAAAAATCCTTGCCGCAAGGATATCCTACCCTGCAGGCATGTTCTTACCCAATCCCGCATACTACTATTCATTATAGCACTTTTGCTACAAAAAGTCAACGAGCGCTATCAGGAATATTAATGTTTGTCAAAAATGTTTGCAAATATGGACTACCAGCGCTATACTCTAATTAGGAAGCCATACGCGTTATGAAACAGAAACTAACAACCTGTCTGATTGCTCTAACCAGCGCTGTTGGCGCGTTGTTGCTATTTAGCCGGTCGGTTTACGCGTTGGATTGCGCGGTGTTGCCTGATGAGATATGTTCGAAAGCTGGAGAAGGTGAAGCTATGTTTGAATTGCTCAAATTTATCCTGAATATATGTGTTGCTATAGTTGGTGTTGGAGCTGTTGCGATGTTTACTTGGGCGGGAATCTTGTATATTAGCGGTGATTCTAATAGTAATCGCGTTGCCCAAGCCAAAACGATTATGACCAATACGACTATTGGTGTTATTGCCTTTGCCTTGATGTATTTGGGTTTGAATTGGTTAATACCAGGAGGAATTTTCAATTGATGAAGCGCCTTGTTATATTTTTGAGTATGATTGTTATCATCAGCTCTCTTGTTACGGTAATCATTCCAATAAAATCGTATGCAGCTGATGCTTCTTGTAATGCTTATGTTTTTGCAATACCTGCTTGGTACAACGGAATGATGACGAAGAATGGTGATAACTGCGAATTTGAAGGTATCAAAGCAGACTCTAACAAGCTTGACATTAGACGTACATTGCTCAAGATAATTCTAAATGTTATTCGTGCACTTCTAGTAGCATCCGCTTATGTTTTTGTGTTCTTTTTGGTTAAAGGTGGGTTCCAATATATATATAGTACTGGTTCGCCAGAAGGTGTTAGCGGTGCGAAGAAGACAATTCAGAATTCTATGATTGGACTACTCATTGTAGTTTTTTCTAATGGCATAGTAGCCACTATAGGGGAACTAATATGACGCGCTTGTCTGATATGTTCCGTCTAGCAGTGTACAAAATCACTACCGACGACATCGGATACAAACCTACCGCAAAAGAAGATACTACTGTGCAAGGTTTGCTAAACAGCGCATACTATTGGGCGACAATCGTGGCGGTTATCGTTATCGTTATTGCTGGTTTTATGTACACTACGTCACAGGGAGACCCTAATAAAGTTGCTAGAGCAAAAAACGCTATACTATATGCTATAGTTGGTCTAATAATTGTTTTGGCTGCGGTTGCGATAGTAAACTTCATTTTGGCAACAGAACTATCACCTTCGGCTTATACTAAATTGATAGAACTTGCTTCCGTAGGTAATGATATGATTATGATAGGTGGAGTATTATGAATATAATATATAAATATATTATACACCGTAAGGTTTCTATATTTGTGCTCGCGTTAGTTACTAATGTAGTGGTAAGGACAGTTGTAGACGCTGTTGATTTAGGTTGTTCTGAAGATGAAGACCCTGACTGTGGTCTTTCACCCAAGAGTAGTTTGTATGGCAGGACCTTCAGAGGTGAATTATCGTGGGCTTTATGGTTTTTAGCAGCAATCTCGGTAATTATGATTATCATTGGTGGTTTTCGTTATGCTACCTCGCAGGGTGACCAGCAGCAAATACAATCTGCTAAGAAAACTATTCTATATTCAGTTATTGGTTTGCTAGTTTCTTTTTTTGCGGCAATCATTGTACAATTTTTTGCAGACAACCTTATTTAGCCTAATAAGAAGGAGGAAATTACAATGAAAAAACTATTAATCACAATGATTATGATGGCGGTAGTTATATGCAGCTCGTTGACTGCCAGTGCTGAAGGTGGTGGTCCTGATTGCACATCGCCTACAGGATGTGTTTCTAAAGGACTTAATAAAACTATTACAGCAGATAATAATACGACCTTAGGTGATATCATTGCAAATATTACTAAAGTATTGTTGTTTCTAATGGGTGCAATCTCGGTAATTATGATTATCATTGGCGGTTTTCGCTACGTCACCTCGCAGGGTGACCAAACGCAAATGCAATCAGCCAAGAATACTATTTTGTACGCTGTTATCGGGTTGATAGTGGCGATAGCTGCTTATGCGATTGTTAGCTTTGTTGTTACTCAATTTATTGAAACTCCTGCTACCCCCGCTACTACCTAGCAGTGTGAAACAATCCCAATTATTTGCCGAATGTTGTATAATAACCTGTATAAGATTAATAAATCATACAGAAAGGATCGACCGTATGAGAATTAAACTAAATAAAGATAGTATCGTCGGTTTGCTAGCGGTGCCAGCACTGGCGCTATCGGTGGCGGGCGTGATGTTTCAAGCGACGCCAGCATTTGCTGACCCTTCAACTGAAAAGCCAACTTTGACTGTGTCGGGTGGAGCTAGCTCTGCTAAAGGTGATGACCAATCAGCTTGTCTGTTTGGCAATGAAAAAGGTTGCGACCAGGGACAGACGCCTATTTTCCGCATCGTCACTAACGTTCTATTGTTTGTCATCGGCGCTGTATCGGTGATTATGCTAATTATCGGCGGCTTTCGCTATGTTACCTCGCAGGGCGACCAGACCCAGGTGCAGTCGGCCAAGAATACCATCTTGTATTCAATAGTTGGTATTGTAGTGGCAATTCTAGCTTACGCGGCGGTCAACTTCGTGATCTCTAGCTTCGTTAAGTCAGAATAGTACCTGTTGTTTTCAAAGCATAATAACCGCGCTTAAATTGGTGCGGTTATTTTATATGTTTCGCTTTCTCCCGCTGGTATGCTAGTTTTTGGTTTATACAACAAAAAACCCGCTTGCGTTTGTGCGTTTGCTTGCGGGTTATTTTATCTAATTTTCCCTTCTCTATTGGATAGCGATCTTTTTGGCTTGTTCTTGCTTGACCTTGGTGAAGCTAATTGTTAGGACGCCATCCTTGAGTACTGCCGAAACCTCGTCTTCTTTAACAGCTACTGGCAATGCTAGCGTGCGGCTAAATTCGCCCCAATAGCATTCTTGGATATGCCAGCGCGAAACGGCGGTGTCGTCGCCGCTTGATAGCGTGCCGCTGATGGTCAAGATGCCGTCAGAGATACTAACATCGAGATCTTCTTTGTTGACGCCAGCGGTACGAGCCTTAATCACTAGCAATTCGTCAGTCTCGTAGACGTCAACGGCTAGCTGGCCTGGGAAGTCTTCTTCTTGCTCTTGCCAGGCGCTATCATCGGTCTGCTGCTGAGGTGCTGCCGCGGCTGGCGAGTTATTGTCGTTCGTTAAACTGTCATCGTTGAGAAATGCTGCAGCCAGCTCGTCTCCGATCAACAGATCGTCATCTTGTTTACGTGCCATTGATGTCCTCCACTATTCTCGTTGGCTGATTGAAATTTATACTATCATTATAGACTATGCATAGCGTATAATCAACTGTATAAACCATAAGAGTGTAAAAAACACAATGATGATTTCCCTGTTCAATATACTAGCGCCCCACTACTGTTGTTCTTGCGGTGAAATTGGCAGGATTATTTGTGATGATTGTAAAAATAACATCATCTCGCGAGCTTCGCAGCGGTGCTTGCTGTGCGCGAAAACTATTCGTAATTCCAGCGGTTTATGCCAGCGCTGCCAGCCGAGAGCGCCTTTTGAAAATGCTTGGTATGTTGGCGAACGAAGCGGTGCTTTGAAGCTGTTGATTGGTGCTTATAAATTCGAACGAGTTGGCGGTGCTTATCGCGAGATTGTTGATTTGCTAGATGCGCGCGTATCAGAATTACCTGCCAGGACAATTGTGGTGCCAGTACCGACGATTGCGTCGCACGTTCGCCAGCGCGGTTTCGATCACGCAGCGAGGTTAGCCAAGGAGTTTGCTAGGCGCCGAAAGCTCCCTTATCGTACGATACTGCATCGGCGAACCTCATCAGTCCAGCATACTGCCGATAAGAGCGAGCGCTGGCAGCAAGCGAAGCAGGCTTTTGTTTGCGACAGCTCAGAGGCTGCTAGCTGTTTGTTGATCGATGATATTTACACTACTGGAGCGACATTGCATTATGCTGCCAAAGCTCTACTGGATAGCGGATTCGAAAAGGTGTCGGTAGCAGTAGTAGCGCGGCAGCCTACCCAGGGTAGCTAATCTCTGATATAATGGGTTCGCTGGAGAGGTGACCGAGTGGTTGATGGTACTGGTCTTGAAAACCAGCGTGGGGAAACTCACCGCGGGTTCGAATCCCGCCCTCTCCGCCAAGAAAATGCCTTATTTACTTTTATAAAAATGAAATTATTTTAGCGGCTGGAGGCGCCATAGCCGCCAGTAGTAGTACCGCTGCCGCCAATACCGCTACCTGATGGGCTAGGTATAAAATTGCCGATGACGAAATTAACGGCCGCGTAGGCCAGAATTGCCACGATTATACCGACTAGCGCGTAAAGGATAGTGTTCTTGGCTGATTGAACTTTCGAGGCGTCGCCGCCAGATACGATATATTTTAGCCCGCCGATGATGAGCATGATTACAGCAACAGCGCCAACGATGAATAGCAAGACGCTACTCACTCGTGAAAATACGCCAGACTCGCCGAATAAGGTGGTTGGCTGGTCGGCGCCGCGCGCCGAACTAGCGCCGTCTGCAATTGAGCCGATAGCTGCTACCGGCAGCGGCGATAGCGCAGCAATAGCGATGGTGATTGAAGCTAGGATTCTAATGATAATATTAGTGCTTTTCATAATGATTTTTGAAGTCCTTCTAGTTATTAGTATACATGGTTATCATCAAAAATCTATGCAGCAATGGTAAAATATGCTAAACTGGTAGCGATTGGAGCTTTACTATTGGTGATAGCTTCGTTCGGAGGAGTACCCAAGTGGCTGAAGGGGACGGTTTGCTAAATCGTTAGTACGGGGAGACCTGTAGCGGGAGTTCGAATCTCCCCTCCTCCGCCAAGAAAAGTAGAGGCCGTTTGTTGTCCTCTATTTTTTGTGGTAATCACTGCAGCCATGATATAATGCGGTTATGCAAGACGACTCATCGCAAGATTGGCAAAAACCAGCAGAGACAGCTTCTGGGGCGCCTTTTCAAGCGGCTGTTTCAGAAGCAGAGTTAAATACGAGTGCAGAACCGACCCAGCCAGCTTCAGTTGATGCCGAGGCGGCAGATTCAACTACTCCAACTGATCTTAATTCAGCAGAGGACAGTACTCCAGCATTTGGCGATGATGCAACGCTAGCGGTCGAGCCTGACGATAGCGAAATTCTTGTGCGCTGGCAAGGTCCAGAGCATCTCTATAGCGAGCGTTCAATGATGTGGTATGCAGCTTTGGCACTAGCGACGCTCATAATGATGGCGATTGCTTATTTTGCGTTTAATTCGCTGACATTCACTATTTTGTTGCCAGTGATGGCGGTGGCGCTGGGCGTGTACGCGCATCGGCCGCCAGAGATTATTGATTATACCTTGACCCGTAAGGGTCTGTATGTTCGCGACCGGCTAATGCTGTATGATCAGTTTAAATCGTTTGATGTTGTCACTATCAATAATGTTCATCATATTGCGCTAATTCCGCGCAAGCGCTTCCAACTAGGGCAGAATATTTACTTCCCTGAGGAATCAGGCGAGAAAATTGTCGACATGCTAGCGGCGCGCCTGCCGATGAAAGAAGTCAAGCCAGATTTTATCGATAGGATACTAGCCAAGCTTCACTTGTGAAAAGTGTTTGAGTATGCTATTATCAGCTAGTTAGCACCCGTAGCTCAGCTGGATAGAGCGTTGGTTTGCGGTACCAGAGGTCGTGCGTTCGAATCGCGCCGGGTGTACCACATGTTTTTATACGAGCCTGGATCGGATGGTTCGTGTCTAATAATTGAGAGCGGCTGCCCTGCTGGGCGGACGCTTTTCGTTTGGCGGACAGTTGCTATGCTGCTGATGTTTGTAATTAAATAGAAGTATGACTAATGAGGAATTATCCAATCAGATACAAAAACTAAGTGATATCGTTGCCAATTTGGCGAAAACGATGAATGAACGGTTTGAGCAAATTGACAGACGCTTTGCTCAGATTGATAAGCGCTTTGAGCAGATAGACAGACGCTTTGAAAGAATTGATAGGCGCTTTACTCAAATAGACAAGAGGTTTGAGCAAATCGATGAACGCTTTGCTCAAATAGATAAACGCTTCGAAAAAAACGACGAGCAGTTTGCACAGATCGACGAACGTTTCAACAGTATTGATGAACAGCTCGCCGATATTCGCAACGACCATAAAACGTTGGTTGATATCGTAAAAGATATGGATTTACGAATGGATAAGGGCTTCAATGAGCTAAAAGCTGAAGACGGCAAAATTCATGCCGAGATTGCTAGTCTGCGACTTGAACTTTACCACGAATCTGGCAGCCGCGAGCTGGTGGACGATACTTTGTATGGTTCGTTAGACAAGCGCTTGCGCCGACTAGAGGCAAAGTTTCCTGATTTGGCGTCGAGCCAAGCGGTGTGATATTTGGCGGAGAGACAGGGATTCGAACCCTGGGTACGATTGCTCGCACACACGCGTTCCAGGCGTGCACCTTCAACCACTCGGTCACCTCTCCTTCGCTTACAATTCTACCAGAAAACGCTAGAAATATGAATTGCGCTTCACTCTGTGCCCGACTAATTAAAAATGTAGTATTTTACACAATCTTCATCGGTTGATTTATTAAACGTCACTTGTCTATAATAGATTAATATGACAGCGCGAAAGACAGCAAGGCCGATAATTCAACTTAAAAAACTTACAAAAATATACGGTATAGGCGACGCGGCGCACGATGCGCTCGATGAAATTGATCTGACTATCCGTGAAGGCGAGTTTATCGCCGTGATGGGGCCGTCCGGCTGCGGCAAGACGACTTTGCTTAATATCATTGGTTTTTTGGATCGGCCTGACCAGGGCGAATATCTGTTCGAGGAGCACTCAACCGCTCGCCTATCAGAGCGGCAGTACGCCAAAATTCGTTCTAACAAGATTGGCATCGTTTTTCAGAGCTTTAATTTGATTAATCGCTTGACGGTGCTCGAAAATGTTGCTTTGCCGCTGATTTACAAAGGTGTACCGCGCGTCAAGCGTCTGGAAATGGCTAGTAGCATTCTAAAGTCGTTCCATTTGCAGGAGCGCGAATATTACATGCCGTGGCAGCTATCGGGCGGCCAGATGCAGCGCGTGGCAATTGCGCGGGCTTTAGTGAATAAGCCGAGTATCATTCTAGCCGACGAGCCGACCGGCAACCTTGATAGCCGCTCTAGCCACGTTATTATGGAGGAGCTGGCTAACTTGCACAAAAAAGGCAATACCATTGTCATGGTGACTCACAACCCGAATCTGACTAGCTATGCTAGCCGCGTGATTAACATGCTTGACGGCAAGGTTGCCAGCGACCGCCGCGTAACGGTTGAGTCGCATACCGAATCAAAGGAAGTGGCAATCCCGCTGCACAAATCAGACGCTTCTAAAGACAAGAATGATGCGGACGCCAAGGATACTAAGGATAAGGACACTAAAAAAGCCAAAGAAGCTACTAAAGATAAGCCTAAAAAGACAGCCAAAAAGAGCGAGGACGACGAAAAATGAGGTTAATGACAGTTGAACACATCACCGATGCTTATCAAACATTGCGGCGCAGCCGCGCGCGTACGGTACTGACCGCGCTGGGTATTGCTATCGGCGTGGCTAGCGTGACATGTATTTTGGCAATTAGCGACGGTGCTCGCGGAATGATTTCTAACCAAGTTAATACCTATGACGGCAAGCTAATGATCGTCCGTCCGGGCGCGCAGACACGCGATTTGAACGCCTATCTCAATCCAGCCGGACAGCAGTTATTTGGTACTAGCTCGTTGACCGAGGCTGATATCGAGGCTGCTAAGTCAATTGACGGTATTGACGCAGTGGTACCGCTAATGATTTTGAATGCTACCGCTAAAACCTCTCGAGCTGAGGCAGCTAATAATGTTGTACTTTCTACTACTCCTGCGTTTATCAAGACGGCAGATATCAAAATGAACGCCGGCCAGTTCCTCGGCGAAGAAACTGACGATTCGGCAGTGGTGATCGGCAGCGAGTTGTCAACTAAACTATTCAATACCGATCGTTCGGTCGGTCAGATGTTCACGATGTACGGCCAGCAGTTTACGGTTATCGGCGTTGTCAAGACTGGCGCTAACCCGGTTAACTATAATACCGTTGATTATGGTAATGCGATTTTTGTCTCTTATAATCAAGGTAAATTACTGCACAAAGGCAGCACGCAGATTCAACAAATCAACGTTCTGGCAAAGGACAAGGATAATGTCTCGGCTGTTAAAGATAAATTAAAAGAGAAAATCCTCAAACAACACCTAGGCGAAGCCAACTTTACTATTCTAAGTGGCGCTGATATTGGCCGGCCGACTGGTGAATTGTTTAGTGCTTTAACAGCAGTGATGGCAGCTATTGCAGCGATTTCGCTGGTAGTGGGCGGCGTCGGTATCATGAATATCATGCTGGTTGGCGTGGCTGAGCGCACTCGCGAAATTGGTATCCGCAAAGCAGTTGGCGCTAGCCAGCGGACGATTATCGGGCAATTTTTGGTCGAGTCGCTGATGATTAGCCTGCTAGGCGGCACTTGCGGTTATCTGGTTGGTTGTTTGTTAGCTGTGATCATTAGTTCGCAAATGAGCTTTGGGCCGACAATGACCTGGTCAACGGCGATTGCGGCGTTGTTGATGGCGGTTGGTTCTGGCGTAATTTTCGGTACTTACCCTGCCCTGAAAGCGGCGCGCAAGAATACTATTGAATCGCTGCGGCAATACCACTAGAGCCCGAATTTCTACCGATAGACGATAAATAAAATAGACAGCGCTTATTCTGTCTATTTTATTTTTACTTATATCCACGCGCGTTTATTTTTCGAGGGCTTTTTTGAACTTTTCAATTAAGTTAACCTGGGTCGGGTCGACATTATTGAGAATTGCCACGTAAATACTGGCAAAATCTGCTAAAATACAACCCCACAGCATCTGCTGTAGCGGTGTTTTGCCTGCGAGCGGTACCACATTTGATTTCGGGCGTTTGCCAGATAGCATCTGATCGCTGAGCGAGAAGCGTTTGAGAATGCGCGGGTGTTCGAGATCGCTTAGCAAATCAAATACCGCGAAAGGCTTCTCGACCGGGTGGCTAGTCCAGCCAATAAATTCGTTGTGGCTGAATTCTGGCAAATAGTTGTAGAAAGCGACATTTTTAGCATTTTCGTTCCAGCTGATTTTCCACTTATAAGCTAGCGGCGCCATCAAACTACCGCCGTAGAAAACCGGCGTTTTGCCGACAGCGATTAAGGCCAGCTGCTTGGCGTAGTTTTGCTTGGTCGGTACATCTTTGGTCCAGAGCGCGCTTTCTTTCTCTAGCCAAGTGCTAATAGCTGCTAGTTCGTCAATGTAGGTGCGGTCAATCAACTTGAAGGCATTAAGCACTTCAAATAGCGCTCGCAGCGAATAAATTACGGCCATGCGCGGTTGGCAATCTTTGGGAATGAGTGCTGATAGGATATGTTCTCGTTGAGCAATCTCGTTAAGTTCTCCGCCAGTAGCAATGATAGCAATTTGGCAGCCGTGTTCAATCGCCTGCTTGAGGCATGATAGAGTTTCCTCGGTGTTACCAGAGTGGCTACTAGCGATAACTAAGGTATTGTGATCGGCGTAATGCGGCAAATCGTAGTCCTTGACGACGTCGAACGGAATTGATAGCGTGTCGTTGAGCAGCGACTTAGCGAGGTCGGCCGCTAGCGCCGAGCCGCCCATGCCAGCGACGATGATGTTGCGCAGTTCGCGGCCGTCGTGCTCGGCATCGCGCAGTTGGCAGTCAAAATTTGCCTGTTGATAGAGTTTAGCCGCAACTTCGAGAGCGCCCCCGTTGTCTCTTTGCTTCAAAATATTAGAGTCATCTAGCATGTAAAATCACCTTTCTCTTGCGATATTTCCTATAACTATGATACAGTATATACTAAATAAAGCATAAAAGTAATGAAGAGGGTGGGCACATGGATATAAAACCGCAAACAACGCAGCCAATTAGCGACGATCAGGATCTCGCTAAGGTTTTGGCTGGCGTAAGTAACGGCGCGAGCGCAACGAGCGCACAACCAGCAGCACAATTGCCGCCGCTGCCTGATTTGCCGCCAGAGCCAGCGCCGGAGCCAGAACCAGTTGTACAGCCAAAACCGGCTAAAACATCAGCTGCAGTTACGCCAGTTGCTGACAACGATCTTGATAATGTCAAGAACGAAGCCATCAAAGAGCTTCGACCGCTGGTAGATAAGCTCAACATCTCTGCCGAAGAAAAATTTGACACTTATCTGCTATTGATCCGCTCGACGGACGACAAAACCTTGATTGCGCCGGCGCATGAGGCCGCCAAAGATATTGCTGATGAATCTCGCCGCGCTCAGGCTTTGCTTGATGTCATTAAAGAGATTGATTTCTTATCAAACCCGCAGCCGTAATAGATTTTCTCTGTTAATCACGCGATAACACCTCCGTAAGCCCTCCTCGGAGGTGTTATACTATAGTTATGGCTATTCGTTTTGCAACTGATGATGAAATCAACCGCTGGGATAATCTAGTGGTTCGTAATAGCGATCGCGGCAATATGCTGCAAGGGTCGGTCTTTTTAAATTTGAAACGGCTAGCTAACTGGCGGCCGCGTTTTATCATCTGCGGCGAGTTAGCAATTGGCGCGATCGAAAAGCATATTCCCCTATTCGGTAAAGTATGGTATATCCCGAAAGGTCCGGGCGTAGCAACCGCTAGCGAGTTAGCTTCGGTAGTGCCAGTGCTGCGCGATTTTGCTCGCCAGCAGGGCGTTTTTACTATCAAAATTGAGCCGGAATTATTGCGTGGTACTGACGTTTCAATGATTGAACTGTTGCCTACTCGGCCGATTCAATACAATGCCTCGACCGTGGTGGTTGATTTACATAGCGATCTTGATACAATCCTCAAGGACTTACCGCAAAAGGGCCGCCACGCTATTCGCCGCGCTGATCGCGACGGTGTTGTTGTTAAGCAGGTGTCAGTCAATGATGAAACTTGCCAGGCGATGTATGATTTGTTCAAAGAAACGGCCGATGGTGCTGGCTTTACGATCCGCTCGCCGCAATACTACCGTGAATTCTACCAGCGATATGCTGATGCCGGTCAAGGTCAGCTATTTTTTGCCTATTATCAAGATCAGCTGGTGGCTGGTGCTTTTGCGGTGATTCTGGGTACCAAAAGTACCTACAAAGACGGCGCTTCGGTTCGCAAACGTACGGCCTACGGCGCTAGCCACCGCTTGCAGTGGGAAGTAATCAAATGGGCTAAAGAGCATGGCTCGCTCGAACACGACCTCTGTGGTACGCCAGCTTCTGACGAAATGAGTAACCCAAACCATCCGCGCTATGGTCTGGGGCGCTTCAAAACTAGCTTCAATAAGCATATCACTGACTATATTGGCGCTTTCGAGATTCCAGTTTCGCCTATTAAGTCGCGGCTTTGGAGCAGATATATCGAACGATTAGTGCGCCGATTATACTTCGCCCGGCATCATGAATCATACTATTAGGCCACTTAGAAGCATTCTCAGCCCTAATCGTCGCTACTTAGCTTTAATATTCAAAATTGCTTGCCGCACTGTTTCGATTTCGTTCCAAGGGTGAGCTCCGTCGGCGCGTTCAATAGTTTTTTCGTGTCCTTTACCTAGGAATATAACAGTATCTTTCGAGCTGGACACTCGCGAGACGGCGAAATTAACGGCCGCAGTGCGGTCTGATATTAGGAAGAGGTTTTTCTCGCGTTTTTTGCCAGCTTTTTCAGCACCCGAGGCGATTTGCGATAGGATGGCATTGCCATCGATATCGCGATCGTCTTCCTCGGTTAAGACAATCTCATCGGCGTATTTGCCAGCGATTTCGCCCTGAATGGCGCGTTTAGCTTCGTCGCGGCGGCCAGCCGAGCCGAACAATACCACTAGCTTGCCTTTTGTTGTATTTCTAACATCACTCAACAATCGTTCGAACGAGTCTGGCGTGTGTGCGAAATCAACAATCGCCGAGAACGGCTGTCCAGCGTCGACCACTGTCATGCGGCCTTCTACGCCTGCCAGAGCGGCAATTCCGCGCTCAATTTGGGTTTTGGTTAAGCCAACCTCGCGGCCAACGGCTGCCGCTGCTAGGCTATTATAAACATTGAACTCGCCTGGGATATTGACATGAATATGGTAAGAATCGCCATCAATTAATGCTATGTAATCACTGCCGTGGGCGCTCAAATTGATATCTTGCGCCCGCCAATCGCCAGATTTGAGGCCGTAGCTGACCGATTGTTTGACGGCTTGGCGGAAAGTTGCAGCAGACGGGTCGTCGGCGTTAATGATACCGACGCGGCTGGCTAGTTTAAATAGTTTGGTCTTAGCAGCTAAATAGCGCTCAAAAGTTCTGTGATAGTCGAGGTGTTCGTGCGTAACGTTAGTCATGACGGCGATCTCGATTGGTACGCCAAAGGTACGGTGCTGGGCTAGCGCGTGGCTAGTCACTTCCAAAACTACCCATTCGACATTTTGTTTCTTGAATTCCGCTAATCGTTTTTGTAGCAGCGGCGCTGAAACTGTTGTCATATGAGCAACTTGCGGCGTAATATCATTGCCGACACCGTAAGCGACAGTAGTCATCAACCCTGTTTTGAGGCCAGCCTCAGTTAGCATTTTGTGAATCATGAAGCAGGTCGAGGTTTTGCCATTGGTGCCAGTCACGCCGATGACGCGCATATTGTGCGCTGGATAACCAGCTTTGGTAGCAGCGGCAGTAGCTGTCAATAGATGATAAGTTGGCTCAATTGATTGGTATAAACTAGCGGGAATGGCCTTTTTCAAAGTTTTCTTGAGTGAATTCATACCGATATTATAGCATCGACCTCTTGGCGGTGGTACAATTAAGTAGATGAAGGTTTTGGGAATTGAGTCAAGCTGCGATGAAACCGCGGCAGCCGTAGTTGAGGACGGTTTTCGGATGTTGTCAAATGTGGTGCAATCGCAGATTGATATTCACGCGCATTTTGGCGGCGTGGTGCCCGAAATTGCGGCGCGCAGCCATATCGAGGCTATCGGCCCAGTCGTCGACGAAGCTCTCGCTCAAGCAAACTGCACTTGGGACGACATTGATGCTATCGCCGTGACCTATGCGCCAGGCTTAATTGGTTCGCTGCTAATTGGCTCGCTAGCAGCGCGAACGTTAGCGATTTTACATCGCAAACCGCTTTACCCGGTGCATCACGTCGAGGGACATGTCTACGCCAATTTTATTACCGAGCAAGCACCTGGGCCTGTTCAGCTTGCCTTGCCAAAGTCCCAGCCGCGCTTTCCTCTTTTGGCCTTGATTGTTTCTGGTGGACACACGCAGTTGGTGCTCTTTTGCGACCACGGTGATTATCAACTGCTGGGGCAAACCCAAGACGACGCTGTCGGCGAAGCTTTTGACAAGGTGGCCAAAATTCTCGGCTTGCCCTACCCTGGCGGCCCGTCGATTGCGCGCGCGGCCGAGTCGGGTAATCCTGATAAATACCATTTACCCAAAGCTAAGCTCGATAATCCGTACAATTTTTCGTTCTCAGGCCTCAAGACAGCTGTTTTAAGGGCTATACAGCGCGAAGTAGGCAAAGACTTCACTTTTCCATCGCACGAGCTACCAGGGCTTGTCACGAGTTCGCAGCAGCACGATTTTGCAGCTAGTTTCCAGAAAGTAGCCGTCGAAACGCTAGTTGAGCGTACCTCGCGCGCTTTTCAGGACTTTCAGCCGCAATCGGTAGTGATTGCTGGCGGCGTGGCTGCTAATCAAGAACTGCGCCGCCAACTGCGCCAGAAACTACCGATTAACATTGAGTACGCGCCGATTCAGCTGTGTACTGATAATGCGGCAATGATTGCGGCGCTAGGCTATCAGCAAGCTCGACTGAGTACTCCAGCCGATCCGTACACTCTCGAGGTGGTTCCTAGCCTGTCAATGGCCAAAACCACCTGGAACAAGACCGGAGCGTTGTAAATGTCACAACTATTTACCTCTGTTAATAATGATGAATTGATCAATATTTTGAATGGCGGCGGTATTGGCGTGCTGCCTACCGACACAGTTTATGGACTTGTAGCACGGGCCGCTGATCCAGCAGCGATCCAAAAAATGTACGACACCAAGAAGCGCGCTAGCCAACCAGGAACGCTAATCGCTAGTTCAATTAATGATTTGGCGAAATTAGGACTAGACTCTAGCCAATTATCGTTAGCAGCCAAGTTTTGGCCTGGTCAAATTAGCGTTGTTATTAATGCCGATAATGTCGCTACTTATCTCAAGCAAACGCGAGATAACTTGGCTGTGCGCATTCCCGACGACCCTTCGCTGTCGCGGCTTTTAGCGCAAACTGGACCATTGATGACTACTAGCGCTAATGTGCCAGGCTGGCCAATTTCGTCGACAATTACTGAAGCTAAAGCCTATTTTGGCGACAAGGTCGATTTTTATGTCGATGGCGGTACTATAACTAATAATCAGCCGTCAACTATTATCGGCCTTGATGAGCATGCAAATATCATTATATTTCGCCGCGGGGCTGTTGATATAGATCGGTTATTTACCAAGTAATTTTTTGGTGCTGCGGATAGCTCTTTTAGCTAGCGGTAACCCATACCGCCAAACTGGGTATAATTGACTCATTGGATAATCATAAGTACCGGCTAATTTATTCTCATGGCTAGCAAAACCGCGCTTGAAGTTGCTAACACCGTCGTTGAGCAGGCCGTTCATGTCGTAGCGCTTAATTCCCTGCCGCTTACATTCGGCGATAGCGTGCCATTTTAGCGCGTAGTTAGCGCGCAAGGCTTGGCCGCGATCGTTCATACCGCCGTATAGCTCGAATGAAGTTTCGCGGCTAGTCGCCAGCCAAAGAAATGATACCGGGCGATTGTCTTCGTAAGCAGCAAAAATCTGCGAGTTCTCCCCTAGTTTGTCATGAATATCGTAATAATACTGGTCGTCGTGCAGAGCGAATTTAGCGCGTTTAGCAGTTTGGCGGTAAATTTCGAGGCAAGCAGCGATGTCTTGGTGCGTTTTTACCGGTTTGATATCAAGTCCAGCCCGGCCAGATTTACGGATATACTGGCGGGTTTTTTTGGTCATCGCGGCCAATAGTTCGTCGGTTGTATGAGTCAAATCCAAAATCAAAGTACGCGATAGCAGAATATTGTTTGGCGATTGGCGCCAACCTTTGGCGCGGAGCGGATGTTCAGTATCTGGCTCGATAGTTAGCGCAGCGCATGGCAGATTATGCTTAACGTAATTAACAATTGCCGTCAAGACATCGTCTTCTCTACCTTGTTTGTAAACTGGCCCGCGCGGAATGTAGCTTAATTGATTAAGCGGTTTAGGCAGGTTTCTCAGTAATATTTGCGCAGCGCCAATTGTTTCGTTGCCGTCAACTATAGTAATTCGCTGAACGCGCCAATTGTGCGCCGCTTTTACTTCTCCCCATCCCCAGAGCTGCAGCGGGTGCCCGCCAAACCTAGCAACAATCTTGTCCCAGGCAGCTTTTTCGTCGCATAGTATTGTATCAATCATATGTTTAGTATACATCGTTTGTGCTATAATAGGATAGAACACAAACACGTGGAATAAAAAACAGCAAGAGGTGAGGAATAGCAAACTGTGGAATTGCTATGCTTGGTTATTTTGCTAATTTTCACGTGAAATGAATTGAGAATGAAATGAGCTTAGCTAAAACTTATACTCCGAACGAATATGAACCGTCGATTTACGCCTTGTGGGAGGAGTCTGGCGTATTTAAACCGAAAGGGCAGGGCCAGCCGTACGCGATTGTGATGCCGCCGCCAAATGCTAACGGCAATTTGCATGTCGGGCACGCTTTAGGGTCGGCAATTCAAGATATTTTAGTACGTTATCACCGTATGCAAGGCTATGATGCTGTGTATATACCAGGGGCTGACCATGCCGGCTTTGAAACCTGGGTAGTTTACGAGCGCGAGCTAGAAAAGCACGGCCAGACGCGCTTTGACTTCAATCGCGAAGAATTATACGCGCAGGTATGGGATTTTGTAGCTAAACGCCGCGGCGATATGGAATTACAACTGCGGGCGATTGGCGTGGGCGCTGATTGGGACGATTTGGTATTCACGCTCGACGATAAAGTTATCAAAACTGTCTACGATACTTTTGAAAAGATGTGGCAGGACGGCTATATTTATAGGGGCGAACGCATTGTCAATTACTGTACGCAGCACCAGACGAGTTTTTCGGACTACGAGGTTGTTCACAAAAATGAAAAAGGGAAGTTGTGGGAAATCGCTTATCCGCTAATCGATAAAGTCGGCGAAATTGTTATCGCTACGACGCGTCCCGAGACGATGTTTGGCGACGTAGCCGTAGCGGTCAATCCAAACGACGAGCGCTACAAAGACCTTGTCGGCTGCAAAGCGCTGCTGCCGATTGTCAAGCGCGAAATTCCCATCATCGCTGACGATTATGTCGATCCAGCTTATGGCACTGGTATGGTGAAAATTACACCAGCACATGATCCGAATGATTTCGAAGTAGGCAAGCGCCACAACTTGGAGTTGGTTCAGGTGATCGATTTCGACGGTAAAATGATCAATGTGCCGGGTCAATTTGCTGGTATGACGGCGCTAGAAGCTCGTAAACGCGTTTTAGCAGCGCTCGAAATAGACGAATTGCTGCGCGGCGAAAAAGACATCGAACACCAGGTTGGGCATTGCTACAAATGCGGTTCGGTCATCGAGCCGCTCGCCAAAGAGCAGTGGTTCGTCAAAATGCGCCAATTGGCCGATAACGCTATCGCGGTGATTGAGCGCAAGGAAGTGACGTTTACCCCTGAAAATAAAGGCGATGTTGTCATCAAATATCTCAAAGATATCAAAGATTGGAATATCAGCCGCCAAATACCGTGGGGCATTCCGATTCCAATGTTTCAGTCCAAGACCAATCTAGACGATTGGCGCTACAGCACCGAAGTCGATAAGAAAGAAATCGTTGTAGATGGTACAACGTATCGCCGCGAGGAGGATACGCTTGATACTTGGTTCAGCAGCGGCCAGTGGCCGTATATCACTACCGATTATTTGGATGCTGGCAAGCTAGCCAAGTATTATCCGAATACCGTCATGGAGACAGCAGGCGATATTTTGTTTGCATGGGTAGCGCGGATGATTATGCTGGGCCTATATCGGACTGGCCAGGTGCCGTTCAAACATGTGTATTTGCATGGCTTAGTGCTTGATGAAAAGGGTGTCAAGATGAGTAAAAGTAAGGGCAATGTCATCAATCCAATGGAGACAGTGGCGAAATATGGCTCGGATGCGCTACGTATGGGTATTATTGCTAGCCGCAGTGCTGCTCAGCCGCAAGCGTTTAATACTGGCAAGGTAGTAGCAGCTCGTAATTTCTGCAACAAGCTGTGGAATATTGCTCGCTATACTGAAAATTTGGTTGGCGACCGCACGCCAACGGTCAGCCCGCAACTACAATCGCTGGCTGACCACTGGATTGCTCGCCAACTAGACGAGGCAGCACAGTCGCTAGATCGGCAGATTGCGACCTATCATTTCGCTGAGGCTGGCGAGACGATTTATCACACCGTTTGGGATGATGTAGCCGACTGGTATATTGAGGCTAGCAAAGTTGAGCAAAATATCGATATGAACGCGTATGTTTTAGACACAATTTTGCGGTTAACGCACCCATTCGCGCCGTTCTTGACCGAAACAATTTGGCAGGCTTTGCCGTGGCACGATACGATCTTGGCTAGCGAAACTATGCCAGACCGCCTAGAGTACGACGATATCGCTGCTGCTGCATTCGGCCGCTTGAAAGATTTAGTATCAGAAGCACGCTACGTAGTTAGCGAACTGCCGGGCAATAAACGTTATGGTCTGTTGTATATGGACGATTCGCTGGTGGCTGATAATATCGAACTTGTCAAGAAGCTAGCGCGCGTTACCTCGGTAGAACATGTTGACCAGGCTAGGGGATTGCGCTTGGCGGCTAGCGGGCGAGACGTTTGGCTAGACATTGACGACGAAACGCTTTACGAGCATCAAGCTAACCTCGAGAAACGTTTAGCCGAAGAACGCCAGCATATCCGGACGCTCGAGACGCGCTTGGCAAACGATAACTATGTAGCCAAAGCTCCAGCGGCTCTGGTCGAGGAGTCGCGCAAGACACTCCGTGAAAAACAAGAGCTAATTACCCGGCTACAGAACGAGCTGCAAGTTGTGTCGAATAAGTAAAAGCTAGTCGATAACTGGTAAATTCGTGTTATCAAAAGCGTGCCGGCCGCCTTCTTCTAATAAGGCTAAAATATTTTTGTGGTGATGACGGCGATCTGGCGAAATGCTAGGCGATTGGTAGCGAAAACTGTTGCTGAGCATGCCTTCTGAGAGATTATGTTCGGAATGGGTGTGCTGCATTCGCGACTCGTTGATGGTTCGCAAATCTTGCGAACTGAGCTTTTGCATGGAATGATCATGCGTCAAACTGATATCAATTGCATGCCCGAAATGCCCGTCGTGGACAGCAATGCCGCTAGCTATCAGCAGACTGAGTGCGGCGAATAAGGCGTTAATGATGTGAGTAAAATATGTCATAATCATGTTTATTTTAAGGTATTATGCCTACAAATATAGCACAAGTATGATAAAAAGTCAATAGTATGACATAAAATAAGATTATAAGTTAGTCTGAGGCAGTGTTCGGACGGTTTATAAACAGATTACCGCTAGGTTTTAGCGCGCAGGTTGGCTATCTACTGGTGATGATATTTGCCACCGCGAGTAATCTCTTGGGCCCGGTATAGCTGCTCGGCGAGGATCAGTCGCACTAACTGATGTGGAAAGACTAATGGCGACAGTGACCAAACCAGGTTAGCACGCTGTGTCAGTGCTACGC
Organism: uncultured Candidatus Saccharibacteria bacterium; assembly: GCA_963519435.1. Lineage (GTDB taxonomy): Bacteria > Patescibacteriota > Saccharimonadia > Saccharimonadales > Saccharimonadaceae > Saccharimonas. The sequence continues at coordinate 101,878 of CAUQMT010000003.1, read as the reverse complement.
TGACGCCAAAGGCGCCGCCGATAACTATCGTGATATTTTTACCTTGCACAAAGAGCTCGTTTAGCTGGCACGATAGGGCAGGCGAGTCAAACATCTGGCCGTGTTCGTCGAGCAGAATTATGAAATCTTGGGGGTGTAAACGCGCTAAAATTCGCTCAGACTCCTCTTGGCGGGCCTGCTGGCCATCTAGCTTGCTATGCGGTATCAATTGCCACTCAAAACTCCAAGGCTGCTTGCAGCGCGTTTGGTAGCGTTTGATGCCGCCTGAGACCCAATCCTCGTGCTTTTTACCAACGGCGATAACAGTGATCATATGGCGATTAAGCGCTCTTTGATACTGTTGGCGATATTATCGAGCCGTTCATCTGAAATATCGACAGGGTAGTCGTGATGGAGCTGCAAGGTGTCGCGGTCATACAGCGGTACTAGATGGATATGGGCGTGCGGTACGTCGAGACCCTCAACAACTACGCCGACGCGCATAGGGTTGAGTTCGGCCTGGATAGCCTGGGCGATATTTTTGGCAGTTTGCCAGAGGTGAGTGTAAGTCTCGTTGTCGAGGTCCCAGAGCAAATCTATTTGCTCCTTCGGTACAACTAGAACATGGCCGTCGCTGAGCGGGTTGATATCGAGAAAGGCAATAACATCATCGTCTTCGTAAACTTTGCGGCAAGGAATCTCGCCTTTGATAATTTTGGTAAAAATTGAATCGTCCATGATTACTCCTTAAATATGTAAAGTGTATGCATATAGTTTACATATATTTAACATGATTAGCAAAAATAGATAGAGTGGGGTATAATTGTCCGTACAAGGAGAGGTGGCCGAGTGGTTGAAGGCGCACGACTCGAAATCGTGTATGCGGCAACGTATCGCGGGTTCGAATCCCGCCCTCTCCGCCAAGAGGATGACGCTAACTTTTAAGCTATCATGCTCTTGGAATAAATTTCTAGATTGACCGCTTGCAAATATTGAAACATTTAATCGTGTTAGCATCGTCTGTTTTGTTGCAGATCATACATATCACGCTGCGTATGCGGAACGTATAATATTTATGGTCTTATAATTTATCAATTAGCTCTAGCAGCTTTTCCCACGAGGCTCTGTCGGTGTGGTCATTATCAACGGTAACGGCGTATACGCAAACTTTATACATAAGAGGATATTCTTTTGAATTAATCCAAGTCTGCATCTCCAAAGGATACGCTAACTGGTCAGAAACCCCAATAGCTGTGCCGTAATCAGTAGTCAATAAGTCAAGCCCGTCGCGTCTAATTTGATCTGCCCAATACTTACAGTGCTCGACTGCTTGTTTGTAGGTCATTTGATGGTACTGGCTGTTACTACTGTTCATATTTATCATTATAACGGTCTTGATGATTCGTTTTGCGCGCACTGCTCTCGTCAGCAATTACAAATAGCGCGCGCTAGCCTCCCAGTTTATCGATATCTTTGTCTAGGTTGCTCAATATAGACAATGCTTCTTGGGTTTTGTTGTCTGATGTCTCGTGTATCATTCTATCTAGTTCTGTAAAATATCTATGGAAGTGAGCCAGTTTTTAGACATGGCTCAGGTCTTGTGTGCTCCTTTCTTTGTCTACAGACAGAAGGTGGGGGCGCGCTTATACACAACCTTACCCCTACGGTCTATGACCACATGACCATGACCCATTCCACAAGGTTTTTCAAGACCTCCATAGAAAATGTCATACCCATATCCTACGATAGGATGTATTTCCATGTTGTCAACATGACCAACAATATCAGCATGGGCGGCGAACAGAATGTCTCTCTGCTTCTTCGCTGACTTAATGTCTGATTTTGACCGCTTAAGTGCAGTCTGGGCCTCCTCGACTCGCGTCATTGCTGCCTCAAACGCTCGTCCTGTGACTTTAAGATTTTGTATCGCCGAAAGCCTTTCGTTGGCCTCTTTATACTCTTTCAACGCTTTTTTATAGCGTCTTTTGGCAACCTTTAGATTATTTTGAAAGTCATCCAGCTGAGACATGGTTTTTCCCTATCTGAAAGGAGCTAAGTCACAGCGGTTGCTGCAACTTCGCTATTTTACAACTTTAAGAGAATTTTGGCAATAGTCTGCTCAATAAGCGGCGAGTATTACTTGCGGGCGAAGATTTCTTTGGCGCTGAGTTTGCGGTTGTATTCGAGCGCGCCAAAGCGGAAGATGCGTACGGCGATAGCAATGATGATGGCGGCAGAAACGGCCAGTAGGGCGATACCGATTACTGCTTCGCTGATTCCCAGGTTGCCAGCGGCGTTGCGTAGCATCAGCGGGATTGGCGATGTCAGCGGGAAGAGTGACAAAAATTTTACTAGCGGCGCGTTTGGCATTGATATAAACATTGAAACGGCATAAAGCGGGCCGAACAGTAAGATCATTACTACGCCGAAAAAGCTGCCAGCTTCTTTGGCGGTCGGCACGGCGGCGCCGATAGCTACTAGCAGGCCGGTAAACATCATGAAGCTGCTAGCAAAGGCTAGAAAGCCGATGCCGATACGTAACGGGTCGATTGGCAAGCTACTGAGGTCGACTGACGGTAGCTTGAGCTGGTCGTGGAAAAACAAGTAGCCAATAAGCACCGGCAAGACCACCAGCAAGCCTTGAACTATTGCCAGAACTATTAGCGAGATAATTTTGCCGACGATTAAGGTGCGCGCTTCGATAGTAGTGAGAATCATTTCGATAACGCGATTTTCTTTTTCTTCGGTGGTGCTGGTCAGCATTTGATTGCCAAAGAAAGTGATTAGGAAATAAAAGAGGATTAAAAAGATACCCGGCAAGATCATCTCTTGGACGCTGTCGTGGATTTTGCCGTCGCGGTAAATAGTGCTGGTTGAGTTGATTTTGCCTTGGATAATTTTTTGAATAGCCGGATTAACGTCTGACCGAACAGAGGTGGCTAATAGACTGCTAGCCAGGCTGCCGTAGCGGCCGTTGTCAAAAATACCGACATCTTTACCGTAAACTTCGATTGATTGCTGGTCGAGATTCTTTGGATAGTAGATGTATGCATCAAGCTGGCCATTTTTGACGCGGTCAATAGCGTTTTGCTTGTCGCTGGGATTAATTTCGGTGGCTTTCGAGGCGGCGATTAGCTGCGGTTTGACTATCTTTGATTCGTCAGTAATAGCAATGCTGAACGACTGGTTTTTGAGCTTTTCGGCAGCATCGTTGGTAGCTTGATTAGATAAAAAGACCATCCCAAAAATTGCCGCAAACATCAGTGGAAAGCTAATTGCTAGAATCCAGAATGATTTTTTCTTAAGGGCGCGAACGACCTCGAAACGAATGACAGTTGATAAATTATGCATTTTGCTTCTCCTCGTTGTTGCGGCTGTAGACTTGAACAAAAATATCATCGAGCGACTTGCCGCCAAATTGTTTACGAACGCTGGCGACGGTGCCGTAAGCGCGCGCTGCGCCATCCTTCAGCAGTAATATGCGGTCGCATAGACGCTCAACTTCTTCCATTTGGTGAGTAATCATCACGACGGTAGCGCCTTTGGCCTGGTGCTCTTCAATGATTTCCATCAGTAGCCGGCGATTAACCGGGTCAAATCCTTTGGTTGGCTCGTCAAGAATTAGCAGCTCTGGGTTGTCGATGACTGTGATGCCGAGCTGGACTTTTTGTTGCTGGCCGCCCGAGAGCTTATCGAGGCGAGTTTTGGCTTTGTCGAGCAAATCAACGCGCTTCAAAAAATCAAGCGATTTTTGCCGAGCGTCGAGGCGGCTCATGCCTTTGAGCTGGCCGAAATAAGTCATGATGTCGATAACCGGCTCTTTTTTGTAAAGGCCGCGTTCTTCGGGCAGATAACCCAGTTTGATACCGCTTGATACCGAATAAGGCTTGCCGCCGACTAATAGCTCGCCAGCAGTTGGCTGGTAAATGCCGAGTAGGGCGCGAATGGTGGTAGTTTTGCCCGAGCCGTTGCTGCCGAGAAAGCCGAATGTTTCGCCGCGCTTGACTTCGAAGCTTAGATCCTTGATGACTTCGGTTTTGCCGAATTGCATCTTGAAATGAGTAATAGAAATAATAGGTTCCATATTTTCCATGATAGCATGGGCCAAACCAGTTGTGAAAATTACTAGCAAAAATGCTTGAAAAATCCATATTTAGCGTTTATGCTTGATATACAGACGCTATATGTATAGTGTTTAGTAAAATAGACAAATATGCAAATAAATTGCGCAAAGCGGGCCTAGATGGTCTAGCTAGTTTTTTGCACTCAAAAATAGCAGCTAAAAATAAGAAAGGAAACGATGGCAGATATTACAGTTGTGAAGCGCGACGGTAGCCAGCAGCCGTTTGACGCTAACAAAATTAATTTAACTCTGCTGGCAGCTAGCGAAGGCTTGCCAGGCCAAATTGCGAAAGTGGCACAAATAGCGGCCGAATTGCAGTTGACGCTGTTTGATGGCATTACTACCGAGCAGCTTGATGAAGGGCTTATCCAGACGGCAGTCCAAAATGTCAAAGACGACCCGGATTTCGATACGATTGCGGCGCGGTTGCTGCTGCGAACTATATACCAGCAAGTGCTCGGCGATTATACTAACGAAATCGAGCTTAAAAAGTTACATGCGCAGAAGTTTCCCATCTATATTCGCCAAGCCGCTAAAGAGGGTCTACTAGATAAGCGAATGGCTGATTCGCAGCTATTTAACCTCAAGAAGCTGGCGGCGGCGCTCGATCCGAGCAAGGACTCGCTCAGTAAGTATCTCGGTGTAGTGACCAACCGCAATCGTTACGCGCTGCGGCGCCAAAGCGGCGATCCGATCGAGGTGCCGCAATTCACTAACATGCGTATTGCTATGGGTTTGAGTTTTAACGAAGTCAATCCGACCGAGGCGGCGATAAAATTTTACCGCCACATGGCTAATCTGGAATACAGTCCGGGCGGTAGCACGCGGGTTAACGCTGGCGGTTCGTTTCCGCAGCTAAGCAACTGTTTTGTCATGGAGGTTCAAGATGACATGGCTTCGATAGCCAAAAGCATTCGCGACACCATGTTCATCGCTAAAGGTACTGGCGGTATCGGCATTAGTATGAATAAATTGCGTGCTGCTGGTAGTCCTGTCAAAACCACCAATACCGAGTCAACTGGTCCAATTCCGTTCATGAAAATGATCGATACGGCGCTGTTTGCGGTGTCGCGCAAGGGCAAGAAAGCGGGTGCGGCAGCGGCGTATATGGAGAACTGGCACCTTAATTTTTCGCAATTCCTCGATTTGCGCCAGAATTCGGGCGATCCGTATTTGCGGACGCGGTTTCTAGATACGGCGGTGTTTATCTCGGACGAGTTTATGAAGCGCGTCCAAGACGAGCAGGATTGGTATTTGTTTGATCCGGCTGAAGTCGGCGACTTAAACGAACTATACGGAGAAGCATTTAGCCGCCGCTACCAGGAATATATCAAGCTAGCAGAAGCTGGTAAAATTAACCGCTTCGAAGTCGTGCCAGCGCGCCAGCAATTCCGCCAGATTCTCAGTAGTTTGCAAGCGACTGGACACCCTTGGCTAACCTGGAAGGATGCCATCAATTTGCGAGCGCTCAACAATAATACTGGGACAATCCACCTCAGTAATTTGTGCACCGAAATAACTTTGCCCGAGGACGAACATAATATTGCGACCTGTAATCTGGTTAGCATGAATTTGTCGGCTTTTCTCAATGCTGATAAGACCTGGGATTGGGACCGCTTGGCGGTATCAGTACGCTCCGCTACGCGCCAGTTAGATAACTTGATTGACATTACGAACACGCCAGTTGCCGAAGCTATGCATAGTAATGAGCAGAATCGGGCGCTTGGGCTCGGCTATATGGGGTTATCGGATGTTTTGGAGAAGCTAGAGATTAGTTACGAAAGCGAGGCTGCCTACGATCTGGTTGATCAGCTAACTGAGTTTATCAGCTACCATGCCATTGATGAATCGGCTAACCTAGCAGCTGAGCGCGGCAGCTATCCGAACTTTGCTGGCAGCGGCTGGAGCAAAGGCTTGCTGTCTATCGATACCGTTGATAAACTTACAACAGAGCGTGGCGTTAAGGTAAAAATTGATAGTAAATCGCGCCTGGATTGGGAAGTGCTGCGCCAAAAAGTCAAAAAAGGTATGCGTAACGCAACTTTGATGGCGATTGCACCGACAGCTAATATTTCGCATGTGGTAGGTACGACGCCGGGACTTGATCCGCAGTTTAGCCAAATTTTTAGCCGTAGTACGCTTAACGGCAAATTCCTAGAGGTTAATGCTAATTTGGTGCGTAAACTCAAACAACTTAATCTGTGGGAATCGCTCAAAGACGACTTGCTGGCGAATCAGGGCGATATCCAAGGTTTTGAGCAAATTCCGCAGGCAGTCCGCGACGTCTACAAAACTAGTTTTCAGCTGAGCCCGTACGCCTTTATCGAGGTAGCGGCGCGAGCGCAAAAATGGGTTGACCAAGCAATTAGCCGCAATATGTACCTGGAGTCGCGCGATATTGATGAATATATCGAAATCTATTCAGAAGCGTGGCGCCGCGGTTTGAAAACGACATATTATCTGCATGTCAAGCCGCGCCATCAATCCGAGCAAACCACCGTCACATCGCAATCGGTACAGAAAGTTCGTACCGACAGTGCGAAAAGGGTAAGCGGTTTTGGCTTTGCTCGACGCAAACTATCATAAACGTTGCTAAAATCACAATAATAAGGAGGAAATATGACGCAAACAACACAACCGCAAGGTATTTTGGGATCAGGCCTGCGCGACGGCTTGCAACTCAAGCCAGTACGCTACCAATGGGCGATGGATTTGTATAATCAGGCAGTTGCTAACACTTGGTTCCCGAATGAAGTACAACTAGTGCAAGATTTGGCGGCGTTCGAGAAGCTGACCGACGACGAAAAACATGCGCTGAAAACGGTGATTAGTTACTTAAACCCAAACGAATTACTTATCAATAAGTCGTTAGCTTTTGGTATTTATCCATACGTCAATGCCGCCGAGGCGCACTTGTATCTATCGAAACAGATGTGGGAAGAAGCTAACCACTTTATGACCTTTGAATACATTATTGAAACGTTTCCGTTTGACCGCCAAGAAATTTACGCAGCCGGCTATGGCAAAAAGAGCTTGAAAGACAAATCAGATTTTCAGACGAAATATGTTGGCCGTATGCTGAATGACAAATTAGATGTTACCACTACCGAAGGCAAAAAAGATTTCGTGCGCAATCTGGTAGCTTATAATATTGTACTCGAAGGTATTTGGTTTTATAGCGGTTTTATGGTTGGTATGAGTTTCCGTCGGCGCAATTTGCTGCGTAATGTCGGTAGTTTGCTAGATTGGATTACCAAGGATGAAAATCTGCATTTAACTTTCGGTATTAACCTGCTGTTGACAATTCTTGACGAGAATCCAGATTTGCAGACGCAAGAATTCGCCGACGAGATTCGCGATCTGATTTTGCAGGCGGTAGCGCTTGAGGAGGCTTACAACAAAGACATGCTGCCAAAGGGTATCTTGGGCTTGAACGCGGATTACGTGAACCAGTATGTCAAGTTCATGACTGACCGCCGCCTAGAAGAATTAGGCTTCGAGAAAGAATATAACGTAGCTAACCCAGCCAAGTGGATGGCGGCGGCCAACGATACGCTTGAATTAGTCAATTTCTTTGAAAGCACCAATACGAACTATGAAGTTAACACCGTAAAGTAACAGTTTTAGCAATTGAATAAGCGGTCTATTAGCCTATAATGAATATAAGCAAAGGGGGAAATAATGAATCCATCAGCGATAATTAACGACGACATGACGCTCGAGGAAAAACTCGAGGCGATTGAACGCGAGATAGCCAAAGCACAGGCTGAAGCCGATCAAAAAGCTGAAGCTGACGGCCTACCATCAGCGCCAATTGATCCAGCAACACTAACTATGTGCGAGGGCTGTCAATAGACACGCTACATATAGCGTACTCTAAGCGGTTATGCTATAATAAGGGCCCATGAAAGAGCAATCATACATGGGCAAACAGACAAAATATATCTTTGTAACTGGCGGCGTTCTCTCGGGGGTAGGGAAGGGAATTACCGCTGCGAGCATCGGCGCGGTACTGCAAGCCAAGGGTATTAAAGTCTCAATTCAGAAATGCGACCCGTATCTCAATGTGGATGCGGGTTTGCTTAATCCGGCAGAGCACGGCGAATGCTTTGTGACACGCGATGGTGCCGAAACCGACCTCGATCTCGGGCATTACGAACGGTTTTTGGATATAGAATTGACGCAGAAAAACGCCACGCTGGCGGGACGCTTATTATCAGAGCTGATTGCCGATGAACGCGCCGGTAATTTTCACGGCAAAACTGTCCAACTAATCCCGCACTTAACACATGCCATTCAAGAGTCAATTATTGCGGCTGGCGAAGGCAGCGATGTGCACATCGTAGAAATTGGCGGCACGGTGGGCGATTATGAAGGGCTGAGTTTCATTGAAGCGATCCGCGAATTTGCTCACAAAATCGGTAAGGAACGCTGCTTATACGCACATGTGGTTTATGTGCCGTTTATTGATACCAGTAAGGAATTTAAGAGTAAGCCGGCGCAAAATGCTTTAAACGATTTGCGCGGTTTCGGTATTGTGCCAGAGATTGTGGTTGTCCGCAGCGACGAGCCAGCGCCTGAGTCGGTTGCTCAAAAAATTGCTTTGTACGGCGGCGTTGATTTGCCGGGCGTGCTGATGCTGCCAAATCTCGATACCGTATTTATGATTCCCGAGCGGATTGCCGCTAGTCCGCTGATGACCATTCTTGATAAGTTCACTGGTAATTTTACTCAGCCGAATCTCGCGAAATGGCAAGCGTTAACTCAATTGCAAAGCAAAAAGCCAACCGATATCGTAACTGTCGGTTTAGTCGCTAAATATATGGAAAACAAGGATACCTATCTATCGGTGACCGAGGCGCTCAAGAGTGCGGCTTGGTATGAAAATGTTGGTCTGCATATCAAGTGGCTCAATGCCGAAACAGTTACCGAGCGCGATTTCGAGACGGTTGATGCTCTGCTGGTGCCAGGCGGCTTTGGCCCGCGCGGGATTGAGGGCAAGATTGCGGCAGCGCAGTATGCGCTTGAGCGCGACGTGCCGTATTTGGGGATTTGCTTAGGTTTGCAGACAGCGGTAATTGCGGCGGCGCGTCGAGCCGGGCTTGACGATGCTAACAGCACGGAGTTTGACGATGCTACGACGCATGATGTGGTGTATATTATGCCTGGCCAAGAGGGCAAAGAATCGACTGGCGGTACGTTGCGGCTGGGCAATTATCCAGCAGTATTCACGCCAGGGTCGCTTGCTTCTAAGGTATATCAGTCGGATCACACCGAGGAGCGCCACCGCCACCGATATGAGGTGAACCAGCAGTTTCTAGATGAGATTGCCCGCGGCGGCGTGGCGGTGTCGGGCTTGTCGCCAGACGGGCAGCTAGTCGAATTTGTCGAGGCGCCAAATTGCCGCTATTTTGTCGCAACGCAAGCGCACCCCGAGTTTCGTTCGCGGCCAATGCGGCCGCATCCACTGTTTGCTGGACTTATTAGAGCGGCTGTCTCTTGACAAATTATACTACTTATGCTAATATGAGAATATGGCAGAAGAAGAAAAACAAAAAGTAGAAGATTTCGAGCCAACTTACAACGAGAGCAGCGACGATACAGCGATGTTGCGTGCGGTGCTGCAATCGGATCATGCTCGTAATATTACGCCAGTATCGGTATATCGCCAGCCAGATTTTGACGGCACGGAAGATTAACTGTAGTAAAAGTGTTATAATATGGTCTATGATTGATTGTGTTATTACACTGAAGAAAATAATTGACAAACTATATCAGCAGCAGGTTGATGTACAGTTAACGCGCCCCGACCCAAAGTTCGGCGACTTTGCAACCAATGCGGCGCTGCAGTTAGCAAAGCCCTTGGGTAAAAACCCGCGCGAGATTGCCGAGGCGATCGCGGAAGAGTTGCGCGGTCATGAGGAACTGGGCGAGGTTAGTGTGGCTGGTCCGGGCTTTATCAACGTGACGTTAAGCGACCAAGCGGTGTTGGAATCGCTGAAGGTGCGGCCAGCGACTAATCGTGCAGGCAAGACGGTCGTTATTGAGACCAATTGTCCGAACCCGTTTAAGGCCATGCACATCGGCCATGCGCTGAACTCGATTTTGGCAGACACCATGGCGAACTTATTGGCGGTGGACGGCGCGGCGGTACACCGGGTCAGTTACCACGGCGACGTCGGCACACATGTCGGCAAGAGTATGTGGGCGATTCTTCGCGAAATTGACGGTGATGTCAGCAAACTAGACGCTATTCCGGCTGATAAGCGCAACGAGTTTATGAGTCGTATGTATGTTGAGGGAGCACGGGCAGCCAAGGAATCGCCAGAGGTGCGGGCGGAAATTGATGAGTTGGCCAAGCAGTCGTTTGTGCTGGATGATCCGCTGTACAAACAGGTGTATGAGATTTGTAAGGCCTGGAGCTTTGATGAAATTGACGCCAATGTGGCGCGATTAGGCAATGTGCCAATTGAACGGCGTTATGTCGAGAGTGAAACCGAAGTGCCAGGTAAAGCTTTGATCAAAGCAAAAACCCCAGAGGTCTTTACCAAATCAGATGGTGCGTATATCTTCAAAGGCAGCCAATACGGTGCGTTTGATAATGTGTTCATCGGTTCACACGGCAACGGATTATATGGTGCACACGATATGGGGCTAATTCAGCTGAAGCATCAAGATTATCCAAACTTGGACCTATCGATTACGGTCAACGGTGAGGAGCAGGCAGCGTATTTCCGCGGGGTGATCGCCGCTAGTGAATTGGCAATTCCAGAATTGAAAGGTAAATTGTTTAATTATGCGACTGGCCTGGTTAAATTAACAACTGGCAAGATGAGTTCGCGCACTGGCGAGGTGATCACTATTGACTGGCTATTTAACGAGTTTAAAAAGGCTATCACCCAAGCTGGCGGCGAGCCGACCGACGAAGTAGTGGCGGGTGCGCTGCGCTATCAATTCTTGAAAGTAAAAATCGGCAGCGACGTGGTATTTGATATCAATGATGCGGTTAGTCTGACTGGCAATACTGGTAGCTACCTACAATACGCGCACGCTCGGGCGCGAGGTATTTTGGCGAAATCTGAGCAAACAGTTGCATTTCCGACAGAATTGTTCGACGAAGATCGGTTGCTTGTTAGGAAACTGAGCGAATACGCTGAGGCGGTTAATCACGCTACCGAGAGTCTGGAACCGCACCACATCTGCACCTACCTGTTTGAGTTGGCGCAGGAGTTCAATCGTTACTACGAGAAGAATCAAGTTGTTGGCAGCGACAAAGAAGCGCACCGTGTTGGTTTGGTGGCAGTGTACGCGGATATTTTGAAGGCTGGTTTGACGATTTTGGGTATTGCGGCGCCGGAGCGCTTGTAGGGTTACGTTGTAAGGTCGCGGAATAAGCTAATACGAGCGATTTATCACAGAAACCAGGTTATAATCAAACAGTTAAAGGAGGCTAAATGCCATCAGAAACAGTCAAAAAAGCCAAAAAATCAGCTGCCAAAAAGCTAGCTGACAAAAAATTGGCGCAAACAATAGTTAAAGACACCCATATGGGCGGTTTCGTTAATTTTATCCGCGAACAGGGTATAGTCGGTCTAGCGGTTGGTTTGGCGATTGGTACAGCAGCTGGCGATACGGTGAAAAAGTTGGTGACGGCATTTATTGACCCGCTAGTACAGCTGATCGTCGGCTCGCAAAAAGGCTTGCAGGCGGCATCGTTTACCGTCGAAATTGCTGGTCGCAAAGCTGAATTTCTCTACGGCGCGTTTGTCAGTTCGCTGATTACACTGCTAGCGGTGGCCTTTGTGGTGTATGCAATTGTACACTTTTTCAAGCTGGATAAATTAGATAAGAAGAAAGATTAACGTTTTTGAGGCTCGGCCGTGGCTTGACGGAACGGCGGTCATTGCGGCGACTTGCCTCGGCGGTAAAAAATGCTAACTAATCAGCGTACCGACTGTTTCGCCGCAGGCGGCTCGGGCGATATTACCGTCGGTGAGGAGGTCGCAGATGACAACTGGGATATGTTCGTCCATGGCTAGACCGATGGCGGCTTTGTCCATGACGGCGATATGGGGGTTGGTCAGAGCTTCGTGATAGCTGAGCTTATCAAATTTGGTGGCGTCAGGGAATTTGGTAGGATCTTTATTGTACACGCCATCAACTTTCGTTGTTTTAATCACAACATCACATTGCATTTCCAAAGCTAGATTCAAGGCAGCGGTGTCGGTGGTCAAAAACGGCCGGCCAGTGCCGCAGGCAACGATGACAACCCGGCCTTTTTGAATGTGGCTGAGGGCACGGCGAAAAGTATAGTGATCGATAAATTGGTTGACTTCGACGGTCGATAGAGCGCGGGTCGGCAGCCCGGCGTCGTTGAAAACATCAGCCAAGGCAATAGCGTTCATCAATGTCGAGAGCATGCCAATATTGTGAGCCGAGACCGGCTGGATGCCGTGGCCGACGATCTGATTGCCGCGGACGTAATTGCCGCCGCCAACCATAATGACGACTTCGGCGCCAGTTTCTAGCGCTGGTTTGATTTGTTCGGCAATCCAGCGGGCCCGCTTGGGGTCGAAGCCGCTGGCGAACTCGCCCTGTAGCTGCTCGCCGGATAATTTGAGAAGGATACGTTTAGTCATGAGTTTAGTATAGCATAGGGGGTGATAGCACCGCAGGGCAAGTCTGGCAAAAATTATTATAAAATAGTGTTGACATACGATAAATAGTGTGCTATTATTGCTCAGTGGCTGGACGGAAAGCGGTTTGCTAGACGGCTAGCCCTGGGCAGCGTAGCGCTGCATAACGAGCTTTCGTTGGGAAGCTAGCGCTTTAAAATGGAAGAATCTGGTTCAGTATAACGCATGTTATCGCCCTGGTCAGACTAGCGGTCTCGAAATGTCGAGGCTGGCAGTCTGGCTGGGTGCGACACCTGGCTGGAATGGCGATCATTTGTGCGCTGTAATGACAGTTTTGGGGCTCCCAAAGCGCTTTACAGAGTCACGCACGCTCACCGAAGGAGGTGAAATGGCGCTTTATAACCGCCCGGTGGCGGTGCTCGGTTCGTGCATCGCCACCGCGGACGGGCTTTATGACCTCGAGACGGTTAGTCTCGAGGAGGCTCGTCAGATGGTAAAGGGCAAGATCACGTCGTTCGTTGGCCACCAGCCGACGAACGACGTTCTGACCCGGCTCTTGGGTGTGGAGATTCCGTACAACCGGGGTCTCTTTACTCACGAGGTCGGGCAGGTCGCTCTGGTCTGTCGACTTGAAGGAGGCCGCATCCCGAATGGGGTGCAGCTGAGCGAATCCGAGCTTACCCAGCTCGGATTCAGCTTTAAGCGGCTGATCCGGCTCGACTAGCCCTTTCCCGGTCACACTGAACCGGCAGTAACCCGGGAAAAAACGGATTGAGTAGGCTTCGTCCGAAAAATTCGTTCGCTCTGGAGAGAGCTAAAGGTGTTGAATACGTGTGAAATGGTTCGTCACCTATTCACGTATCACTACCATCTCTTCCCGCTAACTCGGGGTCCTTTCAATGCAGCACTGGCGAGTTAGCGCCGCGCTGCCCTATCTGGCTCCCCCCGCGCCAGTAAAATGCGGGGGATTAATCCTTGAAAGTTTATTATCTTCGACCGATTCGGCCGGCGGTAACGAGCAGTCAAGGCTCGAGAGACAGGAGTATACTTACGATGAGCCCAAAGAGGCTAAATTCAGAAAGCCGTGTCACGCCAGAATTGCTGGGTGATGTTAGCGGCTTTCAGCAGGAATTTGCGCGTGTGGCGTACAGAAAAGCTAGAGACGGCCACGGATATGAATTGCCAGATTTTACGGTTGGGCAGCCTGCGCGTGTATTGCATGAATATGTAGAAACATGGACGTCTTCTAGGCGTAATGATGATTACGAGCTAGATACTTATACAGCGTGGGATTGGAGACGGTCGGACCATCTCTTGAGTAAAGCGAGTGAAAGGCATCCGGTCCGCCAGACTATTGAACTAGCCGATTGGTACTATAACAGAGATGAAAAAGATGAGGAACATCCTAATCTAGTGGTAGTGTCTGAGCAATTATCGGTGGCGGGTTTAGCGACAATCCTTCGGATGAATCAGCTGTATAGATTGCAGCATGAAGGGCCGCATGGCAGCCGCCGCCGAGTCAATAGCTGGCGCGACGACGAACTAAAAGATATGCGGCAAGCTATCGGCGAAGAGCTTGGAATAGATATGTCTGCAGAAGCGACCTTGAGACGCGGTAACGCCGTTTTGCCTGATGACGACGATCGATGGCTGCAAGAAGAGCAAAGAGTGACGCATAGCGGTAAGCTATACACGTCAGAAATTAACCGCGAAGTTATCAGAATCAAGGCCTTAGAATTAAAAGAGAAAACAATTACTCCTGAGGCACAGAAAGAAATTTTGTCGATACGCAAAGAATTAGGTAAATATATAGATAATATTCGAGATCCAGCTCTGCGCGAGCAGGCGGTTGGTATTCTAGCGATGCTTGACGAAGCAGAGCGCGGTTTTCAGTCGCCAGAACAGCGTTCGGCAATTATTCAATCAGCAGGTAGACGGGCAGAACAATGGTATGAAAAGGTGTGGCAGATAGTGCCGCTTTGTGGTACTAGTCGTTCTGGCGAGCGCGAGACGCGCCACGATTTACCATATACACTCTCGTTTTTTACGCGTACAAATGGTATGACTGGTAGAAGCATAGCCTACGTGATAGGTGCTGACGGCGAGCTTGTTGAGCCTAGCGAATCTGGCTATCGCCGCGATGACTATAAAACGTGGGGCCCGGAAGTTCTTAACGAAAGTGTAGTGATTCTTACGCACGAGAAAGCTTACACGGCCGCTCCGCATGGGTTTGGCGTGCGTTACGAGCCGCCGCAGGGTATTACAAGAGAGCAGCTTGAGCGAATAGAAGCTATCCAGAAATCTATAGCCGAAGAGTGGGATGGTGCAACTGGTATGTCTGGTAAGGAATCGCCGTCAATCGGTGATGGCTGGGGCTTTACAGAAGGAGACTTAAACGACGAAGCGCAAGCCAAACGCGACGCAGAGATAAATTCCCAAGATATGGATAGTTTATTAGCAGCTCTACAGAATAAATTCAATAATTAATATAGACTGAAAGATAAGAGACTTACAATGAGCGAAGGAAGAAAAATACCAACCCCAGGAGATTTGTTTGGTGCTCCGAAACGTCCCAATCCCGAGATGGCTGTACGAGAATCTAGCGATGGCACAAACCCGGACGACACAGTAGCTAGCGCGGCTGTACTGGATTACACTAGAGACGACGTGCCAGTAGAGAAATTACAGCGCCTCGGCG
Organism: uncultured Candidatus Saccharibacteria bacterium; assembly: GCA_963519435.1. GTDB lineage: Bacteria > Patescibacteriota > Saccharimonadia > Saccharimonadales > Saccharimonadaceae > Saccharimonas. Next base: position 86,442 of record CAUQMT010000003.1, on the reverse strand, counting down.
CGCTTGACGAAAATGGCGAATTGACCGAGGTTGGCCGCCAGATGGAACAATTTACCAGCGAAAGTCCCGAGCACGCCCGTATGCTGGCCGAAGCAGAACGTTTCCCTGAAACAGTGCGAATGCAAGTTGCCGCTATAGTGGCCTTGCAGAAAACACCGGCAGACTTGGTTGTGTACGGCAGCAAGAAGAGACCATGCGAGGAACGCTGGAGAAATCTAATAGACCCAAGATACAATGATTCCGATTGGTTGAAGCAACTAGAAGTGTTGGCGTCTATACAAAATATGACGAGGGAAGAGCTGCTCGGACACGATATACGGCCAGGCGTTCCTGGTAAGGTTAATCGAGAATTGCGCCGCTTGAAAAATCAGCAGGGGTTAGCTGAATGCGACTTGACGCTTCCATCTGATGAAGAGCGCAAGCAGATAGTGAAATGTATAATAGCTGGCAGCGCCGATAAATTATGGCGCCAGATGAAGATAACAGATTTAGTAAGTAGCAACTACACACGATCTGAAGTGTTCGCCGTAGATACTTATAGACTAGTAGATACAGATAAAGGCAGGCTTTATCGCAATAGTGAAGGCGAAGAAAGAAAACGGAGCCAGCGATCGCTGATTAAAATGGGCCAGCTGGTGGTGGCTGATCCAGAGGATATATGTTTTCGACAGAATGGTAAAGAGGCTAAAATACCAGTTCTAAAAGGTATCACCAATGTTAAATTAAGCGACCTGCGGGAGGTTGCTCCGCAGCTGTTTGCTGATGAAGACAGAGGTTTTGTGGTAGGCAGCGACGATAAGCCGGTTAGGTTAGTAGAATCCGTGTTGGACAACGGATTGCTCCAGTTGGGCGAACAACGGATTGCAGCTGAGCCTAGCGAGGAAATGGCTAATTTCGTCGTAGAATACATCGCAAAAAATAATAGGACGAGGCTCATGGGTCGTACCAATACCTATTTGGCGAGGCTTACCAGAAAGTCGGGTCAACCGTTTAGAGAATTCAGTGATGAAGATTTGGAAACGCGGATTGCCGAGCATCTCGCGGCAGTCGGTTTGACAGATGAAAACGGCGAACTTCGCAGAATCAGCGAGATTGCTGAAGGAGTTGCTAGCTTTACTGCCGCAGAATCTTGCGGACAAGAGACTGTTGACGATATTAATCGTCTCTACCCTGATTACGTCACGAGCGGCGATGAAAAACTAGAGGTAGAATATCAAAGAAACGAAAAATACACGGGCCCGTATTTCAGCTACAGAACAGTTAATGTCGATAATATTCTTGATATAGATCCGGAAGCTTTTGAAATACCGAGCGGGCAGCAAATTATGTGCCAAGTAGAGAAGAAGGAATCCATCGGTTACGAAACCTGGACAAGTCTTGTGATTGTTTCGCCAGAGGAGGTGCGTGAAAAAGCTAGCCAAATCCGTGCTGAACAACAAAAACAAGAAGAGGCTGCCAAGCGCGAACGAGCTTTTTACGCAGAGGTGGAGAATCTTGTAGCTTATATGGAATCTTTTGGCAATGAACTTCCAGCCGAGCTTCAAAAACAACGGTTGGCGCTAACAATTGATCTGAGGTATGTTGCCTACGAGGACGAAAACTCTGCTAAAAAGCTAAACGAGTTGATAACCAAAGTAACCTCGTGGTGCGCAGCTTGCGGAGAATATAAGTCGTTATAATCGGAGGCCAAAAGCATGGAACAACGTAAAAGTTTGATTATCAGCGGCCGCAGCCGGCCAGTTGTTGGCTACTTCAGAGATGGACAGCCTGTCGTCGACAGGTTTGACTCAGCACGTTCACATATACATTATCCAGCAGATCCTGTTGAGCGGGCAAATTTTGAAGACGTTTTGCCAGAGGTGATTGCCGAAATACAACCGCAGCCAGATGATAGAAAAATTGTTCACACCAAAGAAACTGAATATACGTTTAGCAACGGACTAGTTTGCATTGATGATAGCAACAGAGGTGGCGTTTTTTATGCAGTAAGAAAAGGTCGTTCAGGCTATTCGCAGCTGATCTCTACAGAAGATGTTGCTGAATGGGATATTCAGACAACAAGCGATGTAACAGTAGTTACCAAGCTAAGGGGTGTCGGTGGTCACAGTCCTAACAACCTTTTTTGGGAAGTAGCGACCGCTCATACCGGCGGTGCGGGAGGCGGCGAACCGGGTGATCCGTCATTAGTAACTCCCGAACAAAGAGCAGAAGCTGAAAGGTTATGGCTTGATAAAGCGATTATTGTGGATGACAGAGAAGGTGGTATGGACGAGAGACACCCAATATTGCACAGCCGCGAGGAGTATTTAGGATGGCTAGCTGCTCGCTATGCGTGGTTGGATAGCAACCTTCGGCGCCAGCGGCGGTAGTTTTTGGGTGCGGGCTGAGAGGGACTTGGCTGCTTCGCGCTAGTGCTTAACATTATTATGGTAGTAATTGCAAGAATGTGTTATAATACCGGCGAGGGGCTGGGGGCGATGCCGCCGGTCTCTGGCGCACTTTAATATAGACGTAGAATCGAGCCCTCTTTGATGCTGCGAAACGGTGGTTTTCACGGCGCTAAAGAGGGCTCGGTACAGGATCGAGCTCCGCTGACCGCCCCGGAAGGGGGCAGAGAGGAGGCCAGAGATGGCCGAGAAAAGGGAGCCGCCCCTAGCAATTGAATCATTCCTCGAGTTTTTTACTTACTTGGGGTTGTTCTTCGAGTGGGACTATGTCCCGCTCGATTTTATTGTTCCCCGTCCGCCCACGTATGTGTGGGTGTGGCGGGTGTACCCGAGGACCGGAGGCGTGCTTACGCGTCTCCGGTTCTCGGGGTTGGGGATGATTGAGGAGGTGAGAAATATTGAAACTGAAAAACCTCCTCAGTCTATGAGTTTTTTTGACCCCAGCTTGGCTGAGGTCAAAAAACTTCATTACTACCCACGAGACGGGTGGGACGTAGTGAGGGTAATTTACGATAGTCTCGTGTGAATTACCCTCCCATCCCGCCCCAGCGGGGATTGACCGGCCGTTTTCGGCTGCAATCTCCGCTGGGGCGGCAGACCCCTCTTCGCGCCAGGAGGGGTATTTTCTTTGTATTAGAGCGTTTGTTGCAGCAGGTGCCAGAGCAGTTTTCTCGAGATTACTATGACGCCAAAAAGTAGTATACTAGAGATATGAAAGCGAGTTTTAAGCCGAAAAAAATTCTGTGGATGGATTTGGAGATGACCGGGCTAGATCCGGTGCACGATGAGATTTTGGAGGTGGCGGCGATTGCCACTGATTGGGATTTTACGGAAATTGCGACATATGAGGGAGTTGTACAACACGACCCAGAGAAACTAAGGAAATTGCTTGATCGAAATGCTAGCTTTTGGAATGAACATCCAGCGGCGCGGCTTGGGCTGGAGGAACAAAATGCCTCGGGCAAGCCGTTGGCCGAGGTGGAGCGTGAGCTGCTGGCGTTTTGTGATGAATATTTTGCAGATGAGCCGCGGATTTTACTGGGTGGTAATTCAATTCACCAAGACCGGCGGTTTATCGACCAATGGTGGCCTGCGTTGTCAAAAAGACTACACTATCGGATGTTGGATGTCAGTGCTTGGAAAGTAGTGTTTGAGGGCAAATATGGCAAGAAATTTGCCAAGCCAGAGGACCATCGGGCGCTGGAGGACATCCGCGGCAGCATCATGGAGCTGAAGTATTATTTAAAAAAGGTGAAAGCGTGATAGATAAAATATGGCATGATATCGGCGAGGATTCGCTAGAAGTACGGCAAAGTTTAATTGAAAAATTAAACTTATCGGAGTTGCAACGGCGGATTCTGATTGAGAACCGTTGGCTGCCGCAAGCGGTCGAAGGCGGCGATTGGCTACTGATTAAGGCGGAAATCCCCAGTATTGAACGCCGCAATGTTCATTGGCAAGGGTTGACGATTTTGCTCAGCAAAAACAAAGTTATCACTTTGCACCGCGATGAATTAGATAGCGAGGTTGCCGAGCGGATTGAAGCGTACCGGCCAGGTGCTCTGTCGCCGTCGCTAATCGCAGCAACGATGATTCAATTTACAGTCGAACAGTATATGCCGATTCTTAATTCAATTGACGATGTAACCGATCAATTAGAAGATACAATGATTCGCGATCCGGGCAAGCATCAGTTGCAGCAGCTTTTTGTGTATAAGCGCCAGCTAGCGGATTTGCGCAAGGTGATTTTGCCGCTGATGAATATGCTGAATGGTTTGAGTAACGGCCGATACGGTGTTTTTGATGAAAAGTGCGCGATTTATGCGCGCGACAGCTACGATTACGCTTGGCGCGTGCACGAGCTAATCGATACCATGCGCGATCTATTGACTAGTGCGCTGGATATGTATTTGTCGGTAGTGTCTAATCGAATGAATGATGTAATGAAGCGTTTGACGATTGTAACGACGATATTTATGCCAATGTCTTTTTTGACGGGTCTGGCAGGCATGAATTTTTCGCAGCTGCCGTTTCATAGCGATGTAATGTTTTGGATAACGATGGCGCTGCTGGTCGTTTTGCCGATATTGATGCTGGTATACTTTATACGGAGCAAATGGCTATGACGCACCAACAGTTTGAAGAGTTTTTGCTAAGTTTGCCAGGCGCCTGGTTGGACTATCCGTTTGGCGATAAGGTGGCTGTGTACAAAGTCGGCCGCAAAGATGCTGGCCAAAGCGAAAAGATGTTTGCGTTGATAGCCGAAAATTCAAAACCGTTACGGATTAGCTTGAAATGTGATCCGCAATTGTCGTTAAAGTTACAACAAAAGTACGAATCGGTTCAGCCGGGCTTTCATCTTAATAAAAAACACTGGATTACGGTGATTTGCAGCGGCCAGCTCAGCGACGAAGAACTTTTTGATCTGGCGCGGTTAAGTTATCGGCTGGTGACGGAATAGCTGCTACTGCTTGGTTGAAGCGAAGTCGTGGTAAGCTTTGAGAATAACATTGATATTATTAATGGATTCGTCGCAGAACGAGCGGATTGATTTGGAGTCGCTAACCTTTTTAAGCTTGTTGAGTTGCGACTTTAAAATGGTTAATTCGTAAGTCATGGCGGTGGCGTAGCTACTGTCGAGCTTGCCTTTTTGGTAGGAATCGTTGAGCTTTTTCTGCAGGGCTTCTAGGTAGCTTTTTTCGGTACTAGAGGATTTTTTCTGGATTTTGCGCTCTTTGATGATGGCGTCTAGCCGGGTCTGCATGGTCGTCAGGGTGCTGTTGAGCGCAGTGTTGGCCTCGGCAATTTCAGTCTGCGTCAGGCGGCCTTCGTTTTCATCGACGACTTTGTTCAGTGTATCAGTGCGGTCGCGGATCGGCTGGATTAGACTGTTGGCATCAGATGCGCCAGGGTTGATGATTAGAATCAAAATGATGATAACGCTAGCAATAACAGTGCCAATGAGCGCAAATATAGCGATTCGATTGATGGTGTGCTGTTCTTGCGGAGCGATGCGGTTAAGGTAGTCAACAGTATTATAATCATCATCCGAGCTGCTGGCGTAAACTGGGAAGGTGCTTAGCGGCTGCGGTCCTGTGTCGTACGATGGCGCGGTTTGGTTAATTTGCGGTAGTTGATCAGGCTGATTAGCTGCCAGGCTGGATGTTTGCTGCGGGTATGCCGGCTGCTGCGGCTGGGCGGCTTGGCTATTGTAATACAGATTAGGCGCCGTTTGCTGCTGCGGTGTTTGCTGGCCGTAGACTTGATTGTACGGTGCGGCTGGCTGCTGCGGGTTTTCTGGCGGTAAATTATTAGCAGAACCCTGCGAATACGGTTGTTGCGGATTGGTGTAAGGGTCCTGATTCATACCTATATTTAACCACAACCGATAACAGAGGTAAAGAGTGATATACTAAAATGTATGGATGCCAAGGAGGAAATTCGCTCGCGGCTCAATATCGAAGATGTGATTGGCGAATATGTTGAGCTAAAGCGGGCAGGGCGCAGCTATAAGGGGTTAAGTCCGTTTACTGGCGAGAAAACGCCTAGCTTTTTCGTAAGTCCTGAAAAAAATATTTGGCATGATTTCTCGAGCAACAAAGGCGGTGATGTTTTCGCTTTTGTAATGGAGGCCGAGGGGATGGATTTTCGCCAGGCGATGGAATTTTTGGCGCGCAAAGCTGGAGTTGACCTCAGCGAATATCAATCGGCTAGTGCCAGGAAGCGCACCGCCTACAAAAAGCGGCTGTTGGCAGCCAACGAGCTAGCAGCACGATATTTCCAACAGAGTTTATTGCGTAGCCAGCAGGCGATTGAATATGTTTTTAAGCAGCGAGGATTGTCGCGGCAAACTGTTCAGAATTTTCAGATTGGTTATGCGCCGGATAGCGGCACGGCGTTGCTGGCGGCGCTCGAAAAAAGAGGTTTTACTAAGCGAGAGATCAACGACGCGGGGCTATTAAACCGCTATGGCAAAGATTTGTTTCGCGGTCGAATGATGATACCGTTGATGGATCAGGGCGGGCAAGTAATTGGCTTTACCGGGCGGATTATTGGCAATGTGCCGAATGCGCCGAAATATCTGAATACGCCGCAGACATTACTATATGATAAGGGTCGTCATATTTTCGCGTTGAGCCAAGCCAAAGAGGCGATCCGCAAAAGTTGCTTCGTAGTGATGGTTGAGGGAAATTTGGATGTAGTTAGCAGCCACCAAGCGGGTGTAGCGCAAACAGTCGCGACCGCAGGCACATCGATGACTGAAAATCATCTCAAAGCGGTCAAACGGCTGACTAGCGATGTTCGCCTCTCTTATGATAGCGATAAAGCGGGTGTGGCAGCGACCGAGCGGGCAATTGAGCTGGCTTCGCACGAGGGCGTTGAGCTAACAATTATTTCGTTGCCAGATGGTGCTAAAGACCCAGATGAATTGATCAAATCGAGTGTTCAGGCGTGGCACGAAGCGGTAACTCGCAATGAGCCGGCTGTCGAATGGGTATTGCGCCAGCATGCCGAGCGCTGTGATTTGGATACAGCGGTTGGCCGGCGAACTTTTACTACGGCAGCGCTGCGAGTAGTGCGCGGGCTAGCTGACCCCGTCGAGCGCGAATACTATATCAAGCGGGTAGCTACTATGTCGCATACTAGCGAGGAGGCGGTGCGCCAAAAATTAGCTGGTGAGCCAGTCAAGAAACAAACTTTCAAACCCGTTGTTGCAAATACATCGATTATTAAGAACGAACAGGCGGTGCTAGAGGATAACATTTTGGCTTTGGCGCTTTATGATGCTAGGTGTTTAGAAGAATTGCGCCGCGCTGGCCGCCAGCAATGGAGCAGCGCTGAGCGAGAGTTATTAGCGACGGTACTCCTCGAAGAAGACGATCCGCAAAATCGCCCTAAAAAGTTGCAAAAAGCTGATATTTATGTAAAAATGGTATCATTGCGCGCTGAGGAGCGTTATGCAGCATGGGATAGCGGCGATCGCTATGTCGCGATGTGCCAACTGCTGCGGGATAAAGAGGATAAACATAACAAACAAACTCAACAAGAATTATTAGCTAAGTTACGCGACGCTGAAGCTGCTGGCGATGAGGCAGCGGCTAGAGAGTTGCGTGCGGCACTCAATAACATAATCAAGGAGAAAGCTCGTGACAAACGACGACCAAGCGCAGAAGCCATCTGACGACAATATACAAGATCAGGACATCAATGAGCCTGATATCAACGATTTGATGGACGAAGATACTCCTGAAGATGTACTCAATGCTAATCAATATTTCGATGATATTTCGGACGACTCAGTGCGGCTGCATTTGCGCGAGATTGGCAAAATCCCGCTGCTGAGCGCCGAGGAAGAACTAGAATTGGCAAAACGCGTCAAAGAAGGCGACAAAAAAGCCAAAGATAAAATGGCCGAAGCAAATATGCGTCTGGTGGTCTCGATCGCTAAGCGGTATTCGGGCCGCGGTTTAGACTTCTTGGATTTGATTCAAGAAGGCCACACTGGTTTGCTGCGCGCCGTCGAAAAATTTGATCCAGATAAAGGCTTCAAATTCTCGACTTATGCCACCTGGTGGATTCGCCAGGCGATTACCCGGGCGATTGCTGATCAGGCGCGAACGATTCGTATTCCAGTTCATATGGTAGAAACCATCAATAAATTGCTGCGCACGCAGCGGCGCATGACGCAGGAGCTGAATCGCGAGCCAACGATTGAAGAGCTAGCTAAAGAGCTAGAGATGGAACCAGAAAAAGTCGAATATGTCATGAAAATCAAGCAGGACATTTCGAGCTTGGATGCTGGTGTCGGCCGCGACGGCGATGATGAAGGCGAGTCGGTGCTGGGCGACTTTATCGAGGACGAGGGCACGATTAGCCCGGAGGAATCGGCGTCGAATCAATTATTGAAAGAACAAGTCAAGGATTTGCTAGGCACGCTTAGCGATCGCGAGCAAAAGATTGTGCGGATGCGCTTTGGTCTGGATAATGGCAAGAGCCACACGCTCGAAGAGGTCGGCCAAGAATTTGCAGTGACGCGCGAGCGAATTCGCCAGATTGAAGCTAAGGCGCTAGCGAAGCTACGCAAACATAAAGACGCTAAAAAACTTTATACTTATCTGCAATAACTTTGGTTTTAGGTGTTATAAGTTAACAAAACCAGTTGTACTGAGCAGCGAATTAATCTTGGCATATAGTGCAGTAATATCGCTGTCGTTAATTAAATAATAATCAGCGATAGCTATTGGTCCGCCTTTTTCGATATCTTCAATCTCTGACCAGTCGCGCTGGTTGGCTTGTTCGGCGGTAAATGGCCGCTCGGGACGAGTTGCGAGACGGCGGTGGCGCAAATGTTTTGGCGCGACAATGGCAGCAACGATGAGCTCACCAGGAAACTCGTGTTTGAGGAACTTGTACTCTGTCCAGGAATAGAGCCCGTCGAACAATAAACGATGCTGGCCAGCATCAATTAAGCGGTGCAATTGCTCGGCGGCGCGGCGGACGATAACGTCTTTGCCGTCGCGTTCGCGCCACTGTTTGCGAAATTCGGCTTGCGATTCGGGCGTGATTTCAACGCCTCGAGCGCGCATTTCGTCGTACAAAATGCCGCCGCCGTAGATTTTGGGAAAACCTTTGGCGGCTACGAAATTGGTTGCTTCGGTTTTACCGGCGCCAGGCAGCCCGACGAATGCCAAAATCTTGGCTGGTTTTTCTTGTGATGTCATAACCTTAGTATACATGATTATGGCTATATTCGCTTGTAAGTAACGCCTCTTAGATAGCGTATAATATAAATATGGCCAAACGCTTGGTGATTATCGACGGTAAAAGCGTGTTCTATCGCGGTTATTATGCTATGCCTGGGTTGTCGACCGCAGACGGGACACCGACAGGCGGCGTGTATGGTTTCGCGGCGCTGAGCTTGGAATTAATTAAGCAGCTTGAACCTGATTATGTTTGCGTGGCGTGGGATAAACGAGGAACGAATATTCGCCGCCGCCTGGCAATTTACTCTGAGTATAAGGCCGGCCGCAAACCAGCACCGCCGGATTTTTATGCGCAGATTCCGATTTTGCACGAGCTACTGGCGGCTTTTAGCTGGCCGCTGTATGAATTTGATGATTATGAGGCCGACGATATCATGGCAACGCTAGACAAGCAGGCTGAACAGCACGGCGGCATCGAAACATATTTGATTACTAGCGACTTGGATGCGCTGCAAATTCTCGACCAAAATACGTATCTCTACGCGCTCAAAAAAGGCCTGACTAACATTGATAAATTTGATATTCCAGCATTTGAAAAGCGCTACGGTATTCGGATTGGCCAATTTCTCGACTTGAAAAGCTTGAAAGGCGATTCGTCGGATAATATCCCTGGGGTACCGGGGGTCGGCGAAAAGACAGCCGTCAAATTACTACAACAATTTGAAACGCTAGACGGTGTTTATGAGAATCTATGGCAGATTAAAGACAGTTTGCGCCGCAAACTAGAAGCTGGTAAAAAGTCTGCTTATATGAGTAGGGAATTGGCGCGGCTATTCACCGATGCGCCAGTGAAACTCGATTTAGAGGCAATGAACGTGCGCGACTTAGACACGGCAAAGTTGCGAGAGTTACTCGAAAAGCTGGAGTTTCGCTCATTGTTGCGAAAATTACCACAACACATGCGCGATGGCGCTTCAGGAGTGGCTACAAATAATATTCTTGCGCCGGCTGTTGAGATATCGGGCGATAAAGTCATCCCGATGTTGGTAATGGCGCCAGAATTACTGGTAATTTGGGATGGTGATATGGTTTGGCTGAGCCATGAAAAAGGCAAGGTTGCCTGCTTGCCGCTGGCTAAAGCAAGCGCTATTTTAGCAGAAGCTTCGATAGTCGGCCACGATACCAAGGAGTTTTTCAAAGCACTTCTCGGTGCTGGTTGCCAGCAGTTGCCGGCTGTTAAACACGATACTGCGCAGGGCTCGTTTCTGTTAAATCCTTTGCGCAAATCGCGCGCATTAGCGGATTTGGCGGGTTTAGAATCTTTGGATGACCCAAGATTGGCGATGGCAGCGCTGTGGGTAGTTTATGAACAACAAAAGTCGGCGTTTGCTGAGCTGCCCGACCTCCAGCAGGTGGCGCAGACGATGGATTTTCCATTGATTAATGTTTTAGCGCAAATGGAATTTCGAGGCATCAAGATTGATGCCAGCAAACTCGAAAAAATGAATAAATCATTAGCGCAAGAGATTGCAGCGGTTCAGCAAAATATTTATGATATGGTCGGTTACGAATTTAATGTCGCCAGCCCGGCGCAGTTGGCTAGCGCGCTATTTGATAAGCTGCTCTTGCCGACAACTGGTATCAAGAAAGGTAAGACGGGTTATTCAACCAACCAAAAGGAACTCGATAAGCTGCGCGGGCAACATCCAATTATTGAGTTGGTCGAGCGTTTTCGCGAACTGTCGAAATTACAGAATACCTATGTGGCAGCCTTACCAGAGCAAACGGACGCTAACGGCTATATTCACACGACGTTTAACCAAGATGCGACAGCGACTGGGCGGCTGTCGAGCACTAACCCGAATTTGCAGAATATTCCGATTCGTACTGAGTTGGGGCGGCAGATTCGCGATGCCTTTGTGCCAGCACCTGGCAATGTTTTCGTAAATGCTGATTATTCGCAATTTGAGCTGCGCCTGGCGGCGGTGATGGCTGGCGAAAAACAGATGATTGAAGATTTTAATACCGACGTTGATATTCACGCCAAGACAGCAGCTGAAGTTTATAACGTGCCGATTAATGAAGTGACGCCAACGCAGCGCCGCCGCGCTAAAGTGGTGAATTTCGGCGTATTATACGGCATGAGCCAGCATGGTTTGGCGGCTGCTGCTAATATGAGTTACGGCGAGGCGCAGCATTTTATCGACGAGTATTATCGTATCCGTCCGCACATCAAAGAATTTATGGAACGAACAATCCGTCAAGCGCACGAAGATGGTTTTGTGCAGACATTGTTTGGCCGCCGCCGGCCGACGCCCGATGTTAGATCGAATAATTTTGCTGTTCGTTCGGCTGCCGAGCGAGCAGCAGCTAATATGCCGATACAAGGTACCGAGGCGGATTTGATGAAGTTGGCGATGCTGGCGGTAGAGAAGCGACTGACGACAATGACAAGCCCAGATTTGCTACCTTCAGAGACCGGCAAATTCGAAAAGAACGAATTCGCCTTGCCGGAAAGGCAAGTCTCTTCAGGCAGCAAGTCTGGGCTTGTACATAAAAATATCTCGCTCGGCCATCAAATATTGCAAATCCATGACAGTATCATGGTTGAGTGTCCGCTCCAAAACGCCGAAATAGTCAGCAAAATGCTGGTAGAGACCATGGAAAATATCTACCCGCAGCTCGGTATTAAGCTCAAAGTCGACGTCAAAATCGGTAATAATTGGGGCGAAGTGTAAAAAACTTAAAATTTGCTGAAAATTAGCGAAAACCCGTACAAATATGGACAAATAACTACAACTGTGGTATAATCTAATTACAGTTAGCTTAAGCAAAAAGGCGGATGTTGTGGAACGGAAAATGTTACCAAAAAATAGCAACCCTAAACTTGAAGGGGCTAGGCTTTTGTCTAGGCAAGAGCGTATAGAGCGGCTAAGACAGGACGAGCAACAACTAAGACGTATCATTGAGCAGGGCGACGCCGTAAAAAAGTTTCTTAGGGGAGCCGATTATGGTTATTTAGTTGGTATGTTTGTCGGTCCGGATGGTGATGTTTGGGGTATTAGTAACAGAAATTACGGCACGATATCCGATGATTGGTTAGTGGTTCGCTGTGTGTCTAACGAGGGCGATAAAAATCGATCAGAAATAAACGTAGAAAATCAAGAAATATATAAAGTTGAAAAAACTAAGAGCGAAGGATATCGTTTCTTGCCAATTGGCTATGAAGGTGTTGATACGCTTCATCTTGCTGGTGGTGGGCCTAGCATTAATATTTTCTGGAAAGAAGATAAAGATAAAGATAAAGGTAAAGGTAAAAAGTTAGTAGTAGCAGATAATCGCGGTATAGAATTTTTACCGCTTGACGAATTAATCGCTAAAAAGAACGATACAGATAATAAACGACCTGAAGAAATAACAGCTGATAATAACGATGACGATACAAATAAACGCTTTGAAGAAATAACTGGGCCTCTTGAAAAAGAGGGTTTAGGTGCTGCCGCAGAAGAAGGTTTAGGTGCTACGGCTGTTTCTACCATGGTACGCGTAGCTGCGTGATAAATGTGTTAAAATACAAACATGTACAGAGGATCCCGACCGAGAATTTTACCGATAATCATTACTATTATCACTGTGGTGGTTGTTATTGCTATTTTGGTGACACTTGTGCGATCATTGCTGAATCCGGACAAAAAGACCGAGCAGCCGCAAACCCCCGAACAATCGTTAGAGAGCAAAATCAAAAATCAAGACCCAATTCGCAGCGTGCGCTGGACGGTACGCGGTCCGATTGTTGCTGATGAGGAGTTCAAGAGCTACCAGATTACAGTTAGTCCAACATCGCGTAAATACGTTATTTATTCGGGTTATCTGGATAGAGTTTTGGACAAGAAGGAATATGCTAATAACAGTAATGCTTATGAACAGTTTACTTATGCGCTAGTCAAGGTCAACATTCAGGCCTCTGATAACAAATCAAACGATGATATTCGCGGCGTATGTGCCACTAAAGGGCTGGCTTACGTATTCGAGACGCGCGATGGCGACAATACCGATACCAATTTGTGGACTTCAACTTGCAAGGATTCGCCTGGTACGCTTAACGCTGATACTCTGAAGCTTCAGGCTCTTTTTGTCAATCAGATTCCAGATTTCAAACCGTCATTTAATAATATTTTCTAATTATGGCGATAAAAGCAGTTATTTTCGATTGTTTTGGCGTACTGTACGGAGGCAGTATTGATACGCTAATAAGAATGGCCGAGCCAGAGGGCAAGGTAATGCTGCGCGACCTCAGTAAACAGCACGATTACGGTTTTATTAGCGGCAGCGAGTATGAATCGGGAATTGCTGAGTTGTTTGGCTGGACACGGCAGCAGACGCATGATTTCTTGATGCACAAGCGGATTCGCAACGAGGAATTGATAAACTATATCGTGAATTTACGCCAGCAGTACGCTAATTTGAAGATGGCGATGTTGAGTAATGTTGGCGGCGGTACGCTGGAATATCTATTTGCGCCAGGCGAATTAGAAAAAATGTTTGATGTGTGCGTATTGTCGTACGAGGAAAGCTTGGCCAAACCAAACCCGGAAATTTTCACGCTGACAGCTGACCGTTTAGGGGTTGCGGCTAGCGAATGTGTGATGATTGATGATCGTGTCGAAAATTGCGAAGGAGCCGAGGTAGCGGGAATGATGGCGTTGCAGTACACCGATAATGAGCTGCTTATTAAGCGTTTGAACGCTCTGTTGGAGGCATAAATGCCGGAACTTCCCGAAGTCGAGACGGTTCGCCGCGGGTTGGCGGAGCTACTGCCAGGCCGAGTGGTAGCGCGGGCGGCGGTGTTTGATTCGCCAAAAAGCTTTCCGAATGCGCCGGCTGATGTTGAACAATTTTTATATGGTGCGCGGGTGACGGCGGTGCGGCGGCGGGCAAAGGTACTGATGATTGATTTGGATACGCGCTATTCGCTGGTGGTACACTTGAAAATGACGGGGCAGTTGGTGTTTCGCCAAAGCTCTCGTCATAGCGCTCGGGTATCCCCAAAAAAATCTCGGGGCCCACGTAAAGTTGCCCAAGATTTTTCTGCGGATACCGCTCGCGAGATCGACGACTTTGCTGGCGGGCATCCAAACGACAGCTTAATCGGCGAGCTGCCTGATCGCTCAACGCGGGTGCAAATTGAGTTTACGGATGGGTCGCGGCTGTTTTTTAATGATCAGCGCAAATTCGGCTGGATGAAGTTGCTGCCGACAGCAGAAGTGCAAAACTTGCCGTTTATGCAAAAAGTCGGCCCAGAACCGCTTGATCCTCAGACGCGCGCCGAGGATTTCATCCAGCGGATTCGCCGCCGCCAAAACTCAATGATTAAGCCAGCGTTTCTTGACCAGGCGGTGATCGCTGGGGTTGGCAATATTTACGCTGACGAGGCACTGTGGGCGGCGCAGATTCATCCGCAAACGCGGGTAAAAAACATTAGCGATCAGCAGTTGAATACATTATTTAATGAGCTGCGGCAAATCTTGCAATTGAGTATTGACCAGGGCGGTTCGACTGATAGGAATTATGTTGATGCCGAGGGCCGGAAAGGGAATTATCTGACATTTGCTCATGTATTTCGCCGCGAAGGCCAAGCCTGTCATCGTCACCCCGACCAGGAGATCATCAAGCTGAAAGTTGGCGGCCGCGGTACGCATATTTGCCCAGTCTGTCAGGTGGAGGTTAAATGATTTATCTGATTATTGGCACGAACGCTTACCGCGCGCAGTATGAGCTGCAGCAATTGGTGAAAGCACTGGATGTACGGCCTGAAAAAATTGACGTAGGCAGTCTTGATTTGAATAAATTAGCCGATACGGTACGCGGCTTGAGTTTATTTCAAGAACGGCGGCTGATTGTTATTGAACGGCTCTCGGAACGAAAAGACTTGTGGGATAAGCTCGGCGAATGGGCTAGCGATATTGCGGCAGAAACCTACTTGGTATTGATTGAGCCGCGCCCGGATAAGCGTACCAAAACTTTCAAAACCTTGCAAAAAACCGCAAAGCTAATTGAAGCAACGCCGCTGATCGATCGCCAGCGTCCGGCGGCCGAAAAGTGGCTGCTAGACTATGCAAGCGAGCACGGAGTAAAGTTGACGAAAACACAGGCTAGTAATATGGTAGCGCGAGCAATTGTCGCCGATGAAAAATCGCGTTCTGCTGAAATTGATCAATTACAATTAACTCATGCTGTAGCTGCCTTGAAAAATGCCGTGAAAATTGACGATGCAGCGATTGCTACGGTTTTTCCGCCAGCACGTGAGTTTTCGGCGTTTGATATCATTGAATTGGCAGTGCGCGGCGAGACGACAAATCTACGGAGCGCGCTTGATGAACTTCGCCGCAGCGACGATGTTTATAAAGTGGCGCCGTTGGTCTGGTCGCAGTGGTCGCAGCTGGTGTTATTAGCCAAGGCTGAAGCGGCTGGCGCTAGCGATACGATTGATCTCGGTATGCATCCGTTTGTTGCCAAGAAGTTGCGGCCGCTTGCTCGGCAGCTGTCGCCAAAGGACTTGGCGGAATTAACCGAATTAGCAGCAGAACGTGATTATCAAATGAAAACCTCATCAGTTGATCCGTGGATGGCGTTGGAGGATTTTTTGTTTCGGGTGGCTTTGCGGCAAAAATAAACGCCCTGGTTACCGAGAGCGTTTATTTCGATAAGGTTAAACTTAGGCTGTTTTGGCTGCAGTTTTCTTAGGTGCGGCCTTTGCGGCTGGCTTTTTGGCAGGAGCTTTTTTGGCCTCAGCAGCTGGCTTAGCGGCTTTCTTTTCTAGCTTGACGCCAGCAGCTTTAGCGACCTTGGCTAGGGCTGATTTGCGGCGGCTAACGGTTGCCTTTTTGAGCAGGCCTTTCTTGACAGCAGTATCTAGCTCGCTTTGAGCTTTGCTTAGGGTAGCGGCGTTCGGGTTGGCCAAAAATTCCTTGGTGGCAGATTTGATATCGCGCTTAATACCGATGTTACGCTGGCGGCGCTTAGCGGTTTGCTTCATTCGCTTAACGGCTGATTTGATGAGTGGCATAAATTCCTTTACCTCTGTTATTGATTTAGTGTATACAATCAGTTTTCAATTATAACTTATACACCTCTGTTTGTAAAGCGGCGCTGCTTTACAAAATAGTATTGACTTTGCCGTGATGCTTATGTTATAGTACATAAAGTCTATAGCGAATAAAAACAAATAGGATAAAATATGGCAGACGTGCTAAACCAGATAGTAGAGAAAGTCAAAGAAAGTAATAATATTCTCGTTACGGTTAGCGCCAATCCGTCGGTTGACGAATTGAGCGCTGCTTTGGGCATCACGCTGCTAATCAATAAGTTAAATAAGCATGCGACGGCAGTATTTAGCGGGGCAGTGCCGCCAGCGATTAAATTTCTACAGCCCGAGAAAACGTTTGAAAGTACAGTTGATAGTTTGCGCGACTTTATCATCGCGCTGGATAAGGAAAAGGCCGATCACTTACGTTACAAGATTGTCGATGATATGGTCAAGATTTTTATTACGCCGTACCGTACGACAATCAACCAGAAAGATTTGGACTTTAGCCAAGGCGACTATAATGTCGAGATGGTGTTGGCAATTGGCGTCAAAGATGAAGCTGATTTGGATCATGCGCTCGAGAGCCATGGCCGAATTTTGCACGATGCGGTTGTAGCAAGCGTATCGCTTGGCGAGTCAACCCAGCTCGGTAGTCTGGAGTGGAGTAATCCGCGAGCTAGCTGTTATAGCGAGGTTTTGTGCCGGTTGGCTAACGAATTAAGAGGCGAGAGCCGGCTGATTGACGAGCAAATCGCTACGGCGTTTTTGACTGGTATCGTGGCAGCAACCGATCGTTTCAGCAATGCGCATACCAGCTCAGCGGCGATGACTGTGGCTGCTCAATTGATGGCAGACGGTGCTAACCAGCAACTAATTGCCACTAAACTAAAGGAATCGTACGACAAACCGATTCCAGTGCCTGAAGCAAAAAGCAAGGACGAAGAGAAATCCTCCAAAAAGGATGAGTCTAAAAATTCTGGCGACATTGGCGCATTGTCGATTTCGCACGAGCCAGTTGGTGATGTTGACGACGTCAAGAATGTAATTGATAGGCGCCATTCCGACGAAGCTCTGAGGGCTGCCAATGAAGAATTAGAGAAGCGAAGTAGTCGAGATGCCGCCGCTGCCGCCGAAAAGAAATTAGCCGAACAGTTAGCATCAATTCCTGCTGTTGAGCCTGAAGCTGATAGGCGAGATATGCCGTCGGTCGCCGATTTGCAGCGCGATATTGCTGCCAGCTCAGCAGAAGTAGATGAAGCGGCCAAAGAAGATCTAGCTTTGCCGCCAGTTGCTCCATTTGCGCCAGGGCCAGGTCTAGCGATGCCAGTTAGCCCGGGCGAACCGTCGATTGGTGGTACTTTTAACGCGACAACCGAACAGGCTGCCGAGGAAGCTAGAAAAGCTGAAAAAGACATGCATAATCGCGTCATTTTAAGCCACGATCGCGGCGCGGTGGCGTCGCAGCCGCCGTCAATGCAATCGCCATTTAATGCCGTAGCTGATAAGACCGAGGTAGAACCGACAGTTCGCGATGTCTTATCAGAAGCTGCGCCAGTTGACGCGGCGCCCGAGGCGGTTTCTTCGAAAGGGGTAACGGTACAGCCGAATATGCCAGCAATGCCAGCACCTAGCGTAGAAGCTGCGTCAGCCGCAAATCCTGCTAGTTCAGATCAAGACCAAGCGCGGTCTGCCGTTGATGCAGCTCTGTTGGCAGCATCAGCTGCGCCATCGTCTGGCGCGGTTGACGATTTGCCGCCACTACCGCCATTACCGCCGTTGCCAGATTTTTCATCCTTGCCGCCAGTACCAGCTAATGGCGGGGTCGGAGCTGACACTTTAGAATCTACTCTACCGCCGCCGCCAGCTCCAGCAGTTTCGGCACCAACATCAAATGATCCGGCTCAGTTCAAGATTCCAGGGCAAGCTTAAGTTTGCGAATAGGCTTCAGATTGGCCCTGAAAAGATTTTAGAATCAATGCTACGGGGTATGCTGATATACTTGAAATATGAATGACAGGGTTATATTGATCGATAAGCTGCCAGGCATGACTAGCTTCGGGGTGGTGGCGCGGGTTCGCCGCGTGCTTAGCCATCGGGTTGGCAAAAAAGTCAAAGTCGGTCATTGCGGGACGCTTGATCCGTTTGCGACGGGCCTGTTGATTTTGGTTACGGGCAAGGAATGCCGCAACGCGATGCGTTATACCAAGCTTGATAAAGTTTATGAAGCGACGTTCCGGTTGGGGCAGACTAGTACAACTGGCGACCCGGAAGGCGAAATTATGCCGTACGTTGCAAGCGACGAACTACAAGGAGCTGAATCTTTACCTTTACTCAAACAACCGGATGCAGCAGCAGTTAAGTATGTTCTAGCGCAATTCGTTGGCGATATCAAACAGCGTCCGCCAGCGTTCAGTGCTATCAAAATTAACGGACAGCGGGCTTACAAATTAGCCCGCAGTGGTAAAAAAGTTGATATACCAGAACGTACAGTGACGGTTTATGCGCTGGAGCTGCTTGATTACGCTTATCCGCTGCTCAAAGTTCGAGCCCATGTCTCTAGCGGTACCTATATTCGTAGTTTGGCAGTTGACATCGGTGAGGCGCTAAACACGGGCGCTTACTGTCAAGAATTGCGCCGTACGCAGATTGCTGATTGGCAAGTTAGTCAAGCGCAGAAATTGGCCGATCTTGGCATTGAATCATAAGAAGCATAGAAATTTGCTTATTTAGATACCAAACTTATTAAGGGCTGGATAGATCAGTCTCGTCAGATGACGATTGACGATATTGAGAAAATCTATAGAGTGATAGATATGATAAGGAGTTCGCATAACTTGACTGATTAGCGTATCTCTGCTAAAGTTATTAGTTATGATATCAAAGGATAACAAAGCGAAAGCTATTGCTTTGACTCAGGTCAACGAGAACGATGTCGGCAGTCCGCAAGCGCAGATTTCGATCTTGACGGCTCGTATCAAAGAGGTGACTGAACATCTCAAGTCCAATAAGCACGACCGTATGGCGCGCCGCGGACTGATTCAGATGGTAGGTAAGCGCAAGCGCCTGCTGAAATACCTTGAGAAGACGAACTTTGAGGCCTACAAGGCAACGCTAGAGAAGCTCGGTCTGCGCAAATAAACGTGCAGCCTGGGCCAAAAACCGTCTCATATCGAGGCGGTTTTTGGTTTGTAAAGGTAGATCGCAGCTGCCGTATTGCTAAAAATACTAATCTAAGTAATATTATTGACAAAAAGCATAAGCTATGCTAGCATAAAAAGGTAAGTAAACGGCAAAACAAAAATGATCACAAGAGAACTATCTCCATCTCATGAAGCGCCTGATAACACTCCAGGCGAATCGTTTGATTATGAAAAGTATGGTATTAGTCCAACAGTTGAGTCTAACTCTTTTGATAATGATAGTGGCATGCCGCACGAATGGACGCCGGCTGGCCGGGCCAAGAAAGTCAATGATGCTCGCGATGCGGTGGCGATTGCTTTCGGCGATAAGCCGCCCGCTATGGCACGCCAAGAGTCGAATACCGGCAGACAGCTGCTGGTTGGCGAGGCTTATAAAGCCGCTACTGACGGCGGAATAGCGCCGACCAACGAACGTGCTTCTACCCGCCGGGTTTTCATGACTGGCGAGAAAATAACTGGTAAGTTGCCGTCGCATGCTGACGCCGAGAGAGGGCCGCAAAGTGTTGATGAAATGCTCAATCGGCGCGCTGATTTGTTAGCAAAAGGCGTTCCAGAGGATTTGGTTGATGGTATTGTCAGGGGTGAGCATAACAGGGATAGAGGCGATAATCTAGTTCAATATGCCTCACGGCCGCCAGTTGAGCAAGCAGTATACGAGCAGCCAGCGATACGCGAGGAACCAAGTGAGCTGGTATCGCATGAGACCAGTGCTAGCGATGCTGTGCCCAAAGTAGAAGAAACACCGTTGCCGCCGCGTGCTGAGCTTCCGAAAGCAGAAACTGCCGCCGCCAAGCCGTCTAGCGAGCCTGAACCTAAAGCGCCGAAAGAAAGCACGCCGCCAGAAACCGTTAGAAACGAAAGTCCAAAGGCAGAAGCTAAACCTGTCACAAGTGATCGCGCCGTAGAGAAAAATCCGGCAGAACAGGTCGGGCAGCCGGCAGAAGATAAGACATCACCAGTAGAGCAGCCAGATGGCAATCAAAAAAATACGGTAAAATCTGAAGCAGACGTATCGAAGTCAGACGGAAAACAGGCCGCTGGAGAGCAAAATACGACAAAACCTGGCGAGCGCCAACCATTCGACCAAGAAAGAGCCGACAAATGGGCGGGAGACTTCTTGAGGGCTTATGGCGGATTTCTTGACCAAAATGTTAGGGTAGAGCTAGCCGGTAGGCTAGAAGCTAAAGGAGGACTAAACGTTAGTGCGGAAACTCTTCAAGCAATGTCTGACTTAGTGAGAGAAGCTAACCCGCAGTCGCCAATATGGCAAACCGAACCAGGTAGCGGCTCGGCTTTGCAGAAATTTGCTGGCAAAGTTCGCAGAGATCTACAGAGTATCGTTGAAAGTTTATAGTTTATAACTATTTGTGTACTAAACCTCCGCAATTGTGTATAATATAAACACAATTAAGCGAAAGGAGTGCACAATGGCGTTTGGGCCGATGATGAAATTAACAACTGATAGGGGCTTATCGGTTGAACTGGCACCGTTTGCGCGCGATAATCTAGCGGTGTTTGTCGAGGGTTTTGCGCTCGGCACGGTAACACAGTACTTATCAGCGCACCGAGCGCAGACAATCGAGACCGAGCAAGCCTGGTATGATGAAATGATCAAGAACAAAACCAGCCTAAACTGGGGTATTTGGGTTATGGATGGCGACAAGCGCCAGCTGATCGGCAACACAGCGCTTACCGAGATAACCAAAGATCACGTTCATTATGCGACAAGTGGTATAGTTATTGCCGATAAAAAATATTGGGGCCAGGGGATTGCTAGTGCTTGCCACCGGGCACGAACCTGGTATGCTTTCGAAAATCTAGGTCTGCACCGAATTAAGTCGGCAGTCATCCACGGCAACGCGGCGAGCTGGCGGGCGCTTGAGAAGTGCGGCTACGAACTTGTCTATACCGAGCGCAATGAAGAGTTCGTGAACGGTAAATTACGCCACATGGATTGCCTAGAATGCCTCAACCCGGCAGATTGGGCCTGGCGGCAGTGGTGGGGCGACGACCGTCCGCCGCGAAAGAGCTTGGAGGCGCGCAAACGGGCGCAAGCGGCGGTTGATTGGGCGCGGCAAAACGTGACGCTAGAGTAGTTGTTGGTGTTGCTCGTTGAAATTATCGACGACGAGAACCGGCTGGCTGCTATTGATGTACTGTGCGATATCGGTGTGCTGTAGAAATTCGGGGTAGAGAACGCATTGCGACGGGTCGATATACTCGCAAAGCGCTAATTCTTGGGCGCCATGTGTTGTTTGGCTAATGTCAATATCAGTAAAGTCATCAGGATTATCGACCGCGAAGAAGAACTCTAGCTCTTCTTCGTAGCCAGCCCGCGATGATGGGAATTGCTGAATGAATAGCAGTTTGCCAGGTTTGGCGGTCACGCCAGTTTCTTCGCGTAATTCGCGGATTAAACATTCAGTTAGCGACTCGTGCGGGTCGAGACCGCCGCCTGGTACGGCGTAATAAGAGGCCGCTTGGTCGCCGCGGCGATGTTTGACGGCGAGTATTTTTCCTTCGCGATAAATAATAGCGCGTACATTAATGCGCCGCCCAGTATATAGACTTTCGGTTTGTGGCATTAGGCCTCCTTGTTGATTAAGTTTGAATAGCTTGCGATTAGCTTAATTTAGCAGGGGCTAGCATTAAGATTATAATATCAAGGATATTATTCGGTTTCCAGGAAAAAGTGTCCGGAATCAATATTATTACCATCGCTTTGCTGGAAAACAACGATCAGAGGTTTTTTATCGCCATCATCTGAGTCCAGAGAGTTAGGGTGTTTGGTTACGCCTCTAGCCTCGAGTTGAGGCGAGCCGTCAGACCCGAACAATCTATCTGCCTCTACTCGGTCGAGCCCATTAAATAAAACTTCAACTTCAACTTGAGTAATAGTGGCTCTAACCGAGATTTCCCCTATACCAGCGGACACTATCGCTGCCAGTGTAACCTTTTCTCTGTTCTTGATTGAGTTGGTAATGTCGTCATACGCCTTTTCTGGATTAACCAGATCGTATTGAGTAAGCCATGAGCTTGCTGAGCCGCCTCTTTCTAAGGAGCTGGTTTCGCTAGACATGAACTAGTTTTCCTCTGGATGCCGGATTATTATTTCTCTCACGCAGATCTTTCATCTGTCTCTCTAATTCATTCATAATTCTAGTATATTCATGCTTATCTACAATACCAGAAGTATATAGATTTGCAAGCATCTCTTCTGAAGGTTGTAACATTTCTCCGTACGGGTCTTTAGGCAAAACCGTATGAATACTTTCGAGGGTTTCGGGCGAAAATGGACAGATAGCTATAGTACCGTCATTATAATACTTAGCGTTTCGATCATTGGTTTTGTTCGCTTTAAATCTTGAAGATTTAATATCTATCGCTGTTTGCTTTCCCTGGCTGTCAGTTATAAGATAATCAATACCTCTCTTGTCTTGTTCGGTAGTCGCACGGACCACTTCAAAGCCCATGTTTTCGAGAGCTAGCTCAGCTAGTAATTCTGTACGTACACCTTTTATGCTTGTTTCCATTTTTTTGCGGTAGTGGGGTTTGTCGGCTATAGGGATAAAATTATTTAGAATCTGCATTATATCAGCTGGCGTGATAGTAGTGCCCCAGCGGTTAAAAATTTCGCGTAGTGAGTCGTTGAATGAAGAATGCACACTAACAATTTTTTCGCGATCTTTAGGAGAAGGCCTCCTATTTGAGTCTCTAGCTGTTTTTTCGGCAGTTACAGCAGCAATCCAGTCGCGATAGGTGCCGTAGAGAATGTAGAACTCTTTTTGCTGGTTAGTTTCAGCAGTTGGGTGTTCAATCTGATTCATCACGTGCAGTAGATTGTGCGCAGCTTGGCCGATACCGCGCCGCGGACGTTCTGGATCGATCGTATGCGCTTCTCGCCGTAATTCTTTCGCGGTCTCTTGGCTTTTTAGCCAGAACTCTTGGCGGCGTCTTAGCTGAACTACAGGAAGCGTGCTCATTTTTTTATTATAGCATAAACATGATAAAAAAGCAATAGCATGACGTGATATAGATGAAATAACCTTTGTTGTCTGCTATAATAAAGTAGTTATTGTTAACGCGGAAGTGATAGAGACGAGAATTTGCGGCGCGCGGCTTTGAATCGCCAAGCCTAGCCAAGACGAATTTTCATCCCTGTTACTTGCCGCGAAGAAAGGAGCTCTTTTATGAGTATTATTAACCCGAGCGGCAAGGAGATTTTTAGCGTTACCACCGAGCTGTGCGGCCGGCCGCTGACGCTGGAGGTTAACCGCGTCGGCTTTCGGACGACGGGCAGCGTGCTGGTGCGCTATGGCGATACGGTGGTGCTGGGCAGTGCCCAGGTAGGTAGCCGGCCGGTGCAGCTGGATTATTTCCCGCTATCGATTGATTACGAAGAACGGTTCTATGCGGCGGGTAAAATTTCTGGTTCGCGGTTTATCAAGCGCGAAGGCCGTCCTAGCGACGAGGCGGTGCTAATAGGCCGGTTAATCGACCGTCCGATTCGGCCGCTGTTTCCAAAGGGCTACCGCCAGGAAGTGCAAGTGGTGGCGACAGTGCTGAGCATGGATCCGGATTTCCGTCCGGACGTGGTGGCGATGATTGCGGCGTCGAGTGCCTTGATGCTGACCGGGACGCCGTTTGACGGGCCGGTAGCGGGCTTGCGGGTTGGCCGCGTGAATGGCGAGTTTAAGGCCTTTTTGACGCCGGAGGAGCGTGAGCGATCTGATTTGGACCTAGTGGTGGCCGGTATTGCCAGCGGTATTACCATGGTGGAATCCGGCGCTAAGGAGGTATCAGAAGAGGTGATCGTCGACGCTATGGCCTGGGCGCACCAGATGATGCAGCCGGCGATTCAGCTGCAGCGTGAGCTAGCTGCCAAAGTCGCGCCGACCCCGCAGGAATATGAATTAGTCTTACCCGACGAAACAATTCAGCAGACGGCTGATGCGTGGGTTGACGGCAAGCTGGGTGAGAAAATCCGCCGGCCGTATCCAGAGCGCAACGAGGTGGTTAATGAGATTCGCTGGGCATTCCACGAAGCGATGGCCGAAAAGCTGGGCTTGGGTGCTGAGGAGTACGACGAAGTACGCGACGAATACGATGAAGCATTTACCTTAGCGCTGCATAAAGATGTGCGCCGCGGTATCGTCGAGGATAATATGCGTCCAGACGGCCGCGCCTTGACGGAAATTCGCCCGCTCAGCTCAGAGGTTGGTTTGCTGCCGCGAGCGCACGGTTCGAGCTTGTTTACCCGCGGCGTGACGCAGGGTATGAACATTGTGACTTTGGCGCCGCTGAGTTACGCGCAGCTGGTTGATACTATGGAGGTTAACGACGGCGAGCGGCGCTATATGCATCATTACAATGCGCCGGGCTATACGGTTGGCGAGGTTAAGCGGATGGGCAGCCCGGGCCGGCGCGAGATTGGCCACGGCTATTTGGCAGAGCGAGCCTTAACGCCAGTGCTGCCGAGCGAGGAAGATTTCCCGTACGCTATTCGTAGTGTTACCGAAATTATGAGTCAGAACGGTTCGACGTCAATGGCGGCGACTTGCTCGAGCTGTTTGGCGCTGATGGATGCCGGCGTGCCTCTCTCGGCGCCGGTTAGCGGCATTGCCATGGGTCTGATGATGGACGGTGATACGCCGTACGTACTGAGCGATATTGCTGATGCCGAGGATTTTGCCGGCGATATGGATTTCAAGGTGACTGGTACAGCCAAGGGCATCACGGCGCTGCAGATGGACATGAAAGTGCACGGCTTGCCGGTGGCGGTGCTGCGCCAGGCGATCGAGCAGAGCAAGGCGGGCCGGGCGCATATTCTGCAGCATATGCTGAGTATTTTGCCAGAGCCGCGTGAGGCGCTTAGCCCGTATGCGCCGCGTATCGAAAAACTGAAGATTGACCCGGATAAAATCGGTGCGGTCATCGGCAAGGGCGGCGAGGTGATTAACAAGATTACCTCGGAAACTGGTGCTGAAGTTGATATCAAGGAAGACGGCTTGATTACTATCGCCAGTCCGAATGGTGAATCGATCGAGAAAGCGCTAAACTGGATCAAGAGCCTGGTCGAGGAGCCAGAGGTTGGCAAAATCTACGAGGGTAAGGTGGTCAGTATCAAAGATTTCGGGGCCTTCGTGAATATTCTGCCGGGGATTGACGGTATGTTGCATATTTCACAACTATCAGATAAACGAGTCGGCAAAGTAACTGATGTCTTGAAAGAGGGTCAAACGGTACGTGTTAAGTTAACAGAAATTGATAACCGCGGACGCCTAAGCTTGACAATGAAGGGAATTGAACAGCGATAATATTTCTACATAAACGAATACTATACGGAACAGCTTAAGTTTTGCTATACTTAATAGAGATACACTTATAAAAGAGGGGAAGTCTATGAACAATCAACCGCAACCACCTGAATCGCCGCAGTCAGTGCCGCCTGCGCAGCCACCAGCTCCAATGTCCGCGCCACCTATGCAGCAGCCAGCGATGCCGCCGCAAATGCCGGTTAACAAAGGCCTCAGCAAGGGGGCTTTGTGGGGAATAATTGGCGGTTCTGTTGGATTTTTACTGCTGATTATCGTAATAGTGGTTGTTTTGCTGCTCAATATGGGGCCGAGCAAAGAAGATTACCGTCAAGCCGTTTCGTGGATGAATGATGAAAGCTCGAAATTGAACAGTTTGCAGTATTCATCTGTACGTAATCCAGAAGCCTACAAAGAAACGGTTAATAGCGCTATCAAGAGCCGCGATGAACTAAACGACAAATTATCGAAATCTAAGATTATGCACGATAAAGCTGTCAAAGAAGCTTACGATAAGTATAAGAAAGCTTACGATGTTGCTAAGCCGGAAATGGAGGGCTTGTCGCAGTACGTAGAGGTTTATAGCGAGGTCAGAAAAAAATGCGATAACGTATTTTATCTTGGCCATATAAGCAAGAAGCCAGATGAAGTTGATAAGGAAGTTAGTCAAAAATACGGCGATTGCACATCCTTGATGCAGAAACTGAGCAAATCAAATAATAGCAATGTGGCTAATTTCGGTAAAGAATGGAGCGATTACTACACTTCGTTGAAGAAATACTACGTCGAATACGCTAGAGCCTATACCAGCGGTAATTTCAGCGCTCGGCCGCGCCGTCCAATAGAACCGTCGACTACTGGCTATACGTTAATTACTAACGCTAGCCGCAAGGTTACCGATAGCGGAATGGATCGGTACTACAACGACTTTTCAAGCGTTGTCAATCAAAAATTAACTGCGCTGCGTTAATATTCGCCGCGCCGGTAGTACCCTCTGTATCAGCAGAGGGTACTATTTTGGTAAAATGTAATTATGGATAAGCAAGCTGAATTAGACGCATTAGCGGCGGAAATTATCGAAGCTGGGATTTGTTCGGAATTGGCGGCTCAAGCAACGCAGCTGGTTATGGGCGATGGCAATGCTGATGCTGATATCGTATTTATCGGCGAAGCACCAGGTAAGAACGAAGATTTACAAGGTAAACCATTCGTCGGCGCAGCGGGGAAATTCCTCGACGAGATGCTGGCGGCAGCTGATTTGCGGCGCTCAGATGTTTATATTACCAACATTGTGAAGTATCGGCCGCCGAATAACCGCGACCCGCTGCCAGAGGAAAAGCGCCAATTTTGGCCGTACCTCATGCGGCAATTGGAGATTATCCAGCCAAAGGCAGTTCTGACGCTGGGGAGGCACAGCGGCGGCGGTTTTATCCCTGGGCTGCGGATCAGTCAGGACCACGGTCGGCCGCGGCGGGTGCGTTTGCATGAGTTGGAATTCGTGGTAATTCCGCTGTATCATCCGGCAGCAGCGCTATATAACGGCGGTATGCGCCAGACGCTAATTGATGATTTTATGCGGGCGGCGGCGTTTGTGCAGCAGAATAATCCTGAATCGTAAGGTTGGCACGCTGGCAACCTATAGATATCTGCTCAAAATCCGGGGCTTATTCCCAATCCGTTCATTAAACTCTTGCAAAAGCTAGCCTAGTGTAGTATAGTGGATAATCGATATCCACTATATCTAATTCATGAAAGGACTTTATGAAACTATCGGGAGCTGTTGAACAAGCCTGCTGTATTATGGCAATTTTAGCTGATCCGCAGCGAAAGGCGCCGATGACCAATGACGCTTTGGCGGAAAAGATGGCAGTTTCGCCGACGTACCTGAAGAAAATTAGCCGCAAGCTGGTGGTGGCGCGGTTGATTACCTCGACGCAGGGCGCTGGCGGCGGTTTCATTTTGGCGCGGGAAATGGGCCAAGTGACGTTGCATGATGTGGTGCTGGCGATTGAAGGCGAAGCACCGTTTTTTCAGCCTCAAGGAATTGTCGAACGAGTGTTTGCGTCGCGGTCTCGCCAGGTGGAAATTGGCATGAGTATGATTGAAAAAGTCTTTTCCGAGGCGCAAGAGAAGTGGAGCGAGTATCTAAAAACGGTAACGTTAGAAGACGTTGTCAAGGAGGTAATGCATGGTTGAAAAATTAAAGCGGCTGTCAAATAGACGCCGCGTCAATATGGTGCGAGCTGAGTGGCAGCATCTCTGTAAAAACAAAATATTACTGCTGTCGATGGCGGTTATTTCCTTTATTCCGATTATGTACAGCGGTTTTTTCTTGGGTTCAATTTGGGATCCATATGGGCAGGTGAAAAATTTGCCGGTAGCGTTTGTTAATGAGGACAAAGGCGCGCAGCTGAACGGTCAAACGGTCAATATCGGGCAATCGGTTGAGCAAAAACTCAAAAGTAATCATGATTTGGGCTGGGAATTTGTGGATAAACAGCAGGCTGATGACGGGGTCAATAGCGGGCATTTCTATGCGGTGGTGACTGTTCCGACGGATTTTTCGGCAAAAGCGGCGTCGATTACTGCTGCTCAACCGCAGCAGGCAGTGATTCGCTACACGACTACGCCAGCTAAGAACTATATTGGTTCGCTGGTCAGTAATCAAGCGGCTGAAAAAGTCAAAACGTCGGTGGCTGAGCAAATTACTCAGGCGTACGCTAAGGGCGTGTTGGAAAATGTAGGTAAACTTGGCAGCGGTTTGGAGTCGGCAGCGGGCGGCGCAGCTACTTTGCATGGTGGTTTGACGCAGCTGCAAGTGGGCGCGCAAACTTACGCTGGTGGCGTTCGGCAATTGGCGGTAAATCAGCGGGCGATGGCTAATGGTTTAGCGAGGCTCGGCGATGGATCGCGCCAATTGCAGGCAGGCTTGGGACAATTGTCGAACGGTTTGCCAAGCGAATCGCAAGTTGCGCAGTTAACAAACGGTATAAAACAGTTGCAGGCAGGCCTTAATCAATTAAATGCTAGCGTTCATAATCCATCGCCAATGCTCGTCAGCCAGCAGAATAAGGTGCAGAGTGAAGCGCAAATTTTGGCGCAAACAATGCAAACTGCAGCAGCAGATTTGACGGCAGCAGGCGGGACGCTACAAACATTAGGACATGATGCGGTAGCTTCTGGCGGTTCGACAACCATAACTTTGCCGCAAATTAGCCAGCTTTCTCAGGCGCTCAGTAAAACGCAAATAATTACTACTCAAGCAGCCGCGCTGCTTAAAGATTTGCAGACACTTACTCAAAGTCTGTCAACGCAGCAGGCACAATTGCAAACTGGCGTTTCTACGCTAAACAACGGCGTTAATCAGTTGGCGCCGAATGCAACCACTGCTCTTAACGGCTATAACAATCTGCGGACGGCGAACAATCAATTGCTGGCTGGCTCGACATCGCTAACAAACGGTCTGGCGCAAGCGCAAACTGGCAGCCAACAGTTAGCAAACGGCGCGCGACTGTTAGATAGCCGCTCCAGTGTATTAACGAATGGCACCTCGCAATTGGCGGACGGCGCGGATACTCTGTCTACGAAGCTAGCAGACGCTTCCCGGCAACTCAAAATACAACCAACTGGTGCAGCCACCCAGCAGCAGATGGCGAATCCGGTGAAGTCGGAAACGACCAAGCAGGGCGACGTGCCGAACTATGGCTATGCGCTGGCACCGTACGTATTGTCGCTGAGCTTGTTTGTCGGGGCGATTGCTCTGAATATTATTTATCCAATCCGCAAGACTTTTGCCGAGCAAGAGAACGCTTTTCGCTGGTGGCTGGCCAAAGCTTCGGTTACTGGTGTAGCGGCTTTCGTTCAGGCAACGATCTTGATGCTGATCATGGTTTACTGTCTGGGCTTGGTGCCAGATCATCCGGTGAACTTCATCGGGGCGATTTATTTGACATCGTTTGTTTATATGTCAATCGTATCGCTGCTGGTAATTGTGCTGGATAATCCAGGACGCTTCCTAGCGATGGTGTTATTAGTGCTGCAGTTGGGATCGAGCGAGGGAACATTCCCGATTCAAACAGCCAACAGCTTCTTCCAGGCAGTTAATCCGCTGGTGCCGATGACTTATTCTATCCGGGCGCTGCGCCAGGCTATCTCGGGAGGATTGGGCAGTTCGTTCTATAGCGATAGCATGTGGGTGTTGGCGGGATTCTTGCTGGCGGCTAATCTGCTGATGATCGGCTTCTTTATCTACCGTGGCAAGCGTAAATTCGCTCACACTTCGGTGGACGGAGACGATTAAACCTCTTTCAAATTTCTAAGGAAATGCCGGCGTCTTAAGGGAAAACGACGCTGGCATTTTAGTTGGCGCAGGGTCATTTTTGACAAAATGCTGACAGTTTGCTAGAATAAAGCTACTAACGAGAGGGATTTCTAACGATTAAGATAACACCTCTCTACCTGGTTTTTAGATTATTGTAATAAAAAAGGAGTATAACAATATGGGTCAGCGGCGACTGGCAAACCCAAAAGGCGATGACACGAGTAAGCGCCCTTTGCAGGCTAAACAAAAATCAACTAATACAGTGCTGAACGCGACAACTACGCGCAAAGGCGAAGTCTTTCGGGCGCAGCGGCGAATGTCAGAAGGTGTGAATGCGCAGGCTAGCCAGCACCTAATCAGCGTGCCGGTTAACAAATCGGTTTATAACGGCTATGGCGGCAAGCAATTTAGCTTGAAGGACCAGCCGAAACGTCCGCGGGCGCCGCGGCCAACACTGAAGGTGATTCCGATTGGCGGTGTTGGCGAGATGGGTATTGGTAAGAACATGACGGCGATTGAATACGACAACGATATCATCGTCATTGATATGGGTTTTTTGTTTCCAGGTAGCGATTATCCGGGTATAAATTATATAATTCCTGATACTCAGTGGCTGGAAGAAAATAAGCATCGGATTCGAGCGCACGTCTTTACGCACGGCCATCTCGACCACATTGGCGCATTTCGGCATATCATCCCGAAATTGCCAGCACCAGTTTATGGCACGAAGTTCACGCTTGGCATGCTACAGCGGACGATGGAAGAGACAGACGGCGCTTTCACGCCAGAATACCACGAATTAAATCCAGAAAATCATGATACTGTACAACTTTGTGATTCATTTAGCGTTGAGCTGGTACGCGTTAATCACTCGATTCCAGATGCAGCTGCCGTAGTGGTGCGGACGCCAGTTGGTAATATCCTCTCGAGCGGCGACTGGCGCATTGAAGAAAATCCGGTTGATGGCAAGAAATTCGATTTTAATCGGATTAGCGAAATCGCCGAGAAAGAAGGCTTCTTGCTGTTTATGAACGAGTCGACTAACTGTGAAAGCGACGGTACCCATACACACGGTGAATTCGACATTCAGCACAGTATGGGCGAAGTGATGGATAAATGGTCGAAGAGCCGGATTATTGTCAGTAGCTTTTCTAGCCAGTTGCATCGAATTCAGCTACTTCTCGAGGAAGCGAAAAAGCACGACCGCAAAGTGGCGTTCGCTGGCTTTAGTATGATTCAGAACCTAGAGGTGGCGTTGCGTTCGGGCGTGATTAAAGTACCGAAAGATACCGTCGTTAAGATGGAAGATTTGATTAAATTGCCTGATAACAAGATAACAATCGTCTGTACTGGTAGCCAAGGCGAGTTCAATGCGGTGCTTAACCGGATGGCGACAGGGGCGCACAAATACGTTAAAATTAAGGGTTCAGATGTGGTAGTGCTGAGCTCGAACCCGATCCCTGGCAATGAAAAATACGTAGTGCGGACAGTTGATGGCCTGATGCGCGAGGGCGGCGAGATTATTCAAAATGGCAAAACACACCTAACTGGTATCGGGCCGCTGCACCTATCGGGTCACGGCTATTACGATGACCACGTGCGGGTGATTAATGCGGTTAAACCGAAGTATTATCTGCCTAATCACGGCGAGTTTCATATGTTAGTACACAATGCACGCTTGGCCGAGAAAGAATGCGGTATTCCGCGGCAAAATATATTTGTTTGTGATCCGGGCGATATAGTTGAGTTTACTAGCGATGGCGCGCACAAAATTGGCCGCATTGTTCACTCTGGCGGTACGATGTATGATGATGCCGGCGCGGTAGTCAGCGAAGTGGTGCTCAAAGACCGTATCCACATGAGTCAAGAAGGTATATTTATAGTCATATTGACGGTTCAGCGCGGTACGGGGCGGCTCTTGACCAGTCCAGACATTATCAGCCGCGGGTTTATTTACATGCGCGATAATGAAGAGCTAATGGGAATGATTCGCCAATATCTCAAGCAGAAAGCGGCGCGCAGTTTCTCTGGCAAATACGACATCGAGGTGATTAAAAAAGAAATCAAAGACGAAGTAACGCATATTTTGTACGACCAAACGCACCGGACGCCGATTGTTATTCCGGTGGTCAATGAGGTCGGCGGAGCATTGAAGGCACACGCGCGTACGTCGCAAGCCAAAACGTCGAGCCAGCCGCTGATGCCGCAGCCGTCGGGCAAACGCTTTCCGCGCAAACAAACTCCCGATACCGATACGGTGGTGCCGCGCGACCGCTCAGACAGCCGCTCGTACTAACGGATAGCGCTATTGCTTTTTGTAGTAATTTATGCTACAATAATGGTATATTCTTTTAGATATGAACAGAGTACAATAGGTAACGGTTATGGCAAAGAAAAAGACGACGAGAACTCGAAAAACAACTAAAACAACCCGCGCGGCCCGTGCTAGCAAGACAGCGAAAGTGCCGGCGCCACAGCACGAAGTGCCGTCGGGATTTTGGCCACAAGTTGCAGCAGTATTGTTGATGGCGCTGTCGGTTTTGCTGGTAGTATCGTGGTTCGGTGCGGGTGGTCCATTACTTAATCAAATGCTAGAAGTGTCTAAGCGAACGATTGGCTGGGCGGTTTATATAGTGCCAGTTGTCGGTTTGTATGTAGCTGTTAGAATATTTGGCGCCGAAAACAACCGATTGCCGGCAGTCATGAAATTTGCCTCAATCTTGATAGTTATTTGGTTCAGCGGCTTATTCGGGCTGTTTCGCGAAAAGGGTGCGCCGTCGACTGGCGGTGTTGTTGGCGATGGTTTGAACTCGGTCGTCTTGTCGCTGGTCAATATACCAGTCGGTGTTTTTATTTATATTTTGCTGATTGCGATTACGCTATTGTTTGTGTTGCAACTGCGGTTTAGCGATATTGCAGCAATGTTCAAGACGGCAGTAGCCAGCAATGAAAAGGCAGAGAACGAAGCTAATGTCCAGGTCATGCGCAAAGCTGCCGAAGATGATCACGGCAAGATGGACGATTTCAAGCTTAACGAAGGCGTGCCAACAGTATCGCAAGATGACAGCAAGCAAAGTGCGAAGCTTAAAATCAAACCGCAAGCTAAAAAAGCCGAAGCCGATCGCGACGACAAAATGGCGATGCTGGCAGTTAGCGACCCGAACTGGCAATTTCCGAGCCTTGATTTGCTAGAAAAGAAGGAAGCGCCAGCTGATGCGGGCGATATCAAGCAGAACGCGCGCATTATCCAAGACACTTTGCGTGAATTTAACATTAATGTCGATATGGAAGGCGCCAATATCGGCCCGAAAGTGACTCAGTATACGCTGCGTCCGCCGGCGGGCATCAAGCTGAGTAAAATTACAGCGCTAGAAACCAATATTGCGCTGAATTTGGCGGCGTCGAGCTTGCGCATGGAAGCGCCGATTCCAGGTAAAAAAGCTGTCGGTATCGAAGTGCCAAACAAGAAAGCGGCTGACGTACGTATCCGTTCAATTTTAGAAAGCGCTGAATGGCGCCGCCGCAAAGAGCCGCTGAGTTTTGCGATTGGTAAAGACATTTCAGGACTGCCGTTTGTCGGCGAACTTAACAAAATGCCGCACTTGCTGGTCGCCGGACAGACAGGCTCTGGTAAATCGGTGATGATTAATACGCTGCTAAGTAGTTTGCTTTACCGCAACGCGCCGAGCGATATGAAATTAATCCTTGTCGATCCGAAGCAGGTCGAGATGGCGCCGTATCAGGATATTCCACACCTGTTGACGCCGGTGATTGTCGAGCCGGAGAAGACAATGAGCGCGCTAAAGTGGGCGGTTAACGAGATGGAACGTCGTTATAGCTTGCTAGCCGAAGAGCGAGTACGCGATATCAAAACTTATAATGAACGCTCTAAAGCAAAAGGCAAGAAAATTGGCGTTGCCGATGAAAAGGGTAATGTACAGCAAGTTGATGAAGGTACAATGCCGTATATCGTGATTGTGATTGACGAGATGGCTGATCTGATGATGGTAGCCAAGCGCGATGTCGAGGGCTTAATTGTTCGTTTGGCGCAGAAGGCGCGGGCGGTTGGCATTCACCTGGTGCTAGCGACGCAGCGTCCGAGCGTTGATGTGATTACCGGACTCATCAAGGCAAACGTACCAGCGCGGATTGCCTTTACGGTGGCCAGTCAGACTGACAGCCAGACAATTCTCGACCAGGCTGGTGCCGAGAAATTGCTGGGCCAGGGAGATATGCTGATCAAAACTGCTAGCATGCCGAAACCGAAGCGTATTCAGGGCGCTTGGGTGATGGATAGCGAGGTGAACAAAATTACTGATCAGCTGCGGATGCAGGCGCCGCCGCAGTACAATGATGAAATCGTTAGCCAGCCAGTGCAATTGAACGGTAAAGGCGGCGTGGTGATGGACTTCGGTAGTAATGGTAGCGATGATAAGTTTAAAGATGCGGTACGCGTGGTTATTGAGCGCAAAAAAGCGTCTACAAGCATGCTGCAGACTCGCCTGGGAATTGGCTATCAACGAGCGGCGCGGATTATCGAGGAAATGGAAGAGCGGGGTATTATTAGCGCTGCGAACGGTTCAAAACCGCGCGACGTATTGATATCCAGCGTCGATGATCTAGACATGTAAAAATATAAACATCTGCCTGTGGCTTATTCATCTTTGTGAAATTAAAATTTGCTAATCGCTGGCACTAGATTTGTATTCACCTAGGATAGTAACCTCGTGGTTGCTGCGTTCGATGTCGCGAATAGCTTGATGTAGCGGTTGTCCAGCGCAGTCGACGACAATAAAAAACTTATACTTCCAGGGCTGGCCGACGATTGGTTGCGACTGTAATTTAGCGAGATTGATACGGCGCTTGGCGAATATCTGTAATACCTCGACGAGAGCGCCAGGCTGATGGTCGGTGGTGATGACCAGAGAAGCACGATTAGCATCAGCGGGCGCATTAGACGGTTCAATTACCAAAAAGCGGGTGATATTATCGGGATTGTCGTGGATGGAACGCTGTAGTATTGGCAAATTATATAATTCGGCGGCAGTCTGGCTGGCGATAGCGGCGCAGTGCCGGGAGCCGTTTTGCTTGATAAATTCGACGGCGCCAGCGGTATCAAAAAATTCAATAGGTGTTGCCTGCGGTAGATGTTCCTGCAAGAAATAGCGGCATTGAGAAAGAGCTACTGGGTGAGAATAAACCTCAGTAATATCGCTGATTTTGGCGTTTGGCAGACCGATTAGCATTTGCTCGACAGGCAGCTTGATTTCGCCGACGATCGGCGCACTACATTCCTCGATATAACGGTAAACTTCGTTAATGCTGCCAAACAAAGTATTTTCGACCGCTGCGACGATAGCGTCGGCACTGCCCTCGTTGTAGGCCGCAAAGACTTCGCTAAACGTTGTGCAGGGGACTATTTCGGCGCTAGCGCCGTACCATTGGTGGGCAGCCTGGTCGTGGAAGGAACCGGCTTGGCCTTGGATTGCGACATGCATTCTAGCATCATAGCACAATTTTGATTTGGGCTGCAAAATTAGGTGGTAAAAGTATTATAATCTTCTGGTAAAGTATCCAATGATTGCAATGACTAAATAAGTGCGGAGATATACTTGACAAATTATCAAATATGGAGTATAAATCACCAGGTTATTTACATCATAACTGTCTGTAGGTAGAAAGGCTACGATAAATATATGGGTAAAACTAGAGAGTTTAGCTCTACCGCAGGCACTGAACGGCCTGGCAGAGGGGAAAAGTGGAAACGCCGTGTGAGGGAACTAGGTGCTCTTGCTCTATCTGTTGCGGTAGCTTTTGGTCTCTGTCATGAAGCACATAAGCCCGCGATGAGCGATGAACAAATGCGCGATATGACAGATAACGTGCGTGCAGTCGTTTTGAATAAGGCTGAAGAAATTAGAGAAGACGGTTCTAGAGAGGGCGATTCTTATACAACTGGCGACGGCAGATCACTTCGTATTGATGTAGCTGCTGGAATGCCAGCTGGCAATACATCAGGGACTGGTGTCGGTGAAACTGCGGATTATAATAGAGATGAGGGAATGAGTGTTGAACTATGTTTACGAGAAGAAAGAAATCCTAAATATGGCAAAGCTGATCATAGTTCATATTTATGTGCTACTTTTAGCTCAGAGGATAGTTCAGTATTGAGGGATATAAAAACAAAGGACGGTAAGATCGATCCTGATAAGGCTATAAAATTTGTAGGAAGCGATGACGCTAGCGTTAGTAGAATTTATTACTCCTGGGATTCCGACGAAAACGGGCGCGTTGAACCTTTTGAATACCCTCCAGGTAAGAAATGTAGGGGTGATCTGAGCTGGACTATTTATGTAAATAAAGATGAGGGTGTAGACAAGAGAAAGGAGGGTGTCTATTCAGGCGACGGTGCAGTACATCGAGTAGATGAGTTGCTTGCTGAGGTTAAAGATCGTTGGGATAACTAAAAGTTTTCAAAATAATGAGTAGGTAAAAAAGTGCCCGTGTAGTAACGGGCACTTTATCCGTGCTGGGGGTACGTATGAAGCTAGCTTTTTCATAGCAGATAGGGTATAATATTAAGCGATATTAAACCTAAGGTTGCGTGAGATAACGTAACCATCCGTACGGATACCAAGGAGGTAATGTATGAGAGAATACGAGCTGACGGTTCTTATTCGGCCTGATTTAGAGGCGAATTTGGACGCGGTGCTTAGCAAGGTCAAGCAGCTGATCGCCGATAACGGCGGTTCGGTTAAGGCCGAGGATAATTGGGGCAAAAATCGCCTCGCTTACAACATCAAAGGCGAAGATTTTGCGGTATATGTGTCGATGGATGTCGAGCTGCCGGCAGACGCGCCGCTCAAGATCAACAATGCGCTAAATATTAGCGACGAAGTTATCCGATATTTGCTGGTTAAGATAGACCACAAAGCGCGTGCCGCTTTGGCGGAGGCCAAGAAGCGCGCGGCTGAACGCGAGGCTGAAAACAGCGAAGATTAAGCCATAAATAGGAGGGAAATCTATCATGGCAAAGGGGTTTAACAAAGTAATATTAATGGGAAATCTGACGCGCGATGTTGAATTGCGAACGACGACGAGCGGCCAGAGCGTAGCTAATTTTAGTTTGGCGGTTAGCCGTAGTTGGCGCAACCAAGACGGACAGCAGCAAGACCAGACCAGCTTCATTAACTGCGTAGCTTGGGGTAAGCCGGGCGAGATTATCTCGCAATACGTTAAAAAAGGCGCGCCGCTTTTGGTGAGCGGCCGGCTCGACCAGCGTAGCTACGAAGATAAAGATGGTAATAAGCGGTCGGCTGTCGAGGTGGTAGTCGAAGATTTCAACTTTGTTGGCGGTCGCAACGACAGTAATGCACCAGCATCGACACCGCCGCCAGCGACTAGCACCAAAGATGTGGTCGTCGAAGATATCGACGATAAGCCGATCGACTTAAGCGAGATCCCATTTTAACGATTAGAAAGGATTATAAAATATGGCAAAAAAAATGCGCAAGGATGCTCCAGTAGTATTCTCGTATAAAGAGGTGAAGACACTGTTGCGCTATATTAGTCCGGTGAGCGGCCAAATTGAGCCAATTGCCAAGACGGGCTTGAGTGCTAAATTGCAGCGGATGCTGGCTCGCGAGGTAAAGCGGGCGCGTCATCTGGCGCTGCTACCGTTTGTGACGCGAGATTAGGGAATTTTCCAGCGTACGAAATGCTTTGTCGTGCGCTGAAGGGTATTTCTAAAGACGCAAAAGGAGATGAAATGTATCAACCAACTGATTTGAAAAAAGGTGTAGTGTGCCAAATTGATGGACAGCCATATCGAGTGACTGATTACAACCAGAAAGTGATGGGCCGCGGCGGTTCCATTGTTAATGTCAAATTGAAGAATTTAATTACTGGTGCGGTTATTCCCAAAACGTTTAAAGGCCAAGACAAGATAGAGCCAGCCGAGGTGACTAGCAAAACTGTCCAATATTTATACAATGACGGTTCAGCTTTCTTTTTCATGGATCCGAATAGTTTTGAGCAGTTTGAGTTGTCGGCCGATTTGGTTGACGAAGCTAAAAACTTCATGAAAGAGGGTGACGAGCTGGCTTTGCAATTCTTTGACGGTAAGGTGATTACCGTCGAGATGCCAAAAAATGTTTATTTGGAAGTGACCTATACAGAGGCGGTGGTTAAGGGCGACACGACTAGCAGTGTCTTGAAGGATGCGACGCTTGAGACGGGCGCAATTGTCAAGGTGCCGGCTTTTATAAAGGTTGGCGATATTATTTCGGTTGACACCTCTACAGGCGAGTATCGCGAACGCAAGAAATAGCTTATTAAACTAAAATAAGTGTTTCGCAGCATGCTAAAATGTAACTATGACTAACAAGCGAGCGCGTGCCGCTGCAAGTAGTGCTAAACGCCTGCACAAAAAAGTTAAACAAACATATCGTTCGGCAATGCCCGAGCAAAAACGCCACCGGATGTTAGTTTGGGCGGCGTTTTTTGTTGTAGCGGCGATTTTGGCTGTGCAAATATTGTATCCGCTTGATCGAGCGCTGCCGCTAGCGCGGATGAATGGCTGCTGGGTTGGTTGGCAGAGTGAGACAGATTTGGCTAACCAAGCAACGTTAGTATTCCAGCGATCGAAAATTAAATTTATTATTGGCGGCAAACCGAGCGGTATTTATACGCTAAGTGAAGCTGGTGCTGATATCAAGGCTGAAGAGATGGCGAGTCGACTGGCGAACTATCCCTTTTGGCTGCGTTTGGTGCCGTTTTCGATATTTTGGCAGCTGCCAAATGTGCAAACGCTAGATCTAGCTTTCGCGCTGCCGACATTAGAGGTTTTTGCACAAAAAACTAGTTCGCAACTGTCGCGGCCGCCAATAAACGCTGGCGTGGCGTTTAAAGACGGTCAGCTAACGGCGGTTAATGATGTGCCAGGACATTTGGTGAGTGCGCAAGCTATCAAAAACGTGCTGCAAACGGCTAAGTATTCATTTGCTGGCATGACGGAGCTTCGAATTGACGCTAAGTTACAAGAGGCGTCGCGGCGTAGTACGGCGTTCGCTTCTGCCCGCAATCAAGCCGAGCAAGCATTGGCTCGTCCTTTGACGATTCGCGCTGCCGATCAGACGTTTGCAGTTGGCAATGCCGAGAAAGCTTCGTGGCT
This sequence comes from uncultured Candidatus Saccharibacteria bacterium, assembly GCA_963519435.1. GTDB lineage: Bacteria > Patescibacteriota > Saccharimonadia > Saccharimonadales > Saccharimonadaceae > Saccharimonas. The sequence continues at coordinate 47,197 of CAUQMT010000003.1, read as the reverse complement.
AGAGTTTGGCGAAACAACAGAGGGTGGTACGACCCTGGTGATTAACAGGCAAAAACTACAAAACTCAATTGATAATTGGTCAAAAGCAGCTGGACATCCGGCTGGCCAGACAAATATCAATATCGAGAACGGGCGAGAAGTCTCGCGAACCACTGGTGAGAAAGGCAGCCAAATCGATGCGGCTTCAATAGTGCAACCAGTCACTGATTATCTGCTGAGAGGCCAAGGTGGCGGCGTGATCTTGGCGGCGATGACTGATTTAGAGCCGAGCGTAATTTATAATAACCGCTATACTCCTACCGAAGATGGCTTACGAGCTTATGTACGTGATAAGGCGCGTAATGGTGCTTGGTTCTCGATTCGCCAGCTGGGCGGCAGCGGTTGGTCGGCAGACGCCGATGCCGAGGAGAGTGTCGTTAGCGCTAGTACTTATAAGTTATTTGTTGCTAAACGTTTGTTTGATGAGATAAATGCCGGGGGAATTAGCTGGAGCGACCCGATGCTTGACACAACGGTATCGGGCTGCTTTGATCGGATGACTATTGCCAGTACTAATCCATGCGCGGTGGCATGGCTAGATAGATTTGGCCGGCAAAATCTGAACGATTTTGTTTACCGACTAGGGTTTTCGCGGGCAGTGACTTTCACGCACGCGCAGGCAACTCATGTGTCGGCGGGTGATCTGACGAAGTTCATGGTCGGATTGGAGACTGGCTCGCTAATTAGCGGAGCGCAGCGCGAGCGGCTGTTGTATTCTTTGTCGCACCATCCTTACCGTTATGGTATACCGACGGGTAGCCAAGCGCGCGAAGTTTATGATAAGGTTGGCTTTTTGTGGAATTACGTGCACGACACGGCGATTGTCCGGCATCCGCGCGGTACTTATGTAATGACGATCATGACTCAGGGTAAATCCTATGCCGCAATTGCGGCGATGACCCGCGACATTGAGCGGATTATGTATCCATAGTAGAATTGAGGAATGAAGCAACGGTTAGATAAATTGATGCTGGCGCGCGGATTGGTAGGTTCGCGTTCGGAAGCCGAGAATTGGATTCGTTTGGGACGTGTGCGCGTTGGCGGGCGGGCGGCAGCCAAGCCGGGGTTGTTTGTTGATGAATCAGCGCCAATTGAGTTGACAGCACCAGAGCGTTACGTGTCGCGGGCCGGACTAAAATTGGCGGGCGCGGCGAAAACTTTCAATTTGAATTTTCGCGGCAAGACGGTTTTGGATGTCGGCAGCAGCACGGGCGGCTTTACCGATTTTGCGTTGCAGCACGACGCGAAGAAAGTATACGCCGTGGATGTTGGCACTGATCAACTGCACCCGAGCTTACGCGGCAATAAACGAATTGAGTTGTATGAAAAAACTGACATTCGTGATTTTGTGCCAAGTGAGACTCCGGATATGGTGGTGATTGACGTGTCGTTTATTAGTCTGAGGCAAATTTTGCCGCACGTTGCGAAAATCGTTGATAAAAATACAACGATAGTAGCAATGGTTAAACCGCAGTTTGAGGCGCAACGCCAACAGCTGACTCGCGGCGGCGTCGTCAAGAATGACGGCGTGCGGCGGGCAATCTTGCGCGAGTTCGAACAGTGGGCGCGTGCTAATTTCATAATTATTAATAAAGCAGATAGCGAAGTGAAAGGCGCGCACGGCAACTTGGAACGGTTTTATATATTGAGAAAAGCTGGAAGTTGTTAGCGGCTTATGCGGCTAGCCGGTGATTCGCTGGCAAATTGGTCTAAGCTATATCAAATCTAAGCGATTAAATGCTAAATTATTTACTAACGTTAAATCTAAATTCAACTACATCATCTGGCTGCATGACGTAAGTTTTACCTTCGGTGCGGATTTTGCCGGCGGCGCGAGCGTTAGCCTCTGAGCCGGCAGCGACTAAATCGCCGTAATTAACAACTTGGGCGGCGATAAAGCCCTTTTCGAAATCAGTGTGAATGACGCCAGCGGCTTGCGGAGCGGTCCAGCCCTGGTGGATTGTCCAGGCGCGAACCTCTTTCGGTCCGGCAGTTAAGTAGCTTTGTAATCCGAGTAAATCGTAGGCGGCGCGAATCATTTGCGTTAGTCCGGCTTCTGGCACGTCGTAACTTTGTAATAGTTCAAGCGTGTCGCTGGGGTTGAGTCCTTTAATCTCGTCTTCAAGCTTGGCGCAGATAAATAGGCTGCGAGCGTGCGGCACGAGATTGCGCAGGCTCTTCTTCTTGTCTTCGCTAGCCAGGGTTTCTTCATTGACGTTGAACACATAAATTACTGGCTTGGCAGTCAAAAGGTGCAAATCGGCGATGTCGTCGGGGTCAACGCCGGAAATTTCGTTAATTGGCGTGCCAGCGCGCAGTTTTTCAGCAAGCACTTCTAAACGATTTTTGATAGTGCTAGCTTTGGGGTTGGCTTTGGCCTCTTTGGCAAGGCGAGTCAGGCGCGTTTCTAGCGTCTGCAAATCAGCCAAAATTAGTTCGGTATTGATAGTGTCGATGTCGCGTTTCGGGTCGATATTGTTCTCGACATGGACGATATCACCGCTTTCAAAAGCGCGAACAATATGCACGATGGCGTCGCATTGGCGGATATTGGCTAGGAATTTATTGCCTAAGCCTTCGCCTTTGGAAGCTCCAGCGACCAGCCCAGCAATATCGACAAAAGTCACGGTAGCCGGGGTAATTTTCTCGGCGTGGTACATTTTGGCGAGGACGTTTAAGCGCTCGTCGGGTACCGGTACGATGCCAGTATTTGGTTCGATAGTGGCAAAAGGATAATTGGCCGCCAAAATATTATTATTAGTTAAAGCATTAAAAAGCGTGGATTTGCCGACATTCGGCAAACCGACAATTCCGATAGATAAACTCATAATCCTACATTATAGCATTTAAAGGGTATTGTCCGAAAAGTAATTATCTAAAAAGCTTGCGTTTTTTACTTTGCTTATGCATAATATAAGGTATATGAAAATTCAAAAAGGGATGGGCGATTTCTTTGCACTCGACATCGGTACCAACGCGGTGCGAGTATTGCAGCTAGCTGCTTCTGGCCAGGGCAGTTGGAATCTGGTTGCATACGGATATGTGCCTGTCGATCACAAAATTACCGCGAGCGACTCGCCAGAAGCACGGCGCCGGCTCGGCGAGGCCACGATGACGGCAGTAGGCCAGTCTGGTATCCGTACTAAAAATGTAGCGATTGGCTTGCCGTCGAGTAAGACTTTCACTACGGTTATTGACGTACCGGCGATGAGCGAAGCAGAACTGCGGGCGACTATGAAATACCAAGTTGATCAGTATATTCCGATGAGCAGTGACGAGGCGAAAGTTGACTGGGCTTTGCTAGGCGGTTCGCTAAAGTCGCAAAACCAAAACGAAGTATTAATCACTAGCGTGTCCAAGCAATATAGCGAAGAACGTTTGGAGTTAATTGAATCGCTTGGCCTGAATGTGATAGCTGAAGAGCCAGATCCGTTAGCGATGGTGCGAGCGTTAGTGCCAGCGACTGCTAGCAATTCAGCTTATATGCTGGTCGATATGGGCGAGTTATCGACAGATATCGCTTTGACTTACGGCGATACGCCGCGATTAATCAGAACGATTCCGACTGGGCTGAACTCGCTAGTTAAGGCTGTGGCTCAGAACCTGAGCGTCCAAGAGGATCAGGCTCGCCAGTTTATCCTGAAATTTGGTCTAGATCAAAGTCGCCTCGAAGGGCAAGTTTTCCGCGCTGTCGAGATGACGCTTGATAATTTTGCTTCTGAATTGTCAAAATCGATTAAATTCTTCCAGAATAGGTATGAAGATGTGGCAGTTTCTCAAGCTTTGTTATCTGGATACGGCGCGACTGTACCGCAAATTGATTCGTATTTGGCGGGCAAGATTAATATATCAGCGGTTGCAACTAGCCCTTGGCAAAATATAAATGTCTCGCAGAGCATGCAGCAGCAACTAGCGCCGATTGCTAACGAGTTTGCTACGGCGGTTGGCCTGGCGAAACGGAGAAACTTGTCATGATTGAAGTAAACCTAATACCAGACGTTAAGCGGGAATATTTGCACGCTCAGCGGGTTCGTAATACGGTGATATCGGTATCAATGTTAGTGGCTGCAGCTGCGGCAGGTGCTGTGATTGTGCTGGGGCTTGCTTTGGGGTCGCTGCAGTTTGCTAGTGGCCAGGCTGATAACTCTATTAAAAGCAAATATAAAGAACTTAGCGATAAACCAGATATTAATGATCTTTTGACCATTCAGAATCAGCTAACTCAGATTGATATGATCAGTAGCAATCGAGGTGTTAATTCACGCATCTTTGATACTTTGAGCGCGGTTAATCCACAGGCGCCAAACAACGTGACTATGTCAACGGTACGTTATAACGCGTCAGAAAAAACGATTACCATAGAAGGCTCAACCGCTGGCGGTTTTAATGCGGTAGACGCGCTTAAAAAAACCATTCTTAATACTAAATTGAAATACACGAAAGATTCGGAATCTGCAGAAACGCCACTATCTAGCTCTGTGAGAATTACCAACACGGCGTATGCCGAAGATTCTGGCGGAGAGAAGAAACTGACGTTTACTCTGACGTTTTCTTATCCCGAAGAATTGTTATCGAACAGCGTTAAAAGCTTAGTAATCGTTTCGCCGACTGGTTCGGTAGACGTGACTGATTCAAAAAAGCATGTGCCAGATTCGCTGTTTGAGGCAAAGGCTTCAAACAAAAAGGAGGATAAATAATGGCGGAAGCAAAGAAAGATACCTCGCTAAATAAGCGCCGGCAAATTGATCGTAGCGGCCGCGTAATGTTCGGCTGGGTGGCAGGCGCGTCGGTTTTGGTTGGCTTTGCGCTGGTTATTGGCGGTTTTCTAGTACAGCGCATAGTTTTTGAGACGAAAGTTCTAGCCGAAAAGAATCAAACGACATCGACGCTTGATAGTAATATTAAGACGTATGACGGTTTGCGCGATAATATCCGCGTGTTAAACACCAATTCGGCGCTCGGCTCTGCAAAACTTAACGATAAGGAAGATCCGCTGCGTGTTATCTTGGATGCTTTGCCAGCTGACGACAACTCGCTAGCACTTGGCGCCTCTGTGCAGAATTTAGTTGGCCGAGTGCCTGGCGCTAAGCTTGAGTCTTTCCAAACAGTTTCTTCGAACGAAAATTCCTCTGACAATAACAAAAATAACAGCTCGTCAAGCGACAACAATGCCGATAATTCTAGAAGTGTTCAACAGATAGCCTTTACGATGGAATTATCAGCCAGCAATGCGGATATACTGCGCAGTGTTTTGCGAAATTTTGAAAAGTCGATTCGCGTAATTGATATTGACGAATCAACGATTGAAGCGTCAGATTCTAAGTTTACGATGTCAATTTCTGGACATGCTTATTACTTGCCAGGTAAAACAGTTCAACTTAACAAGAAGGGGATAAAGCCGTGAAGAAGAGCGATATAGCGATGATTGTACTGATTGCCGGTTTATCTATGCTAATAGCGTTTACTATTGGTAACAATATTCCTGCGCTTAAGGCGCCGCGGGTTGGTACTAGTGTTAGCACTATCGAGAAAATGAGCAGTGATGTCAAAGAGCCAAGCTCGGAAGTTTTTAATTCTAATGCCATAAATCCGACAGTAGAAACAATAATTGGTTCGTCTAGTTCGCCTAATTCACTCGATGCCGCAGCCAACCAGAGCCAAAACCGGGATCGTAGTCAGAATCAAAATAGGTAGGAGTCTTTCTAGTGGCGCTGATGACCGATGACATTCAGGAGAAGCTCATCAAGCTCTTGGTTGACGAGGGTTTGGTTTCTCGTGAGGTTATTGATAGAGCCACTAAGCAGTCGGCTAAAACGAACAAGCCGTTGTTGACGGTTTTGGAAGATATCGGCGAGATAGACGACGAGCTGTTGACTCACGCTATAGCCCACGTTTCGGGTGTGCCGTATGTTAATTTGACGGCTAGTATCATTGACCAGAGTATCCTATCACTGCTGCCGAGCGATATTGCCGAGCGTTTCATGGCGGTGCCGCTAGCCGAGGTGAATAATCGTTTGGCGGTGGCGATGATTGATGCCAATAACGTCCAGGCGGTAGATTATTTAGCTAACCGTATTCAGCGGCCGCTCAAGGTCTTTATGGCATCGGAAGCGGGCGTTCGCCATGTTCTTGACCAGTATAAAACCGACTTATCGACCGTTGACGAAGCGGCGCAGGCTACTCAAGCCGAGGCCATTCAATCGTCGAGCGACATCAAAACTATCGTCCAAGACTCGCCGATTAGCCGGGCATTGAGTACTATCCTAGAGTATGCGGTCAAGAGCCGCGCTAGCGACGTGCATATTGAACCGCTCGAAAAATCGCTGAAAATCCGTTGCCGCGTCGATGGCGTACTACGCGAGGTTATGCAGCTGCCGAAAAGTATTGAGCCAGCACTAGTTAGCCGCATCAAAATCTTGTCCAATTTGAAAATCGACGAACATCGCATTCCGCAGGACGGTCAATTTGCAGTTAATGTGGCTGGAAAGGAAGTTGATTTGCGTATAGCTGTTAGTCCGGTTGTTTGGGGTGAACAGGTGGTGATTCGCTTGCTCGACAAAACTGGTAACACATTCGATCTAGAACAAATGGGTTATGTTGGTAGAGCACTACGAATGATTCGCAAAGGTATCAAGCGCCCTAACGGTATGATTCTGACAAGCGGCCCGACTGGTAGCGGTAAATCGACCAGCTTATACGCGCTGATTAAAGAAATCAAAACTGACGCGATTAACATTGTGACGCTTGAGGATCCGGTTGAGTATAAAATGGACGGCGTCAATCAGATCCAGGTTAATAACGACGTTGGTTTGACGTTTGCTAATGGCCTGCGCAGTATCTTGCGCCAAGATCCAGACGTAGTGATGGTTGGCGAGATGCGCGATAGCGAGACGGCTAACCTTGGCGTGCAAGCAGCACTGACGGGACATCTGGTGTTCTCGACACTGCATACCAATTCGGCGGCCGGAGTATTGCCGCGCTTACTCGATATGGATGTCGAGCCGTTCCTGATTGCTAGTACGGTCAACACAGTAATTGGCCAGCGGCTAGTGCGCCGCGTGTCGCCGCATCGCGATGCTTACTGGTCGAACCCGCTTGAGACGCAGATGATTCTCGAGACGGTGGGGCATTTATTGCCGAAGACCAAAGAGGACGTAGCGCGCGTGTCCGAAGATTTGGGCTACAAGGACTTGCCATTAGCCAATCAACGAGCCTACGTGCTGGTCAAAGGTCGCGATACGCCAGCGACGCCGCACGGCTACAGCGGCCGCGCCGGGCTATACGAGGTAATGGATGTAAATGAAGGTATTCAAGACTTAATTGTTCGCCGGGCCACTAGCAACGAGATTCAGCGCAAAGCAGTCGAGGATGGTATGATTACAATGCGCCAAGACGGCTACTTGAAAGCCTTGCAAGGAATCACTACACTAGAAGAAGTAAACCGCGTAACGTCGGCAGACACAGCATAAAAGGAGGGGACAATGCCAGAACAAGAATTACGGATTGAAGTTTTACTAGAGGAAGTTATCAAGCGCCGAGCTAGCGACTTGCATATTCAAGTTGGTTTGCCGCCGATGCTGCGAATTGACGGCACATTGATAGCTATTGCTGGCTTTGATGCTCTCGATGAAGCGCAAGTCGAGTCGCTGGTATTTGCAATTCTCGACGAAGATCAGCAGCAGATTCTTCTCAAGGATAAAGAGTTTGATTTTAGCTTTGCTTTCGGTACGCTCGGGCGATTTCGGGTCAATGCTTTCCATGAGCGCGGTAATCTAGCGGCAGCGCTGCGCTTAATTCCAAATGAGATCAAGTCGGTGACCGAGCTCGGTATGCCGCCGGTAGTGATGAATTTTGCCGATTACCCGCGTGGTTTGGTACTGGTGACTGGGCCGACTGGCTCGGGTAAGTCGACAACTTTGGCGGCGCTGGTTGATAAGATTAACTCTGAAAAATCGCAACATATCATTACTATTGAAGACCCGATTGAGTTTACGCACAAGTCGAAAAAATCGGTAGTGGTGCAGCGCGAGGTTCATTATGACACCTATTCATTCTCGGCGGCGCTGCGCTCCAGCCTTCGCCAAGACCCGGACGTGGTGCTGATTGGCGAGATGCGCGACCTCGAGACGATTTCGGCGGCGATTACCATTGCCGAGACCGGACACTTAGTGTTTGCGACGTTGCACACCAACTCGGCGGCGCAGTCGATTGACCGTATGATTGACGTCTTCCCGCCGCATCAGCAGCCGCAAATCCGCGCGCAGCTCAGTAATATTTTGATGGCAATTTGTTCGCAGCGGCTAGTGCCGGCAATCGGCGGCGGTCGGGTAGTATCGGCCGAAATTTTGATTGCTAATCCAGCTGTTCGTAACGTTATTCGCGAAGGCAAGACTCATCAGCTTGACGCGATTATCCAAACCGGTGCCGACCAAGGTATGCAGACGATGGATCGCACATTGGTGCAGTTAGTCCAAAGCGGCACGATTACTTATGATAGCGCGCGGGAATTCGCTGTTGACTTGACTGAATTTGAAAGGTTAATCAGGGGATAGCTAATGAAAAAGTTTACCTACGAAGCACGCGATAAAGCGACGGGCAACATTGTCAAATCGCTGGTTCAAGCTGAATCTGAGAGCGAAGCCGCTAAAGCGCTGACCGCTCAGGGCTATATGCCGCTATCAATCAAGGAGGAAGTCGAGGGCGGCTGGCTAGCGCGCTTTACCAACCGGATTTCTAGCAAGGATAAGATTGTTTTCTCGCGCCAGCTGGCAACATTGATTGGCGCTGGATTACCGTTGACGCAAAGCCTGCATACGGTATTTGAACAGACTGCCAACAAAAAAATGCAGGAGATAGTCCAAGAAATCATTGCCGACGTTGAGGGCGGTAAGACATTATCTTCGGCTTTTGGCAAGCATCCAGAAGTATTTAACAAAATTTTCATTGCACTAGTTACCGCTGGCGAAGCATCAGGTACGCTTGATGATGCACTAAAGCGGATTGCCGACCAGCAAGAAAAGGATGCGGCAATGGTCAGCAAAATCCGCGGCGCTATGGTGTATCCTGGTATTGTCCTAGCGGTGATGGTTGCGGTTGGCGTATTTATGATGGTAACAATCGTGCCGCAGGTTGCCAAGTTGTACTCTGATATGAAGAAGACCTTGCCAGTTTTGACATCAATTTTAATCGGAATATCTAATTTTGTGATTAATTTTTGGTGGTTGACCTTAATTCTATTAGCGCTAGCGATCTTTTTTGTGCGGCAATATGTTCGTACTGAAGCAGGTTCTCGCTTATTGGATAATCTGAAGCTTAATATGCCGCCGTTCAAAGGTATGTTCCGCCGTCTTTATATGGCGCGGTTTACGCGTATGGGACAGACTTTGCTAGTTACTGGCGTACCGATGCTGGATATGCTGGCTATTGCCGCTGAGGGTGTTAATAACGCTGTTGTAGCCGAAGAGATTACTAGAGCTGCCGGTAAGGTGCAGAGTGGTAAAGCACTTTCGGCTGCTTTGCAGACAGAGGATTATATTTTGCCGATGGTGCCGCAGATGATCAAAATTGGCGAACAATCGGGTAGGATTGACGAGATGATGGGCAAGACAGCACAAGCTTATGAGGACGAACTCGACGAAGAAATTCAAGCGATTTCAACAATGATTGAGCCGATTATGATGGTAATTCTGGCTATATTCGCCGGCGTGCTGATTGGGGCGGTATTATTCCCAATTTACAGCCTAGTCGGCAGCGTACGATAGGTCTAGACAACTGAAAAAACCTACGTTATACTGGGTACAGTTGAGCATAAGTTCAAAGGGAAAGGTGGAACTAAATTATGACAAAACAACAGATTAAAGACCGTGGTTTTACAATCATCGAGGTCGTTTTGGTGCTGGCGATTGCTGCACTGATTTTCTTGATGGTGTTTATTGCGTTGCCAGCACTGCAAGCTAGTCAGCGCGATACAGCTCGCAAGAGCGATGTTAGTATCGTGTCAGCTGCCTACAATAGCGCAGTTGGTAGTAATCGCGGCACTACTTCAGTTGATTCTGGTGTTTTGCGGAGATTCGTAAATGGTGTTTCTGATAATACTGATATTACAAAGATTGAAGTACGACAGTATACTGAAAAAGTGACTGTCGATGACGCAAGTATCATAGTAATCAGTGAGGCTAAATGCGACGCCTCACAACCTGAGGGTGTTCAAAAACTTAGCAAAGGGACGCGCCGCCAATACGTAACGATTACTAAGCTAGAAAGTGGTAATAATGCAGCATACTGCTTAGATGCGTAGCTAAAACTTTAGAGTTAGCTAAGATTAGCAAAAAGGTTGCGCAAAAGCGTAACCTTTTTGCTATACTAGACGTATGATAGTTGTATCAATTGCTATAGTGTGCGGGGTATTCGGGCTGGTGCTTGGCAGCTTTGCTGGAGCGCAAGTCTGGCGGCTGCGAGCTCGCCAACTTGTTGCTGACAAAAAGGCCGGCGAATCGTACAACAAGGCCGAATACAAAAAATTATCGCCGCTCCTGAAGGGTAAGAAGCAGCAAGACCGCTCGCGCTGCTTGAGCTGCGGGCACCAACTCGGTTTATGCGACTTGATTCCGCTAATTAGCTGGCTATCGACACGCGGTCGTTGCCGATATTGCAGTAAGCGCATCGGCTACTTTGAGCCGTTGATGGAATTATCTCTCGCGGCGGCATTTATGGTATCGTTCTTGGCCTGGCCATGGCACCTGGCGGGGTTTCAGTGGGTATTGTTTGTAGTTTGGTGTGTATCGTTAGTCCTTCTAATGATGCTAGTTGCTTACGACATCAAATGGCGCATTCTGCCAGACTTTCTTACTGTTTCGTATGGCCTGGTCTCGCTAGTCTTTGTGGTGTTGCGTTATTTTATAGTTAATGATGTTAAATTATATAGTTTGGCAATAGCGCTAATAATTATGCCGGGTGTTTATGGCGTACTCTATTTGATATCGAAAGGTAAGTGGATCGGTCTAGGCGACGTGAAATTAGGTGTTGGCTTGGGGTTGATATTGGCTTCGTGGCAGACGGCTTTTGTTGGGCTGTTTCTAGCTAACTTAATTGGCTGCGTCTTGGTGATTCCAGGACTTGCTAGCAAGAAACTCAAAGCTAATAGCGAGATTGCTTTTGGCCCGTTGTTGGCCTTAGGATCGTTTATTTCGTTTTTTGTTGGTGCGCGAATTATGGACTGGCTAGTGATTGCATCGTTTTTCTAGTATCAATGTTATGATGCTTATGCTAAAATAGTGATATGAATAAGTTGTCGGGGGGCTTCACAATTATCGAGGTAATGTTGTTCCTGGCTGTTTCGGGGGTGTTGGCTGCTGGTATATTGGCGACAGTCGGCGGTACTATTGGCGCTCAGCGTTATCGCGATGCTGTTGATTCGTTTGCTGATTTTATCCAAGGCCAATATGACAAAACTGTGAATGTTCAAAATGACACAGAAAATCACAATGAGTGCGGGCTTAATGCCGATAAAGACCGGATAGTCGTTAGCGATAGCAGTACAGTATTGGCAGGCACTAGCCGCGTGTGCATGATTGTTGGACGTTTTATATCGTCGGTTGATGGCGTTAATTTTACAGCACGGCCGCTGTATATAGCGACAGAAAACGAAGACCAAATGAACAAGGCTTTATTATCGCAAGGCGATTATGATTTTTTGCAGAGGGCAGCCGATAGGAGCGCGTTGTCGGCTACTAAGTCGGCGCTGTTAACCACATCAAATACTGGCCACTCTGTTGATAGTTATGCGCTCGGCTGGGATACTCGAATTGATGAGAGTAAAACTGATCGAATAATCTCGATCGCCATCGTACGGTCGCCAGTCAGCGGTGTTATCCACACGTACTTTTCTAACAAGACAAGCGTTAGCGACACGATAACGGCAGGCGGGTTAAATCAGGCGAGGCTTTGCGTTGACCCTAGCGGCTGGCTAACTGGCGCGCGGTTAGGCGTGCGGATTGACCGCGATGCAGCACTAGAAAGCTCAGTACAAGTTGTCGGGGAGGGCTGCTAGATGCGTTATAGCCGCGGCGACACCATTATTGAAGTAATGTTTAGTTTTGTGGTATTCAGCTTGTTGACTGTAGGAACTTACATAGTTATGAATCGCGGTACGCAGATTGCCCAGCGTTCGCTTGAGATTACGCTTGTCCGCCAGCAACTTGACGCTCAAGTGTCCCTTATTAGATATGTTAAAGATACTAATCCTGCGCAGTGGGTGGAGTTAACTAGCAGCAAATTTTTGGTCAATAATCCACTTGATGTTGTGAGTGTCAGCTCAGATGGCTGCCCTGCACCTGGCGGCCGTGTTGATTTAGCCACTGGCACAAATGCCTTTTTTATGTCGGTTGATCAAAAGAATGATACAGTTCTGCCGGTGCGCGTTTTGAACACGACATATTCGCCACCTTCGGTTTACGCTAACGTTGATTTAATTAACGCTAAAACATACGGTGTTTTTGCCCAAATTGTTCGAGCCGAGCAGAACTCAGGCGTAAATACTGCTAAAGCTTACGATGTGTATGTGAATGCTTGCTGGGATAGTGTTGGCGCGGCAGCGCCGTTAACCATAGGAACGGTGACGAGGATATATGACAAGTAATAAGAATGCAAATCAGATACAGGGTTTTACTTTAGTAGAATTGCTTTTAGCTATGACTGGGGTGGCGATACTTTTGGTGGCGGTGGCAACTACTACAATACAGCTGATGAACATGTATCACAAAGGTATCACGATTAAAACGATTAATTCTGCTGGCCGCGAGGTTGGCGATATGATAAAGCGTGATGGTTTGTCGGCAAAGGGCCGAGACATCGTTCAGGTGGCTCCTAGCGATAGTGGTACCGGTGGTTTGGGCCGATTGTGTTTTGGCTCGTATACTTATGTTTGGAATACGCCAGAGAACTTGAGGTCAAGGGACGCTAGTGCTGGCGTGGTTTACGATGATGATCCTAGCCACAGCAAAATCGTTTTTGCCCGTGTGGCCGACCCGGATGGTTCCCTATGCAAGGCGACGAGAGGGCAATACCCAAATATGATTACTAAGGGTGCTCCGATGAATGCTGTAGAAGTACTAGGCGATAAAGATACCGGTCTAGCAATTCACAATATTTCTTTGACCGATCTATTTGTCGATAGTAATAGCCGGGCTGGTTATACGATTGGTTATACGCTTGGTACTTATGAAGAGGATACCTATCGTAACGGTATAATTAATTCTAGCGATGCGCAGTGCTTGGCGCAGTCTGAAGAAACTAATAACTACACTTTCTGCGCGATTAATCAGTTCGCGGAAACTATAATTACAGAGAGGGCATCATGACGCATTCCAAGCAATCCGGCCTAGTTTCAATTATTGTTGTAATGTTTACAGCCATATTATTAATGGTAGTATCAACTGGCTTTATTCGCATCATGGTTCAAGAAGAATCGCGCGCTTCCAATAATAACTTGTCGCGCACTGCCTACGAATCTGCGGTGGCGGGCGTCGAGGATGGCAAGCGGGCGATTATGGCTTGCCAGCGCAGCGGCTCGGCTAGCGCTGCTTGCAAGGCGATTGCTGCTAAACGTTGCAGTACAATACAAGATGCTGGCATAATTAGTAGCATAAGTAATACCGCTATCACTATCAAGAGTGGTACTAACTTACAATACATTAGCGGACAGGCTTATACTTGTGTATTGATTGATTCGCAAACAAGCGATGTAGTGTATAGTCTCAAGGAGGGTAGTTCGCGCGTTGTGCCGCTGCGCGTCAACAAAGATACCTCTATAATTAGGCTTCAATGGATGATGAAAAATGATAAGGTGTCGACAATATCGTCTGCTGATGGCGGCGACACTTTACCAAAACGCGTGGAATGGCCGGCTGATGCGCCAGCGCTATTGCGTATTCAAGCGGTTGTTCCAGAGAGCACGACAGTTAACGGGCAACAAAGTTTTGATGGCTCAATTGTCTCGACTGCCTTCTTGCGTCCGTCTGGTATTCGTGCGCCGAGAAATTTGTTAGATAGTACTGCGTTTAATACGGTGGCGCCACAATCGGTTCGTGCTGCTGGTAGCGCTACAAACGCGATAGCAGGCGTCTCGCCAATTACGTGTTCAGCGGAAGCTTTTGATAATCATCAATATGCTTGTTCGGCCTATGTCGCATTGCCGCGCAATCTTGTTGCTGGTAATCCAATGGCTTTTTTGCGAATCACCAGTATTTATAACGACACTGATATTAGGTTATCGTTTGATAATATCGGCGATGGTACAATTAAATTTGACGGCGTGCAGCCAAAAGTCGATTCAACTGGCCGAGCCGGTGATGTATATCGTCGCGTATCTAGCCGGATTAGCTCGTCTAGCAATATCAATTATCCTGAATATGCAGTTGATATTACAGGCAGTCTTTGTAAAGACTTCTCGGTAACTAATCAAGGGGTACCTTCGGCATTAACATGCAAAGTTATTCCAGAAGAGCAGTAAAACCGTAGAGCAATAGAGATAATTGAATAAAAAATTTATTCAGTGTCGGTGTGAAATTGCTCGTAAACGTCTTTGAGATGCTGGTCGGTTACATGGGTATATACTTGAGTGGTAGCGATACTGCTGTGTCCGAGCATGCTTTGTACGCTTCTAATATCGGCGCCGTTCATTAGCAAATCGGTCGCAAAGCTATGCCGCATCGTGTGCGGACTGACGTGTTTGGTGATGCCAGCTAGCTTAGCGTATTTTTCGATGATTCGCTGAATACTGCGCTGCGATAGCCGCCGATAATCACCAGAAGTGCTAGTCGTGCCGCTATTGCGGCTATAGCTCAGGAATAGAGGTTGTAAAGAATCGGTTCGCGCCGATAAGTAATCCTGGACGCGTTCAGCTGCCCGTTTGCTGATAAAAACCGGGCGGTCCTTCTGTCCTTTACCGCGGACAGTAAACTCGCGGCGTTGCATATTAACGTGATCTTTATTAAGTCCAACGAGTTCCGATACGCGCAGTCCGCTAGAAAAGAGAAGTTCGAGAATGGCTCTATCGCGAAGTGCTGGCAAGCTATCATTATTAGATACTACATCAAGTATACGCTGCACCTCGTCGCTGTACAAAAAAGTGACTTGTTTGCGGTGAACTCTCGGCAATTCTATTTTGTTTGGCGCCATACTTTCGATATCACGCTTACTTAGGTAATCTAGGAAACCCCGCAGGGCAATGAGGTGGTAATTCTGAGTAATAAGCGATAAAGTGCCGCCGCGATCTGTCTGATAGCGATTGAGCCATAAGCGATATTTTCTGACCAACTCTGGGCGGATATTATCGACCGTTAAGTCGAACCCAGCGAATTCTAGAAAACGTTCTAGATAGTGGCGATACGCCTCGCTAGTCTTGATTGATCGTCCGCGTTCAATTTGGAGATACTCCATGAAATCTTCAATCAGCTCTGACATATCCATAAGAATATTGTACGTCGTTAAGGGTAGATAAACAATATATCGAACAAAAAAGTTATTCAAAATACTTATAGTAAATAACTTAGATATATTTGATATAATAGCGTTAAAGCAACTGTATAAATAGGAGGTATAAATGATGGGTGATGTAGAAAAAACACTAATTGTCTTTAAGCCGGATTCGGTGCAGCGGGGCTTAGTCGGGCGTATTTTGACGCGTTTCGAGCAGGTTGGACTGAAAATAGTCGCTACTAAAATGATTGCGCCCGACAAGCAGCACTACTACCGCCACTACGAAGAAATTGGCAAAATGATCACTCGCCGTGGCAAAGAAAAATTTGACGTTACGTTAGAAATGATGGTTCAGGGGCCGGTTATCGCGATGGTACTTGAGGGCGTTGAAGCGGTTGATCTGGTTCGCAAACTTGTCGGTGCGACAGAACCAAAAAGTGCTGCCCCTGGTACCATTCGCGGTGACTTTTCGCACATGAGCTTCCAGTATGCTGATAGCGAAGGCAAGGGAGTGCCTAATCTAATTCATGCTAGCGGTAACATCGAGGAAGCTGCAGAAGAAATATCGCATTGGTTTAGCGATGATGAGTTATATAGTTATCATCGAACTAGCGAGCGCTTTACTCGCTAGTGCTTGCGATGTTACACTAATCCCAGGGCCCCGGTAGCTCAATTGGATAGAGCAGTTCCGTCCTAAGGAAATGGTTGTAGGTTCGACTCCTGTCCGGGGTACCAGGATATTACTATGGCAGCAGAATTTGAAGGATTACACGACGGCGAGAAAGTATTGCTAGTTTTTCGACGGCACATTATTGCTATGCGGAAGGGTTTTTATTCGCTGCTAATTCCGATGACCGTCGGTGCAATACCGTTCTTGATTTGGCAGACTAATCTTGATTTGCTTTGGATATTTTTTGGCGGTTTTGTGCTTGGCTTAATCTTGTTTATTTATCACTTCTTGATGTGGTTTTATACTGTGTACGCGGTAACTAACGAGCGCATTCGCCAGATTACTCAGCGCGGCTTCTTTGGCCGGGATGTTGTAGAAATAAATCTAGATAAGGTCCAAAGTATAAGTTATAATATACCTGGGTTTAGCGGCGAAGTGTTCAAGTTTGGCACCATCATCATGCGTACTTACGTTGGCGATCTGGTTATTCGGCTAGTCGAGCATCCTAGCAAGATATATAATGAGTTGCAAGATGCGGTTCACGAAGCCGAACTAAGGAGACAGAAAATATATGAAGAAAATAAAGTTGAAGCGAAGTAAAAAACAACCGGCTCCAGCGGCGAGCCGTATTACTAATGAGACTATCGCTGAGCATCGCGAACAGATTTTAGCTGGCGGCCGCAGGTTTAAATATCCGATTCAATATACCAAGCATAAGCTGATTATTAATACAGTACTTATTTCGATGGCCAGTATCATTCTGCTATTAGTTGGTTGCTGGGCGGTAATGTATCCGATGCAGAATACTAGCACTATAGCTTATCGAATTTCTCGCATTGCAATGTTGCCAGTTGGCAGTGTTGACGGCGAGCCAGTCCGGTATAGCGATTATTTGGTGCAGTACCGAGCTTCTGAATATTACTTAAATAAATATGGTGAGGTTAAGGTCAACTCCAAAGACTGGTATGTTCAGCTTGACGACATTAAATATCGTTCAATGAATCTAGCTCAACAAGCAGCTTACGCTCGCAAACTGGCTAAGCGCTATAATGTTAGTATTTCGCGAAAAGACGTTAACGATTTTATTGACCAGGAACGCACGACGATTAACGGCCGCGTGTCGCAAGAAACATATGATGCGTCGATTCGTATGCTTTATGGAGAGAGCGCTGACGACTATCGGCTAATTGTCGAAAACGGGCTGCTAAAAAATAAAGTCGCCTTTGCTATGGATGCAACTGCAAAAGATCAGGCTGATAAAGCCTTATCTTTACTGAAGTCTAATGGCGACTTTGCCAAAACGGTTGAAACTATCAATAAACAATCGACCGAGGGCAAGTTATCAGCTGGCAATAGCGGATCGGTTGATATTAGCAGTAAATTTAATGGACTTAGAGTTTCGGACATTTCAAAAACTCCAGTCGGCAGCCTATCCGGTATTACAAGGAGCACTAATGACGATGGTTACTACATAGTAAAAGTTGTTGCGAAAACTGACAAGAAGATAACCTTTGAATATATTCATATACCGTTGACGGCTTTTAAATCGCAATTTGAGCAGCTAAAAAAGAGTGGTAAGATTAGCGAATATATAACCATTCCAGATAACAGCCAAACTGGCGGTGCGGTAGTTAACCAGTAGGCGTTTTTCGCTTGCACATAACTAGGTAATGATATATAATGCACACTGAATAGTTTGCGCTCGTAGTGAAGCTGGTCTATCACGCCTCCCTGTCACGGAGGAGATCGCCGGTTCGAATCCGGTCGGGCGCGCCATAGAAAGCGTCCCACGAAGTGGGGCTTTTTCTATGGTAGGATTGTTTGGCTTTTGTTATAATATAGACGTATTGCCGTCTTAGCTCAGTTGGTAGAGCGGCGCATTCGTAACGCGCAGGTCGCCGGTTCAATCCCGGCAGACGGCTCCATAGTTTATAAGTTATGAAAAGCGAAATCATTAAGTCGTTATTAGGTGTTCTCAAGAATAGGACTCTTGTTCTTTTTCTCGTAGCGATGCTAATTTTAGATATAGTTTGTTCAATTGCCGTGTCTATGCAGATTACGCCCAGCGAGATTACGGTTTATTCACGTTATACTGCTTTCGGACAAGTACATTTTTACAAGGATCACTGGCAATATTTATTATTATTTTCTGGATTTTTCACGTTAGTAACTATCATCCACGGTGCGCTAATGATAAAGTTTTATCTATTGAAAAAAACAACAACTGCTAAGGCAATTGGATGGTGCGCGTTTGTTATTATGCTGATTGCTGCTATGTACGCTTTTGGCGTCCTATCTTTAGGACGGGCGGCATGAGTTGTCCAGACTTAGAAATTCCTCTTGGCAAAAGGTCGAAGCTTTATCGTTTTTTTGAGATGTTGCCAGCGTTAATAAGCTATGGCATGTTAATTTTGTTAGTAGTTTTATCAGTACTTAGTCCTTTTCTGGCAGCTATTTACTTATTGTTATTGGTGTTAACTACGTTTGTTAAGGCTATAGGCATTTCTTATAGAACTTTGCTGGGCCACCGGCAACTTGTTCGGGCCGAGAAAATTGATTGGAGTGCTCGACTTGATGATCTATCGCAGGCTGCCGCGGGCAAGTCGCCCGAAATTAAAATTAATAAAAAAGATTTTGAAGCTGATGTGCATCAGCAAACTATTCTGTCTATCGAAAAAGGCGAGTTGCAGATCATAGATCCCAGAGATATTTATCATGCAGTGCTAATTGCTGCTTATAACGAGTCTTACGAAGTATTGAAGCCGACGGTAGAGTCAGTAAATAATACAACATATCCGAACGAGAGGTTGATTGTATATTTGGCCTACGAAGAACGTGGCGGCGAGCAGATGGCAGAGACTGCCAGACGTCTTCGTGATGAATACGCTGGCGTATTTTGCGACTTTCGGATTATTCAACACCCTAAAGATTTGCCGGACGAGATACCGGGCAAGGGTCCAAATATTACGTATGCAGGCTATGACCTCAAGCAGTGGTGCGACAATAAAAAGATTGAATATAACCAAGTAATCGTTACAACCCTTGATAGCGATAATCGGCCTTACTCAACCTATTTTGATTATGTGGCGTATAAATATGCTGTTACCCCTAACCGCGAAAGACTATCATATCAGCCGGTGGCCTTGTATTTTGGTAATATTTGGGATGCACCAGCGCCAATGCGGGTGCTAGCAACGGGCAATTCGTTTTGGACTATTATTGGTAGTATGCGGCCGCATGCTTTGCGTAATTTTGCAGCTCATAGCCAGCCGCTTTCGGCGCTTGTGAGTATGGATTTCTGGAGTAAGCGCAGTATTGTTGAGGATGGGCATCAGTATTGGCGCAGTTATTTTTACTTTAAAGGCGACTATAGTGTTATGCCAATCCATGTTCCTGTATATCAAGATGCCGTGTTGTCAGATACATTTAAAGCAACACTTATCAGCCAGTTTAAACAGTTGCGGCGCTGGGGGTATGGTGCTTCGGATATACCGTATGTAGCAGTCAGATTATTTACGCGCCAGCGAACAGCTCCTTTTTGGGAAACATTAGCAAGATTCATACGACTAATTGATAATCATGTTAGCTTAGCTACGATGTCAATATTGGTTGCTTTTGGTGCGTGGGTGCCATTATTAACCAATCCCGAAGCTTCCAGAAATATTTCTGCGCATGCTCTGCCGCTAATAGTTAGTCATATTCAACAGGTAGCAGTTATCGGAATATTTATTACGATTCTACTGATGCTGAAGATGCTGCCTCCTCGTCCAGAACGCTATAAGCGTTCGCGAACCGTTTTTATGGTTTTGCAATGGTTTCTGATGCCTGTTACATCAATCTGTTATAGCTCTGCAGCATCAATGGCAGCGCAGACGCATTTGTTGTTAGGTAAATATCTTGAGAAATTTGATGTAACCGACAAGGCAACACTATCGTCGCGTGCTAAAACAAAGGCCAAGAAGGATGCTCTCAAGAAAGCTAGACGTAAATCAAAATTATAAAATTATCATTAAGTTTTAAGCTAAATAAAAATGGGTGACAGGTGAGTTTATATTAAAAACAAATTATTATAGTAAACGAAAGGTTAGTCTTTTAGCTGAGACTACCAACACTGGTCGCGAGACACTGAATTACTTTACGTGATTACAATACCAAGCTAAGCAGTTCAGCTTGTTACGTTATTTGAGCTCGTAGTAAATGGTATAGTGGCTTAGCCGAGATTGCTTTTTATATGTTGTAGATTTTGTTTTGGTATGTTGTTTAGCCATGCTTTTATATTAGCATAAGTATTATTTTTTGTCAAATTCGATAATCTACGAAAATATATCACCAGACGCATAGAAATGTTGATTATACACCGAATAACGACGTGGAAAACTTTTAGTATTTGTGCATAAAATATTATGCAAAATAAAAAACTTGCCGTCTAAATTACGGCAAGTTACATGATTGCTCTGGTGGGCAATAGAGGATTCGAACCTCTCACCTCTTCAACGTCAATGAAGCGCTCTAGCCAAATGAGCTAATCGCCCAACTGCACTTAATGGTAGCAGAAATCACTACGTATTGCAATATGACAGAATAGCCAGTAATATACTAAGTAGATGTTGACGGAGTCTAACCACCTCTTGAGTCTCGTGTTGGCGGTTGCGGCGCACGTAAAAAGTCGGAGCAAGAGTAATAGCCAAGGTGGAACCTCCCGTTTTTGGGACCGAGGCACGCGCGTAAAAACGCTTGCGTGCTTTTATATTTTCTAAAAAGGAGGTTCATTATGAACGAACAGCAACTACAATCAATGCGGCACAGTCTAGCGCATATTATGGCGCAGGCGGTGCAGCATTTATGGCCGCAGGCTAAATTCGGTGTTGGGCCAGCTATTGATAATGGTTTTTACTATGATATTGATCTTGGTGATGTAAAAATATCGGAGGATGATTTTAGCCGAATCGAGAAAGAAATGCGAAGTATTATTGCACGCGATCTGCCGTTTACTCGTCAAGATGTGCCGGTTGATGAGGCGATAACTTGGGCGAAAGAAAACAATCAGCCTTACAAAATTGAATTGCTTAACGACTTGAAGCGGTCAGGTACAACAATAGCGAAAGACTTAGCGGGCCAGGAACTTGGTTCTGCCAGCGATGATGAAAGCAAGGTTGACACTGTATCGTTGTATTCGCAGGGTGATTATACTGACTTATGTCGTGGCGGTCACGTTGAAAGCACCGGCAAGGTTGGAGCTTTCAAGTTAATGCGTGTTGCTGGTGCGTATTGGCGCGGTAATGAGAACAACCCGCAGATGCAGCGTTTGTACGGTGTCGCTTTTGCGACTCAAGCTGAACTGGACGGTTACTTGGATATGCTAGAAGAGGCAAAGAAGCGCGATCATCGTAAGCTCGGTAAAGAACTTGATCTTTATACTATGTCGCCGCTTGTTGGCATCGGTTTGCCGTTGTTTACGCCGCGCGGTACGGTTCTGCGCGAAAAGGCAGCGCAGTTATCGAACGAGCTGCGCCAAAAATACGGTTTCACGAAAGTTTGGACACCGCATATCACCAAGAAGGATTTATACGAAGCATCAGGACATTGGGCGAAATTTGGCGACGAACTTTTTTTGGTGACTAGCCAAGAGACTAGCGACAAGATGGCGCTCAAGCCGATGAACTGTCCGCATCATACTCAGATTTTTGCCTCGCAGCCGCGTAGTTATCGCGAGATGCCGATACGTTATTTAGAAACAACGACCGACTATCGCGACGAGAAAACTGGTGAATTAGGCGGTTTGAGCCGCGTGCGTTCGTTAACTCAGGACGACAGCCACGTCTTTTGCCGGCCTGACCAAATTGAACAAGAAATTAATAATTTGCTAGCTTGCGCGCAAGAATTGTACGATATTGTTGGTATGAAATTACGCGTGCGATTGAGTTACCGCGACGATGGCGAAGGCTATTTGGGTGAGTTAGAATTGTGGCAATCAGCCCAATCGCAACTCAAAGCTGCAGTTGTCGCTAAAGGTCTTGACTATTTTGAGCAGGAAGGCGAAGCAGCTTTCTATGGGCCAAAAATAGACTTCATGGCGACCGATGCGATTGGACGAGAACATCAGGTTGCGACAGTGCAGTTAGACTTTGTCCAGCCTGAACGTTTTGGTCTTGAATACATAAATGAGTCTGGCGATTCGGAACGTCCAGTAATGATTCACAGTGCATTGCTTGGTTCAATTGAACGCTTTTTGAGCGTATTCATTGAGCATACAGCTGGCTGGTTTCCATTCTGGATTGCACCTGAACAGGTTCGTATTCTTACAGTTAATGATACAGTAAATGACTATGTTGATGAAATTACATCAGTGCTAAAAACAGAGGTATTGATGCGTCCTATAAAATACAACGAAGTAAGATTCACAGCAGATACGCGTAATGAGTCGTTAGGCAAAAAAATCCGTGAAGCAACTGTTGTAAAAATTCCAGTACAAATTATAGTTGGTCCAAAGGATAAGGCTGCACGTGTCGTTAGCGTTCGTACTCGCGCGGGCGAGGAGCAGGTTTCTATTGATCAACTAGCTGAATACATTCAGAGCATTCAATAATGAAAAAAATAGCTGCCGCTGTTGAGTGCGATAATAAATTGCTAGCAGCAGCTGACGTAACAGATTTGCCGCTAGTCGTTATTGCTGGTCCGACTGCTAGCGGCAAAACTGAGCTAGCGATTCGGATCGCTAAAAAATTTAACGGTGAGGTTATCTCGGCTGACTCGCGAGCAATTTATCGCGGACTCGATATCGGTACAGCTAAACCTACGTCTGAAGAACAACAAGGGATACCGCATTGGGGCATTGATATAGTCGATCCAGGAGAGAGGTTTACGGCAGCGAATTTTAAGGTGTATGCCCAGCGAAAGATTAGCGAAATTCGTTCACGCGGGCATCTGCCGATTATGGCTGGCGGTACTGGTTTGTATATCGATAGCGTACTGTACGATTTTAAGTTTACGGCATATTCAAACAATCTTGATGAACGGCGTAAACTTGAGAATAAATCGTTAGAACAGCTTATATATCATTGCGAAAAAAACAACATTAAATTGCCGAAAAATATAAAAAACAAGCGACACATTGTTAGCGCTATTCTACGCAAAGGGGAAGAACCTCTCAAAAATGATAAAATAATTAGCAATACTATACTAGTAGGTATAGCGACAGACAGAGACATTCTAAGAAGCAGAATTGAAGAGCGGGCAAAAAATATTGTAAGTAATACAACAATAAATGAAGCTATGCGCGCGGCAGAGAAGTGGGGCTGGTACAACGAGGCAATGACTGGGAATGTCTATCCGCTTGTCAAACAATATATAGATGGCACAATTAACGAGACTGAACTTGAGCGAAAACTTTGTGTACTAGATTGGCGGTTGGCTAAACGCCAGCTTACTTGGCTGAGGCGGAATAAGGATATTAAATGGTTTAGCATTGATGAAGCATGGACCTACATCGTGAACAATCTAGATAAGAGCTCTTAGATATGATACTCTTATAATAAAGGGTTTACGGTATGATTGACGCATTATTTGGTTCAAAAACGAGGGTAAAACTTCTGCATCTCTTTCTTAACAATCCTGGAAAGTCGTTTTATGTCCGCGAGATTACGCGGTTGATTGGCGAACAGATAAATTCTGTGCGCAGAGAGCTATCTAATATGCTTGATGCCGGTGTGCTGCTGAGTAATACAAACGATAATAAACTATATTACGAGATTAACCGCTCTTACATTCACTACAAACCGCTCAAAGAGATTTTTACTAATAATGATGTTAGTAAGCAAAAACCAAAAAGATTTTCAAAACAGTCTGCTAGTAGCGAGACAGACGATTGGCGAATCGCTCTGGCGGCTTTGCCTAAAGCAAAAATTGTGATAGCAGCAGGCGTATTGGTTCGCGGTTCAGCGAGCAAGGTTGATTTATTGATCGTCGGTAATGTCGAATCTAAACGTGTAGCGGATGTAGTAAATGGAATAGAAATAAAAGTCGGTAGGCAGCTAACGTTTAGTAGAATGCTGTACGACGAATTCTATTATCGCTTGAGCGTGCATGATAGGTTCATTAATGATATATTATCAAGCAGACACGAAGTTGTAGTAGATAGTGAAAATATTCTGCAGCGATAGAAATGAAGGAGGAAAAAAGAGTGTTTGACATAGAATACAAAGGCGGAAACACGATTGTACTTTCGGGTAAAAAGACTACTATTATTACAGATCCGAAATTGTCGTTGATCGGACTAAAAGATGCCAAAACTACTGGTTGCGTTGAACTTGCTACCGAGGATCGCTTCGCTGTTAAGGCAGATGGCGCAAAGCTCGTAGTTAATGGTCCTGGCGAATACGAAATAGGAGATTTTGTTATAAAAGGAATTGCTGCTGTTCGACATCTTGATAGCGGCAGCAATGAAAAACTAGATACAATTTATCGGGTAGAATGCGGTAATGTTGCTATAGGTGTTATTGGTAACATCGAACCAAAATTAAACGATGATCAATTAGAAAATCTTGGAGTGATAGACATCCTAATAGTTCCAGTCGGTGGATCTGGCTATACGCTTGATGCCACGAGCGCTGTGGCTCTGGTTCGTGCTATTAGCCCGAAGGTTGTCGTGCCGATACATTATGCTGATAGCGGTATATCTTATGAAGTGCCACAGGATTCGGCCGAAGTTTTTGTTAAAGAAATGGGTGCGCCTGTCGAAAATGTATCTAAACTAAAAGTAAAGAATGACTCCTCGCTACCAACGGTATTAACGACATATATATTGTCGCGAACGAGATAATATAGTCTAAGGTTAAATAATAAAATCCCCCTGTTGCAGGGGGATTTTACTTTGTGGCTTAGGCTGAAGCTATGATACCTTTTTTCTTGAGTGTGCGTATAGCCTTCGTTGAAAGTACCATGGTGATTTTTTTACCATTAACAACGAGAGTCTTTCTTTGAAGGTTGGGTTTGAACACTCGCTTGTTGCGCTGCAGAGAGAAACTTACTTTGTTTCCGAACTGCTTGCCTTTGCCAGTCAGCTCACATCGTGCTGCCATTGTAGATTCCACTTCTTAATTACGGTTATTATCAATCTGTCCTAGTATACTCTGGTTTTGATTCTTCGTCAAGAGCTGGTACAATGATAAATTAGATGGATGTTCTGTATATAATTATTGTTTTGATGGTGATATTTGTGTCGATGACGTTGCATGAATTAGCTCACGGCTTGGTGGCAAATAGCTTGGGTGATCGAACTGCGTATGATTTTGGCAGATTAACTTTGAATCCGATAAAACATATAGATCCGTATATGACTATATTACTGCCGATGATAATAATTGTCACAAACATGACAACTGGGGCTAGCGTGCCAATCTTTGGTGGTGCAAAACCAGTACCTTTTAACCCAAGCAATATAAAGCATGGCGAGATTGGAGTGGCATTGGTAACTATAAGCGGTCCGTTAGTGAACTTCTTTTTAGCGTTTGTAGCGTACGCGATACTTGTAGTCTCTAAGTCCGAGGCGGGTTCTTTGTTGGACTCTGTATTAACGGCTTTTACAATGGTGAATTTAGGGTTTTTTGCTTTCAATATAATTCCGATACCACCATTGGATGGATCGCGGGTACTGTATGCGCTTGCTCCTGATTTTGTGAGGAGCATTTTCGATACTATAGAGAGATATGGTGTTTTATTAATCTTTGCCATAGTTATGGTTGGCGGTTCGTTAATAGTTACTTATATGAGCTTTATAATAGTAAACATACTAAAAGGATTCTCTATCGTTTTTGGCGGGTAGTCGTGGTACAATATAATTAGCCTCTTAGGCACCAGCGTATATGATTTTCCTAACAAATCATTGATAGGGATCTCAACAGCAGTATTCTCGTGGGAATATTGTGAGAGAACCCACCTTGCAATAAGCGGGGAATATCAGTCGCTAGCCTGGAGGCTTTTTGTGATATAATTACGCTAGGCTATCGGGTAATCGCTGGTTCTTTGCAGAACAAGAGGAAAGTCCGGGCAGCGTAGGACATGGCAGTCGCTAACGGCGACCAGAGGTAACTCTAGGGAAAGTGCCACAGAAACGATACCGCTATCTCAAATCTGCTTTAATGTACGATGACTGATAGTAAGGGTGAAAAGAGCGGTGTAAGAGACCGTAGCCGACTATGGTGACATAGAAGGAGGGTAAACCCTGCCAGCTGCAAGGTGTATTATCGCATAAGTTGTTCGCTTGATAATACTAACATCCGCTTGAGCTGTGCAGCAATGTGTAGCCTAGATAGATGATTACCGATAACAGAACCCGGCTTATAGATAGCCTAATAAAAGACCGCTAGTTGATCTCGCGGTCTTTTATTAGGCTTAAGTTCTAAGTAGAAGAACTTTTATTGCTTTGTTGCTTCTTTGACGATCTCAGAAAAAGCTTCCGGCTCGTTGACGGCTAAGTCAGCGAGGACCTTACGGTTGATTTCAATGTTGGTCGCGCGAAGACCTGCTATCAATTTACCGTAGGTTGTGCCATTTTGGCGGGCAGCTGCATTGATACGAGTAATCCACAGGCTGCGCAGATCGCGCTTTTTGTTGCGTCGGTCGCGATATGCGTACTGCAAGGCGCGAATCACGGCTTGCTTAGCTAAGCGAAAGCTGCGGGTACGGTTATGCTGCATTCCCTTGGCTAATTTTAAGGTCTTCTTATGTTTCGCCGAAGCGGCGACTCCTCGTTTGACTCGCATATATTAGACTCCCAATGCTCGCTTAACGTTTTTTGCTATGCCGCCTTTAATAATAGCGCTGGTATTAATATTTCGCTTGCGCGACTTGCTTTTTTTGGATAGCATGTGGTTCCCGAATGCGCGGCGACGGGTAAGTTTGCCGGTACTGGTTAGCTTTATGCGCTTAGCAGTGCCCTTGTGGGTCTTCATTTTTGGCATTATTTACTCCTTATTACTATGCTGAGATTTCTCCCGGCCATCGTTGGTTTTTGCTCGAGCGTAGCTTCGTCTTTTAACTGTTCCATCATCTTGTCTATCAAGTCATAACCTAAGTTTTTATGGGCTATTTCTCGACCGCGGAAGAAAATAAGGATTTTTACTTTATGTCCGTCCGACAAGAAAGCGCGTATTTTGCGCAGCTTGATCTCTAGATCGTTACTACCGATTTTCAAACCAAATCGCATTT
Source organism: uncultured Candidatus Saccharibacteria bacterium (assembly GCA_963519435.1). GTDB lineage: Bacteria > Patescibacteriota > Saccharimonadia > Saccharimonadales > Saccharimonadaceae > Saccharimonas. Next base: position 19,806 of record CAUQMT010000003.1, on the reverse strand, counting down.
GCTTTAGCTCGTTGGCTTTATTATTGCGCCGTGCTTTTTGCTGCTCCTTCATCTTCTGATATTGATATTTTCCCCAATCAACAATCTTAGCTACAGGAGGGTTAGCTTTAGGCGATATTTCTACTAAATCAACGCCTGCTTTTTGTGCAATATCTAGAGCTTCTCTTAAAGACATAACGCCAAGCTGCTTACCATCAGCCCCGATTACGCGAAGCTCATTGCTGCGGATAGCGTTATTTATGCGAGTTGAATTATTAATCGTAGTTCTCCTTTAGAACAGTTGTTTTACTGAGTCTATACTCGCTGTACATGGTAACAAATTACCGATAATAAATCAAGCTCGTTATCGGTATTGGAGAGCTTCTGCGATATGTGCAGCTTGTATTTTGGTGCTATTGTCTAGATCTGCAATAGTGCGGGCGACACGGATGATTTTGAAGTAGCTACGCGGACTCAAGCTCAGTTTATCCGAAGCCTGCGACAACATATTTTTTGATTTCTCATCAAGTTTAGCAAACGTATTTATTTCTCTATTTGTTAAGTTACTGTTGTATTTATCGCTACAATTGTATCTTATCGATTGGATATTGAGGGCACTCTGAATCAAGTTTGATGCAGTTTTGTGTTGTTTACAAGACAACGAATTATACGAAGACAATGTACTGTTCGGTACGCGCGAGACGTGTACGACTAAATCAATTCTATCTATAAGCGGACCCGATAGCTTGCGTTGATAATTAGCTATTTGCGCTGGAGTGCAGGAGCATTCTTTGGTTTGATCGCCAAAATACCCGCAAGGACAAGGGTTCATGGTAGCAACTAGCATAAAGTTGGCTGGGTAGGTGACACGCATACGCGATCTGGTAATAGTAACTTTCTTGTCTTCCAGGGGTTGTCTCAGGGCTTCAATAGAAGAATGCGAGAACTCAGGTATTTCATCTAAGTAAAGTACTCCTAGGTGCGCTAGGCTAATCTCGCCAGGTTTCGGGCTTGATCCGCCGCCGATAAGCGATGTCTGGCTGGCTGTGTGGTGCGGGGAACGAAACGGACGCTGACGGATAATAGATTCTGTCGAGGAACCCTCTATGCTGTATATTTTTGTGGTCGCTAACATTTCTTCAGGCGAGAGCGGAGGTAGTAGGTTAGGTAGGGTTTTTGCTAGCATTGATTTTCCGGCTCCCGGAGGTCCGGATAACAATATATTATGATGTCCTGCCGCTGCGATTATGAGGGCGCGTTTTGCTTGTTCTTGACCAGCCACTTCATCGATCAGGGTTTGTTTGTTGGGCTCGCTTTCTTCTGAATAAATGTGCGGACAAACAGCATCCTTGGTGATGATTTTTTCTTTCTTTAAATGTAGGTAAAGCTGCTTGATATTATCTACAGGTATGATATTTATGCCGCCTACGAGAGACGCTTGATTAGCGTTATTAGAGGGTAAGTATATAGTATTAATACCAGATTTTTTTGCGGTTTCGGCGATATTGATAGCGCCGCTAGTGGGGCGGATATCTCCGTTGAGCGCTAGCTCGCCAGCGAATATAGAATTTGCAACATCCTGTTCGCGGAGTTGTCCGGCTGATAACAAGATAGACAAGGCGATAGGTAGGTCATAATGTGTACCTTCCTTTGGAATTTCGGCAGGTGCAAGGTTGATGGTGATACGTTTAGTCGGGTATTCTAGGCCAGAATTGACGATGGCGCTGCGGACTCGTTCTTTAGATTCGTCGATTGATTTATTGCCGAGACCAACTATGCGTATACTAGGCAGCCCATTTGATATGTCACTTTCTACTTCTACGATACTGCCATCGTATCCAACGGGTGAAACCGTAAGGATTTTAGCGGTTGATGCCATGACCATATAGTTAAAAGTTAATCATATTATACGGATGATGTAAATAAGTGATATAATGTCAAGAGTAACGTGGGGCTGATATAGCGTTCGACGTAGAGAATTTAACAGGTTGTTTTGCGTACCGACTTCTGACGTTATCAGAATTAATAGTTGCAAACTTTGCAAACAAAGCGAAGGCGTTTGTTGCATCATTGATGCCACGGCAGACAGCCTTTGCGCTAGCTGCGTAATATTACTGGCAGCCGCATCCGCCTAGACTCTTGCTATAGGCTAGGTGTATCATATCTAGCAAGATCGGTTAATTGATATTTCTGCTATATCATTAATTAAGATTTTAAGCAGATCGTTAGTTCGTATTTTTGTCTAGCTTTGAGCGGATAAGCGATTATTTAACGAGTTAGACTATGTGCGTAGACAAACAACAGGTTACTCTGCGGACCCGGGGGCAGTACCCGGCAGCTCCACCACATCGTTTGTTGTAGAGCCTTTCGGGCTCTTTTTGATTTATGCGATAAAAAAGAATGACTACCTGCGAGTAGTAGTCATTCTAATGGTTGTGGAGTTTTCTGAAGTGTTTATTTCTGGTTCCTGTATAATTTTTTTATTCAGGAACTATCTCTATAGTAATGTGAAAATCTGCTTGTGTCAATGTTTTTTAGCAAGATTGCTAGGTAAAAAATACCACACTAGATAACGGGATAATTAGAGCAAATAAATGTGTTTTATGCCTTGAAACGATACGATAGATATGTTGATTTGTAATTCTGTAAAATATCAAGTTAGCACAACTAGCGACTGAATGTAGAGAGGGGTGTTTCTGGTGAATAGCTTAATAGAATTATCACCAGAAATTTTATCGTAAGGTGCAGGGAGGTCTAACGTGTAAGGAATGCGGGGGCAAGGAAATCTGCACCTTAAGCTGGTGCTGGCAGCATAAATGTGGCGTCGGCAAAATAAAAATAATCCTATGCTTATCGTGTCCAAATGTTAGCGATTGGCTAAGGGGGCTCAGTCCAAGCTCTTCCGGTTTCATAGACAGGTTATAGAAGGCGATACTGAAACTGACGGTGACTATTTTTTTGGCAGACGAAGTTTGACGACTAGATATCAATCATTGGCGCTATTAGCCCAATAGATATTACGTATTTGCGTGTAAGTTGTGTTGTGTCTATTAAAAGGATTCTTATGAATTAAGTTGTTGAATTTTTGTTTTTGCAGCTAAAGTATATTGTTGCTTGCATGCACATAGCTCGACGTGCTGGGTTGTCTCTGATTCTGGTTTGTTGCTGGATTATTTTGCTGTAAATACGGTACATTGCAGGATAGATTATATAGTAGATTTTTCATCGCGTGGAATGGCATTAATATAATTTTTGCCATGCCGTATGTATAGTTGTCGCATTTCGGATGCCATAAAATGTACTCAAGATTTTGCTTAGTTTTTGTATAAACGTTAATTATATAAAGGATCTTTGAACACAAATAGTGTAATGAATTTTAATGAAAAATAGTTTGTATAAATGTATCGCAGTTAGCTGGTTGTTATAAGTTAAATTCGCAGTGTAGAGCCTGATATAGTGTTGTATTTTTTAGATTCGATATAATCTAAAGTCTATTTGTTGTAATAAATAATTAATAATAGCTTGATAAAATAGCTATCATTGTAATTATTACACTGTAGATAAAAACGCAACATTACAATAATAACAGAGGTACGTATAATAAAATAGTGAGCTGTAGTATAAATAACAATATTTATATTACGATAGATGTTGACTTTTTATCATTGATTTGCTATAGTGTGAGTAAGCTTTTAGAAAAACAAAAAAAGCAAAACAATACCAACCAAATAAGCCTACATAATAATCGACGGAAACTAGGTGGCGCCAAATAATTGTGGTTCCACCTAAGCTCCGCCTATTAAACAAAAGCGTTGAGCGCGCGATATGTGCGCGCATTACACACCTGATTAATCCTTGAGATTGCGATGTCAGTGACCATCAGGTGTGTGGTGCAGGTCCGCGCGATCGCAAGTCTTTTGCTCGCTAAGTGCGAGCGGTCAATCGGGCAAAAAGCAGTTGTTGCAGCGACCCTAATAGTTGTTTACAAAGGTGCTTCGTTATATTGTGACGCTGCTTTTGCCTCCTAGGTGTTATTATTTAAATCATGTATAAACGCTTAATTGCATTTTTGATGTTTTTGTCGTTAGTGGTGTTGCTAGCGATAACGCAGACGACCGCGCCGTCTAAAGTTGGTCCGGCTATTGTAGTCGTTGTGTTTATATTAATATATATTTTTCTTACTTGTACATTGACTCTCTTGCTTCTATTTATAAACAAGATTGCGAGTAAGTATAACTCTGAGCCGTCTAAGCGGAGTGCTGATGACATGTATACCTTAATGTATGGTGCAGTGTTAGCGTTGGCGCCGACTGTGATTGTTGCTGTGCAATCAATAGGACAAATTCAAGCAGGTACATATGTATTAATTACGCTCTTTGTATTGTTGGCTCTTTTGTATGTTCGGCATCAGAAGCGTGTGAAGTGAGGATTGAGGCCTAGAAAAATTGTAAACGCATATGGTATAATTTACTTAATATGGAACCGGGTATAAGAGAACAAGTTCCTGTGCAGAGAGAGGTGCTGCCGCAGAATAGTTACGAGACACCTACTTTTGGCATAGATGGCGGTAATCTTGAGAAGCAAAATACTTCTAGAGAAGTGATGAATGCTGCTTCTGCAGAGGCTGTTGCTAATGCGGTTCCTCAAATTGTGCTACCTCAGCCAATTCCTATAGTTCAGCCAACCGTGGATCCTGGCGCTGCTCAGTCTGCGACATCTGATGACGTCGCAGCGCTGATAGCCAATGATGATGACCTTATTGAAAAGGAGTGGGTTGATAAAGCTAAGAAAATTATCGCAGAGACCAAAGACGACCCGTATCGTCGCGAGGTTGAGATTGGCAAACTTCAGATAGAATATATAAGGAAACGCTACGGGCGCGAAATAGGGAAAGTAGAGGATTAGGTAGTGTCTGGCGGCGGGATAGGCACTCTTGTAACATTGTTTGCAATAGCTTTGGTGATCGGGCTAGGGTCTTTTGTCGTGTTTATGGTCTATCGTAATACTCTTCGTGAGGCGAAGAACTATGAGCGCGGGCTTAAGATGGTGCCGATATTAATTCATCTGCCGCCAGCTAGCGATGATATTGTTAGCGACGGGCGTGATAAACGAGATTTGACGGAAGAAGTGTTGTCGCAAGCTCAGGTTATGTACAATATTATATCCAGTACTGCCACTAAAGGTTTTAAGAGCAAGATTTATGGGCAGAGGCATTTGTCGTTTGAAATAGTGGCTCGCGATGGCTTGGTGTTCTATTATGCTGTTGTACCTACGGTGCTCACCGAGGTAGTTCGCCAGGCAATTGCAGCAGCCTATCCATCGGCTCGGCTAGAAGAGGTGTCGGAGCATACTGTTTTTAGTAAGGTCGGTAAGATGAGCGGTACGATTGGTGGCGAGTTTACTCTGAGGAAGAACTTTGCTTATCCTATTGCAACATACATGGAATCTAAACGTGATGCGTCGCGCGCATTGCTGAATGCTTTATCAGCAGCGACTCGCGAAGATGGTATAGGTATCCAAATATTAATTCGTCCAGCTAATGAGCGATGGGCCAAGTCGGCAGTTTCTGTCTCTGAAAAAATCATAGAAGACAAAGACAAAAAAAAGACCGGACTTTCGGTGTTCTTCTCGCCGAGCGAAATTATGGAGTCTCTATGGAAACCGCCAGAGAGCGACGACAAAAAGCCAGAGGATAAAAAGCCGCTTAATTCTGTCGAACAGGCGACCGTTGATGCTATCCAAGAGAAAACTCGTTACCCAGGATACGAGGTACTGATACGGGCTGTTGTTTCGTCTAATACAGCAGCCCGTTCTCAGGTAATATTGAAAAATATTGTTGCAGCATTTGCATTATTTGATTCGCCGACGTTTAACGGATTTAAATTCACGTTAGCAAAAAACATTGAAGAACTAACTTCGTCTTATATTTTTCGTTTCTTCCCGCAGCAGGTTAATAAGAATATATTAAATAGCGTAGAGCTGGCGACAATTTTTCATTTGCCAGATCAGAATAGTATTCCAAGCTCGCAAGTCAAGCGCCAGATGAGTAAGCAAGTCGATGGACCGACGCAGGTGATGGAGACTGGTTTGCTGTTAGGATACAACGAATTTCGCGGTGTTAAGAAGCCGATTAGGCTCAGCGATAAAGACCGCCGGCGCCATATACATATTATTGGACAGACGGGTGTTGGTAAATCAGTTTTGCAGGAAAATCTAGCCTACCAAGATATGCTGGATGGGCGGGGTTTTGCTCTAGTTGATCCGCACGGGGACCTTGCGGAGCATTTGCTAGAAAAGGTGCCAAAGGAGCGCGTTGAAGACATTATTTATTTCAACCCAAGCGATATGGACAATCCGATTGGTCTGAATATGTTTGAGTTTGACCACCCAGACCAAAAAGACTTTTTGGTGCAAGAGGCTATCGGTATGCTTTATGGTTTGTATGACCCAGGACATACTGGTATCGTTGGTCCGCGTTTGGAGCATATATTCCGTAACTGCGCGCTGTTATTAATGAGCGATCCGGCGGGCGGTACTTTTGTCGATATACCGAAGCTCTTGGTTGATGATAGTTTCAGAAATAACAAGCTGAAATACGTTACCGACCAGCAGGTGTTAGATTTTTGGACAAAGGAGTTTCCGGCATCGCAGCGATCAAGCGAGGCAGGCGAGGTTATCAGCTGGGTTATTGCTAAATTTGGTCCGTTTATTAGCAATGATGCTATGCGTAATATTATTGGCCAGACAAAAAGCGGCTTTGACTTTCAAGACATTATGAATAATAACAAGATTTTGCTGGTGAACTTATCGAAAGGTAAATTAGGCGATCTTAATTCTAAATTGCTTGGTATTGTCTTTGTGATGAAGTTTCAGGCTGCAGCGATGGCGCGGGCCAAGATTCCAGAGGATGAGCGCAAAGATTTTACGCTGTATGTTGATGAGTTTCAGAACTTTGCGACTGATAGCTTCGAGACTATTTTGAGCGAGGCTCGCAAGTATCGATTGAGCTTGGTATTAGCTAATCAGTTCATGACACAGTTGAAGGAAGAACTACGCGAGGCTATTCTCGGTAACGTTGGTACAACTATCACTGGTCGGATTGGTATAACCGACGCAGAAATTATGGTTAAGCGCTATACACCAGTGTTTGATGCAGAAGATTTGACGAAATTGCCAAACTTTGAATCTGTCTGTGTCGCCCAGATTGAAGGTGTGCCGTCTGCGCCGTTTAGTATGGCATGGATTCCCCCGATGGGCCACCAAAATGCTCAGTTGGGCGATGCTTTGCGCAGACTGTCGGCTGCAAAATACGGACATCCGCGGGCTCAAGTTGAGCGTGAGATAGCGGCGCGTACTAGCATGAATCAATCTTCTGGAAATAATAAACAGTTGAAAAATACAGCTGGAGCCGCTGCTAATGCTCCTAATAAAATAGCACCGAGTAGTAGTTCATCTTTTTTGGATGAATGGTTAGCGAAACGCAAGCAAGTAACCGGCAGAAATAGCACTACGCCGCATCCAGTATCTTCGCCGCTACCAGTTACCAAACCGCCGATGCCTTCGACTGGCAATGTGGCGGCTGCTGGACCCGCTCAATCTCAAAATTATACCGATGCTTATTCTCGTGTTTCTAGCAGTACCTTGCCAGCCCAGCCACAGCTACAACAGCTTCCGCAGCAGCCGTCTCGAAATAATCCAATAAGTTTGGCACAGTCACAGCTTGGTGAAGTACCGCCAGCAGTTGCTGTACCGCCGCAAGTTGGTGAGTCTCCTAATGTTAATTCTGTCACGCAAAGTACCAATTTGCCGACAGAGCCAATTGCAAATAATGGTCCGATTTCGACGCCACAACAGTCTGCTAGTAATACTCTAAATATGCGCGACAGCGACAATAGCGGCGAAGTTTCGATAAAATTACGTTAGTTGGCAAGAGTTACTTGGATTTACCAAATATTAGGACGCGAATGTAATCGTAAATCAAGCCGATAACCCACCCTAAGACGAAGGTGGCAATGGTCTCTGTGCCAGATAGCGAATATCCGAAGTGCTTAGCGACTAAATATATACCAGCTGTAACGATAAAAGCTGCAGCTGACCCTGACAATATGGCATTAGGACGTGCTACAGTATTACCAATCACTTCGCTGCTCTTTTCGACGGCGGGGTTATGAATAACTTTACTGAAAGTTCTGCTGGCAGGTGACATTTCGGATTGAATCTCGGTCATAGTCTTGTCGAAGGCGGCTTTGCGCTCTTGTTTAGAGGTAGGGCCGCGGCGTTTCTTCTCTGGACTGACTTCATTGGTTTTTATTTTGTTTTCTTTACGTTCTTGGGCGATTTCTCTAGCTTGGTTTAAGGCTTCATGGCGTGCTTTTTTCAGCTGTTCCTGAGAGGCTTCAGAGCTAGCTTCTTTCTCTGTTTTATTTTTAGCGTTAATATTCTCTTGAGTTTTCCGATGGATTACTTCAGAGCTAGTGTACCGCTTTTCATGCTTATCGCTAAGTGATGGTATTTTTTCATTATTCATTGATAGCTACCTCATCTTTGTTTTATATAATCTTATAGTTTATATAGTGCCTGAGTTAAAATCTCGACGGATTAAGCGGACTTCCTTTTTCAGCTGCCGCGATCGTGCGTAGAAGAATGCGACAACAGCGAAGGTGATTCCGGCAAATAGCATGTTTTCGCCGGGTCCAGTGTGTGGAAGTTGAGCAACAGTTTGTTCAATTGCTTGCTTTTGTGCCGGACAGTCTACATTAATGGTCACGGAATTGCCGAAAGTATTGGTCATCTTGCAGTCGTATGAATTAGGGTTGCCGGTGCCAGTGGCTTTTGGTGAGATCGTGCTTTGGAGCTTCACGCTGAATACGCGAGTTTGAGTTTCACCAGGCTTTAGCGTGATTTTTGGCCATACCAATAGAGTTTCTGTGTCTTGGCTGCCAGAAGTGTCCTTGGTTAAGGTAGCTCCTCCTTTGTTTTCTAGCGAAGCATATTGGAGGACGTCGGCGAGATTCTCGGTGATGGTGTAATCGGTAGCTTTCAATCCTTTGTTAGTCACAGTAATTTTGTAAATAATTTGATCGGACGCCTTGGCGGTAGTTGTCGAAGCGTCGGCGTTGCCTTGCGAGGTGTTTTGGGCGGTTTTTGTTTGAATAATATCTTCTTTACACTTAGCATCTTTTATCCACAAAGTTGTGTCGCCTGGGCATGGTTGACAGTTAGGGTCTGTGGCAAGCAAGGCAGGATTTTGCGGACACTTAGCTGGCTCTACAATTTGAAATTCTTTGGTACAGCTATCACTTGTGCGGTCGCCTAGAGATGTTTTCAGAATAGCTTTAACTGTATATTTACCAGCTGCAGTTTCTTTGTCGGTGACAGTTAGAGTCTTGCTTTCGATGGTTTTTAATTGTTTACCATCTCGATAGACAACAAATCTATAACCGGTAATTGAAGCGCCATTGCTGGTGTTGCCGGAGGCGGTGTATTGGTAGGTATTCTTGTTGTTAACGATTGCTAGCGACGAACATACTGCGACAGGGTCAGCTTTGCACCTCGGGTCGTTCGCAGGCAGGTTAGTCTTGCCGGGGACAGTACACATTGGAGTGTAGCAATTTGGATAGGTCCCTGATTGTCCAGGAGGGCAAGCGGGAGCTGGCGGGACGGTTAGTGTAATTAGGTTGCCGCAGCTGCGCATAATTCCGAACCACATTCCTGTCTTTGATGAACGGGCCACGTAGGCTGAATAAGCGCCTGAGTTACCCCAAAGCCGCTGCGGTCTGTAGTAAAACGTTCGCGTACCGCCGCCAGTTTTTACGGTGTAGCCGCCTTCACCTTGGCTTGCACCGAATACAGGTTTCATACCCCAAGAATATAAGCCTTCGTTGCTCCTGTGATACTCCAAATTATTACCAGCTTGGTCAATATCGCTGCGAGAAATACCGACGGCATCGTAGAGGTCGCGGATATTGTTGACGTTGCTGTCATAGGTGCTTAGTAAGGCTTGTTTGCTCCATACGCCGCCATAAACCATATCAGTAGCGTCGGCAGCGGTAGCTGGCTCTGGTGCCTGAAATACGGCAAAAAACTGTACAACGAGCGCAAAAGCTGTAAAAATAAGTCCTAATCTGCGCACCGATTCTTCTTTGCGTAACCGTTTTGCATAAAAACCTAATTGTCCGACTAATGCGGGGCTAAAGGCGAGATTTGATACTAGCTTTCTAAACATTTTGCTTACCTTTTTGTGTTATTTTGAGATATATTTTCCTCTCTTTTATAATATCATACTTATGGCAACCGCAGCAATACCTTGAATGAACAATTTTTTTTATGGTATAATGTGGGTATTAATAGACAAGCTGAGTGACTGTAAATAGGGAGTGATTTCGTTATGAGTAAACAAAAAAATGATGGTTCGTATGATAGTTCGCAGATCCAAGTTCTTGAAGGTCTCGAACCAGTACGCAAACGTCCAGGAATGTATATTGGCAGCACGGGATATGATGGTATACACCATTTAATTAAAGAAATCGCCGACAACTCGGTAGACGAAGCTATAGCTGGTTATGGGTCGCGAGTTGATGTGAGATTGTTGGCGGATGGCGGCGTGACAGTAACTGATAATGGTCGCGGTATTCCAGTAGATAAGCACCCTAAGACTGGCATTAGTACGCTTGAGACAGTCCTGACTGTGTTGCATGCTGGCGGTAAATTCGGCGGCGGCGGCTACAAGGTGTCAAGCGGTTTACATGGTGTTGGTTCTAGCGTGGTTAACGCTCTATCTACTAAGCTGATTGCTGAAGTTGTTAGGGGTGGTATGCTATATCGTATCGAATTTTCTCGCGGTAAAACTGTGGTACCGCTCAAGAAAATAGGAAAAACCAATCGGCCAGATGGCACCTGTATCACGTTCTATCCAGATGCTGAAATCTTTAAGGAGACAGTTAAATTTGATTATAAATGGGTGGTAAATTATTTACGCCATCAGGCATATCTAACTAAAGGTGTTTATACCTCTGTTTATGATGAGCGTACTCACGAGCGCCAGGCATTCTACTTCGAGGGTGGCATCAAGAGCTATGTCAAGAATTTGAATAAGGGTAAAGATGTGCTTGGCGATGAGATATTCTATGTCGATAAGCAAGTCAGCGATTCGGTTGTCGAAATAGCAGTACAATACAACGATTCCTACATCGAAACCGTTAAGCCGTTTGCGAATAACGTTTTGACGCCAGATGGCGGCACGCACTTGGTCGGATTTAGGTCAGCACTTACCAGGGTAATCAATGATTATGCCCGTAAAAATAGCCTGCTCAAAGAAAAAGAAGATAACTTGACTGGCGATGATATCCGCGAGGGCCTGACAGCGGTGATATTAGTAAAATTGCCAGATCCGCAGTTTGAGGGTCAGACTAAAAATAAACTAGGTAATCCAGAGGTGCGTCGCTATGTCGAGCAAGTAATGAACGAATATTTCGCATATTACCTAGAGGAAAATCCAGCTATTGCTAAAAAAATTATCAATAAAGCCTTGTTGGCGGCGCGAGCACGCAAGGCAGCGCGGGCAGCGCGGGATAATGTAATTCGCAAAGGAGCGCTTGACGGCGCTAGTTTGCCTGGCAAATTAGCTGATTGTTCTAGTAAAGATCCGTCGGAATGCGAATTGTATATAGTTGAGGGAGATTCGGCCGGCGGTTCAGCAAAAACTGGCCGCGATAGCCGTACGCAGGCGATTTTGCCTCTGCGTGGTAAAGTGCTCAATACCGAGCGGGCTCGCTTAGACAAAATGTATGCCAATCGAGAAATCTTGAGCTTGATCAAAGGGGTAGGCGTAGGTATTGGCGATGCTTTTGATATTCGCGGATTGCGCTATCATAGAATTATTATCATGACCGATGCCGATGTCGATGGTAGCCACATCGCGACGCTGCTAATGACGTTTTTCTTCCGCTATATGCGGCCAGTTGTGGAAGGCGGGCACATATATCTAGCTAAACCGCCACTGTTTAAGCTGAAATTATCTCAAAGCAAACAAGAGTATTTATATAATGAGGAGGCGCTTGAAGCGCGGTACGATGAGCTAATTGCGGCACGCAAAGAGAAGGGTGTTCAGATTGATTTAAACGATTCGCGGGCAAAACAAGCTGGCCTGAGCGAGTCGGCCCTACAACGCTATAAGGGCCTCGGTGAAATGGATGCTAGTCAACTCTGGGAAACGACTATGAACCCGGAAAATCGAGTGCTGGTACAGGTTAAGCTCGAGGATGCTGAGCGCGCTGATGCTATCTTTACGAAGTTAATGGGCGATGATGTCGAAGTGCGCAAGAATTTTATTCAAGCTAACGCTAATAAAGTCAGTCTTGATGAGCTAGATGTGTAAATGGATGAGAAGAAGGATATGAATATGAAATCAGAGTCAGAAAAACCAGTCGAAGGCGAGATTATCGAGCAAGCTAACGACGTCAGCCATTCAAAGTCTGTAGAAATTCGAACAGTAGAAGACGTTATGGAGGATAGTTTTATCCGGTATTCAATGTCGGTCATAGTCGATCGTGCTTTGCCAGATGTACGCGATGGCATGAAGCCGGTTCATCGCCGTATTGTGTACGTAATGGACAAAATGGGTATCGGGCCGACGGCTAAGACCGTGAAAAGTGCGCAGATTGTCGGTGAAGTGATGGGTAAGTACCATCCGCACGGCGACAGCTCGATTTATGATGCGATGGTGCGTATGGCTCAAGATTGGGTGGAGCGCTATCCGTTGGTTCAGGGCCAAGGTAACTTTGGTTCAATGGACGGCGACCCGCCGGCAGCTATGCGTTATACCGAAGCAAAAATGACTCGGGTGTCAGAGTCGCTTTTGGCAGATATTGATAAAGAGACGGTTGATTTTCGCGATACATATGACTCTACTCGCCAAGAACCGATTGTTTTGCCTGCTAAATTGCCGAATTTACTATTGAATGGGCAGGTTGGAATCGCTGTCGGTATGGCAACTAATATTCCGACGCATAATCTAGGCGAGGTGGTTGATGCAACGGTTACACTGATTGATAATCCAGAAGCAACGCTTGATGACCTTATGAAGTGTATCAAGGGGCCAGATTTCCCAACTGGCGCGGTGGTTTATGGTGGCGCGCCGATGCGCCAAGCTTATGCGACCGGCCGCGGCAGTGTGACGATACGGGCAGTGGCAAACATTGAAGAAACCAAACGCGGCCGTCACCAAATTATAGTTTCTGAGATGCCTTATGGCGTGAATAAAGCAACGCTTATCGAAAAAATTGCCGATTTGGTGCACGAGAAAAAGATTACGGCGATTAGCGCTTTGCGCGATGAGTCGGCTCGCGGTAATGTGCGAGTAGTTATTGAGCTCAAAAAAGACTCTTATCCGAAGAAAGTACTTAACCAATTATACAAATTGACGGCGTTACAGACTAACTTCCATTACAATATGCTAGCTTTGGTGCCGAGTGCTGACGATACGACACGTCTGCAGCCGCGCGTTTTGGGTTTGCATGATATTCTGAATGAGTTTATTAAACATCGCCGCCAAGTGGTACGCCGCCGCACAGAGTACGAGCTACGCAAGGCTAAGGAGCGAGCGCATATCCTGGAAGGTTACAAAATTGCACTGGACAATATCGACGAGGTAATTAGAATCATCCGGGCTAGCAAGACGCAAGATGAAGCCGAAAAGGCGCTCATCGAAAAGTTCTCGCTGAGCGTTATCCAGGCCAAGGCGATTCTGGCAATGCAATTGCGCCGACTGACGGGTCTAGAACGCGAAGCTATCGAGAATGAGCTAGCTGAGTTAATGAAAAAGATTGCGTATTTTGAAAAAGTTTTGGCTGACGAAAACGAAATCCTTCGCATCATCAAAGAGGAATTACTAGAAATTAAAGATAAATATGGCGATGACCGTTGTAGTAAAATTATCAACACCGAAGTCGGTAAGTTTAGTGATGAAGAACTAATCCCAGAAGAGGATACTGTTGTACTGTTGACAACGGAAAATTACATCAAACGCACCTTGGCCAGCGATTATCGCCGTCAAAACCGCGGCGGCAAGGGTAAACGCGGTATGACCACTAAAGAAGAAGACGTTATTGATCAGCTAGTACCAGCTGGAACACATGATTGGCTGTTGTTTTTCACGAACAGGGGTAGAGTGTTTCGTCTGAAGGCCTACGAGGTGCCGGCAGCTAGCTTAGCGGCGAAGGGTGTAGCAGCGGTCAATTTATTGCAGCTGCAACCAGAGGAAAAAATTACTTCAATTATCAATCTAGCTAAAGATGTAAATGTTGATGAAGGTTACCTATTTATGGCGACGACCAAGGGTACAGTCAAGAAGACAGCGATTGCTGACTATTCAAATATTCGCACCAATGGTTTAATTGCTATTAATTTGGATGAAGGCGATGAGTTGCGTTGGATCAAGCAAACTACTGGCAAGAACGATGTGATTATCTCGACTTCAGCTGGACAAGCGGTTCGCTTTAGCGAGGAGGAGTGTCGTCCGATGGGACGTGCTGCTCGCGGTGTTCGTGGTGTGCGACTACGAACGGACGATAGTGTTGTAGGTATGGATATTGTAACTTCAGCTGATCAAAAATTGCTGGTGATGAGCGCAAACGGGTTCGGCAAAGTAACCAAGGTAGCTAATTTTCCGAGTCACCGCCGCGGCGGCGTTGGTGTGAAGGCCGCTGTTGTTACGGCAAAAACTGGTCCGATAGTTGCTGTTCAAACGCTTGAGAAGGATGCGATTGAGGCAATTATGATTAGTCAAAATGGACAGACTATCCGAGTGTCGCTTGACGATATTCCAGCACTTGGCCGTACTACTCAGGGTGTTCGAGTGATGCGTATTAATGACGGAGATACAGTTTCGTCAATGGGGATTATACGTGATACAGACGAAGGAGAAAAATAGCGGATGGTAGTATCCCCTTATATAATAGCTTTTGCTGTCGGTTGGGCTATGGCGCAGTGCGGTAAGTATGTCGTTGCTGCTATTAAGATGCGTACCTTGAAAGTGTTTGATCATCTGTACATATCGGGAAATATGCCAAGCGCTCATAGTGCTACGATGATGTCGCTAGTATCGATTATCGGTTTGAAAGACGGAGTCGGCAGTGGTTTGTTTGGTTTGGCATTAGCTCTAGCAGCGATTGTGATGTACGACGCATTGATGGTACGGCGATCTGTTGGCGAGCAGGGCGAGGCTATCAAGCAAGTTATTGATATCTCGAAATTTGATGTATCGAAGCCGCGTAGCGCTAAGGGACATACTCCTTTGGAAGTGGTAGTCGGTGCTGTAATTGGCTTACTAGCGGGTATCGTTGTATTTTTAGCTACAAAAAACTAGCGATAGGGTGTTGACTTGATTAGGTTAGAGCGCTACAATAGTGAACAGTCTGGTTGCGAGAGGTAAACTTACAAATTGCATCTTAGCAGTCAGGTTAAGTAATTTAACAATTTGATTGTGCAATTATCATCGTCAGTCTATTTTTGAGTAGACGCTTCAAATGAAGCATCTTTATGGAGAGTTTGATCCTGGCTCAGGATGAACGCTGGCGGCGTGCCTAACACATGCAAGTCGAGCGGCAGCGCGAGTAGTTTACTACTTGGCGGCGAGCGGCGGACGGCTGAGTAACGCGTGGGAACATACCCCAAAGTGAGGGATAACTGCTCGAAAGGGTAGCTAATACCGCATATGATCTTCGGATTAAAGGATTTATCCGCTTTGGGAGTGGCCCGCGTCGGATTAGGTAGTTGGTGAGGTAATGGCTCACCAAGCCGACGATCCGTAGCTGGTCTGAGAGGATGATCAGCCAGACTGGAACTGAGACACGGTCCAGACTCCTACGGGAGGCAGCAGTGAGGAATCTTCCACAATGGGCGAAAGCCTGATGGAGCAACGCCGCGTGCAGGATGAAGGCCTTCGGGTTGTAAACTGCTTTTATAAGTGAGGAATATGACGGTAACTTATGAATAAGGATCGGCTAACTACGTGCCAGCAGCCGCGGTCATACGTAGGATCCGAGCGTTATCCGGAGTGACTGGGCGTAAAGAGTTGCGTAGGCGGTTTGTTAAGCGAATAGTGAAACCTGGTGGCTCAACCATACAGACTATTATTCGAACTGGCAAACTCGAGAGTGGTAGAGGTCACTGGAATTTCTTGTGTAGGAGTGAAATCCGTAGATATAAGAAGGAACACCAATGGCGTAGGCAGGTGACTAGACCATTTCTGACGCTAAGGCACGAAAGCGTGGGGAGCGAACCGGATTAGATACCCGGGTAGTCCACGCCGTAAACGATGGATACTAGCTGTTGGAGGTATCGACCCCTTCAGTAGCGAAGCTAACGCGTTAAGTATCCCGCCTGTGGAGTACGGCCGCAAGGCTAAAACATAAAGGAATTGACGGGGACCCGCACAAGCGGTGGATCGTGTTCTTTAATTCGATGATAAACGAAGAACCTTACCAGGGCTTGACATCCAGGGAATTTTTGGGAAACCAATTTGTGCCTTTTGGAACCCTGTGACAGGTGATGCATGGCCGTCGTCAGCTCGTGTCGTGAGATGTTTGGTTAAGTCCATCAACGAGCGCAACCCTTGCAACTAGTTGGATTTTTCTAGTTGGACTGCCCCGGTAACGGGGAGGAAGGAGGGGATGATGTCAGGTCAGTATTTCCCTTACGTCCTGGGCTAGAAACACGATACAATGGCTAGTACAATGCGCAGCGAAGCCGCGAGGTGGAGCAAATCGCATCAAAGCTAGTCCCAGTTCGGATTGGAGGCTGAAACTCGCCTCCATGAAGTCGGAATCGCTAGTAATCGCAGATCAGCAAGCTGCGGTGAATACGTTCCCGGGTCTTGTACACACCGCCCGTCAAACCATGAAAGTGACCAACACCCGAAGTCCGATTCGTCGGCCTAAGGTGGGGGGCATGATTGGGGTTAAGTCGTAACAAGGTATCCGTACCGGAAGGT
Organism: uncultured Candidatus Saccharibacteria bacterium; assembly: GCA_963519435.1. Classification (GTDB taxonomy): domain Bacteria; phylum Patescibacteriota; class Saccharimonadia; order Saccharimonadales; family Saccharimonadaceae; genus Saccharimonas. Next base: position 2,837 of record CAUQMT010000003.1, on the reverse strand, counting down.
GCGGATGGATTACCTCCTTTCTAGGGAGAGTTATGCCAAAGGCTCGAGAAATCAGCCTTTGAAGCTAGGTCGGTCTTTTCGAAAGTTTTAGTAAATTTCGCTTTCGGATTCAGCCCTTAGGGGCAAGGCTAAAATTTACCACAGATTGAGATAGATTGCACAATCAAGTTGTTAATCCATGTATGACCCCTGTTAGCAGGGGTCTTTTGGTTTCTCGGTGATATAAATGCTGTATACTTAAGATTAAGACCATGGCTGTACAAAAGAAGAGTATTATAGTAATCGCGATTATTAGCACTTTAGCTATATCAATTGCCGTTTTGGCGTCGAGGATGCGACCGAGCAGCGTAACTAAAGACACTCAAGCTAGTAGCGCCAAGTCAGAAATAGTGAATGATTCCAAAAAAGATCAGCCGGATCATAATGCAAGGAAAGAGTCCCAGACAAGCAACAACCAAGCTTCACAGGCAAATTCGCCAAAAGAAGAAGTAGAGAAATTATATGGCATTCCTATCGGCAAGAGGAATAAATTAAACGTGACGACACAAATTCAGCAGCGTTGGAACTTTTGTGCGCCAGCTACAGTAAGTATGATGCTAGCTTCAAGAGGCAAAATTGTAGATCAATTTACGCTTGCTAGAGAGATGGGAACCTATGAACCTTTTGGTACGCATAATCGAGATGCCATAAGAATACTTAACAAGCATATGTTCGGTTATGAGTTTCCTCAAACTAATCAAGCTGGCTATCGGATTGAAACGGTGAGGGAAATTAATAGCGCATCAATTGAACTATTTAAACACAGGCTCATAAAGAATACTCAAGACGGATATCCAATGTATTATACTTTTAATCCTGGCAAAATATACCCTGGAATAGCAAACGCTGAACATAATGTTGCTGGCGCGGGCTATATTGCTACGCCAGACAATAAAGACGTCGCGCTGGTTTATTATGTAGATCCGTACTATAAATTTCAGGATCCGATTTATGGCGGTTTAAAAGTTGTTACTCCAGAAGAGTTGTTGAACGCGATGGTCGGCGTGAGCGAGCCTGATTATGCATGGTGATAGAACACAAAATGCGCAATTAATTAGCCGCTAAGCACAAAGCTTGCTAGCAATAGCAAGCAGAGCCGCTAAATGCAGATTACGTTTACGCTCGCTATTCTCGCGAGATGCCGCTGAAGAATAAACTGAAGAATAATTTTAGCAAAAGTGTATGCAGGTTAAGCATAACGACAAATCCTAGTGCGCAGGCTATCAGTCCGCATAGACGGTAGCGCTCGTAGCTGCCGACGCCGCTGCCAAAGTTGTCAGCAATTTGTTGATACCAGACTGTCAAGGCAGCGCCGCAGATTAGAATTATTATTCCGATAAGAAATGAAAACCAACTAAATTCGTATACCATACCTAATAGTATACACTTGATAATCGCGTAATCATAGTGTAAAATGTACACAGTTAATGGTTTGTTAACAATTTAATGGGGATATAGCTCAGTTGATTAGAGCACCTGCTTTGCAAGCAGGGGGTCCAGGGTTTGAGTCCCTGTATCTCCACCATTATAAGCATGGGGTGGACTGGGCTTTTGGTCCAGGACACTCCACCAAAATATGGGCGATTAGCTCAGCTGGTTAGAGCGCGTCACTGATAATGACGAGGTCGGAGGTTCAAGTCCCTCATCGCCCACCATTTATGATCATCTGTTCGATCATATGGGCGCTTAGCTCAGTTGGCTAGAGCATCTCGTTTACACCGAGAGGGTCGGGGGTTCGAGTCCCTCGCCGCCCACCATTAGACTTGCCGGTAGGCAAGTTTTTATTTTGTGTAATTTTTTATAAATTCGGTATTGTAATTGGACGGGATAGCTGCTATAATCAACTGTCAGTTAGCTGATGTTCAGTAATGAACCAATGGCAAAGATCGACGGCATATGTGCGAGATTGTGGTCGAAAAAACATCAATTTTGCTTGCATGACAGTGTAGACAAATCAGTCTGGCAGTGTTATGATGAGTAAAGTCTAATCCACCACGTCTTGAACGCAGACGAGTGTTATCAACTTCTAGTTGATGCGACGAAATGTGCGTTCAAGTTTATAGAAACGAGACGGACGCAGGCTACTTAACAATTCAGTGATGTAAAAGAAAGATTGACGGCAAGTGATTGCATAGCAGTTGCGGATATACCGGCCAAATAATAGCGAGCTATTCATTTAGCAGGGTAGATTATCGTTTGCGGATAGCAATTACTAGTTAAGTCAATGCATAAAAAGGTACTCAAGGGCGCTAAATGGATGCCTAGACGTATATTACCGATGAAGGACGTGGAAGACTGCGATAAGCTTCGGGTAGCTGTCAACAAGCTTTGATCCGGAGATTTCCGAATGGGGAAACCCAACACGAGTCATGTCGTGTTACCCTTGTCTGAATACATAGGACATGAGGCGGGAACCATCTGAACTGAAACATCTTAGTAGGATGAGGAAAAGAAAGTAAATAACGATTCTCGGAGTAGTGGCGAGCGAAACGGGAAGAGCCCAAACCTTATAAGTTTTTGCCTGTTCGCAGGCAAATAAGCTGATAGGCGAATGCTTACAAGGGGTTGTGATATTACACACGACCAAGCCAGAGAACTTGAATTCGTTCGAGGTATCTGGTTTGCGACTACTGGCTATCGACGGTAGGTAAGGTGAGAAAACAGCGTGGTTAGCAGAATAGTTTGAATGGCTAGCCAGAGAACGTGAAAGCCGTGTACGCAAAAACGACGCTGACCTTATATGTGTTTTATCGAGTAGGACGGGGCACGAGAAACCCTGTTTGAATCTGGCTGGACCA
>CAUQMT010000002.1:0-160225 GCA_963519435.1 uncultured Candidatus Saccharibacteria bacterium | reverse complement strand
GCTGCTAAAGGTCCAGAAGGCTCGATTCCAGACGGTCCAACCGGCCCAGCTGCTGCTAAAGGTCCAGAAGGCTCGATTCCAGACGGTCCAACCGGCCCAGCTGCTGGCCCTGAAACTAAAGAACAAAAGAGAAAAAGGTTAGAGAAGGAACTTGCAGAGCTCAATGAAGAGCTAGATGCTCCGTACGCCGCGAAACTTGATGCATATGCTGAGCTTTTGGCTAAGGAAGAGTCCAAAAGAGCTGACGGCGGCTTCCGCTTTAGTATCATGCATTGGGTCGGCGGGCCTGGCAAGAATCGCAAGCGCGAAAAGCGCCGCGAGGCGCTGGATGAGGCCGGTAAAGCCTTGAAAAAGGAAGTCTTGGCCTATTTGCGCCAAAAGGTTGAAACGAAGCGCCAGAACGGCGAGTACCAGGGCACAGACGACGAAATCGCGCAGCAAATGTCTGATGAGATGTTTGATGAGCAGCGCAAGATATTCGGCCAGCGATTACAAGAACGCAAAGACGAAATCCTAAGGAGCGAAAGCGACAAATTGCGCAACCGTATTTTGGCCAAGATTGGCAGCTGGATTGGTATGGAAAAATCTACCAAAAATAGCCTGAAAGCGGCAGCTGTTGGAGTTGGCCACGGTTTGGTCAAGGGTGCAGCTGTTGGCGCGCTGACCGGACTATTCGGCGTGACCTGGCCCATCTCTATGGTTGCTGGTGCGGCTGCTGCGACAATTGGCGACCGGATGATCAGGCGCGGCGTCCGTTTGGATGCTATAAGGCGGGGTCTCGGCGGGCAAAATGGTTCGCGCCAGCTGGTGGACGATGATAAGTTTGCTAGGATAAAAGAAAAAGCCGAGGGCAAGAAGCGCAGCCAAGAGTTTATGGCCGACAAGATGTTGAAGCTTTCCCGCAAGGATAGCTATGCTGCTGGTGATAGGCTCTCGAAAGAGACAGACGAACGTATTGGTAAGCATAAGGTAGCTCTAGGTATCGGCAGGGTCGCTGGCGGTGCTGTCGGCGGCATCGGCGGCCGCTGGGTCGGCCAGCAGCTCCACGACCATACACCGGTAGGCCAGGCTGTGGATAGCGCTAAAAGAAATGTTCACGAATTTATCCATAGAGAGGATACTGCTGCTGCCGCCGTAGAACGGGAGTACCAAGGTAAAATTGATGAGCTAAACCGACGAATAGAAGAGCTTAATAATAGACTTGAACAAGCTACTGCTGATAGAAACATTGATAACTCAGGTTCGTTTAGCAACTGGGAATATCCGTGGGATTGGGCGGTTGATCAGTTTGGCGAGAATAATGCTATATCTAAATTGTACGAATTAGCTGATGCTGCAGCGCGGGATGGCCATAATATCCAGTGGCATGGCTACGGTGATACCCAATGGCTGTCGATAGACGGCAATAGCGATACAGCAACAGTTTTGGAGACTCTGGCCAAATATATGAAGGACAACTATGACCTGGCGGCATAAATGAAATAACAATGGAAAAGAAAGGGTGTACGAATGTTTAATATTGATGATAATGTGTTGGCAGCTGCTGGCTATAATGTCGCGATGCTGTCGGAAGAGAAAAAAGAACAGTATCGCCGCGAAATGTCTAAGGAGCTAAACAAGCGAGCGTCCGAGCAGCTTTTGGCGCGATTATCCAAACAAGAAGCGCTAGAATTCGAAGATGTCAATAGTAACCCAGACCGCACGCGGCGCTGGTTGGCTGAGTTTCATGGTGATTATGCTAGCCGCCAGGATTACCAGGCTATCCGTGAATTGTTCGAAACTGACGAAGATGCGATGAGTTTCTACGCGTCTGCGCTATGGATGCGCTATGCTGTGCCAGATTACGGCAAAATCATGCAAGAAGTCATGAATGAATACGTCGAAGAATTGGCCGATATGCGCCGCGCTGTCAATGAGCAGCTCGGTATTGCGTAGCAGCGCTATAATCGGTATACTAAATGCATAGGCAAGAGGGGGTGAAATGTTTCAATTAGACGATAAGTTTCTCGAAGAGGTGGGTCTGGGCAGCTTGCCAGACGACCAGAAAAAACTGTTTCTCGACCACTTTCGCGAGCAGCTAGAGCTGCGTGTTGGTTTGCAGCTTAGCGAGGGTTTGAGCGAGATGCAGCTGGCAGAGTTTGAGAGCTTTATGGATCGCGATATGGTGCGGGTGACGTCCTGGCTGGATGCTAACGCGCCGGATTTCGAAAATGATCAGATTTATGTACAATTGAAAGCTAATGCGCCAGCCAACGTGCCGCAAAATGCGATACTAGCAGAGTACGCATCGCTGAAGTGGTTGGGCCAGCATCGTCCGAACTATCGCGAGGTGGTGATGCAAACGGTCAAAGCTCTCAAGGAAGAAGTTATCGCCAACCGCGATATGATTCTTCTAGGCGACGCGGGAGCATAGGCTACGGCCGCGGTTGGGATTTAGGTGCTTGCGATTGCAATTGTCGTGGTTGACGGTTGCGGCTATCTTTGCAGCGGGTAGCCGCGCAAGAAAGCGTCGGCACTGATAGTTTTGCCGCTAGGGGCGATTAGTTCGTCAATTGCTAGGTAGGTGCCGTCGGCGCATTTGATGTCAAGCGGTGTTTCTGGAGTAGAGACGGCGCGGGCTTTGGTGATGATTAGGTCATATTGGTCGACTTTTAGGCGCGAACGCGGATAAGTCAGGTGGGCGCGAATTTTGGCTTCCGCTTGGTCTGCGGTTAGCTGTTGCAGATCGAGGCGGCTGTCGTCTTTGCTGAGCAGCGAGCAATAGGTGGCGCGGCTATTGTCTTGTGGTGTTGGCTGCAGTATACCGTTTATGATGTCAGGTAACTTCTGTGTTAATAATTGCGCGCCGAGCTGGCCGAGGGTTTGGTAGAGCTCGGGCTGGGTCTCGGTAAAGTCTAGCGGGTAAGTTTCTTGGTAGTATATCGGGCCGGCATCCATCGCTTGCTCTAACTGCATGATGGTTACACCAGTGATTTTATCTCTGTTAGCGATAGCTGATTCGATGGGCGATGGGCCGCGGTATTTTGGCAGCAGCGACGGATGAACGTTGATGATACCAGGCTGAAACAGGTCGATGATTGTTTGCGGGATAATTTTGCCGTAGCTAACCAAGACGCCAGTTGGCCGCGGCGTAATATTTTTTATATCACTTATGATATCTTTTAGCCGGTTTGGCTGCCAGACTGGAATGTGGTGCTGGCTAGCGAATTGTTTGACAGCAGGCTGGATAAGCTTGTTGCTGCGGCCGCGGCGGGAATCTGGCTTGGTGATAACGGCTACGATATTAAAGCCAGCTTCAACGAGTGCGCGCAGGCTATATAAGCTAAAGTCTTCGGTGCCGAAGAATACTATCGGCTGGCGGCTAATCCCAGAGGTCGGCGTTGTCTTTGACATATCTTTCGTAGTCGAGCGGATCGAGCTCGCCTTCGTCGTTTAAGCGGTAAAAAGCCTGGTGATCGTCGCGAATGTGGTCGACGAAAACGATGCCGTTGCAGTGGTCGATTTCGTGCTGCAAGACGCGCGCCAGAAAGCCGTTGGCCTTGATGCGGATTTCGTCGCCGTCGATATTGGTGGCTTTAACGCGGATTTTGCTGTAGCGGGGAACTTTGCCATAAAAATCCTTGACGCTGAGGCAGCCTTCGTAATCGTAGGTGATTTCGCCTTCGTACTTGACTATTTCCGGATTGATTAGCGGGATAAATTCTTGGTTGTCTTTGTCCTCGAAATCGGCGCGAACGATAACAACGCGCTCGAGGCGGTCGATTTGCACGGCAGCCAGGGCAGCGCTAATTTCGTGCGGCCGGGAATTCTCCCAGTCGATACTGGCGTCAGTCATATCTTTGATGAGCTGGCGGGTTTCGTCAGAGACGACATGAACTCGCTGCGATTTCTGGCGCAGGTGCGGATTTGGCAGGGTAATGATAGCTTCTTTCTTCACAACTTTATATTATAACAGATTTGCTGGATCGATGTCGTATTGCCAGTGTGTTCGGGGTAATTGGCTGGCGATGGCGAGCAGTTTGGCGCGGTTAGTTGACTTGACGACAATTTGCCAGCGGTAGGTGTCGCGGACTCGCTCGTAGAAAGCTGGCGTCGGCCCAAAGAATGTAGTATCGGGGTATTCGCTGCGGAGTTTGGCGGCGAATTTTTGGGAATTGCGGATGGCGGTGGCTTCGGTTTTGTAAATGCAGGTTAATTTGAGGAGGTAAACAAACGGCGGAAAGCCGCTGCGGCGGCGTTCGGCTAGTTCGCTGGCGTAGAAGCTGGTGTAATCTTGGCGAATGCCCTGAACGATGGTAGGGTTTTGCGGCTGGTAGGTCTGGACGACAACTGATGTTGGCTGGTCGTTGCGGCCGACTCGGCCGATGACTTGGGCGAGCAGCTGGAAAGTGCGTTCGCGCGTAGTGAAATCAGGCAGTGCTAGGCCGGCGTCAGCTTGAATAATACCGACTGTGGCCAGGCGGGGTAGGTCGAGGCCTTTGGCGACAACTTGGGTGCCAATGATGATATCGATATGTCCGTCGTAGAGTTCTTGATAGCGCTGATTGAGGCTATTTTTGCTGGTGATGTCGCCGTCAAAGCGGGCGATGGCGGCCTGCGGGAAGAGCTTTTGCAGTTCGCTCTCAATCAGTTTGGTGCCGATGCCTTTGTGGACAATATCAGTGCTGCCACAATCAGGACAGGCGGTGGGCACGCGTTCGCGGTATCCGCAAATGTGGCAAATTAGCGCGTGCTGGTCGGCGTGCAAAGTCATTGGAATAAAGCAGCGCGGGCATAAAGCGCTCCAGCCGCAGTTCTGACAAAGAGTGGTGCTGGCGGTGCCGCGGCGATTGTGGTAAATTAGCGTTTGTTTGTTGTTTTCGAGATTCTGATTAATAGTATTTATTAATAAGTCGGATAGAAAACGGTGCCGCAAAAAGCCGTTTTTCGATGTCATATCCACAACGTTTATAGAGGGAGTGATGATATTTGGGTTGGCGCGGGCTGGTAAATTGATGATGGGCCGGCCAGTTTTGGCAGCGAGGTAATATTCGCTGACCAGCGGCGTGGCTGAACCTTGTACTACGGTAGCATGGTGATACCGGGCTAGAATAGCGGCTGTCCGCAAGGCAGAGTAGCGCGGTGTTTGGTCTTGTTTGAGTGCTGGTTCGTGAGCTTCGTCGATAATGATCGCGCCGATGTTATTAAATGGCATAAACAAGGCTGAGCGCGGACCAATAACGACATTTGGCTGGGTAGCATTGAGTGCTTGCAGCCAAGCGTGGTGGCGCTGGGCTTCGGTTTGTTGCGAATGCGTGGTGATGAGGCTAGGAAAAGAGTGTTGAAATTCGGCGATTAGCTGAGCGGTTAAGGCAATTTCTGGAACAATTACGATGACAGATTTGCCGGTAGCAATCAGCCTCTTGGCGTATTCAATGTAGACGGCGGTTTTGCCGCTGCCAGTGACGCCGTGCAGAATAACGGTGCCGCTTTTGGTGTTTAGCAGGTTGTCAATGGCGGCCGACTGGTCTTTGTTGAGTACAAAATGTGTTCTATCTCTTCGTGTTGTTGCAGTGCTGTTTGGGCTTAGAGTGCGGCGTTTCTTGGTGAGGCCGCTTGGCAAGATGGTTTGTAAAACTAATGCCAGATGAGCGATGTAGTAATTACTCATCCATTGTGCAGTTTGCAACAATGGGTGTGGTAACGGGAGTAGATCGAGGATTGTTGTAATTTCTTTTGTAGCAAAATCAGGTTTAGTTGTTTTTTTTACAACTATACCGGTGAGCAATTGCTGACCGATTGATATAATGACAACAGCGCCGATAGCCAGAGGTTGCTGGCTGCTGTAAGTGAATACGCAAGCGTCGGCTTTAACGATTTTGGTGGGCGCTACTTCATAATAATGCATCGCCTAATTATACCTTGTCTACGGCAATTTAACACGCTACTATAAGCATATGTATTTCGAGAGTAGATCGCAAGCAGGAAAGATTTTGGCTGATCAATTGGTAGCCAAATATCGCTACGAAAACTGCGCTGTGGTAGCGCTAAGCAACGGCGGCGTAGTGGTGGGCGAGCAAATTGCGGCGCAACTGCACTGCGTGTTGATGTTGTTGGTATCGCAGGATATCGAGATACCAGGCGAAGGAATGAATTTTGGAGCGGTGTCGCAAACTGGCGATTTCACATATAATGATGAATTTTCGGCAGGCGAGATTGATGAGTATACGAGCGAATTTCATGGCTATTTGGCCGAGAAGAGACGCGAAACATATAGTAGTCTCAATCGCTTGATCGGCGATGGCGGTACAGTCGATAAAGATATGCTGAAAGATCGCGTGGTGGTGCTGGTATCGGATGGCTTTGCTAATACTGCTAGCGTTGGAGTGGCTTTAGACTTCTTGAAGCCGATTAGGATTCTGCGGTTGGTGGTAGCATCGCCAGTGGCGTCGGTGGCAGTGGTTGATCGGCTGCACATTACTGCTGATGAGCTACATTTGCTGGACGTTAAAGAGAATTTCTTGGGAGTTGATCATTATTATGAAGATAACAATGTGCCAACACTACAGCAATCAATTGATAAGATTAGCCAAATCATATTGAATTGGCGATAAATGGTCTTGAATTGGTTATGAAAAGAATGTAGAATAAAAAGCAACAGAACAAACTAAACTGGAAGAAAGGGGCTTGGCTAGATGCTTGATGTATTCATTACCTCGCGGGTGCGTCGTAAGATAGTTGTCGTCTATGCCAAATATCCAGATTTTCGGACGCATGTCCGCGGTTTGGCTAAGCTGATTAAGGAAGACCCCGGCAACATCCAGCGCGAATTGCGCCGGCTGGAAAAGGTCGGTTTTTTGCATGCCGAAAAGCAGGGTAATACACGGATTTACTCGACTAATAAACAATTCCCGATTTTCAAAGAATTGCAAAGTATTGTCATTAAGTCGCAGCAGCACGCTAATAGCAATCGGCCGAAACGTACAACTTCCGAGATTAGTAGATGACCTTATTCGAGCAGATTTTGACGGCGCGCGGTCTGATGACGCGGGCAGCGCGCCAGGCTTTTTTGCAGCCAGATTATATGGCGGTGAAACATGATCCGTTTTTGCTGCCAGACATGAAAAAGGCAGTGGCGCGGTTGAAACAGGCGCGGGAGCAGGGCGAAAAAATTGTTATTTACGGCGATTATGACATTGACGGACTGAGCGCTACGGCGCTGCTGCTGGATGCCTTTGGTAAGTTTGGTTTTGAGGACGTCGATGCTTTCATTCCGAACCGTTTTGTTGAGGGTTATGGCATGACCATGGGTGCGGTGGACAAGGTGCGCGATATGGGAGCGGATTTGATCGTGACAGTCGATACCGGCAGTTTGTGTCATGCGGAGATTGCGTATGCCACCAACCTAGGGATTGATACGGTGGTGACGGATCATCACAACGTGGCCGAGACTCCGCCGCCGAGTGTGGCAGCGGTGAATCCGAAGTTTCCGGGACATACTTATCCATTTCGTGATTTGTGTGGTGCGGGCGTGGCGTTTAAACTAGTACAGGCACTGCAGACTGAACTGGACGGCCTACCTGATGGCTATGAAAAGTGGCTGCTGGATTTGGTAGCACTGGGGACGGTATGCGATATAGTGACGTTGGCGGATGAAAATCGGGCGAACGTCTATTGGGGCTTAGAAGTGTTGAAAAAACAACAACGTCCAGGACTGAAAGCGTTGATGGCGGTGGCAGGTATTGAACCAGAGCAGGTCAATGCCAGGCATCTGGGGTTTGGCTTGGGCCCACGCATGAATGCGGCGGGTCGGCTGGAGACGGCGCAGCACGCGCTGGACATGTTGGTGGCACGTGATGGACTGGTGGCGCTAGAGGCGAGTGAGAAGTTGGAGGAATTGAACGGTAAGCGGCGCATTATCCAGGATGCGATTTTTGAGGAAGCGTGTGTACAAGCCGAGCAGTTGGCTGATGATCGGGTGCTGGTGGTCAGTAGTGATGGCTGGAATCACGGCGTTATCGGCATTGTGGCGTCGAAGCTGGTGGAGAAATATAAAAAGCCGGTATTTATCATTGGCGAGCGCGGCGAGGAAGCAACGGGTTCGGCGCGCAGTTTTGGTGATTTTTCAGCGGCCGATGCAGTGCGGGCGGCGGACGATATTATTATCAAAGGCGGCGGGCATGGAGCGGCGGCGGGCGTGACGCTGGAGACTGAAAAGATTGGTGATTTTCGTCGTCGCGTGAATGAGTTTTATGATTCGCTGCAGCTTACAAACCAAGAGCGATATTTGCTGCCGCGAGCTGATGTAGAAATTGATGATTTTTCGGAAATTGATGAGGAATTGGTGGCAAATCTAGCGAAAATGGAGCCATTTGGCAATGGTAATCCCGAACCAGTGCTAAAAATTACCAGGGCATCAGTTTTGAGCATGCGACGAATGGGCGCGGACGGGCAACACGTTAAATTAGCGCTGCGTGATAAAAATAGTAAAGTGTTGCAGATGCTGTCATTCAACGCGCCAGAGGAATTCTTCCGCGAGACAGGCGACGAGGTGGTGGCGTGGTTCCAGCCAACTGTCAATGAATGGCAGGGGGTGCGGACGGTTGAGGGGCGGCTGTTGCATATTATTTTGCTGGATTGATACTTGGCCGGGTAAAATTTTGCTTTGCAAAAGTATTCCTCATCTGATATAATGCATAACGATATGGTACGAGTTACACGTAAAGACGAGAAAGAGGCGAATGAAAACGTTCTTCGCCGTTTCAACCGCCGGCTTTTGCAAAGCGGCGTGATGCAGAAAGCCAGAGCGTCAATGCGCTTTGAAAAACCGATTAGCAAAACAGTACGGCGCAGCAGGGCAATTGTTCGCCGTATGCGCAAGGCGGAAAAGACGCAGAAGTTGCGTTTGGGAGTTCGCTAGCCAATGGCGCTGAAGGCGCGAATTAAAGATGAAATGAAAGCCGCTTTACTTAGCGGCGATCGTTTTGTTGGCGAGACGCTGCGTAATCTGACGGCAGCAATTCTGGATGAAGAGGTTAAGCTAGGCAAGCGCGATGAAGGCTTGAGCGATGAAGAAATCGAAAAAGTCGTTGCTCGCGAAGTTAAAAAACGCAACGAATCGGCTAAAATCTACCGCGATAACAACCGTCCAGATTTGGCCGAACCAGAAGAGCGGGAAATTGAAATTCTGCAGGCATATTTGCCGAAACAGCTAGATGAAACTGAGCTGGCGGCGATTATCGAGGCGAAAATAGCCGAACTTAGCGTAACTGGGCCGCAGGCAATGGGCCAGGTTATTGGCGCAGTTAAAAAGCAAGTTGGCAACGCGGCGGATGGTGCGGCGATTGCTCGTATTGTAAAACAAAAGTTGAATTAACAGAAAGAAGGTATCATGATTGTATTTTTTGGCCCGGCTGGCGCAGGTAAAAGTGTCCAAGGGCAAATGCTGGCAGCGCGTAATGGCTGGCGCTGGTTGAGCGCGGGCCAGCTGCTACGCGACACGCGTGATCCTGAGTTATTTGCGCAGATGCGGACTGGCGGCTTGGTTGATCCAGAAAAGGTGAATAAACTAATCGGTGAAGCGCTAGGCCGAGCCAAAGATATCGATCGCGTGGTGCTAGACGGTTATCCGCGGCAATTAGCACAAGCAAAATGGTTGATTGAGCATCGTCCTGAGCATGGCCGGGACGTTGCGTTGGTGATTGTCTTGGAGGTGCCGCGTGCTGAGTTGCTGCACCGCCTGAAGGTACGCGGCCGTATCGACGATACGCCCGAGGTAATTGACGAGCGTTTGCGGATTTATCGGCACGAGATGTATCCAGTGCTTGATTATTTGACAGAGCATGGAGTTAATATTGCGCATCTCGACGGAACAGGTACGGTTGGGCAGGTTCACGATCGGATTATGGAGGAGCTGCAAGCATGCAGGATCGTTTAATTACTGGCGAGAAAACTCCTGAGCAAATTCAGGCTATGCGCGATGGCGGCAAGAAATTAGCGCAGATTTTCCAGGATATTCGCGATTATATTCATGCTGGTATGAGCGAGAAAGATATTGATGCGTTCGTTGACGGCAAGATAAAAGAATATGGCGCTTCGGCGACTTACAAAACAGATGAGGTGAACTTCCCGGGGGTTATTTGTATCAGTACTAACGACGAAATCGTGCATAGTCCGGCGAGCGATTATATCTTTCAAAAGGGCGATGTGGTGAGTTTTGACTTGGTGATTACTTATAAAGATATGAAGACAGATAGCGCTTTCACGATGGTGGTTGACGATAAGCCGAAAGGTGCAGTCAAACACCTGTTAACGACCACCGAGAGAAGTTTGTATGCCGGGATTGATGCAATTAAAGGCGATGTTCGTACTGGCGACATCGCAGCTGCGATTGAAAAAGTTTTGAAAGATGGCAAATTAGGAATTATCCGTGAATTAGTTGGGCACGGTGTCGGTTTGAAAATGCATATGTCGCCAGATGTGCCGAACTACGGCCGCAAACACACTGGCGTACTGCTACACCCGGGCGATACGATTGCTATCGAACCGATGGCGACGCTGGGCGGCGAGAAAATTGTTACTGATAAAGATGACGGTTGGACGATTCGTACGCGCGATGGTAGTTTGGCTGCACACTTTGAACACACAGTTTTGATTACCGAAAACGGCGCTGAAATTATTACGCAGTTGTAAATAACTATACGGGTTATGCTATAATATCCCTATATGCAAGAACAATCTCGATATGCAGTTGGTATAGATGTCGGAACTACGATGATTCGGTGCGTGGTCGGGCATGTAGATACGACGACTGGCACGCCGACAATCGTTGGCGTTGGCGAATACCCGAACAGTGGTATGCGCAAAGGTTCGGTCTCGAACTTGAACGGACCGTCCGAGGCGATTGATAAGGCTCTGGGCGATGCTGAGCGAATGAGCGGCTACCAAGTCAATGATGCGACTGTTAGTATAAATGGTTCGCACATTATGAGTACGCGTACTGACGGTATGATTGCCGTTGGTATGGCTGACCACGAAGTTAACGAAGATGATCTTTATCGTATAGAAGATGTTGCAACGACTGGCAAAGTACCAGCTAACCGCAAAATATTGAAAGTCGTACCGTTTAGCTACACGATTGACGGGCAGGGCGGAGTTAAGAACCCGCTAGGCATGACGGGCACGCGCCTCGAGATTAGCGCTAATGTGGTGTCGGCGATGGCGCCGTATGTAGTAAATCTCGAAAAGGCGGTTGAGGGCGCTACTGTGCGGCCGAATGACGTGGTACCGTCGGTGATGGCAGCGGCTAAGGCTGTGCTAGACGATTCTCAGATGGAAAATGGCGTGGCAGTGATCGATCTCGGTGGGGCGACTACTGGCGTAGCAATCTATGAAGAGGGTGATCTGCAATATATTGGCGTGGTACCGTATGGCGGCATTAATATAACGAACGACTTGGCGATTGGACTGAAAATTGATCCAGAAATAGCTGAAGAAGTAAAGCTAAAACATGCATCGGCCACTAACCGCAACAAATCTAGCAAAGTTTCGATTAAACATGATGGCGAGAGTCTAGAATTTGATATTGCCGATATTGATGAAATTGTTGAGGCGCGGTTAGAAGAGATTTTTGAAGCGGTTAACAAAGAATTGAAGAAAGCTGGTCGTGCCGGACGCCTGCCGAGCGGTGCTGTCCTAACGGGCGGGACAGCTAATATGAAAGGTATCGTTGAATTTGCCAAAGCCCAGCTCGGTGTAGCTGTTCGTAAAGGTAAAGCTAAGGGTTATGGCGGCGTGGTCGATAATGTTGATAAACCTGAATTTGCGGCGGCAATTGGCTTAATGTTGGTTGATATTAATCCTGACGGCTATCATAGTGCTGCGGTTGATTCTAGCAAGTCGGGCAGTAAAGGCGGGCTTTTCCGTTCGCTATTTAACAGGTTTCGGCCATAGGTGATATACTAGAAATAAGATCCAGAGAATAAGGGGTAAGGAGTTGTAATGCCAGAGGTAAAACCGAGCGAAATCCAAACATTCGCAAGCATCAAAGTCGTTGGCGTCGGCGGCGCCGGCGGTTCGGCGGTTAACCGTATGAAAGACGCAGGGCTAAATGGCGTCCAGTTTATAGCTATGAATACAGACGCGCAGGCTTTGCATAATTCAAAAGCTGATGTCAAAATTCACTTGGGCCATAATACCACGAATGGTTTGGGAGCTGGTGCCGATCCAGCCGTTGGTGAAGCGGCAGCCCGCGAGTCGATTGATGAAATTCGCGAATCGCTAGAGGGAGCCGATATGGTGTTTGTGACGATTGGTGCTGGCGGTGGAACTGGCTCGGGAGCGGGTCATGTGGTAGCTGAAGTAGCGCGTGATCTCGGTATTTTGACTGTTGGCGTGGCTACCAAGCCGTTTAGTTTCGAAGGTGAAAAGCGTCGGGCTAATGCTGAGTGGGCGATTGCTCAACTGGGTCGGCAAGTCGATACGCTAATTTCTATCCCGAATGATCGACTGCTGCAAACCATTGACCGGCGGACGCCGTTGCTTGAGACTTTCAAGATTGCCGATGATGTACTGCGCCAAGGTGTGCAGGGTATTTCAGAGCTGATAACTGAGCATGGTTTGATTAATCTCGACTTTGCTGATGTCAAAGCTATCATGAGTAATGCTGGATCAGCGTTAATGGGTATCGGCCGGGCTAGTGGTGAAGGCCGGGCGGCACAAGCAGCACAGCAAGCAATTGAATCGCCGCTGATTGAGGTATCGATTGATGGTGCTAAGGGTGTACTCTTTAATGTCACTGGCGGTTACGATATGAGTATGGCTGAAATTCAAGAAGCTGCTGAGATCATCACGAGTGCTGTTAGCCCAGATGCTAATATTATATTCGGTGCCACCTTGAAGCCAGAATTAGAAGACGAGTTAATTATCACCGTGATCGCGACTGGCTTTGATAATGCATACTACCAGCAGCAGGCAGAGGAATTGACGGCGCTAGTAGAACAAGCGCCAGCTGTTCAAACGCAATCAATTAGCGAAGCTGTCGATGACATTGATATGGACTTATCGCATCAGTCGGCAGCAGCACAATTTGCTAGCGAGGATACAGCAGATATATGGGGCAGTTCGGTTGATGAGGATGACGAAGATGATACGCCAGCCTTTTTGCGGCGTCGCCGAAAAAATAAGCATAACGACGAGGACTAAATGAAAGGGATCAAGATCGGCAACAGTCGCGTACTAGAGTCGAGAGAATCGGCTGACGGTATTACGATTCGCCGCCGCCGAGAAACCCCCGATGGCAAGCGTTTTACGACGTATGAGCGAATCGAACGTCCGAATTTGGCAGTTATTAAATCTAGCGGAGCTCGCGAATTGTTTGAGCGGGCAAAGTTAGCCAATTCTATCCGCCGTTCAGTTGGTAAGTTCTTCAAATCGGAAGTTGAACTGGAGGAAATAATCGATGCCGTGGAAGATCGCGCGCATAGCTTGGGCGAGAGCGAAATTGAATCTCGTTTGATTGGCGAGTTTGTACTTGACGAGCTAGCAAAACGTAACGAAGTCGCATATGTGCGCTTTGCTAGCGTATTTCAAAAGTTCAAGACGTTGGATGATTTCGTCAAAATATTAGAGCAGCGCCGCCAGAAAGGGCAGGAATAATGCGGGTAGTCGTAGTGTATCGGGCGGAAAGCGATTACGCGCGCCGAGTTATAGATTTTTTGCATGACTTTAATCGGCAGACAGGGCACACGATTGAGGAAATTGACCCAGATTCGGCTGAGGGCAGTGATTTTTGCCGGACGTACGATATCGTTGAGTATCCGACGATTATCGCGCTGAGTGCTGATAGCCAGATGCAAAATATGTGGCGCGGGCTGCCGCTGCCAACGATTAGCGAGGTAAGTTTTTATGTTTGAGAAGTTGCGCAAGCGGCTGCCGGGCAAAGAGTCAAAGCGCCAGCAATTGGCGGCGCTATTGATGCTGGTTGGTAGCGGCTTGGGCTTGTTGGCTTCGTTTGTATTATCGATTGAATCGCTGACGCTTGCTAAAAATTCGCATGCCGTGTTGAACTGTGACTTGAACGCGGCGATGAGTTGTTCGACGGTGGCGAACCATTGGTCGGCGGCGCCGCTTGGCTTTCCTAATAGTTTTATTGGTATGATGACGCTGCCGGTGATGGTGACAATTGCGGTGGCGCTGCTAGCGGGCGCGAAGTTCCCGAAGTGGTTTATGCAGGCAGCGCAGCTTGGCGCGGTGGCGGGCTTGCTATTTGCTGGTTGGATGTTCTACATGAGTTATGTTGAGATTGGCGCGTTGTGCCCGTGGTGTTTGACGCTGGACGCGGGTATGCTGCTGATTTTTTATGGACTAACCAGGCACAATGTTTTGAACAAAATTATTGAACACCGTGGTTTGCGCCGGTTTGTTGACCAGGGTTACGATACGCTAGTACTGGCCTCGGTGGCGGCGCTGGTGATTATGGCGATTTTAGCGAAGTTTGGCAGTCAAATTATCTAGTCCGGGCAGTTGAGCGCGCAAGTTGCTTGTGCTAAAATGGTAGCAGTCTAAGCTATTTTTGCTTGAGGCGACAGGCGAGGTATAAGTGGAGGGTAATTGCGAGCAACTTGGGTTGAGAATACGACACAAACGGACGGTTTTGGCATATGCTGCGGTCTGTCTGTTAGCGCTGGGTATTGGTGTTATTATGGCGGTGCAGTGGCTAACTCGCCCTACTGAAGCGCTAATGCCGACAGCGTCATCGTCGCAAGTAAAGGTTGATCAAGCGAATTATCGTCTATATCAATCGTCGAGTAGTGCTACTCCTGGTGCGCCGTTGGCGGCTGATAATACGGCAGCGGTACTGCCGCAGGCTGGTGCTAGTTTTCGTATGCGGGTGGGAGTGGAGAATAAAGAAGATCTTATGCTCGCAAAACATATAATAGGTGGATTTGGTTACGTCTGTGCTGTGGCTTTGGATGGTAGAGTATATTGTTGGGGCAGTAATAGCAATGGTAAGATTGGTAGCGGTAATACATCAAGCGCTCTTGTTCCCTCAGCTGTTAAAATTAGTGGTGCTCTAGTAGGAAAAGTAATTAAGCAAATAGAACCGTCTTCTGCCGGTAACCATAGTTGTGTCATTGCTTCTGATGATAAAGCATATTGTTGGGGCTATAATGGCTTTGGTCAGCTCGGCAACAATAATACAGTAAATTCTCTTACTCCTGTAGCTGTTGATACTGCAGGTGTTTTAGCGAGTAAAACAATTAAACAGATAGCTTCAGGTGGTATTTCTAGTTGTGTCATTGCTTCTGATGATAAATCATATTGTTGGGGTAGCAATAACTTTGGACAGTTAGGTAATGGTAATTTAAAAAACTCTTCTACTCCTACACCTGTCAGTACCACTGGAGTTCTAGCGGGGAAAACAATTAAGCAGATAACGGCCGGTAATTCGTATTTTTGTGTCATTGCTTCTGATGATAAAGCATATTGTTGGGGGGGTGGTACAAGGGGGGCGTTAGGTAATGGCAGCACACTATCTCTTGTTATTTCTACTCCTACACCTGTCAGTACCACTGGAGTTCTAGCGGGGAAAACAATTAAGCAGATAACGGCCGGTACGGAGTTTACTTGCGCTATCGCTTCTGATGATAAAGCATATTGTTGGGGGGGTAATTCAAGTGGTCAGCTTGGTAACAATTCAACCATTAATTCCGGTGTCCCTGTCGCTGTCAATACTTCCGGTGTATTAGCCGGAAAGACTATCAAGCAGATTTCTGCTGGCAGTTCGCATACTTGCGCTATCGCTTCTGATGATAAAGCATATTGTTGGGGGGGGTAATTCAAGTGGTCAGCTTGGTAACAATTCAACCATTAATTCCGGTGTCCCTACTCACGTCTACGCTCCCAAAGAAAACACCACCATTCCTGCTAACGCCATGAAGCTCCGCGCCCAATACGCCAAAAAGACTGCGGCGACGTGCCAGGCAGTGGCGGCGGGTTGGCAAGATGTGACTAATGGCTCAGCTTTGGCGTACTCGGCAGCCGGTCCGAATAACGGGACGGCGATTGCGGCAATGGCTAATAATCCAGGTTTGCCGCCAACTAGTGTTGGTCACAGCTATCAATCAATAGTCCGCCCGGGTAGCGCTGCGCAGCTGACATTCACGAACAATCGCGAGATTAATGCCGGCGAGACGGGCCTGTGGGATTTGGCGCTGACTGATAATGGCCTGGAGCGCAATACGAATTATTGTGTTCGCTTGGTGGCCGATACGGCAGTAGCGCCGGGGACGAGCATTGATACTTATTCGCATTATCCGGAGTTCAAGACTGCTGACGGCTCGTTGGATATTCGGTTTGCAGATGCTGCTAATGCCACGTTAACTAATCCGACCACTGGATTTTCAGCGGCAATAACCAGTAAAACGGCGAGTACCACGACTGCTAAGTTGTCTAATAACTCGTCGCAGCAGCTTGAGGTAGCGAATAGCTTATCGACGACGGGTTGGAGTGTTTCATTGGCGGCAACTGGCGGCCCAACTGCTAAATGGGCGCAGACTGGCGACGCAGCCAATTATGCGTTTAATAACATTAATGCAGACCAAGGGCAATTATCGGTTGACCTATCATCAAGCGTGTTTACGGCGTCTGGTTCGACGCCGCTGGGGCAGGCTTGTACGACGGCTGGCTTATCGTATGGTGCGGGCGGTGCGTTCGTAGCTGGTACGGCGTCGGCTAACGCTATTACGCTAGCGACCGCCTCGAGCAGCAGTGGTTTGACCTGCCTGTTTAAATTGCAGGATATTTCCTTGAAACAGACGATTCCTGCATATCAGAAACCAGGCACGTATACGCTGCCAGTAACTGTAACGGTGGTAGCACAATGATAGGGATGAATAATAAGACGAGGATTGTTGCAGCAAATGCTGTATTTATAACAACAATAGTTGGGGTAATTTTTAACAGTGAGGTTACCCAGGCAATGACCTCGGCGGGCTCGACGTTTTCACAGGTGATTCGCGAATTGGATTGCTCGCATACAACTTACAGCAAGGCAGTGGGTCAAGTGAATGATGTGGAGTGCGACGTTTTCGCGCCAAAATACGACCATTCAGTAATTAAAGATAACGGCTACCCAGTGATTTATGGCGCGTATGATGCGGTACATACGGTTATTGATCCGGTGACTGGCGTGCATCAGCTGGCGGTTGAGGGTGTTTGTCCTGGGAGTTGATCCGGAATTGACGGTTAACGGCAATGCTTGGGTACTTGATTTGTCTAAATGGCCAAAGATGCATCCTGGCGATACGACACTGGTGCTTGAGCATAGTAAGACTTATTTTGGCGATATCACTTCCTCGACGCAGGCCTATGGATCAGCTCTGCAAATTAATCATGCAACACTTTTTGCAATTACTATTCCGCCGAGGATCTTGCCGCCGACGCCACCACCAGTAATTCCACCACCAGCAGTTCCAGATGTTTCGGCAGCCGCTACAGGTATAAAATCTGGTAAAGATTTGGCTAATACTGGCGCAAACATGTGGTTTATGGTGATAGCGGCGCTGGGAATGATTATTATCGCGTTCATACTGCTGATACGTAACAGACGAGGAGGTAGTCATGAACCGTAGGAAATTAGCGGATGTTCGGAGGTGCGAAGGAGGGTAGGTAGTAGCACTATAATGAACAACGAAGCAACGAAAATAACGTAAAAGAAAGGATACGATATGAAAAAACTAATAACAAACGTAGCTTTGGCAGTCGGTGTAGCTGGTGTAGTCGGTTTGGCGGGTACGGCGGTGTATGCGGCGACTACGGCGACGTCAGAATTGAGCCAGACGATTAACGCTGGCGTGCTTAGTACCGACATTCGCGATACCGGCGATAGCGTAGTGACAAATCCAACATTTGCCATGAATGCGACTACGGCGTCGACTTCTGCCCAGACGACGACTGGTACATTTGGTGCTAATGATAAGCGTATCGCTGTCGATAACCCTGGCGGCGCTAATAATGGCTGGACGCTGACATTGAATGCGACAACTCCTGGTACAGGAAAATGGACGAGCGGCAGCAATACATATCAGTACAACGGTAATGCTACGACTGGACAGTTGACGGTTAATCCAGCTGCTGGAACGCTGACATCAATGATCGGTGCTTCCATGGGCATCACACTGGGTTCGCAAGCAGCATTTTCCGGCACTTCTCCAGTAACGCTGATTAGCGCGGCGGCTGGTTCCGACGATGTTTGGCGCGGTTATGTGACGGGTGTCGGCTTGAGCCAGGCTATTCCAGCTGGCCAAGCAGCAGGTACCTATACTTTGCCGATGACTCAAACTGTGGCCGCTATCTAAGATCTGGCGCAGTTATATCAATGAAAATTGGGCGCTCTTTCGGGCGTCCGTTTTCATTTACGTGGACTATTTAGTTTTTGGAGGATCGGCGGGGTATTGGTATAGCCATGAGCGTCTTGGATTGCTATAATAAACGGTATGATTTTGATGAGGAAAATACGTGGTGTAGTTTTATGCTGGCGCAGTCTAGTGACAATGGTAGTCGCGGCAGGTGTTTTATGGCCGTCGTCGGTTCTGGCAGCAGGAATTGGCAGCCGTCCGGCGAATCCCGATCCGAACAACCCGCGGACGCAGTCGATTTTTATTTATCAGTTGAATCGCGGCGCTAGTAAATCCGATCAATTGACGATTACTAATGGGCTGGCCGAACAAGCGAATATCGAGGTATACGCTGTCGACGGTACAGTCACAGCGACTGGCGATATGACGTGTAAGCAGCAAGTCGAGGAAAAGAAAGATGCGGGCAATTGGGTGAGGCTAGCCAAAAGCGAAGTGACGTTAGCGCCAAGTGCTTCAACTAATGTTGATTTTACAGTTACGGCGCCGAGTAAAGCTGATGTTGGCGAACATAATGCCTGCTTGGTAATTCAGCGCAAAGCCGATCCAGCCGCTGCTAAGAAAGGCGGCATTCAGTTACAAACGCGCCAAGCGGTGCGTATGGCGGTTACTATTCCTGGTAATATTCACCGCGACGTGACAATTGATAAATTCGCCGTCGATAATAACGGCAAGCAACTATATAATATTGCTATTAAAAATTCTGGCAACGTTTCGGCTGATGTTGATGTCGAGCTAGTAGTTAAAGATATGCTGGGCAACGTTGTTTATCAAAACGGCGGCGAGTATGCAGCAATTGCTGAGCAAATCCGCCAGTTCCGCTACGAGAGTAATTTGCAGCCATTCTGGGGCGGCAAGTACCGCGCTGAGTTTTCAATTGCTTACAACAAAAAGGCCGGCGAATGGGGCGTTAGTAAAAATTCGGCTGATTTAACGACGAAAAAGGTTGAACCGATAGAATTATTTTTCTGGCCGACACCTGGTGCTTGGGCGATTATTATTGGAGCGATTGCTGTAGCTATTGCGGCGGTTTGGCGGGTGATTGTCCTCGTGAAAAAGCGCCGGAAGCGATAATTTACTAGCTGAGATTGGTACGTTATAATGGGGGGTATGAAGAAAAATTTTCTTGTTAGAGCATTCTTTGGCATTACCATTGCGGCGTTCGGCGGGGTTCTGTTACTGAGGAATCTCGAGATTATCAAGTTTGATAGCTGGAACGTGTTCTGGGGAACTGTTTGGGCGGTTGGTCTGATTTTGGCTGGTCTGATGACGATATTTAGCTCCCGCAAAGCCTCTCTGCGGGTGTGGGGATTACTGCTAATGACTATCGGTGTGTCCATTGGCTTGGGCGCTTACGGTGTAATTAATATTAGCGTTTGGAAGATATTTTGGCCGGTGATGTTGATCGCTATCGGCTTGACGGTAAGTGTCGGTTCAGGCGGCCGCAAGCGGTCTAAAAAATCAGCTGATGATAGCGGTAATGAAAAAATTGCAATTTTTTACGGCGAAGAGTCGCGGGTGAAAGGTGATTATACTGGCGGTTCGGTAACGGCTATATTTGGCGGCGTAGATTTGGATTTGCGCCAAGCGAAAATTAAGGACGGCGCGGTCATCGACGTCTTTACATTTTGCGGCGGTGTCAACATCAATATGCCTGACGACGTGATTGTCAAAAACGAAGTTCACGGCATTTTGGGCGGCAGCGAGGATAAAACAGTATCCAAATCTTCCGCTAAAAAGACAATCTATCTGCGCGGCGAGTGCGTTTTGGGCGGTTTGGAAGTAAAATGATTTAGTTTGGATTGGCTCGAGATAACGCTATATCTGGTGTACCTACGCTAGATATAGCGTATTTTAATTTTATGTAGTAGAATGTGGGTAGGGCGTTTTCGCGTGTGCTGGCTGTTGTGGCGGCGCGGCGAGATGAGCGGCTATCGACCGCGAAGCCTGCGGGAAGAAATCGGTTTTATAAGCTGAGATTAGACCCTGCCGTGAGCTTGCGTAAATAGCATAAGAAAGAGCTAAAAGAATCACTTCTTTTGGAATCGAGATGGTACCGTCCGTTTGAAACACCTCCAGCGGATTCTCGAGTTCAAGAGAGGTGATTTTATTTTGGAAAGGAAGCGCATGCTAATGCCAGATAACAAGCAAGAATTGTTGAGAAGTATTCACAGTGAATGCGCCAAATTACGGCTATTGCTTGTTAATATTGATGTTGCATGGACGGGTGAGTTATCAGTATCGCTGTCTTGGAGTTTGCGGGAAATTACAGAAAGAGCAAATCTATTGCTGATGATGAAGCTAATTAAGGAGTAGTATGGCAATCGTTTTTAGAAAAAATAATCAAAATGCAGAAATTTTGAATGAGTCGAAGTTCGCGCAGGAAGATTCAATGCAAGAGTATCTAATAAGCAATCCCGAAATTGTACCAATCTATGAGATTGAGGAAGATGCTAGACTGCTTGTGGCGGCGCGCGAATTTTCAACCGCCAGCGGTCCGATTGATGCGCTTGGTTTTGATGAACATGGCAATATTTACGTAATTGAAACCAAACTTTTCAAGAATCCTGATAAACGTACGGTTTTGGCGCAAGTAATGGACTATGGTGCAGCACTCTGGAAACATCATGCGGATTCGAGTGGCTTTTTTGACCGGTTAGATGAGTATTCTTATAAATATTTTGACCAAGATTTCAAAGAGAAGTTTTGTAGCTTTTTTGGTATTGAGGATGCAGTGGAAGCTTTTGATAATATCAAATCAAACCTGGAAGATGGTTCGATTAAATTTGTGGTTTTGATGGACAAATTAGATGCTCGGCTTAAGGATTTGATTTCATATATTAATCAGAATTCCAAGTTCGATATTTATGCTGTGGAGCTTGATTTTTACAAACACAATGAATTTGAAGTAGTTATTCCTAAATTGTATGGCGCGGAGGTAAGGAAGGAAGTTAGCTCGCGAACTGCTTACGTGCAAAAACGCGGTAAATGGGATGATCAGAGCTTTCGTGAGCAGGTTGGTGAGTTGCCGGTCGATCAGCAGAGAGCGATTCTGGCAATTTATGACTGGGCGGTTAATAAGTCGGATAAGATTATATTTGGAACTGGCGCGACCAGGGCTACAGTTAATCCAAGGTTTTTTGGGTTTAATAAAAACTCTTTCTTCACATTGTACTCAGACGGGCAAATGTCGATTAATTTTGGTTATATTGATACTGTTGATAAACGCGTAGAATTGATGCAATTTCTGAATAAGGAGTTTGGTTTTATGAAATTTAATTATAAGGCCGAAGAGCTTATTAGTCAGTATCCAGTAATTGACAGGGGGAAAGTTTTTGCAAACTACCAAAAGATAATTGATACGTTAGATAAGTTTACAGCGAAGTTTAAGGAAAAGGAGGAATTATAATGAAATTCAAACACGGAACACGCCGCCACGCAGCAGAATATGAAAAGGACTGGGTGCAGCGCTGGAAGAATGACCAGACGTTTGAAAAGTCAGTGGCGCAGCGGCCGGTGGATAACGCCTACGTCTTTTATGATGGGCCGCCGTTTATCACTGGCGTGCCACACCACGGTACGCTGCTGAGCTCAATCGTTAAGGACGCGGTGCCGCGCTACTGGACGATGAAGGGCAAGCGCGTGGAGCGTCGCTGGGGCTGGGACTGTCATGGCCTGCCGGCAGAGAATTTCGTCGAAAAGCAGATGAATATTATGGATCGGCGGCAGATTGTGACGAATAGCGACCAGCCAGCACCACTGGATAAGGACGGCAATCCTTTGCCGACCATCAGCCTGGAAAAATACATCACCAAGGCGCGCGAAAGTATGGTGGCTAATAGCGAGACGTGGCAGGGTGTGATTGACCGGATTGGTCGCTGGGTGGATTTCAAAGGCGCCTATCGCACCATGGACAAGAATTTCATGGAGAGCGTCTGGTGGGCCTTTAAGCAGCTGTATGAGGCTGGCAAAATCTATGAAGGCGAAAAGGTGCTGATGTACGACACCAAGTTTGCTACCCCTGTTAGCAAGGCAGAAGTAACTATGGATAATGACGCTTACCAGACGGTAACTGATCCGAGTGTGTATGTGAAATTTAAGCTGCTTAGCGGTAACACGAGGCGCAAGATAACGTTAGATAAAAGTTCAAAGATTTTGTTTGTGTGCAATGCAAATGTTGTCCGTTCACAGATGGCGCAGGCTTTTTATAATCACTTCACCAAGACGCAGAATGCCGATTCGGCTGGTGTTAACGCAGAGAAGTATCCTACCGCTAAGATACCGACAGTTGCGGATTTTGATGCTCATCTCGTTGCTAAGAATCTTGATCCGCTGGCGGTTATTGACTTAATGCGAGAGAAAGGTATCGAAGTTGGAGCTAGCCAACGGACACAATTGACGAAGGATATGCTGTGTAATTACGACCTAGTTGTCAATATCGCTAATCGTAACCAGACACCGGATTGGCTAAAGGGCGATAACGTTGTTTGGTGGAAGATTGAGGACCCTCATGCTGAAAGTCGAGAGCTGGCAGAATTGGCGTGCGACGAAATCGAAAAGCGAGTCAAGAAGTTGATTAGCGGTGAAGTAGTTGATGATACTCAAAAGCCAGTAGGCTTCGACGAATGTGAGAGGAGTTATGTCGGTGCTTTGTTGGTGGATACGAATGGCAAACTCATTGCGCAGCAGCGAGATGATAAGCCAGGTATCACGAATCCGGGTATGGTGAGTCTCTTTGGCGGGACGAGCCATGAGGGTGAGTCGCCAATTGAGACGCTGCGCCGTGAGCTTCAGGAGGAGCTTGAGCTTGAAGTAAATTCGAACAATCTATTGCTGCAGACCGTCAAGCATGAAAATGGAACGAATGTTGCATGCTCCATCTATATTGTTACTGGTGTGGACGCTGAAAAACTCAAATTGCATGAGGGTGCAGGCTTCGCCACAGGCACACCAGAAGAGCTGATAAGCCGTCCTGTGACAGGTGTAACCCAGCAGGCGATTGAAGCATTTGTTGAAGCACAAAACGCTACCCATATTCTCGCCTGGACGACCACGCCGTGGACGTTGCCAGCTAACCTGATGTTGGCCGTCAATCCCGAGATGACGTACTGCGAAGTGCTGGTCGATGGTGAGAAATTAATCATCGCCGAGGAGGCGCTGGAACGCACTTTGCAAGACGACAAGCACCAGCCGCTTGAGTACGACGTACTGCGGAAGTTTCCGGGTAGCGAGCTAGTGGGTAAGAAATACCAGCCGCTCGACACCGGCTCGACCTGGCCGCAGAATGATAAAATTCACACTATTTACACGGCGGATTTCGTTTCGCACGAGTCGGGTACGGGTATTGTGCATATCGCGCCGGCCTATGGTGAGGATGACTTTGAACTTGGTAAAGCCAATGGCATCGCGCCCTTCCATGTGATTGATGATAACGGCTACTACACTGACACCAATTACAAAGGCCTGGAGGTATGGGAAAATAATAAATTCATCGCCAAAGACCTGAAAGAAAAGGGTGTGGTGTGGAAGATTGAGTACATTCGTCACGAATATCCGTTCAATCCTAGAAGCAAACAGCGCATCATGTACCGGGCCATCCCAAGCTGGTTCTTCGACATCCAGGGCCAGAAGCCGCTGATGTTGGAGCAAAACGAGCATATCAATTGGTTCCCGGCTCATCTCAAGCACGGCCGCTTTGCCAAGAATATCGAGCAAGCACCAGATTGGAATCTCAGCCGCGACCGCTTCTGGGCGACGGCCATGCCGGTGTGGAAGGGCGACCGGGGTACGGTCAAAGTGGTCGGGTCGTATGCGGAGCTGAAGGAGCTCAGCGGCGTGGAGCTGGATGATTATCATCGTCCGTGGGTGGATGACATCACCTTTGAAATTGACGGTGAGACATTTACCCGCATCGATAAGGTGCTCGACTGCTGGTTCGAGAGCGGCAGTATGCCGTTTGCACAACTGCATTATCCGTTTGAAAACCAGGCCAAGTTTGAGCAGAATTATCCGGCGGACTTCATCGTTGAGTACATCGGCCAGGTGCGAGCGTGGTTTTACTATGTGCATGCCGTCAACGTTGCTTTGGCCGAAATCGGTGCCTTTGGCGAGGCGGGTGAGCAGCATAAAAACGCCTACAGTAACGTCATCACCACCGGTGTGGTGGCGGGCAATGACGGCCGCAAGATGAGTAAATCCTTAGGTAACTTTACCGACCCGAACGAGCTGATGGATAAGTTCAGTGCCGATTCCTTACGCTTCCTACTGCTTAGTAGCCCGTTGCTCAATGGTGAGGACTTTGCTCTGCATGATAAGGACGTTGGCGACGTGGCCCGCAAGCTCAGCATGATTTGGAATATGTATGATTTCTTCACCATGTATGCGGAAGTTGATGGCTGGGAGTTTGATGGTGAGTTGAAAGATCCGCTGAACGAGTTGACGAATCCGCTGGATATCTGGATCGTCAGTCGGCTGCATCAGCTAGTGGCAGAAGTCGAGCGTCACATGGATACCTACAATATCCCCGATGCACTCAGCCCTATTTTGCCGTTCCTCGACGACGCGTCCAACTGGTACGTGCGCCGCAGCCGCCGCCGCTTCTGGAAGTCGGAAGATGATGGTGATAAGAACGATGCTTATCGGACGCTACATTATGTGCTGGTGCGTCTGAGTTACATCTTGGCTCCATTTACGCCGTTTTTGGCTGAGGAGTTGTATCACAATTTGACGGGTGATGACGAATCGATTCACTTGAAGGATTGGCTGGCAGCGGGTGCGGTGAATGAGCAGGCGCTAGCTGACATGGCTCGGACACGCGAATTGATCAACAACGGCCTGAGTCTGCGCATGAAGAAGGACGAGCATCAGGAGTCGATCAAGGTTCGCCAACCGCTGCAACGTGCGGC
Organism: uncultured Candidatus Saccharibacteria bacterium; assembly: GCA_963519435.1. GTDB lineage: Bacteria > Patescibacteriota > Saccharimonadia > Saccharimonadales > Saccharimonadaceae > Saccharimonas. The sequence goes on along the minus strand of CAUQMT010000002.1, from coordinate 134,925 downwards.
ATATGCGGGCGTAAAACTGACTGACTACTATGAACAAATCATGGCCGAGGAGCTCAATGTCAAGGAAATTCGCTGGATTGAGAGTCTAGACGAGCACTTGGCTGATTATGACGTGACCGAGGGCGTGATTAAGCCAGAGAGCTGGGTAGAAATTAGTAAGCACTTAACGCCCGAACTCAAACGCGAGGGTCTGATGCGTGAAGTCATTCGCCACGTCCAAAGTGCGCGCAAAAAAGCAGGATTGCAGGTGGACGATCGGATTGAGCTTGGCGTAACTAGCAGCGACGCGGAAATTACTCAGGCTGTCGATATATTTGCTGATACCATCAAGGCCGAGACGCTGGCTGTAAAGTTAGGCTCTGCGGCGGACGATATGGAAAAATACGACGTTAAAGTTGACGGTAAATCGGTAGAAATTTATCTGAAAAAAGCTAATTAAGCTGCGAAATTGTAAACAGAAGCGTATCCTTGTAATTCTCCAGAGTTTCTTGGTTATATTTTCGCATAGGTTAATTAAGTGTTACGATAGAACTATGAGTACTATCACCAAAGCTATCATTCCAGTTGCTGGTTGGGGCACGAGGATGCTGCCGATTACCAAATCAATCGAGAAGTGTATGTTGCCGGTGGGGACGCGTCCGGTGGTTGATTATATCGTGCAGGATATAATTCGGGCGGGTGTCAAGGATATTTATTTCGTGGTTGGCGAGCAAAGCACTCAGGTGCAAAGCTACTATCGGTCAAATATCCAGCTGAACGATTATTTGCGGCGCGTCGGTAAACAAGATAAATTAGCTCTGGTGGCACCGCTGCGCGATGTGCGAATACATTTTTTAACCCAGCCTGGTACGGGCGGTTACGGCACGAGCATTCCAGTGGGGTTGGCTAGCGAATTCATTGATCCAGGCGAGTCGGCGTTTGTGGTGATGGGCGATCAATTTTTCTGGCGTGTTGACGGCGGTTCAAATGCGGCTGATCTGGCGGAACTGGTGGAGGCGCGCGGTTTATCTGCTGGTTTGCTGGGTAACCCTGTTGAGGAGGCACTTATTCCACAGACGGGCATTATCGAAACCGACCAGCAGGGTAATTTTGTTCGCATCATTGAGAAGCCGAAGCTGGAAGACGCGCCGAGTAACCTCAGTAATTCAAGCTTTTACATTCTCAACAAAGAAATCTTCGAGCTGGCGCGAACGCTGCCTGCCAATCCGCAGCGCGGCGAATTTGAGCTGACTGATGCTATCAATGCGTACATTGCGGGTGGCGGTATCATCGCGGTGGGCGAGGCCAAGGGCGACTACATGGAATGCGGCTCGCCGAGCGGTTGGCTACGCGCCAATAACGCCATGGCTCGGTTGCAGGCAAATTAGTTGCACGTATTATCCATCTCTGTTATAATTGACTACTGATAGTAAATATATTTTAAGGAACGAAATGAAAGCAGTCGTAAAGATCTCTGGCAAGCAATATATTGTCAGCGAAAAAGAGTCCCTCTTGGCGGATCTCCTCCCTGAAGGCACAAAAGAACTCACTCTCGACGCACTTCTAGTGATTGATGGTGATAAAACAAAAGTTGGCACGCCGACCGTAAAAGGCGCGGTGGTAAAAGCGAAAGTCGTTGAGGCGGAAGTCAAAGGCGACAAAATCCGCGTCATTCGCTACAAAGCTAAAAAACGCGTTCACAAAGAAAACGGCCATCGTCAAAAATATAGCCGGATCGAGATTACGTCGATTAAATAATAGACACAAACTTAATAAATTGCCCTGTTCTCTGAAGCGGGGCAATTTCATATTTACTAGATGTTTGTGGTATAATTAAACGTAAGCAGAGAGGGCAGATAAACAGTGGCATCTATCATAACGGTTACCAATCAGAAAGGCGGCGTTGGCAAGACAACAACGTCAATCAATCTGGCTTACTATCTGGCAAAGATGGGCAAGCGGACTCTATTGATTGATTTCGATCCGCAGGGCAATGCAACTAGCGGCTTAGGTATTGATAAGCAGAGCTTAGAAGTAACTATTGCTGATGCTATTCTCGGCCGTAAAAAATTAGTAGAAGTAACGGTTCCAACCGAGTTTGATAACCTATCGTTGGTGCCTGCTGTGCCAACCTTAGCTAATACCGAAGTAGAGCTGGCTCAGACTGATTATCGTTTCAGCCGCCTGAAATATGCTATCAAGGCTTGCACCATAGATTACGATTACATTATCATTGATTGTCCGCCGAGTTTGAGCTTGTTGACAGTTAATGCGTTAATTGCCGCTCAGTATGTTTTGCTGCCGGTACAAGCAGAATTCTATGCATTAGAGGGCCTAGGTCAGTTACTGGAAACGATGAAGTTAGTGCGCAAAAATCTCAATCCAACGCTTGATTTGGTAGGTGTGTTGCCGACAATGGTTGATAACCGCACGTCGCTGTCGACGCAAGTGTTAGACGAGATTTCTAAGCATTTTCCAGCTAAAGTGTTCAAAACGAAGATTCCGCGCAATGTCCGCCTGGCTGAGGCACCGAGCCACGGCTTGCCAATTGGCGCGTATGATAGGTTTAGTAAAGGCGCTCGCGCTTATAAAGCGCTAGCCAAGGAGGTGATTGAGCGTGCCGGCTAAAAAGGGCCTAGGGCGAGGTTTTGACTCGCTTATTCCGACAGAGCTGCTAGACGAATCGTTCGATCCGACGGCCGAGCAAGATGAACGCGTTAGCGATTTGCGCTATATTAAATTAGCGTCAATTATGCCCGATCCAGATCAGCCGCGCCGCGAATTTGACGACGATGCGTTGGTTGAATTGAGTAAATCAATCAAGGAACATGGCGTATTGCAGCCAGTAGTGGTGCGGCCGCATGGCGACGGCTATATGATTGTGGCTGGCGAACGCCGTTTCCGAGCTTCTAAACTAGCGAAGCTTGATCGGATTCCAGCGCTGGTGCGGACGCTATCGGGCCAGCACCGGTTAGAGCTGTCGTTGATCGAGAATATCCAGCGCCGCGACCTTAATCCGCTAGAAACAGCGACGGCGTATTTGAAGTTGCGCGATCAGTTTAATCTGACTTTAGATGATATTGGCAAGCGTGTTGGTAAGACATCGGCGGCGATTGCTAATACTATGCGTTTGTTGCGCTTGCCGGGGGCGGTGCGCGATGTAGTAGCGCGCGGCGAACTAAGCGAAGGCCAGGCGCGGTCGCTGACGAGCTTGCCAGAAGAGGAAATTTTGCGGGTTGTTCCGAGAATTATAAAAGAACAATGGAGCGCGCGGACGATTGAGCGCTATGTCTCGAATTATAAAAAGTTGCATGGTACAGCATCGACTAAAGGTAGAAAAGCCGTCCGCAGCTCGAGATTTATCCGCGAAGAGGAATCTTTTGCCAAGCGCTTCGGAACGCCAGTTACTGTCAAGGAGACTCGGAAAGGCGCTGGACGGATTATTATTTCATTCAAAGATCAAGCGGATTTCGAGCGAATTGCCAAGTTGTTGGGTGAATAACCCCGAATTGCACTAATCTAACGTTGTAAAAATTACAAATTGAATTTTTAGGCTGCTAGCTTGTAATCTTAATTTTAAACTCAAAACGAGTCTATATTGCCTAACGGAAAAATCCGCAAAGCTACTGGTCCGACGATATCATAAGTTGGAATGAAGCCCAGTCCGCTACGCGAGTCGAATGAGTTGTCGCCGACTCGATTATCGCCCGCTACGAAAATAGAGCCTTCTGGTACTGTCCATTCGCCGCTGTGGCTAGTTGGCGATTTTGGACCGACGTTGTTCTTGCGCGTGCTGTCGTCTGGATGAAAACCTTCGGGATATTTATTATTGTAAACTGTTAGCACGCCGTCCTTGACAACGACGCGTTCGCCAGGGAAGGCAATTACGCGTTTGATGATATAGCGATCTGGCGCTCCAGGCCTATAGACGGGATTAACAAAAACAACAATCTTTCCACGTTCTGGCAAATACGGTTTATTTTGTATCTGTGCCATGGTTACAGGTATTCGGTTAATGATTAACCGGTCGCCGTCGGCGAGAGTATTATCCATGCTGTGTCCAGAGACGGAAAAACTGCGAAAAACGTAAGCATTTAATAGTAAAGTACCAATCAGCACTGCAATAACAAATCCGCTAAAACTTAGAAAATCTCGAAGACGCGGATGGCGGGTGAGATAGCTAGCTTCCATTACACGTATTATACGCTGTAAAAACCAACGAAACAATAAGCGTGATATTTATTTTTTAGCTAAAATCCTTTATAGTACATAGATATGGTGAAGCGAGCGATAGACGGTTTTGTACCACGAAATACTCCTGCGCGCAGAGCGCCTATTGATAGCCAGAAAAAACCAGCGGTTAATTTCGGCGATATGGGGCATACTGTGTCTGTACGGCGCCAGCAGCAATTGCCGCCGCGGCCGATTACTTCGGCGCCAAATAGAGGTGTTCGCAGCGATATTGATGAGTCTTTGCGCGATATTAGTAATAATCTTGATCTATCTCCATCCAAACATTCTGGCAAAGGCTCGCCAAAAAATGGCCAAAAAAAGCGCGATTGGAAAAAAATCGCCAAGCGTGCGGCAATCGCAATAACTGTTATCGTACTTGGTATTGGTATTTTCCTGGGGGTACGGGCTTTGATGGCGGGCAATGCTGTTTTTAAGGGTGATATATTCGGCTTCGTACAGAAGAAACCGCTCAAGCAAGATGCTCATGGCCGCAGCAATATTTTGATACTTGGCACCTCAGAAGACGACGCTGGCCACGAAGCGGGATATCTAACCGACTCGATGATGATCCTTAGCGTTGACCAGAACAAAAAGAATGCTTATATGATTAGCGTACCTCGAGACTTATACGTCAAATATGGTAAGAGCTGCCAAGCGGGTTATTCTGGCAAGATTAACGCTTATTTTAACTGCGTCAACGATAATTGGTCGAGCGACAGCGCCGAGGAAGAGCGTCAGACGGCAACTAGAGCTTTTGTTGGTAATATATTTGGTATTGATGTGCAATATTCGGTTCACCTGAATTATAGCGTGATGCGTGATTTGGTGGGGGCGCTTGGCGGTATCAAGATTACCATCGACAGCCGCAATCCGAATGGTGTGATGGATAGTAATTTTGACTGGAAGTGCGGTACGACGTCTGCCGAGAAGTCTCAGCGCTGTCCGCGCGGCCACTATATTAGCTATCCAAACGGCGAAGTAGAATTAGATGCCGAGCACGCGCTATATTTGGCGATGGCGCGCGGCGACCGAGCGCCAACGTACGGTTTCGAACAGTCTAATTTCGACCGCGAAAAAAATCAGCAAAAGATTATGGTTGCTATTCGCGACAAGGCCTTAAGTGCCGGCACGCTGGCAGATTTTACTAAAATTTCTGGTATTATCGACGCGATTGGCAAGAATTTACGAACTAATTTCGAAAAAAGTGAAGTACGTACGCTGGTCGAGCTAGTACACGACATCAAAAGCGATAATATCAAAAGCGTCAGTTTGATTGATGCCGAGCCGGCTATCTTGACAACTGGCACGTACGGCGGCGCTAGTTCGGTGGTACCGACAGCCGGAACGTATGATTACAGCCAGCTGCGGGCTTTCGTTAAGAAAAACCTCTATGCAACAGATATCACTAAAGAAAATGCTAACGTTGTTGTACTTAATGCTACTGGAGTATCAGGCGTGGCGCAAAAACAAGCCGATAAATTAACTGAGCTTGGCATGACGGTTAGTACTGTCGGTAATGCGCCGCAAAACGGCTCGTATTCTAGCAACAAGATATATAAAGTCTCAACGCGCGCCAAGACAGCTACGTCTGTAAAACTGCAGTCGCTTTACGGCGCTGCCCCAGAAGCGGTACAGAGCGTGCCAGGCGTCAAATATAATGCAGAGGTAGACTACGTTATTATCATAGCAGTCAAGCCGAATGCCGGCGAGTAGGCGGGTTATAGAAACAATACTAAGGTGGTATAATTAAGCGGTATGAGTTCAACAAAAAAGCATAAGTATAGCTCTAAGGCAAGCTCGCTGGCTTATGTATCGCTTAATATTTTGCTGGCGCTGGCGGTGTTTGGAACTATTTATGTAACTAATTCGCCAATTTTTGCTTTGCTGCTGGTGGCGCTTGGCAAATGGCGGATTTTGTCGGTAAGGCCGCGTTTTTGGGCGGCTAATGTTTTGTCTAATTTGGTGGATATTATAGTTGGCGTTAGTTTTGCGCTGTTAATTTGGCTGTCGGGCGGGTACATGATACTTCAGCTGGGGCTAACAGCGTTGCATATTGTCTGGCTGCTATTTATCAAGCAGCGCTCAAAATACACGTACGCGGTTATTCAGGCTGGTACTGCGCTGTTCTTGGGGCTAGTGACACTGTCGTTGACAGCTTATTCATGGGATTCGTTTTATTTCGTAGCAGTTGTTTGGGTGATTGCTTATGCGTCAGCGCGACATGTAGCTAGCCGCTACGAGGGAATTAGCACTAATCTTTACGCGATAGCAGCAGCAACAGTGTGCGCTGAACTCGGCTGGATTTCGTATTATTGGATGATTGCTTATACTGTTCCTGGTTTGGCTGCTATCAAGGTATCGCAGTTCGCTATATTTGCAGTATTGATGGGTTTCGTGGCTGAGCGGACAGCGCGCAGCTATCATAAACACGGCGAAGTTCGCTTCGCTGATATTGCAATGCCGATATTATTAACGGCAATGACGATGGTTGTGGCGTATATCTTTGCGGTTTTGAGCGGCAGCGATGCTTTGTAGGGTGTTAAGCAGATTTTTAAGGATTCTTTAAGACTGTATGCGCATAGTAAGTATAATGGATATGATTAAATTATCGGATAGAGGAGGCTTCTAATGAATGATAAGCAGGAAAATGCTACGCCGCGATCGCCAGACTCACAGCCGCTGCCGCCTCGGGTTGTTGCGTCTACTAAACCTTGCCAGAAGAAGACGGTTTGGTTAGCGATCTCTATCGTGATTGCGGCGATTATTTTGGCGGCTGGTGGCATAACTTGTACGCTGCTAATGCGAGGAGGCCGCAATTCTCTGAATACTTTCGTTGACGGCAATCTGGTGGCTGATAGCAAGGAAGCTTCTGTTTCTGATATTATTGATAAAGTTTCGCCAAGCGTGGTGTCGATAGTCACCAATACTAAGTCGCAATCGCTATTTGGCGGTTCTCGCCAGGTGCAGGCGGCCGGTACGGGTATTATTATCAGTAAAGACGGCTTCGTTCTTACTAATAAGCATGTTGTAGAAGGCGCGCAGTCGGTTACGATTGTAGCCTCGGACGGGTCGACTTACGATGCGGTATCGCTAGTTGGTACCGATCCGTTGAATGATTTGGCTTACTTAAAGATTAAAGACGTTAATAACTTGACACCAGCAGCACTAGGCGACTCGTCGACAGCACGAGTCGGGCAGAACGTTATTGCTATCGGTAATGCGCTAGGACAGTATCAGAACACCGTTTCTAAAGGTATTATTTCTGGTAAGGGCCGGGCGGTCTCGGCGAGCGATAGCAGCGGTAGCTCGCGGGAATCTCTGACTGATATGCTGCAAACCGATACGGCTATTAATTCTGGCAATTCTGGCGGGCCGTTAATTAACTACAGCGGGCAGGTTATCGGTATTAATACAGCGGTAGCTTCGAATGCTGAAGGAATTGGCTTTTCGATCCCGATTAACGCAGCAAAAGGTACAATCCAGCAAGTTTTGACTGGCAAAGGCGTGCAGCGAGCGTATCTGGGTGTCAATTACACGGATATCACGCCGGAAATAGCCAAGCATTATAGTTTGCCATCAAAATATGGCGCGTACGTGACTGGCGGCCGCAGCGAAGACGTTGGTGTTACCGCTAACAGCCCGGCCGCTAAAGCTGGTATTCAAGACAAGGATATCATTACCAAGGTTAATGGTACTGAATTGGGCGCGCGAGGTAATTTATCAAGCGTTCTCGGGCAGTATCAGCCGGGCGATACTATTGATTTGACGGTGATGCGCAGCGGTAAAACGATAAATATCAAAGTGACGCTAGCGGCCTATCAAGAATAGTAAATTATGCTTGCAGTACGACGATAAAGCCGCGTGTTAGCTTATGCCGCAGTTGGCGCGAACCAGCGTAGGCTATTATTGCACCGTGCTGCCGCGGGTCGGCTTCTAAAAAAATTAGGGCGCCAGGATTTAAATGTGCTGGTAGCTGGTCTATCAGTTGGTAGATTAGCGCTAATCCCTCGTCTTTGGCGAAGAGTGCTAGTGCTGGTTCATGATTAGTCTCGGGCGAGCGCTGCCATGAGCGGTCGACATATGGCAAATTAGCGATAATTATATCGAATTTGCCGGGTACGGCGCGCAACAAATTGCTTTTTATCAGAGCGACGTCGGCTTGAAATTTTTCAGCGTTTTGGCGGGCAACGCGCAAGGCTGGCTGGCTAATATCAGATAAAATTACGTTAAGTCCTGGGATTTCTAGCTTTGCGGTAATGCCCAAACAGCCGCTGCCGGTACCGACATCTAATAGCTTACCAGAAACATCAAGTTCTTTTAGCAGCTCTATGATGGCTTCTGATTCTGGACGAGGTACCAAAACTTGCGGTGATACCGTAAATCTTCGGCCGTAAAAATCGCGGTAGCCTAAAATATAAGCAAGCGGTACGCGTTCTATACGCAGACGCAGCCGAGCATTAGCGATATCAACGCGTCGCGGATCGATGTTGCTTTCGGGATGAGCGTGTAGGTAGGTACGATTTTTCCGCAGCGTATTAGCCAAGATAAGTTCTGCATCTAGTCTGGCAGAATCGACGCCAATTTCTCGTAATTGTTTGATTGCGTGATCGAGCCATGCCGATATATTCATACGAATAGTATAAAATGCAAGTTTGTGGCGGTCAAACGAACTTAATACAATCGGGGGCGAGGCGGCGATAGATTATTGTTGGTCGGCGTTTCGCGCTTTTAGTTCTCGTTCGTAAGCTTGCAACTGTTCAATTAAATCGTTGATGTCTCCGTTCATGGCGGCGGGGATGTTGCTGCGGCTATAATGAATGCGGTGGTCGGTGATGCGGTCCTGCGGGAAGTTGTAGGTGCGGATTTTTTCGGAGCGGTCGCCAGTACCGACTAGCGAACGCCGTTCAGCGCTTAATTTGGCGTTTTCTTCGTCAATTTTCATCTGTAGTAAGCGCGAACGCAGCACGCTCATGGCTTTTTCGCGGTTCTTGATCTGTGACTTCTCGTCTTGGTTGGTAACCATGATGCCAGTTGGCAGGTGAGTAATGCGTACTGCCGAGTCGGTGGTGTTGACGCTCTGGCCGCCGTGGCCGCTGGAGCGGTAAATATCGACGCGCAGGTCATTCGGGTTGATATCGATATCAGTTTCTTCGGCTTCAGGCAGGACAGCGACGGTGGCAGTGCTAGTATGAATACGGCCTTGGCTTTCAGTGACCGGGACGCGTTGGACGCGGTGAACGCCGCCTTCAAATTTCAATTTGGCATATGGTGTGTCGCCCTTAACCATGAAAATGACTTCTTTGTAGCCGCCAGAATCGTTAGCGGACTCGCTAATTAGTTCGGTTTTATAACCGTTGGCTTCGCACCAGCGCAAGTACATGCGGTATAACTCCGCTGCGAACAATGATGCTTCGTCGCCGCCAGCACCAGCACGGATTTCTATGATGATATTTTTCTCGTCGTTCGGGTCTTTGGGTGTTAGTAATATGAATAACTTATCGTCGAGTTCGGCGATTTTAGCTTCATCCTCGGGAATCTCTGCTTTGGCTAGTTCGGCTAATTCATCGTTGCCCTGGGCTAGATTTTTTGCTTCCGCTAGCTGTTTTTCTACAGTATCACGTTCACTAGTGGTAGCGATAATGGTTTCTAGCTCGGCAAAACGTTTGTTATTGGCAGTAAAATCTGGCGAGCTGTAAGCGTCGGGACTTGCTAAAAAATCGCCGAGGCGAGCGCGTTCGGCTTTCAAAGCGTCTAAATCGAGAGAAATCTTTGCCATAGCTTATAAAATTATAGCATATATTGGCGGAATAAGAGTTTTAAAGTATAATATCGTCGCTAGATTCGTGGCAAGTTTTAGATGTTGGTGGGGTACATATTAGGGTTAAGGGTGGCAGATAGGTCAGATGTAAAGGTGTTTTTGTGGATCAGGCAAGAAAAATAAAACATCGCTGACAGATAGCAGCGATGTTTTATTATGCGATTGATGGCGTCTAGTTTTTCTTGTTGACCTGTTTCTTAGCTTTTTTGGAGGTTTTGGCTGGTTTAGCGTTGTTGTCGCTGGTTTTGTCATCGGCAGCTTGCTGAGCTTTGGCGGCAGCAGCGGCGTTAGCTTTTTTTGCTTTGTTGACGAGAGCTTCACGGCGGGCCTTCGCGGCGGCTTGGCGGGCCTTGAAGCGGTCAACGCGGCCTTCGGTATCGATAATCTTTTCTTCGCCAGTGAAGAATGGATGCGATTTACTTGAAATGTGGACTTTGACTAAAGGGTAAGTATGGCCGTCTTTCCACTTGATTGTTTCGGTAGATTGCGCTGTTGAGCGAGTCAAGAACGCGAAGCCTGCTTGTTCGTCGCTAAATACGACCAGGCGATAGTCCTGTGGGTGAATACTGCTTTTCATAACTGTAGTATTTTAACAAAAATCTATCTGTCTGTCAAAAATGAGTTTTGCGGCGCTTTTCGTTGCTACGGCGTTCCTTTTCGCTGCTGATTTTGTCGTGAAGTTTGCGCAGCGCGCGCTGCGAGGCCGGCAGCTGGGTAATAGCACGAATTTCTTCCTCGATGTCAGCTAAATCTTCGTCGCTGAAGTCTTCTAATCCAACATAACGCATGCGGGCGCCCTTGGTGGAGCGGATTAGTTCATCAAGTTTAAGCTGAATAGCGCGACTATCGCGGTTTTGAGTATTTTGGATCAAGAACACCATCAAAAAAGTGACAATTGTCGTACCAGTGTTAATGACTAGCTGCCAGGTATCAGAGAAATTGAAGATCGGCCCGGTGATAAACCAGACGGCTATCGAAGCGGCTGCTAAGATAAATACGCCAGCCGAACCAGCTAGCGTTGAGGCGCGCGACGAAATCTTGCGAAAATGTTCTTTCATAATCATAAGCATAACAAAAATAAGCGGTAGTAGTAAAGTCAGTCTAACGTAAAGATAGCTTTACAATTACCTTACGTAGTGTTACACTACTATGGTAATTAATTTAACGACACAGCTCGTTGTAGCTCCAAAAGCAGCGGGCGAGGAAAAGGAGTAAACTAATGTCTGTAGCAGTAGACATGAAAGCTTTGTTTGAAGCTGGTGTTCATTTTGGACACAAAACTAGCCGCTGGCACCCGAAGATGGCGCCGTATATTCACTCAAAACGCCAGGATAGCCATATTATTGATTTAGCGAAGACAGTTGAGGCGCTAGACAAAGCTTTGCCGTTTATCACCAAGACGGTCGCTAGCGGCAAAAAAGTTTTGTTTGTTGGCACCAAAAAGCAGGCCAAAGATATCGTTAAAGCAGCTGCCGAGTCGGCTGGCCAGCCGTTTGTGGTGAATCGCTGGATCGGCGGTATGCTAACCAATGTCACCACTACCAACGCGCAAATCAAAAAGCTGCGCGACCTCGAGCGCCGCATGGACAACGGCGATCTCGAGAAGCGCTACAATAAGCTAGAAGTTCAGCGCTACCAAGAAGAAATCGATAGTTTGAACTTCAAATACGGTGGTATCAAGGAATTGAATGGTAAGCCTGGCGCTTTAATCGTGCTCGATATGCTGGTTGATAAAAATGCAATCGCTGAAGCAGAAAATCTCGGAATCCCAGTGGTGGCAATCGCTGATACTAATACCGACCCGAGCAAAGTTGAATATCCAATCCCAGGCAACGACGACGCGATTAAAGGGTTGCAATTGCTGCTAGACTACTTTGTAGCAGCGGTGAACGAAGGCAAGACTAAAAAAGAGGAGAAATAGGATGGGCGTATCAATTGAAGACATTAAAAAGCTGAAAGAATTAAGCGGCATTGGGCTAACCGATGCTAAGAAGGCGCTAGTTGAAGCCGAGGGCGATTTCGATAAAGCTCTCAAGGCACTGCGTAAGAAAGGCTTGACTAAGGCCGAGAAAAAAGGCGACCGCGAGACGCGCGAAGGTCTGATTGAGAGTTACGTGCACTCGGGCCGTATCGGCGTGGTTGTCGAGGTCAACTGCGAAACTGATTTTGTGGCGCGCTTGCCAGAATTCAAGGAGTTTGCGCACCAAATTGCTATGCAAATCGCGGCAATGTCACCGAAATACGCAACAATCGAGGATATTCCGAGCGACGTTTACGAAGCTAAAAAGCAGGAGTTTTTGGCGAGCGATAGCTTGCAAAACAAGCCAGAGAATATACGCGAACAAATTGTCGAAGGACAACTCAAAAAGTATTTTGCCGAACAAGTCCTATCCGAGCAAGCCTTCGTACTTGACGATAGCAAAACTGTTGGCGAGCTGATCAAAGAGCAAGTAGCACTGCGCGGCGAGAATGTACGCGTTAGCCAATTCAAGCGTATCGAGCTTGGCGGCGAATAAACCTATGTCTTATACAGCCAATATAACCGCTGAAATATGGCGGTTATTTTGGTATGATAAAAGCATGAGCAATCAACGGCGGAATGTAGATGCGCAATTTTGAATCTGGTAGTTTTGACTTTTATACCAACCGCGAGAAACCAAGCGGCGGCGAGCGCGAGCGTGCGAGTGAGCTGGATGATATTGACTTGCGGCCAGAAAGCGAGGTCTTTCAAGACCATGAGCGGATTGATAGCAAAGATCTTGACGATCAGCTGATTGCCTTGCGAGACCGGCTAAGCAAAGATACAGGCGGAATTATTCATATTGATATTCCAGCTTATAGATATGATTTTGCCGACAATCCTTTCGTTGGCATGGGGCCGAATCGCACCAAGACTTACGAGATTTCGCGCTATGTGGATATAGTGTTTTTGCATCGTTTCATGTACCAAGAGATTATTGTATGCGGGCTGCAATCGCGCAAATTTACCAACGAGGCAGGGCGGGCGGCGTTTATTAAACGGATTCGCGAGACTGGCGGCTTGCCGCTAAACCAGGATGGCAGCGAGCCAGAAGTTTTGGGGCGAGCATTCGTGCCATATATGCCATACCATACGACTGATGCGTTTTTCCGCTTGTATCATACAGTTATGCCACGGGTAGCCGAACGGCCGCACTATCCGCTAGACGTGTGGTTGATTTTTGATGAAAATGCCTATCAAGAAGTCGACGGCTCGCCAGATTTTCGCCAAGCGTATCGCTTGCGCCGAGGATTTGACCGGCGGGCTAGTTTGCTAGGAGTAGCGCAGATAAATTAGCGTTTAATGGTACAATAAAGTAAAGGAGAATATATGTTTAGTACAGACGAATATGAAGCAAAAATGACAGGCGCATTTGAGCACTTTGGCGAGGAGCTGCGCAAAATTCGCACTGGTCGGGCGCATCCAGGTATGCTAGCGGGCGTGATGGTTGAAGCTTACGGTGCTAACATGCCGCTCAATCAGGTAGCCAACGTGACAGCTCCCGAGGCACAAATGTTGCTGGTGACACCTTTTGATCCGAGTAATTTGCAAAATATCGCGGCGGCGATTCGCAATGATCAGAGCCTTGGTTTTAATCCGAGCGACGATGGCCGGGTAGTGCGCGTGCCAGTACCAGCCTTGACCGAGGAGCGCCGCAAGCAGCTGGTTCGTCAAGCGTCAGAAAAATTAGAAGAAGCGCGAATTGCTTTGCGCAACATTCGCCAAGACGGTATCAAGGACGCCAAAAAAATGAAGGAAGCTAAAGAGCTGAGCGAGGACGATCTTAAAATGATCGAAAAAGAATTTGATCGCTTGATGAATGAATTCCAGGGCAAACTAGAGAGTGCTTTCAAGGACAAAGAAAAGGATATTCTAACCATCTAATGAGCGAGAAAATATTGCCAGTACACGTCGGCTTCATTGTCGACGGCAATCGCCGCTGGGCGAAAGCTCAGGGTCTGTCGGCGCAAGAAGGGCATAGCGCTGGTTATGAAAAGTTGCGCGAAATTATCATCGATACTATCGATCGCGGCGTGCCGTATGTTAGCGCGTATATTTTTAGTACCGAGAACTGGCATCGTAGCGGCCCGGAGATTAAGCATCTGATGGATTTGGTGGTGCAAATGTTGACGCGCGATTTACATATTTTCGTTGAACACGGCATACGGTTAAGGGTGGCAGGGACGCGTGTGCGTCTCAGCCGCCGAGTCAAAAAAGCGATTGACGAGGCCGAAGCGGCCACCAAAGATTTGACGCACGGCACGGCAATTTTGTCATTTAATTATGGCGGGCACCAGGAAATTATAGATGCAGTCAACACCTTGCGCAAAACGCTTTCAACACATAAAAAAGTAACAGCGCAAATCTTTGAGCAATTTTTGTATACGCCAGATGTGCCGCCATGCGACTTGATAGTGCGCACCAGCGGCGAACAGCGGCTAAGCAATTTTATGCTGTGGCGCAGTGCTTATAGCGAGCTAATTTTTGTTAAAAAATCGTGGCCAGATATGACAAAACGCGACATAACCGCTATACTAAATGAGTACGCGAAACGTTCGCGGCGGTTTGGAGGGTGAAATGAGTTTAGTTTTTGGCATCATTGTCGGTATAATTGTGTTGACTATTTTAGTGGTGACGCACGAGTTAGGCCATGCTTTGGTGGCGCGGCGTTACGGCGTGCGTGTTGAGGAATTTGGTATTGGCTTCCCGCCGGCAGCTTATAAGAAGAAGGTCAAGAAAAGCTTTTTGGGCAAAAATGTTGATTACAGTATTAACTGGCTGCCGCTAGGCGGTTTCGTTAAGTTACAAGGCGAGCACGACGATGATAAGCAGCCTGGCGACTACGGCGCAGCGACATTTTGGCAAAAAACACAAATCTTGCTGGCTGGCGTAGCAGTGAACTGGCTGAGTGCGGTGTTGATATTTACGATTTTGGCGTGGTGGGGTATGCCGCCGCTTGTCGCTAATCAATTCACCGTGGCTAGCGACACGACAACTTCAGGCAAAGAAGTCAAGATAGCCGGTGTCGAGAACGACTTGCCAGCGCAAAAAAGCGGATTAAAAACTGGCGACAATATTCTGTCGGTTGACGGCGATAAGATTAAAACTCCAGATGAGCTGACTAAGAGGCTGGCTCGCGACAAAGGTAAAACAGTCAAGATTCGCTACTCGCGAAACGGCCAAGAGGCAGTGCTGCCTGTAACATTGCGGTCTAGCAATGATGACAAGCGCGGCTATCTGGGCGC
The DNA here is from genome assembly GCA_963519435.1 of uncultured Candidatus Saccharibacteria bacterium. Lineage (GTDB taxonomy): Bacteria > Patescibacteriota > Saccharimonadia > Saccharimonadales > Saccharimonadaceae > Saccharimonas. The sequence continues at coordinate 119,630 of CAUQMT010000002.1, read as the reverse complement.
CAGTTTATCTCAAGAGGTCTTGATGCGTTCGACTTGGTCGGCGCCAATTGTCGGCGTAGGGCTGACTACTCAATTGACTGGGATAACTATTCAAGGGCTTGGGCAAGTTGTCTATGACGGTTTGACGGGGCTGGCTATGAAAATCGTGCCGAACGATAAGGCGCAGCAGCAGGCTAATCAAAAATTAGCAACAGTTGGCAATAGTGTTGGCGGTCCAGTGACGATATTTGGCATGTTGTTTCCGGCGGCTGGCGAGGCTGGCGGCCGCTATGTCTTGATGATTGCTGGGTTAATCGCTTTGTCGCTGGCAGTGATGAATATATTACCGATTCCAGCGCTTGATGGCGGGCGGTGGTTTGTGACGGCTTTGTTCCGCTTAATAAAGAAACCGCTCCGTAAAGATACCGAGGAGAAAATTCATGGTACCGGATTCTTGGTTTTGATAGTATTGATAATATTAGTAACGATTTCTGACGTCGGGAAACTATTCAAATGAAACGCTGGCGGGTGGGTAATTTAAAAAAGCTTCGTTTTTCCCGGCGGCAGATACTATCGTGGATCGGCTGGACGCTGCTGGTGGCGATATCGATGGTAGCGGCTGCTTATGCGGTAGCTGGCGTTGGGCGATTGCTATTGCGGACAGGTTGGTTGGCACAAGCTAACGTATCAGTGGTTAATCTAATTTTGCAATGTTTTGTTCATGTCTTGACAATTGCTGCCGTTTGCACGGTAGCTTGGCGTATCAAAAAAGCAGTATCAGCCAAACAGGCTGGCGTACAGCGGTTGATTGAGTGGCGCGATATCGGTATGGCAATCGTTGGCGCGGTGGCTTACATTGCTTTGACGGTGAGCTTATCATTTGTTGCGCAAGCTATCATACCAGGATTTAACCCAAACCAAGCTCAGGATGTTGGGGTATCAGATAGGCTGTTTTCGCTAGATTTAGCGATAGCTTTCGTGGTGCTGGTGATAGTGGTGCCATTATGCGAGGAGTTAATTTTTCGCGGTATACTGTATGGCAAACTGCGTTCGGCGAAGTTGCCAGTAGCAGCTAACATATTTTTTGTCAGTTTGCTTTTTGGGGTAGCGCACGGACAGTGGAACGTTGGTATTGATACGTTTGCGCTGAGTTTGGTGCTTTGTACGCTGCGCGAATATACTGGATCTATTTGGTCTGGCTTTTTGCTGCACGCAATCAAGAATAGCGTGGCTTTTTATGCGGTTTATGTTGCGGTGGCGTTTTGGTAATTTGTTGATATGTGTGATTCACGGTAAAATGAGGATATTATGAGAATAAGTAAGAATTTTACTCGAACTATCAAGCAGGCGCCAGCTGACGAGGTGGCGCGTAACGCCCAGTTGCTGATTCGCGCTGGCTATGTGCATAAAACGATGGCGGGCGTTTATTCATACTTACCGCTGGGGCTAAAGGTGGTTGAGAATATCAAGCAAATTGTCCGCGAAGAGATGAATAAAATTGACAGTCAAGAGCTAGTCATGAGCACACTGCAGCGTAAAGAAACATGGCAAGAGACTGGGCGCTGGAGCGACGAACTGGTCGATGTGTGGTTCAAATCAAAACTGCAAGACGGCACTGATATTGGCTTTGGCTGGACGCACGAAGAGCCGATTGTTGATTTATTGCGTAATTATTTGAAGAGCTATAAGGATTTGCCGATTAGCGTTTACCAGTTCCAGAACAAGCTGCGCAACGAGCTGCGCGCCAAAAGCGGTATTATGCGCGGCCGCGAATTCGTTATGAAAGATATGTATTCGGTACATGCCAGCAAAGAAGACTTGGATAAGTATTATAACGCCGCGATCGAGGCTTACAAGCGCTGCTACGACCGCTTTGGTATCGGCGATGAGACGTATGTGACGTTTGCCTCGGGCGGAGCTTTCACTAAATTTAGCCACGAATTTCAGACGATTTGTGACGCTGGCGAGGATTATATTTATCTGCATCGCGGCAAAAATATTGCCGTGAACGAGGAAGTTTTGGATGACGCTGTCAAGGAGTTGGACATTGACCGCAGCGAGCTAGAACGGGTCAAAACTGCCGAGGTTGGCAACATCTTTAACTTCGGTACACAAAAATCCGAGGAAATGCGCCTGGTCTTTACTGATGCTGACGGGGTGGAGCAGTATGCTTATATGGGCAGCTATGGTATTGGCATCACCCGGGTGATGGGCGTGATTGTTGAGAAATTTGCTGATGACAAGGGGCTGGTTTGGCCGGAAAATATTGCACCCGCTAAAGTGTATCTGGTACAAATTGGCAGCCAGTCGCGCGCTACGGCTGACGAACTCTATCAGAAGTTGCAATCTGCCGGAATCGAAACTATCTATGACGATCGCGACGAGCGTCCAGGGGTTAAATTTGCTGATGCCGAACTGCTGGGCATTCCGTATCGGGTGACGGTCAGCGATCGCTTGCTTGATGATGATAAATGGGAGGTGTCAACGCGCCAGACTGGCGAACAACGACTCTTGACGGCAGATGAGTTGCTTGCTACACTGAACTAATCTGAGTATTTTGTATTGGAGGGCTGGGGGTTTCTCTAGACAGAGGAAGTTTCGGGCGGTATAACGAAAGGAGTAAAACTCATGAAAAAAGCATATCAGATCACCGAGGATGGAAGAAAAGAGCTTGAAGAAGAGCTAGCTGCCTTGAAGGGTCGCCGCGGCGAGATTGCCGAGAAAATCGCTGAAGCACGCGGTTATGGCGATCTGAGCGAGAACGCCGAGTACGATCAGGCGCGCGAAGAGCAAGGCCTAGTCGAGACGCGTATTGCCGAGATTGAGGATATTTTACAGAATGCCGAGGATATCAAGGGCGGCACCACTCACAAAGTTAGTTTGGGCAGCCGAGTGACGCTTGAATCTGGCGGTAAAATATTTGAGTATACGGTTGTTGGCCCGGTTGAAGCCGATCCGCTAAATGGCAAGATTAGCGATGAATCGCCGCTGGGCGTGGCGCTAATTGATAAGGTAGTGGGCGATACCGCCGCTATTAACACACCCAAAGGCGAAACCGTCTACGTGATTAAAGCAATTTCGTAGCTACTAACAGGGGTGTGCTATAATAAATAATTATGGCTACACTGCAAGATTATCGAAACGAACGGTTACGAAAATTAGAAACCCTGCGAGAGCTAGGCGTTGATCCGTATCCAGCGCGGTCGGAGCGGACGCATGGTTGCGGCGAGGTTTTGGCGCATTATGATGAGCTGGCAGGCCGGGAAGTGGTCGTGGCGGGGCGCATCACTTCAATTCGCAGTTTTGGTAAGCTGGCGTTCATCAAACTGCGCGACGGGAGCGGTGAGGTGCAGCTATATTTGCAGCGTGATGATGTGGCGGAATTGGACGCTGGCCGCGGCGTGTTGGGTGTGAAGCAGCTGAAGCTTTTGGATACGGGTGATTTTGTCGAGGCGCGCGGAGTGATGACGACAACGCAGACTGGCGAGAAGTCGGTTGGTGTGCGTGAGCTAAGGCTACTAACCAAGTCGCTACGGCCGATGCCTGAAAAGCTCGAGAACAAAGAAGAGCGTTTTCGCCGCCGCTATGTCGATATGAATGTCAATCCAGAGGTGCGTCAGCGGTTTGTTCGCCGCAGCAAGTTTTGGCAGGCGACGCGCGATTATCTAAACCAGCACGGCTTTACTGAGGTGAATGTGCCGGTATTGGAACACACCACTGGCGGTGCTGATGCTAATCCGTTTGTGACGCATATGGACGCTCTGGATGACCAGCAGTTTTACCTACGCATTTCTCACGAGCTGCCGCTGAAGCGATTGGTTGGCGCTGGGTTTGAGAAAGTTTATGATCTTGGGCCGCGTTTTCGCAATGAGAACTATTCTGATGAGCATTTGCCGGAGCATATCGCTATGGAGTGGTACGCCGCGTATTGGGATTGGAAGCAGGGCATGCGCTTTATGGAGGCGATGTATAAATATGTATTGCAAGAAACGTTTGGTACGCTGCAGTTCCAGCTAGGCCGGTTCACGGTGGATATGAGCGGCGAGTGGGAAGTCTGGGACTACGCTGAGGTGATCAATAAGCACTATGGAATTGATGTGTATAATACAACGATTGAAGAGGTAGCTGCCAAGTTAAAAGAACATGACTTGGAAGTGGAGAAGACCGATTCCATTCCGCGCAGTATTGATAAATTATGGAAGAATATTCGTAAAGATGTGGCTGGGCCGGTGTGGTTGGTCAATACGCCGAAGTTCATCAGTCCGCTATCCAAGACCAACCCCGACAATCCGCAGACGGTGGAGCGTTTCCAGCCGATTATTGCTGGGTCGGAGCTGGGGAATGGTTTTTCTGAGCTGAATGACCCGATTGATCAGCTGAATCGTTTTGTTGAGCAGCAACAGATGCGCGATGCCGGCGATGACGAGGCAATGATGCTGGATATCGACTTTGTGGAGATGTTGGAGTACGGTATGCCGCCAGCTTGCGGCTGGGGGTATTCTGAGCGGGTGTTTTGGATTTTTGAAGGTGTAACTGCCCGTGAGGGCGTGCCATTCCCGCAGCTAAGAAGCGAGATTGACGAGACGACGCGGGCAATTTATCCAGAAGTGAAGTTGTAGCTTTTGAGCTGTCGATACTATCGGTATCTTGGCTTAGGCAGCCATTTTCTCGCTATCCTCAGCTAGCTCGCCGAGCAAGATATCGATTTCATCAGACACAATGTCTGCAAAGTCTGGCACATTGGCGCGTACCCAATCGACGATAGTCTCGTCGCTGGCTTCTTGCATGTGCGATAATTCTTCAGCTTGCTCTGGCGATAGTTCGAGGACGATTTCGTTGATGACGCGTTCCTCTAACGTCGATTCGAAATGGTCGGCAAGCGATTGGAAATCTTCGTCTGATAGATTGATTCCTAAATCTGCGAGGAGGCTGCGGCTTAAAATTGGCATAATGTTATCCTTTCTTTTTCTGTTTTAACTTAGACAAAGGTATTTTCGATGCTCTGATTTCTAGCTGTCTGGGTTGCTTTGGCTTTCTTCTTTGCGGCAGCTTCCTGCTGTGTTCTGTCTTTGAGTGTCTGTGCGGCGCTTTCGGCATTAACTTTGGCTTGACTCAACTCTTCTGCTAGTTGTCCTTGCCGTTGCCACAACTCAGCTAAGCGCTGGTGATGGTTGGCGATTGTTTGCTCCATCTCTGCCTGCTGATTTTCTGCTTTGACAAGTTCGTTCATGGCTGCGAATTTATTGGCGTTATCATCAGACAACGATTCGGCTTTTTCTCGAAGTTTAGCGACATTTTCCTTGACTGTGACGAGGTTCGCCTCCATATCGGCTATCTCTCCAGCCTGCCGGCGCGTGTTTTCTAGATCAACCCTGGTCTGACCAAGCTCTTGGCCAAGCATTTCAACTCGATTTTGCGCGTCAGCAGAAGCTCGCTCAGCGTATCGTGCTTGCCAGCTGGCCTCTTGTGAGTTTTTGCTAGCTTCGGCAGCATTCATGACAGCGCTAGCGATGCGGCGGCGTTGATCTTTTGGTATAGAATTGACATGTTCTTTGGCTGCTGCCCAAGACTCAAACCAACCAACATTTTGTTCTTTACGCATTTTTTCACGAAGAGCTTTGCGGGTGCGGGCTTTGTCTGCACGTTCCGATAATTCGGCTATAGTGGCCTCGCGGCGCGATTCGTAGGCGTTTTTGACGGTTTCCAGGCGTCCGCTCATCCGATTCTGTCGTATTTCGAGATTTGCTTTGCGTTTGTTCAGGCGAGCCTCAGCTTTTTGAAGCTTCCTCATACGGAATTTTTTAAGCGGGTGATTGTCGCTGAGATGAGCAACCTCGTCAAGCTTTGCCTTGCGCCTGTCATACGAGCTTTGGGCTAGGCCGTGCATAAACTTATCCATCAAGAGGCCTGGCTGCTCCATGGCATTATTCCAAGCTGCTGCAGCTCTTTCCTTGCCCCATTGTAGTGTATTACCAGCGTCTCTTATCATTCGGCTAACGGGGTAGCGCCTGCCTAGAATTTCAGCGTCAGTGCGCAGCGTCTCGTTAGCCTGTACCTCGGCAGCATCCTCGGCGCTTTCTTGGCCAGGCTCGACGCCTTCGTACTCGGTACCGCTTTCTTGGCCAGATTCAGGATTGGTGCTATCGCCAGACTCGTGATTAGGTCTGAGCGACTCGTCAAATTCGGTGCCGCCAGTGAATTCTTCTATGTCTCTTTCAAGCTGTTTGGCTTGGTCTTCTGGTAGTGGCGGTAGTTCTCCTGGATCTCGAACTGGAGTTCTTTCAGGCGATCTTGTGCGCATTTTGTTATTCCTTTTTATTTTTCTGACTTTCTATACAACTTATAGCAAAAAATCACGCTTATGTCAATATTTTTAGCGTAAAATAGGCAAAAATAGCTGAGATTTTTGCCGAGACGGCTGCAGATGCTATACTATTAAATATTATGGAATGGTGGCAGGCTATCATATTGGGTATTGTCGAGGGAGTAACGGAGTTTTTGCCAGTGTCGTCGACCGGGCATTTGACGATTGTCGAGAAGTTGATGGGTATGCGGATCAACGACCCGAGTTTGACGGCTTTTACGGCTATTATTCAAATTGGCGCTATCGCTGCAGCGATAATTTATTTCCGAGATGATATTTGGCGGGTGTTGAGTGCTTGGTGGCGCGGTTTGTGGTGGAAACGGGCGCGGCGGCAGTTTGACTACAAATACGGCTGGGCAATTATTATTGGATCGCTGCCGATTGCAGCTATCGGTTATGCTCTCAAAAATGAGGTCGAGACAGTGCTGCGCAGTTTATGGTTTGTGGCTTTTGCATTGATTGGCTGGAGCCTGGTGATGTGGCTGGCCGACAAATGCAGCGCTGTGCGGCGTGGCGAGCGGCAGACCACTTGGCGGGATACGCTGGCGATTGGCTTGGGCCAGTGCTTGGCGCTGATTCCAGGCGTGTCGCGTTCAGGGGCGACGATTTCGGTGGGGCTATTCCGCGGTTTTGATCGGGTAACGGTGACGAAATTAAGTTTCTTTCTGGGTATTCCAGCCTTGGTGGCGGCAGGTTTGCTAGAGGCGATGACCGCTTACAAATACATTGGCGGCGGCGTCGGCTGGGTGTCAACAATTTTGGCGACAGCGGTGGCTTTTGCGGTTGGCTATTGGTCGATTGCTTGGCTGTTGAAATTTGTCGCCGGCAATGACTTTTCGTTGTTTATCCGGTACCGCATCGGTTTGGGCGTGATAATTATGTTATTGCTAATGACTGGCGTAATAACGGCGATATAAGGAGGAAAGCTGAATGATTGAAGTCAAAAATATTACTAAAATATACGGCAAAAAGAAAAATGCTTTTACGGCGCTGGATAGAGTTAGCCTGAATATCGAAGAGGGCTCAAGCGTGGCTATTTTAGGTAAGTCCGGTAGTGGCAAGTCAACTTTGATGCACGCGATTTCCGGGCTAGACAAGCCGCAAAAGGGCAGGGTGCTAATTGACGGCGAAGACATTTTGCGGTTGAGGCCGCGGGCTACTGACAAATTCCGGGCGCAGAAGATGGGTTTTATCTTCCAGAGTTTCTTCGTCGAAGGCGGCGAGAGCTGTTATGATAATGTCAGTTTGGCGTTAGAGACGGCGGGCGTGGCAAGAATCGGCCGCAGGAAACGGATTATCGAAGCTCTAGAGGCGGTTGATTTGGGTGATAAGGTTAAGTCGCGCGCCAAAGACCTTTCAGGCGGGCAAAAACAGCGTTTGGCGATTGCTCGGGCGATTGTCGGCCGGCCGCAAATCTTATTTGCTGATGAGCCGACTGGTAATCTTGACTCGGCAACTTCAAAAGTGATTGAGGATTTGTTGTTTAATTATTGTAAAGAAAACAACGCTACGCTAATTATCGTGACCCACGATGAAGATTTAGCGCAAAAATGCCAGCGGGTGATTCATATCAAAGACGGCAAAATTGAATCGGATTCTGCTACCAAGAAATCGGCTGCTAGAACTCGTAGTAATAAAGTAGAGAAACTCGCTGCTAAAAATAAGTCGACTAGCAAGCTTACAGAGGAGGAAAAATAATGAAAACTACCGATATCGTTACTAGAGCCGGCCGTAATTTGCGCCGCGCCAAAATGCGGACAATCTTAACAAGTGTAGCTATTGCTGTAGGCGGCTTCGCGATTATGGCTAGCCTGATGGTTAGTGAGGGTGCTAGGCAGTACGTTGATCGGATAATCAGCAGTAATATTGATCCGAACGGCCTAATTATTTCTAAGGACAAGCGGGTTACTACTGCTGGATCAGCGGTAGGCGGTAGAAGCGAATTAACTGAATATAATCCTAATGCGGCGTCGTATTATGGCCAAGAGTATGACACGCTTACTCAGAGTGATATTGAAAAATTGCGCCAGCGCAAAGATCTTAAAAATGTTGAGCCGAACTATCAGCTGCAACCAAAGTATGTAGCTTTTAGCGTGAAGAGCGATAAGAAATACGTGGCCCAAGTTATGATGCGCGATAATACTTTGCAGTTGGAGCCTGCGGCTGGACGCGAGATTAAGTCGGGAACAAAGCTGACGCCAGGCGAGGCAATTATACCAGAGAGCTACACTGAGAAACTGGGCAAAACGGCGTCAGAAATGGTTGGTTCGATGTTAACAATTACAGTTAGCCAGCAGCCGCAACAGGCTGATACTGAGACAATTCAAAAGGTGTATATTGAGAAGGGCGAAGAGGGCGTCAAAGAGCTTCTTGGCGGTAAGACGCTAAATAAGCAATTCAAAATTGTAGCGGTTGTCAAGAAATCGCCAGACCAGATGGCTAGCCGGCCAAATCTGTATATCGATTCGAGCGATGCTAAGGAATTAACGGACTTTAGTACTGCCGGAACTGATGCTTATCAAAAGTATATTTCTGCCAATGCGACAGCCACGGGCGGTAAAACTCCCGAGGAAGTTCGCGACAGTTTGAAGGATGCTGGCTATTCGTCGATGACTTCGAAAGATGTACAGAGTATGATTTTCACTTTCATAAATATTTTGCAAACTATTGTGATGGGTTTTGGTATTTTGGCTTTGGTGGTGAGTGTATTCGGGATTATTAACACTATGTATATTTCGGTGCTCGAGCGGACGCAGCAGATTGGTTTGATGAAGGCTCTGGGCGCGTCGAAACGCGACATTGCCCGGTTGTTCCGTTACGAGGCGGCATGGGTCGGTTTCTTGGGCGGTATGCTTGGCGTGCTGAGTGCCTGGGGAGCTGGTACGCTGGCTAATCCGGCAATTTCTAATGCGTTGGGTCTGGGCAAATATAGTTTGCTGATTTTCCAGCCGATAAACGCCGCCGTTGTAGTGTTGGCGCTGATGCTGGTGGCGATCGTCGCTGGTTGGTTGCCGAGCCGCAAGGCGGCGAAACTTGACCCGATTGAGGCGCTGCGAACAGAATAACTTATAAAAAATAGTTCTTTGCGGACACGTTGGGCGGTCTGTGTGGCGTACGGTACCACGAGATGATATACTAACATTATGCTAGATATTCGCTATATTCGAGAACATGCCGATCGCGTGCAGGAATCGGCAAAAAATAAAGGCTACAATGACGTATCGATTGCTCGTTTGCTAGACACTGATGAGCAGCGACGGCAATTGCAGCAGCAGGTCGATGAACTGCGAACGCGGCGGAACGAAATCGCTGGCCAGATGAAGGGCGGTAAACCAGCGCCAGAGCTGATTGAGCAGGGCAGGGCCTTGAAAGAAGAGCTAGCGAAACTAGAGAGCGATTTGCGCGATATCGAAGCAGATTTTCAAGCGCAGATGGACGCGGTGCCTAATATAACGCTTGATGACGTGCCGCTTGGCGGTGAGTCGGATAGCGTGGAAATTAAAGAGTGGGGTGATAAGCGCCAATCTGCCGAGGATCATTTAGATTTTGCAACTGGCCGCGGTTGGCTTGATTTTGAGCGCGGTGCCAAGGTAGCCGGTACGAAATTCTACTACATCAAGGGTGATTTGATGCTGCTAGAGAACGCGATCTATCAGTATGCGCTGAACCTGTTGATTTCTAAACGATTTATGCCGATGACAGTGCCGCATATGGTGTCGGGCCGAGTGGCGCGCGGTTCCGGTTTTGCTCCGAAGAGCGACAAGGAAAGTAATGAGTATTTCATCGACGGCGAAGACGTCATGCTGATTGGCACGGCTGAGGCGCCGCTGACTGGCTTTCATGCTGACGAAATCATCGACGAGAAAAATCTGCCGCTGCTCTATGCTGGCTATAGCCCTTGCTACCGTAAAGAAGCGGGTGCGGCTGGCAAGTTTAGCCGCGGACTGTTCCGCGTGCACCAGTTCAATAAGCTGGAAATGTATATCTTTTGTACACCAGAACAATCAGTCCAGATGCACGAAAAAATCTTGTCGATCGAGGAAGAAATTTGGCAAAACTTAGGCGTGCCGTACCATGTGGTGAATATCGCGGCTGGCGACCTCGGTGCGCCAGCAGCCAAAAAATATGATATCGAGTACTGGTCGCCAGTCGATAACCAGTATCGCGAGTTGACTAGCTGCTCGAATTGTACTGATTTTCAGGCTCGTAATCTCAATATTCGCGTGCGCCGCAGCGACGGCTCGCTGCAGGTACTGCACACGCTTAACGGTACGGCAGTAAGTTTGGCGCGCTCGCTAGTAGCAATCATCGAGAATTACCAGACCGATGACGGTAAGCTGCGCGTACCAGAGGTACTGCGGCCGTATATGGGTAATCGCGAGGAATTGTAATGAAGCGAGTGGTGCGCCAAGTTTCGCGCAGCGGTTATCAGAAACTTGCTAAACCGTTGCTTTTTCGACAACACCCAGACAAAGCGCATGAGGGTATGATCAAAGCGGCGCGAATGTTGCACCGAGTGCGCGGCGAGAATATTTTGCGGGTCTGGAATTATCGAAATTCGCGGCTCGAGCAGGAAATCTTAGGCCTAAAATTCAAAAATCCGCTAGGAATGTCAGCTGGGCTGGATAAGAACTTCGACTTGCCGCCAATAGCTAAACGGATTGGCTTAGGTTTCGAAATTGGCGGTTCGACCACTGCACAGGTTTGTGCTGGTAATCCGCGGCCGTGGTTTCGCCGCTTACCGAGCGAGAAATCGATTGTAGTTAACGTCGGCTTGGCAAATAACGGAGTCGCTCGCAATATACAACGGATTAAGCGGTATCCGCGGCGGCTGTGGCGCGATTTCCCGTTGAGCGTGTCAGTTGCTAAAACCAATAATCCCGAGAATGTTAGCGATAGCGAAGCGATTGCTGACTATTGCCAGAGCCTGCGCCAGCTAGAGGCAGCTGGTTGCGCACCGTTGTACGAAATCAATATTAGCTGTCCGAATACTTATGGCGGCGAGCCGTTTACGACGCCAGCGCGGCTGGATAAATTATTGACGGCGGTAGATAACCTGCGTTTAACGCGGCCAATTTTCGTTAAGATGCCGACAGATAAAAAGTGGCCGGAATTTATGAAGCTGCTAGCAGTAATTGATCGGCATGAGATTGCCGGCTTAACGATTGGCAATCTAGTCAAGGACCGTTCGGCGCTGCGTAATTCAAAATTGCTAGATAACGAGATTAGGGGAAATCTCAGCGGCCAGCCGGCGCGGGAGCTTACTACTGGCTTAATTTTCAAAACTTATGCCAAATACCGCGATCGTTTTGTGATTATCGGTGTCGGCGGCGTGTTTACTGCCGAGGATGCTTACGAGAAGATTTGTGCTGGTGCGAGCCTGGTGGCTATGGTGACGGCGCTAATGTTTGAGGGGCCGCAGGTTGTCGGCGAAATTAACGAGGGTCTGGTCGAGCTGCTTGACCGCGATGGCTTCCAGAATATTGCCGAGGCGATTGGTAGCGCTCACCGCGGCTAAATGCTATAATTAAAATACATTATCGGTTTAACGAAAGGGGTCAAAGTGATTGCAGATATTGATATAACTGGCGTAGGCGGTTACGTTTTGGATGAACCGACGAAAAAATATATTAGCAAGAAGATTGGCAGATTAGATCGCTTAGTGACGCGGCATGCTCGCAAAACTATGAGTGCTTCGGTGAAAATCGAGGAAGTCAATCGCGACAACGGCAACAAATATGAAGTCGAAGTGATTATTAACGTGCCGGATCAGGTAATTAAAGCTAAAGATTCGACAATGAATGTTATGGCAGCAACTGATATCGTCGAGCGCAAGCTAGCCGGGCAGCTTCGCAAGTACAAGCAAAATTTGTTAGCTCACGTCGGCCGGCGCGATATACTAGCGCGGTTCAAACGCGGTTTTGACCGCGAAACACAGTAGCGATTTAGTAGCAGCCTCTTCCAAAACTCCCCGAAAACAGTTATAATTAGGGGAGTTTTTGGAAAATACCTGAAAGTGAGGGAAATTTGACGTTATGGCGATAACACAACAGAAGGTGCTGACGAAGGTTTTCGGTGACCCGCAGAAGCGGATTTTGCGGCGTCTACAAAAGAAGGTCGACGAAATCAATGCGCTTGGCCCGAAATACAAGAAATTATCTGACGAAGAATTGGCTGGCCAAACCGATGTTTTGCGCAAGAGTCTGCAGAAGAAATCTGTGACACTTGATACGATTTTGCCAGACGCTTTTGCGGTGGTGCGCGAGATGGCTGATCGGACAATCGGCGAGCGCCATTACGATGTGCAGCTGATTGGTTCAATGGTGCTGCATGAGGGTAGCGTGGCCGAGCTGAAGACTGGCGAAGGTAAAACTTTGATGTCGACGTTGGCGGCCTATCTGAATGCCCTCGAAGGCAAAGGCGTGCATGTTGTAACTGTCAATGATTATCTAGCGCAGCGTGATGCTGGCTGGATGGGGCAAATTTATAATGCGTTAGGCTTATCGACTGGGGTGATCATCAATGAGGCTTCATTCTTATACGACGAAAATTATGACAATGAGGTACATACTGATCCGCGCATGAAGAAGCTTCGCCCGTGCACCCGTAAAGAAGCTTACCAGGCAGATATTACTTATGGTACTAATAATGAATTCGGCTTTGATTATTTGCGCGACAACATGGTTAACGATATCGAGCTTGTGCGCCAGCGCGATTTGAATTTTGCGATTGTCGATGAGGTGGACTCGATTCTGATTGACGAAGCGCGGACGCCGCTGATTATCAGTGCGCCGGCCTCTGAGAATCCTGACAGCTATTATCAATTTGCCAAGATTGCGGCGAAGTTGACGCCAGAAGATTATACCTTGGAAGAGAAACGCAAGCAGGTAGCTCTTACTGACGAAGGTGTCGAGAAAGTCCAAAAAATGCTGGGTATAAAAAACTTATACACTCCAGAGTATGTGCGCAGCGTTTACCATATGGATCAAGCTTTGCGGGCGCAAACGCTGTTTCATCGCGACAAAGACTATGTGGTGACAAACGATGGCGAGGTGATAATCGTTGACGAGCACACTGGTCGGCTCAAGCAAGGCAACCGTTATAGCGAAGGCTTGCACCAGGCGATTGAAGCCAAAGAAGGCGTACCAGTATTGCAGGAAAGCATGACGCTAGCGACGATTTCCTTTCAGAATTACTTCCGACTGTACAAAAAACTTAGCGGTATGACTGGTACTGCTTTCACTGAGGCTGAAGAGTTTCAACAAATTTATTCGCTCGACGTAGTAGTGGTGCCGCCGAACAAGCCAATTACTCGCCAGGACCACCAGGACCTAATTTACAAGACTGAGAAAGGTAAGCTGAAGGCGGTGGCCCAAGCGATTAAAGAATATCACGATGAAGGCCGTCCGGTGTTGGTTGGCTCTGGTTCAATCGCTAAAAACGAAATGATCGCCAAATATTTGGATAGCGAAGGTATTAAGTACGAAATTCTAAATGCCAAGAACAACGAGCGCGAAGCAGAGATTATCTCGCATGCTGGCGAAAAGGGCGCGATTACGCTAGCTACTAATATTGCTGGGCGCGGCACCGATATTAAACTTGGGCCGGGCGTCAAAGAACTGGGCGGTCTAGTGGTCATTGGTTCAGAGCGCCACGAATCGCGCCGAATTGATAATCAGCTGCGCGGCCGCGGCGGCCGGCAGGGAGACCCGGGCGATACTCAGTTTTATGTTTCGACCGAGGACGATTTGATGCGTATCTTTCAGGGCGAGCGGATTGCTAACGTGCTGGAACGCCTAGGTGTCGATGAAGAAACGGCGATTCAGAATCGTGCCGTCAGCAAGACATTGGAAGCAGCGCAGAAGCGAGTCGAAGGATATAACTTTGATACGCGCAAAAATGTTGTTCAGTACGATAATGTTATTAATCGCCATCGCAAAGTTGTTTACACAGTGCGCCGCAAAATCCTCGAAGGCGATAATATAAAGCCGGAGATTCAACGTTTGCTGCGGGCGATGGTTAATAAATTAACAGAGGTACCAGCCAAGAATAATCCAAAATTTGTCGAAGAATTCGCAGAGATTATCCCGCTGGAGGTCGACGAAATTGAAAAAATTGGCGCGATCAAAAAAGATAGTCAGCGCCGCGATAAAGCGTTAGCTGCTGCACAAAAAATGTATACAGCCAAAGAAAGAGAGCTCGGCGACGATCTAATCCGCGGGGTTGAGCGCGAAGTTTATCTGCAAGTACTTGATACTCTGTGGATGCAGCACCTCGAAAATATGCAGCATTTGCGCGAAGGCATTCACTGGCGCAGCGTCGGCCAGCGCGACCCGCTGGTTGAGTACCGCAGCGAGTCGCAGAAGCTGTTTGATAGCTTGCAAGCGACATTGCGCGAGGAAGTTTTGCGTGCTATTTATCATGTGCGCGCCACCGACGCTATTAGCCGCGAATCAATTGACGATGATCACCAAACGGAATTGACGAAGCTTGCCGAGACCTCGGTCGAGCATGGTGTCAACGAAATCACCGGCGGCGAAGAGAATCGCGATCACGATTTCGGCGGTTCAATAAAAAGAGCCGCCTCGACCGCCGAAACTAATCATAGGCGCAACGTTGCTCGCAAAAAGAAAAAGGCCAAACGCCAGAATCGAAAAAAGAGCCGCTAGATGAAACACACAGTAACAGAAGTACGGCTCGACAATGGTTCGCGTGGGCTGCTTATTGACGTGCCTGGCGCAACGGTGATGAGCTTCCAGTTTCAATTTCGCGCTGGCAACCGCTATGTTGGACGCAAAAATATTTATGAAACCGCTCACGTGATGGAGCATATGTCATTTGGTGCAAACGCTAAGTTCTCGAGCGAGCATGCTTACGAAGCAGAATTCACCAAAAACGGTGCGTATCATAATGCTTGGACGAGCGACTTGTCAATGGTGTATGTGGCTGACTGCGCTGATTTTGAATGGGATCGGATTTTAGAATTGCAGCAAGTGGCGATTTGCCAGCCGCGCTTTCAGCAAGAATCGCTAGAGGCTGAAAAGGGCAATGTTCGCAGCGAACTAACGGGATATTTGAACAATCACGGCCGCGTGCTTTGGCCGAAAGTTCAGCAGCTGCTGGGCGAGGACGTTTATACGTTTTGGCAGCGTTTGCGGACGATTAACAATATCACGCTTGAGGATATTCAACGCCACCACCAGAAAACACACACCTCTGATAATATGCGCTTTGTGATTGCTGGCAAGCTCGATGGCCGGCGCGAGCAGATTAAAAGTATGCTTGAGAGCTGGGAGTTGCCGCGCGGCGAACGTTTCACAGTACCGCGCGATGTTTTGAAAAAGGCTGACCCGACTCTGATTAAGCGCAAGGAAGCGACTAATCTGACCTTTGGTTGGAGCATGTCGCTGCCGCGCGAAATCAATGACGCTGAACTAGAGGCAATGTCGTGCTTGAATCATATCTTGACCGGCACGATGCACTCGCGTATCTTCGGTGCGGCCCGCAAAAAGGGTTTGGCTTACGGCATGTTTAGTGAAGCTAGCGCTGGTTTTTATGATAGTAGTTGGGATTTTGGCGGGCAGGTCAATGTCGAGACGGCGGATAAGCTCTTTGACATCATTGCCCGCGAAGTGCGAGCAGTGCTTGATGGGCAAATTAGCGAAGAAGAATTGTCGGCGGCGCAGTCCTACGCGCTAGGCCGCCACCAAATGGGGGCGCAGACGGTTGCGCAGATTAGCAATTTCTATAGCGGGCGCTATTTCGGCGACGGTTTTGTCAAAGATTATGAGCGCGTACCCGAGGCAATCCGCAGCATCACCCGCGAACGCATGATCGCGACGGCGCGCGAATTCATCGGTGCGAATACTTGGGTGCTGGCTGGCGTCAGCGCTAGCGACCAGAAATCACTGACGCGGCTAAATGATAAGCTAGAAAAGCTGTTTTAGAATAATAATTTCAATCAAAAGTAAAATGCTCCGCCGCCGACCCAGCGGAGCATTTTACACTCAGCGTTGGGTGGGTGACGGAGCTGGTGTCTCCGTCTGAGTCTGAGCGCTAGCAGCGCCGAGAACCTGCTGATACTCGGATGTCGTGACCCTCATCGTCACGAATTTGCCAGCGTTACCGCTGGCGAGTATCTTCTGTAAAACCCCTGCCAACCCCTCGTTCACCGAGGGAGTGACGGTGAAGCTCTGCAGACTAGTGGTACACTTCGCAGGCCACCAGCCAAAGTGAAATGAAGCATGGCAGCTACGGTTAAAAGTCTCGTTCACCTGGTAGCCTGTGGCAGACCACGAGGTGTTGTCGAGGGTGATCTCCATTGTCGACGCTTCGTCGTCTGGTATGACAACGAAGCTGGTGTTGGCTAGCGGGATCTCAAGGATCTCACTGGTCCCGTCGTTGTGACGGAAATCAACTAACAGGGAAGTGCCTCCCTGGAACTGAGCTTGCCCACTGACGTGGAACAGACTGCCGTTAACTATCATGTTTCCCGACAGCGAGATAGACTTATCTCCGACAGACAGTGGGTAAGAAGTCCCACTGTCGAGTCCGTAATATGCTGCGGCTTCTGCGAAGGTCGCAGTTCTTTGCCTTTCGGTGTGCGGCAAAGAACAACCGTAAATGGCGAGGTTTGCAAACGTGTAGAGCACAATCACGACGAAGGCCGTGATGCTTGCAAATCTGGCGAACCCGTCGTTCTCGTTAGATGTAACAGTGGCGACACAGATTGCGAGAAAGAATCCAACGATGGTACAAACCACCGCTGTGAGGAGCCACCACATGGCAGCCCTCCTTCCTATGATAAACGGAAACGTTCTATCTCCTGCGGGTCGGCGCAAAAGATTAATATATATATATCAATAAATGATTTTGTTGTCAAATCAACGCGTGAAAATACTGGTATTTTAGCGGGTTAGGCGCGTGCTATAATAGTCGGTATGAAGATTATTATCGCTGGCTACGGCGTGGAAGGTATATCAAGTCTGATATATTTCCAGCAGAAATTTCCTGACGCGGAGTTCGTGGTGGCTGATGAACGTCCGGCGGATAAACTGCCGTCTATTCCAGACGGTGTGAAGCTGATTTCTGGTAAAAACGTCTTCAGCGAACAGCTGGGCGATGCTGATTTGGTGGTGCGGACGGCCAGTTTGCCGCCGCGTAATATAAAAACCAACGGTAAAATTTGGTCGGCAACTAACGAGTTTTTCGACAAGTGTCCAGCGCCGATTATCGGCGTAACAGGGACGAAGGGCAAGGGGACGACGTGCAGTTTGATTGCCTCGATTTTGCAGCAAGCCGGGCAAACGGTACATCTGGTCGGCAATATTGGCGTGCCGGCGCTGGACGTCTTGCCGAAGATTAAAAAAACTGACATTGTCGTTTATGAATTGTCTAGCTTTCAGCTGTGGGATCTAGAAAAATCGCCGCACATTGCGGTGGTGCTAATGATCGAGCCGGATCATCTGAATGTCCATACGGATTTCGCCGACTATCTTAATGCCAAGAAAAATATTCGCCGCCACCAGCGTCTTGGCGATGTTTGTTTATATCACCCAACGAATAAATATTCACAGGAAGTGGCTACTATGCCATTTGACGGGCTATTAGATAGGCAAGGTCATGCAATGTGTGAATGCTGCGGAGATGATGCGCTAGATTTCGCGCAGCGCTACGCTATTCCTGACGATGACCAAGTTTATGTTCAGGATGGCTACTTTTGCGTGCAAAATCGGCAGATTTGCAGCACCGATCATTTACGGTTGCCGGGCGCGCACAACCTCGAGAACGCCTGCGCAGCAATGAGCGCGGTGACGGAACTGCCGATCGCCGTGACCGATGAGCAATATGCTGCCGGACTGGAGAGTTTTACAGGATTGCCGCACCGTTTGAAATTCGTCGCTGAGAAAAACGGCGTGAAATATTATGACGATAGTATTTCGACCACGCCCGGTAGCGCTATTGCCGCGTTAAAAGCTTTCACGGAGCCAAAAATTTTGATTTTGGGCGGCTCTGACAAAGGTGCGGACTATACGGAATTAGCACAGGAAATCGTCAGGCAGCAAATGCGGGTAGTGATTGTCAACGGCGCTAACGCTAGTGAAATTGCTGAAATTCTGCGCAAAGAAAACGTCTCTTGCCAAATTGTGCAATTAGAAATGGCGACGATGCCAATGGTCGTCGAAACGGCAGCCAATCAAGCAAAATCTGGCGATGTGGTGATTCTCAGTCCAGCCGCTGCTAGCTTCGATATGTTTAAAAGCTATAATGATCGCGGTGAGCAGTTCGTGGCGGCGGTAGAAAAGTTAGTTGATTAGGCGGCTCGCGGTCTTGGCGGTTGGTTGTGATATTTAGCGTAATCAAAAACGGTGGAGTTGCTGCTTATTATGATTAATCCTGTTATAATGTAGCAGAATAGGCGCGAGTCTTGAGATAGTATCTAATCGGAGGGTTTATGGATCAACAGCCGTACCAGCAATACCAACAGTATCAGCAGCCGCCGCAATCGCAGGCGCAAACCAAAGGCCAGCTTGCCGTAGCGCGGGCTCGCAATGCGCAAGATAATGTCGTTCTGACAATAACTATCATTATCTTTTGTTTCTTTGCGGCTAGCTATTTTATCTATACAACATTCCAGGAAATGTCAACAGACAATGCCGGGCACCACGTTGAGTTATCGTTCAGCGATGGCGTGATTGCTGTATTGCTGGCGATAGTTTTTATGATTATGGGATTGGGTATGCTGCTGGGTATTGGCATGTTTATGGTGCGGATGATGCGCCAGCAAATGCTGGGCAATGCTTTGCAGGTTGAATATAGCGCTTACGCGTGGTTGCGCGATTGGGCCAACCAGGTATCGGCTGATTTAGAGATGCCGCAAGTCGAAATTTTCATCACCCAGAATCCAGTGATGAATGCTTATGCTTTTGGTTTTGCTAGGCCATATTCTATCGTGCTGCATTCTGGATCGATTCGCTACTTAACCAAGGATGAGCTAAAAGTGATTGTCGTACATGAGATGGCACATATCAAATACCGCCATGCCAACGCTAACGTGTATTTGATGCCGTTTTTGTCGATTCCGATTATCAGCGTATTGGGTAGTTGGATCTCTGGATTCTGGCATCGTCGTGCCGAGCTAACCGCCGATCGTCTAGCTTTGATGTATTTGGGCGATAGCGAATTAGTCAAGAAATCGCTGATCAAGGTGCATGTCGGACCTGATGCGGCAGACAGCATGAACGAGGTAGCGCGCCAGTGGATGCAGTACACAGCTGAACGCCCGATGAATCATTTTGCACAGACATTCAGCGATCATCCGTTTTTGGTGCGCCGGTTGAGCCAGATTGACTATTGGAAGGGTGTGGTTGAACCGCAAAATCAGTCGCAGAACGTTGCGTCAGCTGCTGTTCAGCCTAATGTTTCTGAACCTGCTGAATCAGAACCTGCTACCGAGCCGACAACCGTAGAGTCAACCTCTACCAAGAAATCAACTCGCCGCAAATCAGATGACACCAGCCAAAATCAAGACGAGACTGCTGCCTAGGTTCTATGCAGCCGTTACGAAAACAAGCTGAAGATCTCCGTACTCGCGTGGCTAGCGCTTGCCAAGCTTTGCATATTGACGCTCGCGCTGAAGAGCTGGCAGTGCTTGATGAGCAGCTGGCCGATTCGAATGTCTGGGCGAATGTTGAGCGGGCGCAGATGCTGACGCGGCAGGCAGCGAGCTTGCGTTCGCAAATTGAGCCGTGGCAGATTTTGCGTTCACAAGTCTCGGATATAATCGAACTGATGGATCTAGGTGACGATTCGATGCTGACAGAATTCACCGAGCAGCTAGCAGCTCTCGAAGCAGAATACCAGGAGCGTCGCAAAGATTTGCTATTCTCAGGCGAATACGATAATCGAGCGGCGATTCTCAAATTGAGCGCTGGCGCTGGCGGTACGGATGCGCAGGATTGGGCAGAGATGCTAGAGCGAATGTATCTGCGCTGGGCTGAAAAGCATGATATGCAAACCGAGCTAGTCGAGCGCTCGACAGGCGAAGAAGCTGGTATCAAGAATGCGACATACATTATCCGCGGTGCTTTCGCTTACGGCAAATTACGCAGCGAACATGGGGTGCACCGGCTGGTGCGGCTCAGTCCGTTTAACGCTGATAATTTGCGGCAGACTAGCTTTGCACTGGTCGAAATTATGCCGGAAATGGATGCGCCAGGCGAGGTCGAGATCGACGACAAAGATTTGCGAATTGATATTTATCGTAGCGGCGGCAACGGCGGGCAAGGGGTTAATACGACTGATTCCGCAGTGCGCATCACTCACTTGCCGACAGGCACGGTGGTGGCGATCCAAAACGAGCGCAGCCAGCTCCAAAACAAAGAAACCGCGCTAAAAATCCTCAAAAGCCGCTTAGCGCAAATGCAGCTAGAACAACGCGCCGAAACGCTAGCTGATCTGCGGGCAGGCGAGTCGGCTAGTTGGGGTGCGCAGATTCGTAATTATGTGCTTCACCCCTACACATTAGTCAAGGATATGCGTACTAAGTTCGAGACGCATAACGCCCGCGGTGTGCTAGATGGCGACATTGACGGTTTTATCGAAGCATATCTTGAGCAGCAAGCAGCGACCGAGTAGCTGGCTATCGCTATAAACTAGCTTATGCTACAATAGGTAGTGATGATTCTGTTAGATAGAGTGACTAAGGTGTACGGTAAGGGCAGCAAGCCAGCTCTTGACCGTGTTAATCTGCATGTCGAGCCGAATGAGTTTGTAATTATCGTTGGGACGAGCGGTGCTGGCAAATCGACCTTGCTCAAATTATTGACGCGCGAAGAAAAGCCGACTAGCGGCAAGATTGTCGTTGGCGGTATTGATTACGACCAGCTCAAGGACAAGCATATCCCGTTGCTGCGCCGCAAAATTGGCGTAGTTTTTCAGGATTTTAAGTTACTACCGAACCGGACAGTGTTCGAAAATGTGGCTTTTGCGCTAGAAATTGCTGGCATGACTAACCGCGAAATTAGAAATACTGTGCCAAAAGTGATTGACCTGGTGGGTCTAAAGGGTAAGGAAAAGCAGTTCCCGCATCAGCTATCGGGCGGCGAACGCCAACGAGTAGCGATTGCCCGAGCGGTAGTGCGCCAGCCAAAGATTCTAATCGCCGACGAGCCAACGGGTAATCTCGATCCGAAGCACAGTTGGGATATTGTCCGCCTACTCGAGAAGATTAACCGGTACGGC
Organism: uncultured Candidatus Saccharibacteria bacterium; assembly: GCA_963519435.1. GTDB lineage: Bacteria > Patescibacteriota > Saccharimonadia > Saccharimonadales > Saccharimonadaceae > Saccharimonas. The sequence goes on along the minus strand of CAUQMT010000002.1, from coordinate 98,044 downwards.
ACGACAGTTATACTTACAACACATAATGTAGAGATTGTCAATAGGTTAAAGCGCCGCGTTATCACTGTTGACCACGGCAAGATTACTAGCGACCAAGCGCAGGGGAGTTATCGGCAATGAGACGAGACAAAGTCAAGACAGCGGCTGCCAAAAAGAAAAGCCGCCGCGAGGACAAAAAAAATACCGGTGCGCGCGCCTTGACCAGACAAAGGCGCAGCCGCCAGCGCAAATGGCTGACTTTCGTGCGAATGTGCCGCTACGGCGTCAATAATTTCACTCGAAATGCTTGGCTAACGATTGCGGCTACCGCGGTGATGACGATTACGTTGCTGATTATCTTTACTACGGTGGTGGCGCGCAATATTTTGGCAGACTCGGTAACGGAGCTGAGTAAAAAAGTCGATATGTCAATTTATCTCAAAACGGGCACCACCGAAGAGCAGGCTAAACCGATTATTGCCGATTTGCGCAAGTTGCACAATGTCGAGCGCGTTGAATTCGTTTCCTCGGAAAAAGCGCGCCAACAAAGCGCCGAGGACAATAAGGCCGACCAAGATATACTAGATGCCCTTAATCAAGCTGCCAATAAAATGCCAGCAGTGATTCGCGTTAATCTAGAGAATATCAATGACACCGACAGTCTTAGCGATTTTGTCAAAACTAATAAGCCGCTCAAAAAAATTATCGATGATAAGCGCGAACCGTCGTTTGCTGGCGACCGGCGCGATGCTATCGAAAATATCGGCCGCTGGACAGATTTTGCGCAGCGGGCTGGTTTGGCAGCGAGCGTACTCTTCGTCGTAATATCTTCGTTGATTGTTTTTAATACCATTAGAATGGCAATATTCAACCGTAAAAGCGAGATCGAGATGATGAAGCTTATCGGTGCTGACAAAAGCTTTATCCGCGGCCCGTTTTTGGTAGAGGCAATGGTGTATGGTTGTATTGCTGCGGTTGTAGCGACCGCTATAGGGGTAGGGGTTTTCGCGACGATTTCTGGCAAATTACAGGCTTATGGAATTGCTGCTGTAGCTACATCGCACTTTCTGGTAAATAATTTGCTGCTGGTCTTGCTAAGTATGATGTTGTTAGGCTCGTTGATTGGGATTATTTCCTCGACACTGGCTACTCGCCGTTATCTCAAATTGTAGAGTAATTTACGAAAGGGGGTGCTTATTCGACGTAGCTTTATTGACAAAGCGGTAATGCTTTGTTACGCTAGAGGTATGAAACATAGGTCCACCACACCAGTTTCGTCAAGGCGGCACGTTGCGAAGTCGTCAATCGTCGCAGCAGCTGTTTTGATGAGCGCAAGTATACCGGTTGCCTTCGCGCAAAACGTGTTGGCCGACCAGTACGACGAACAGGTCAAAAAACTTCAATCAGAAGCTGATTCATATCAGCAGCAGGCGGCGACGCTTGGCGCGCTGGCGTCAACGCTGCAAGCGCAGCTTGATGTATTAACCAAGCAAAAAAATGAAATCCAAGCGCAAATTAATACTAGCCAAGCTAAGCGCGATAAGCTTGAGAAAGATATCGCTGCTACCGAAAAGAAAATCGAGATTAACAAAGAAGCTCTTGGCGAAATTGTTGCCGATATGTATGTCGATAGTTCAATCTCGCCGCTCGAGATGCTGGCTAGCAGCAAAAATATTGGCGACTACGTTGACAAGCAAGAATACCGCTCGTCAATGCAGGACAATCTGAGCACCAAGATCAAACAGATTAAATCGCTCAAAGCGCAGCTCGAAAAGCAGAAAAAGCAAGTCGAGAACGTACTACGCGATCAGAAGTCGCAAAAAGCCGCGCTAGCTGCCAAAGAGGCTGAACAGGCTAAATTAGTTTCGGACACGCGCGGCGAGGAATCAGCTTACAATAACCTGGTCGCCAAGCGTAACAGCGAAATCAGCAGTGTCCGCGCTCAACAGGCTGCCGCTATGGCTGCAGCTGCCCGTGCTTCAGGCTCTACTAATATCGGTACGGGCTCGGCTAGCGGCGGCGGATATCCGTCGGTTTGGGCTAATGCCGAGCAAGATACGATCGTTGATAACTGGGGTCTCTATAACCGCGAATGCGTCAGCTACACCGCTTGGAAGGTGGCTAGTACCGGTCGTTATGTGCCGCATTTTGGCGGGGCGGGTAACGCTAATCAGTGGCCGAGCACAACGTCTCGCTATGGTATTGCAAACGGCCCAACGCCAAAAGCTGGCTCGGTAGCTATTCAGTATGTTGGTGCTTATGGTCACGCTATGTATGTCGAAGCAGTTAATGGCGATGGTACGATTACCGTTAGTGACTACAACAATAATATCGACGGTTTAGGCTGGGGCCGCTATCACTACTACACACGTTCAAGTGCTGGGCTAACTTATATATATTTCTAGCGAGATCAAGATAATAAGCGGTAAATTATAGCGTACTCAGCCAGAGTGCGCTATAATTATGATTATGGCAAACGAGCAGGGAGTTGAGAATAGGGGGCGGAAGCCTCGGCAGCGGAAGGTTTCACAGGGTGTTTTCTTGGCGTCGTTGGTCTTGGCGATAATCGTATCGTTTGCGGCTGGTACGCGCAGCGAAGAAATCTATCAGATAGCAGCGCCGATTTTTGGCATCAAGGTGGCTAAGCAGCCGCTCGACACCGAGGTGATGAAAGAAGCTTATCGTCAACTAGCGGCGAATTATGACGGTGATTTGGATGCTAATAAACTATCGGACGGGGCGGCTCGCGGCATGGTTAAAGCGGTCGGCGACGACTACACGACATTTCTAGATAAGGAAGAAGCGGCAGAATTTAACAAAAGTCTAAACGGCGAAGTTTCTGGCATTGGTGCCGAAATCGGCGTGCGTAATTTGCAGCCAACAGTACTGCGAGTTCTCGATGACTCTCCAGCCAAGAAAGCCGGCCTTAAAACAGGCGATATCTTTGTGGCTGTGAACGGTACGTCAGTAGCGGGCGAGACGGCTAGCGGCGTGGCTGATAAGGTTACTGGCGAAGCGGGCACGACCGTCAAGCTAACTATGCGCCGCGGCAGCGAATCGCTAGACTTTTCAATTACGCGGGCTCAGATTAGCGATCCTAGCGTCCGTTGGTCGGTTAGCGACGACGTTGGTGTCTTGACGATCTCGCGATTTGACGATAATACCGGCTCGCTAGCTCGCAAAGCTGCTAAAGAGTTCATTGACAAAGGTGTTAAAAGCGTTATTGTTGATTTGCGTAACAACGGCGGCGGCTATTTGACAGCAGCGCAAGAAGTAGCGAGTCTATGGCTAGATAGCGGCAAAACGGTCGTTACCGAAAAAAGCCGCGGGCAGGTGACCGAGACAGTCAAAGCTTCGGGTAATCCGACACTTAAAGGCAAGAAAACCATTGTCCTCGTCAATGGCAGCTCAGCCAGTGCTAGTGAGATCGTGGCTGGCGCGCTGAAAGACTATCAAGCGGCCACCTTGGTCGGTGAAAAAACCTTTGGCAAGGGTACGGTGCAAAAGGTGATCAACCTATCCGACGATCGTATCCTCAAGGTGACAGTGGCCCGCTGGTATACACCGCAAGACAGAAACATCACCAAAGAAGGCATCCAGCCGAACCAGACGGTCAAGATGAGCTCGGATGATAATAACGCTGGGCGTGACCCGCAAATGGCGCGCGCTAAAGAATTAGTGTCATAGCCCTTGTGCTTATTGCCAGGCTGGTATACTATATAAACTATGGATACACGCAAACGTAAGATTTTGCTAGTAGAGGATGACACTGCGCTAGCATCAGTATATCGGTCGCGCCTTGAACTGGAGGGTTTTGACGTCTGTGAAGCAAATAATGGCGAGGACGCGCTGTCGTTGGCGGTGTCTGAACATCCTGACTTGATTTTGCTGGACGTCATGATGCCGAAAATTAGCGGTTTTGACGTTTTGGATATTTTGCGTAATACGCCGGAGACTACCAATATTCGGGTGATTATGCTAACCGCGCTTAGCCAGCCCAAAGACAAAGAACGCGCCGAGCAGCTCGGTGTTGACGATTATTTAGTGAAATCGCAAGTAGTTATCGGCGATGTCGTCGAGCGGGTGCGGTATCATTTGGGTATGGCGGCTTAGAAATAGCTGCTATTTTTGGGCGGAGACCGCGTTATGCAGAGCCTCTCAGGATTTCTGTCTAGTTTATAATCTGCAAAGGAGTGGATTAGCGTTAGCTTATTGACAAATTGTGTATTTTTTGCTATAACAAAAAGAGTATAAAGATTAAAACAGAAAAATACACATGGCAAATAACGAACTAAACATACATGGCGCAAATTTAGAAGATTTGCAGAAAACTGCTGATCGATGTTCAAAACCGGAAGATTTGGCGGCTAGCCAACCAGAAAGTCCGGCCGAAGCTGCTGATCAGTATGCAGAGTCGGAGTATTCGGAGAGCAGCGGTCAGCAGGAAACCGCTGATCAGCATTCAAGGCCAGAAGCTCCAGCGGCTAGCAATCAGCCAGAAGACCCATTGGCGGCTTTGCGCCGAGCTTTGAAAGCTAGAGAAGACGCAAAGCCGGAAGCTCCAATACCATCTTTAGAAACCCAAGCCGCCGAAACTAGACTCGCTCTCGGTATTGGCCGTACGGCGTTTCGGGCGGTTGATATGCTCGAAAATCCTACTGGTAAACCGCCGGCCGATTCTCTTGGCGAGCCAGAATCTAATTCTGAACGTTCAGATTCCAGCGAACCTGCAGACGAGTCGATTGAACGTGCAGACGGCGATTCGTCTGTCGCCGATACTGAAAGTGAATCTGTCGCGCCAGAAAATCAAGAGGAGCCGGGGAGCTCAGATGAGCAAGATCCAAATGAATCGCTAGAAGTATCAGATAAGCAGTCTCCTAGTGGCTCCGAGGCGCTAAAAAGGCTGGCAGAAGCGGACACCACGCAGCTTACTATACGAAATATGGCGGGCGTGGCAAAGGGTTTGGCTGGAGTGCTGAAAACGGCAAATACTTTGCGAGCTCCTGTGCTATTTGGGCGCATACAAGAGTCTACGTCAGGCATCTTAGCCATGCTCAACAGGTTCAACGGCGCTGTCGAAGAAGTCGGAGGCGATTTGCCACGGGGCGAAACACCCCGCCTGGGTGATGCGATAGACCAGGTTAGGTACGCTTTGGCAGTAATGAATAATGTTGCTGAGCAAGGCTTTTCAAGACATATCAGTGACGAAGAATATTCACAGCACGCTTTACGGCTGAACAACAGTATCGCAGAACTGCAAAGATTTATGAACGTATCAGTAAAGCGCCAAGAAAACAACGAACAAGGCTAGTAGTGGTATCTCGCTAGCCAAGGTAGTACACCTAATGAACCTAGCTTATTCAACGCAAACTTGAGTTCGCGGGTGAGTATTGCCGGTGAACGATGGCTTCTTGATATGTTTGAAGACTACGGTGCCGCTCTTGGCTGCGTGAATTGTGTAGTTGCGGCTGATATAAGTGCCTGGACCAGCAACTTTGGTGCTGCCAGTCTGGCGAACTAGCACCTCGCCCTGGTTGACTTTTTGCCCGCCGAAACGCTTGACGCCATTGCGCCTACCAGCACTTTTGTGGGTATTATCGCTCGAACCGCCAGCTTTAACGTGTGACATAAAACTCCTTTAATTTAATATAAGACAATCTATGCTATTGTACGCGAAGCTATCGGAAATGTCAAGCTTTACGAAAGTAATTACTGTAGCAGGCGCGAGCTTGGCGGGCGAGATGCTTTTAATTTTCATCGAGAGGTTTAAGCAGTAAAATCTCTCGTGCTACCACCTGGTTTTCGCGGTAGTAGAGCAGCTGGTCGTCGCTGACTAAGTTTAGATGTAGGCGTTGGTAGCCTAAATCTGCTAACTGATCAATAAGCGGTAAATGTGTAAATTTACCGCTGTGGTCGCGCCAGGCGGGCATGGCGATGATTAGGATTGTACTCGGGTTAATTTGCGGGCGGATGTTTGCTAAAAATTGGCTGATGATATGATTGCAATTACCGCGGACTGCGGTGAGCTTGGCAGGCTTTGGCGGGGCCGAGAAGGGTTGGCCGAGGTAGGCCTCGCAGACGATGCGGGTGATTTCGGATTTTTGGGCGGTATTGAGCTTGACATCGGTGGCATCAGCTTGAAAGACCTGCCACTGGGGGTCGATCTGGTATTTATTATCGAGCCACTGCATGTTTTCTGTGGCATAATCAACCATTTTTTGGCTCAGGTCGCTGCCGTAGACGTCTATTCCTTTGAGCCGCGCTTCTTGGAGAACGGTGCCAGTACCGCAAAAAGGGTCCCAGAGGCGGCCAGGTTTCGTCTCGCCAGATAGATTTATCATCATCCGCGCTAATTTCGGCGGCAGCATACCGACGAAAGCATCGGTGCGCGGGCGAGCTTGGTCGCGGGCAGCCAGCGCGGTGATGTTCTGGGCGCCGACGCTTTCAGCGATAATGAGGCGATTATTTGGTGCTCGGACGACTAGCAGTTCAACTTTCGTTGGCGATAGCCCAAGCTTGTTGTGATGGCTAGTAGCGGTGTTAAGGGCGATTTCTGGGTTCGGGATAAGGCGTAAGCTAGTGCCGCTGTCGCGTAATTTTTTCTTGATGAGCAAGCCGGTTTTTTGGACATCGCGCGGCGAGATTTTGAAGCCGTAAGCGCTGATGCCAAGAGTTATTTTATGCTCGCTGGCGCGCCATTTGGCGGCGTAGTGCTGAACGATTTGGCGGCTGGCGGTTAGCCAATTGCCGCGGTCGAGTTCGAGAACTACCCGGCCGGCTTTTTGGCTGCCGCCGAGGGTCTCGAAGTCAAAATCAGGCGAATCTACAAGCGCTGTTTGCTCCGAAAACCACCGGACATTGTCAGCACCGTAGAGCTGTTCTAGCTCGGCTACTCCAAGTGCTGGCTGGCGGCCAAGTATTGTGATATGCATAAATATAGTATACTAGATTGTATGAAAAGGAGACTGTCTTTTCGATTGTGGTTGAGTATTGCCACGTTGCTGTTGATTGCTTTGATACTTTTTCTAGCTAGAAGCGAACTGGTATATGCTTGGGGTTTGCTAGGTAAAATTAACCTTGGCAAGCTTGTGTGGATGCTGCCAATTATTGCGGCCGGATATTTGGCGACTGGCGAGATGATTTTTTCGTATTTGCGTCAGAAAGGCTTCGTGAAGAATATTAATCCGGCAACTCTGGCACGCATATCGCTAGAGTTAAATTTTGTTAATCATGCTTTTCCTAGCGGCGGTGTCAGTGGTATTTCGTATGCTAACTGGCGTTTAGGCAAGTACGGTGTGCCAATCGGACGAGCGACGATGGCGCAATTCGTGCGTTATGTGGTGGGGTTTATGGCGATTGTGGTCTTTTTGGTAGTTTCTGTTTTGATGGTGACGATTGACGGCCGTGTTAACCGCTGGATAATTTTGATGAGCTCAACGCTGGTATTTTTGCTGGTGATGGCGACGCTGCTGGGCGCCTACTTTTTGAATAGCGTCCACCGGATGAAAAAATTAGCCAAGAGAATTACGACGATAACTAACGGTACGGCGTCATTTTTTGCACGGCGGCCGCAGGTGGTGTTGAAGCGGGAGTCGATAGAGAAGTTTTTTTATGATATGCACGACGATTTTAACGAGCTAAAGAGTGACAAGCGCGTGCTGCTGAAGCCATTTTTGTGGGCGATGTTATTTACCGCTACCGAGATCGCGCCAATCTGGATTACTTTCCAGGCGCTGGGAATGAGTGTCAACCCGGCGTCGATTTTGATTGCTTATGGCATAGCGACGATTGCTGGATTCATTGTGGTAACGCCGGGCGGAACGGGCGCCTACGAGGCAATCATGGTTAGTGTTTTGGCTTTATCAGGCATAGGTAGCGGCCAGTCGATTGCAGCGATTGTACTTTACCGGGTAATTGTACTGCTGACGGCGCTGCTGCTAGGCTATGTATTTTACCAGTTAACAATAGTGAAATATGGACGAAAATCCGATTCCAAGATTCGGCGTTAGCGGTTTCGTTGAGCTGATTAATCAAGTGCTGGAGTTTTCGTGCAGCGCTGTTGAGATTGAGGGCGAGGTCGCTAGCTTCAAAGTAAACCAGGGCAAATGGGTGTTTTTTGACTTGAAAGACGAGGAAGCGAGCGTCGGTTGCTTTATGCCAGTTTATCAACTGCGAACACCGATTGAAGACGGCATGAAGCTAGTGGTGCGGGCGCAGCCCAAAGTGACGAAGTGGGGCAAATTTAGCGTGACCGTGCAAAATTATCGTCCGCTAGGCGAGGGCAGCTTGCGCAAAAGTTTCCAGCTGTTACACGCTAAACTCGAGAAGGAAGGAATATTTGCTACCGAGCGCAAGCGTTCTTTGCCACAAATTCCAGCGCGTATCGGCGTGATAAGCAGTACTCAGGCGGCAGGTTACGCGGACTTTATCAAAATCGTAAATGAGCGCTGGGGCGGTTTGCAAATTGACGTAGCGCATGTTCAAGTGCAGGGCGAGGCAGCGGCTGATCAGATTATTGCGGCAATTAATCGTTTTAACGAGAATCAAACGCCGCCTGAAGTGCTGGTGATCATTCGCGGCGGCGGCAGTGCTGACGATTTGAATACGTTTAACGATGAATTGTTGGTTAGAGCGATTACTGCCAGCCGTGTGCCGACATTGGTCGGTATTGGGCACGAAGTCGATATGACGCTGGCGGATTTGGCTGCCGATGTGCGAGCTTCTACGCCGAGCAACGCGGCGCAAATCATTGTGCCAGACCGGCGAGAACTGCTGCGAGAAATAAAAGCGCTGGTTGACGGCATGGCCTACCGGACGGAGTCGGCGATTAGCGATTTAGGTAGTGAAATTGACAGCTTGCGGCAGCGTGCATTGCTATATCTAGATAGCAGAACTGACGTCTTAACAAATGAAATTAAGCAATTCCAGCGGATTTTGGCGGCGTACAATCCGCAGTTGGCGCTGGCGCGCGGTTACGCGATTGTGCGCGGTTCGACCGAAATAGGCGAAGTTATTAGTATTGAGGAAGAAAAAATAATTATCAAAGCGGAGGTTAAAAATGTCAAGCAAAAATGAGAAAACTATCAACCAAAAAATTGAAGAGCTGCGCCAGATGGTTGCATGGTTCGAAAGCGATGACTTCGATATTGAACAGGCGATAGAGCGCTACCAAGCAGCCGAGAAACTAGCTAGCGATATCGAAAAAGATTTGAACGGCTTGCGCAATAAAATTACCGTCCTCAAGGAAAAATTTGCGTGATTTTTGCCGCTGTCGCTGCTGTAGTGCTGCTGTTTGGCTTTGTGGCTTTCACAGGCGCACCGTATGTGCCGTCGCGGCGCCGCGACTTGCAAAAAGCTTTTGATGAGCTATATCGGCTCAAAAAAACCGACGTGTTGGTGGATATTGGCTCGGGCGATGGCGTAGTGCTGCGCGAAGCGAGCCGCCGCGGCGCGCGGGCGATTGGTTACGAACTACAACCGCTGCTAGTACTGATTTCACGTTGGTTATCGCGGCACGACGAGAAAGTGTCGGTGCGGCTAGCTAATTTTTGGCGCACACCGCTGCCAGACGAGACGACGGTCGTTTATCTTTTTGGCGACGGTCGTGATATAGCTAAGATGGCGCAGTATTTACAGCGCGAGACTAACCGTCTTGGGCATGATATTTGGCTGCTGAGCTACGGTTTCGAGATAGCTGGGTTTACTTTGTATAAGACTGTGGGTGCGCATAATCTCTATTTGCTGCAGCCGCAAAGTTAAACCTTTGCATATTTAGCCTCGACAAAGTATAATCGTAAGCATGAAGAGTAGGCATCATACAGAAAAAGGCGCTATCACTGGCAGTATTGTCGCTATTGCGGTATTGGTAGTGTTGGTGCTGGGGTTCGGCGGTTTTAGTATTTGGTCATATATGCAATATCTCGACCAGAAAGAAAACGTCGACGAGAAAATCGAGACAGCTAAAGCTCAAGCTGTCAAAGAGAATAGCGAGAAGCTAGAGAGTGATTTCGAAAAGCGCGAGAAAGAACCGAATCGGCAGTTTAACGGGCCGTCGGATTACGGCGCCTTGACGTTTGAATATCCCAAGACTTGGAGTGCTTATCAGGCAACCGATATTAGCAAGGGCGGCGGCGTGACATATGAAGCTTATCTGAACCCAGTGACAATCCCGCCGATTGTTAGAGAATCGAAAATCGCCCTGAGGATAACAATAGAGCAAAAAACTTATGACAAATCTGTGTCTACTTACGATCCGTTAATTAAAAGAGGCGACCTGAAGTCGAGTGTTTACAACGATGGCAAGCATACGGGCACCAAGCTGGTCGGTAATTTTGACAAGGACACTTACGGTACGGCAGTACTGTTGAAGATGCGCGATCGTACACTGACGATGCGTACTGACGGCGACGTTTTCACCGCTGACTACGAGAAATTACTGAAGACTCTCAAATTCAACGAATAAGTATTTTTGCTTGTGCTAGAACAGCCTGTTGCAGCATGCTAAACTAGATGTATGCAGGAGGGTAAGGCGCAGGCTGGTTTGTGGGCAGATTCACCGTCGTCTGTGGCAGCGGCGCATGAGCTGAAAGCGCCGCTTGCTCTGATTCGCCAGTTGGCGATTGAGCTAGAAGCAGGGGAGTATACGGCGCTTGAGCGGGCTGTCTTGGCGCAGCGGATCACACTGACAGCGGAAAGGGCGCTGCGCTTGACGACAGATTTAACCAAAGCTCGCCGCCTAGAAAACGCCTTATTTACGCTAGAGGCGATTGATGCGGCTGGTCTTTGTAGCGAAGTGATGAGCGAACTTCAACCGCTGTACCATGCTCATAATAAGTCTCTAAAGACCCAGGTAAAATCTCGTCAGCGACTAATGGTGGCAAATCGTGATCTATTGCGGCGAATCGTTGCTAACTTTGCTGATAACGCACTACACTATAGCGCTGATGATTCGTCGGTAGCGATCTCGGTGCGGGCTACCGATAACAATCAGCGGGTACGGATCGGAGTACGCGATTTTGGACCAGCAATTCCAGCGCGAGCTTGGCGGGCGTTGCGTCAGGGCTTGCGCGAACCATTGCCGCTACATAACCGTCCAGGCAGTAGCGGGCTAGGTATGTTTATTGCTAATGAGTTTGCTTTAGCAATTGGCGCACAAATTGGCGTTATCCGTCATCGCGATGGCGCAACTTTTTATGTTGATGTACCAGCGTCGACGCAGCTGAGGCTATTATGACGCGCGTGCTAGTAATTGATGATGACGAGTGGCTAGCGAAGCTGTTTACGCGGCGTCTCGAGCACAACGGTATGGCAGTACAGAGTGCTCCAAATGCCATAGAAGCGCTTGATTTGATAGATAGTTTTCGACCCGCGGTGATTATTCTTGATTTATTCATGCCGGGCCCAAATGGTTTAGTGCTGCTGCACGAGTTGCAATCGTATGACGACCTAGGCCGCATTCCTGTTGTCGTGTGTACAACAAGTGCAAATGACATCACTCTCGAGCAGTTGCGGCCGTACGGCGTGCGATTATTATTAGATAAAGTATCAATGCATCCAGATGATATCGCCAAAGCGGTGCGAGAGGCGGTAGCATGACTGCTATTGAACGTACTAAAGCGATAGTGCTGCGCCGGACGAATTACGGCGAGGCAGATCGCATTTTGACACTATTAACGCCGCTAGGGCAACGTAGTGCTATAGCGCGCGGTGTGCGGCGCGAGAAAAGCCGCTTGGCGGGCGGCATCGAGCTGTTTGCGGTTAGCGATGTAGTGTTGCGCCGCGGTAAAGGTAGTCTGTACACGATTACGCAGGCGCGGCTTGATCGTTTTTACCGCCAGATTTTGCAAGATTATGATCGCTTGCAATTTGGTTATGAATGTATCAAACTGGTTGAACGCGCCAGCCGCGATGTCGATATTCCAGAATGGTTTGAAGTGCTAAGCGAGACGCTGGCAGGCTTGGGCGATGCAGTTTCTTTGCAGTTGGTGCAAGTATGGTTTTATTTGCGCTACGCTGAGCTAACAGGCTATGAGCTGAGTTTGGTGAACGATGTTGCTGGCCAACCGCTTGATCGCCAAAAGCGCTACATGTACGATTCGATTGAACGAGGCTTGCGACTGAGCGAACAAGGAGAGCTTACCGCTGATCATATTAAGTTTTTGCGCTTAGCAGCTAATAAATCGTTGCGTCTGGTGGCGCAAATTGGCGGGGTCGAGCAGATACTGCCAGGCTGCTGGTTATTGACTCGCCAACATGCTGGAGTTTAGTTGTTGAATTGGTCGCTTTATAGCGAAACTACTGAAAACCAAAGCGTGTTATACTAAAACGTAAAGAGTTAAATACTCGCGCTCACCAACGTAGAGAGGAGAAAGGAGACTTCTTGTGAGTCAAGCAAAAATGGAAGCAATTATTAGCCTGTGTAAGCGCCGCGGCTTTATTTATCAGGGGTCGGATGTGTATGGTGGTCTTTCTGGTACTTGGGATTACGGTCCGCTGGGCGTGCAGCTGAAGCGTAATATCATGGATTTGTGGTGGCGCCGGTTTGTTGACGAGCGTGACGATATGTACGGCGTTGATGCGGCGATTTTGATGAATCAGAAAGTCTGGCAGGCCAGTGGGCATGTCGATACGTTTGTCGATCCACTGTGTGAAGACACGGTCAATCACCGCCGCTATCGCACCGATCATATCCTCAAGGATAATGGCGTTGACGCGGACGGCATGACCATGGAGCAGATGGATGCGGTGATTGCGGAAAAAGACATCAAAAGCCCCGATGGCAATCCGCTGAGTAAATCGCGGACGTTTAATATGATGTTTGAAACGCAGATCGGTGCCGCAGCAGATGTTGCACGTCAGTCAATGTTTTTTGAGGGTGGAAATCTTGCGAAAAAAGTTGACTCATCGACCGATATAATCAATTTAGAGAATAAAACCGCTGTACAGGGGGAGATTCTTCGGGAGTATATGGATTATGTCAAAGATGATGTATATGGCTATCTCGTTGAGCAAGATAGGAATACTGTATACCTTCGCCCCGAAACCGCCCAGGGTATCTTCACCAATTTCAAAAACGTCGTCGATAGTTTCTACCCGAACTTACCGTTTGGCATCGCTCAACAGGGTAAGGCGTTTCGTAATGAGATTGCGCCGCGTGATTTTGTCTTCCGTTCCCGCGAGTTTGAGCAGATGGAGATTGAGTATTTCGTCGATCCCGAGCACTGGCAGGAGGCGTTTGACGAGCTGCTGGCGGCGACGCATGAATTTTTGGCAGAACTGGGCTTGAAGCCAGAACACATCCACGAGCTGGATGTGCCGGCGGAGGATCGAGCGCACTACAGCAAAAAGACGATTGACATCGAATACGACTATCCAATCGGCCGCGAGGAGCTGATGGGCATCGCGTACCGGACTGACTTTGACCTGATGAACATCCAGCGCGCCAGTGGCAAGAGCATGGAGTACACCGTCAAGGGAACGAACACAAAATTTGTGCCACACGTCATCGAGCCGTCTTTTGGTGTGGAGCGAGCGCTGATGGCGGTGCTGTCGGGTACGTACCGCGAGGACGAGCAAAACGGTGAAAAGCGGGTGTATTTGGCGCTGCCAGAGCACTTGGCGCCGGTCAAATTTGCCGTCTCGCCGCTACTCAAGAACAAGCCAGAACTGGTAGAAAAAGCCCGCGAAGTCTACGCTGCACTCGCCAAAGCCAATCCTGGCCGAGTGATGTGGGACGACAACGGTAACATCGGTAAACGCTACCGCCGCCAAGACGAAATTGGCACCCCGCACTGCGTGGTCATCGACTTCCAGACGCTGGAGGACGACACCGTCACCGTGCGCGAGCGGGATACGACGGAGCAGCGGCGGGTGAGGGTCGGAGAGCTGTAGATACAGAGCTGTAGATACTAGACATGAAAAAATAAATTAGTTTTGAGGAGCTAAAATATTGATAGAAAGTAGACCTGAGTTTGATAAAATTACATCGTTTGACGAGTTTAATAAATATTATTGGTATCGTGAAGAACTTTCACAGATTTGCAAGTCATTAGGATTAGAATATAGAGGTACAAAACAAGAACTCAATCACATTATTGAGCAGTACTTTAAGGGTAATCTGATTAAAAAATCACTAATAAAAAATGAAAAGAAGCAAGTTGAAAATATTACATTAGATACGCCATTACTTGAATGTGGGTTTTCCTTTAACGCAAAATTTAGAGAATATTTCTCCGCCGTAACAGGTATTACACCATTTAAATTTACTGCTGATATGGCGACTGCTTGGAGAAAAGTAAAGAAAGAAAAAGATTTGAGTTTTACCATTCAAGATATGCTAAAAGTTTATTATGGGAAATCAGATTATGCCAAGTATGATAATTCGGTTTGTCAATGGAATCAATTTTTAAAGGATTTTAGTGCAGACGAAAATAGTCGCAACTATTCGAACAAATTAAAAGTAGCTTCTATTCTTTGGAAAGAAGTTAGAAATTCAAAAAATGAAAAAATTTATTCAAAGAATCTTTTGAATGAATATGAACATAAAATAAAAGAGTATCACAATTAGATAATTCCCAACGTGTTAACACCCAATAAGCAGTTAATAATGGATATTGGAAAGACAAAATATACTGTAAATCTACATTTCAAACAAGGAACAGGCGAAACCTTCCCAAACTGGGATTTGACGGGCGGTGGCATGGATTTTGGCGAGACGATTGAGTTGTCTTTGAAGCGCGAGCTGCTTGAAGAAGTTGGCTACAAGGGTGATTTGCGCCATCAACTATTTGACGTGTCGTAGATATTGATTTATACGCATATCTCTGCTAATATAATACATACAGCACCTCGACTTGGGTTCGTCCCCGTCGAGGTTTTTGGTATAATGAGGTGCATGAAGAGGGTTAATTCGCAACCAAGAAATTATTGATGCGTTTGATATATAATAATACGCAATAAATAGCGCGCATATCGTTGGCAGGTTTGTTTTTACGGCGTAGAATAATAGCTATATGACAAAAATACTGGCAATAATCTTCACTCACGGCAACGAATTATTAGGCTCAAATCTGCTGGCGTATATGCTCGCCAAACGGTCTAAACTGTTGGAAAATATGGAGTTCATCATAGCTAATCCGCGCGCTTACGCAAAGAATGTGCGGTATACCGAATCGGACCTAAATAGGAGTTATGGACTTGGTCTGGATACTTATGAGGGTCGACGTGCGAAGATTATTGAGGAACGGATTCGGTTACTGAAGCCGGAGTTGGTATTG
Source organism: uncultured Candidatus Saccharibacteria bacterium (assembly GCA_963519435.1). Lineage (GTDB taxonomy): Bacteria > Patescibacteriota > Saccharimonadia > Saccharimonadales > Saccharimonadaceae > Saccharimonas. The sequence continues at coordinate 82,790 of CAUQMT010000002.1, read as the reverse complement.
GATTTTCATACGACCACTGCCGAACAGCCAGATATTTTGATAACGGCAGATAAAGATAATGAAGTAGTGCAGAGGTTTGTCAACTCTAGCGCTGTGAAAGACGTTCTGGTGGTTGAGCCGCTTAATGATATCACGACAGTGGTGTCGAATTTCGTGGCTTATGAAGTGCCAAATTCGCATTTGAACGATGATCTGTACGAGCAGATATGCACCGACATAGGACGATACCTAGACGGTAAGGTAGTTGACCAAGCGCGAACTTTTTATAAGATGACGGGGAAGATTTTACCTGAGGAAGAAAAGAGCGTAACTAGTCTTAAAAACTTTGTCTATAATGATGAGCTGCAAGCTATCCCGGCTTTCCTTGGTGAGGAAGCGTATAAGCAAGACGGTACTTACGCTGGGTTTAGGCTAAAAGTGTTATAATTATCCCTATGACAAAACTTACCAACGGACATCTCGTAACGCAAGATTCAGTCGGAGTGACTCGCCACGATTACCTCTACCGAATTTCGCTCAAAGCTCTCATCTATAACGACGCTGGGCAAATATTGGTCGTTAAGGAAATTAATCGGACGTATTGGGATTTGCCGGGCGGCGGCATGGATTATGATGAGGATTTTGAATCATCGCTGAAACGCGAGTTGTACGAAGAAGTTGGCTATAAAGGTGATTTGCGCTATCAACTGTTTGACGCGTCGGACGAGATGTATATTGAGCGGCTTGATGCTAATCAAATCTGTTTTTATTGCCGCGTCTGGCCGGAGAATTTTGATTTTATACCAGGTGAAGAGGGCGATGAAATAATGTTTATTGATCCTGAGGAATTATTGCTTCAGAAGAGCGAGGTTGACGCACCAGCTCGAGCGCATAGCGCGCATATGAAATGGCAGCAGTTGCATAGCGAAATCGTGCGGTAAATATTGGTTTGGTTTCGCTAATATTGCAATAAAATTATAATTTTGTTATAATGTTTGCATGAAAATCACTACGATTCAAAAAGTTATCAAGATTGGTTCAAGTCGCGGCGTGACGCTGCCGGCGCGGGATTTGCGGGCGCTGGGGATTCGCGATGGCGACGAGGTGCGATTAACCGTTGAGCAGGTAAAGCCAATTGAGCAAGCAAATAAGCCGTCGCTTCGTCAGGATTACGATGATTTCAAAAAACAGTACGGCAAAACGCTGAAAAACTTGGCAGACAGATGATTCGCTATCTGGAGATTGACGAAATTCTAGAGCTGCATTTTTGGATAATTGAGGATTTTGGCGGCTCGCATGGCGTACGCGATGAACTGGGGATAAAGTCGCTAGTGGCTGCGCCGCGGACAGTTGTTTTTGGCGAGGAGCAGTATGTGTCAGTTCACGAAAAGGCGGCGGTTTATTTGCGTAATTGTATAGCAGACCATATCTTTACCGATGGTAATAAGCGTACGGCGGTGACGATTACTGGCATCTTTTTGGCGAGAAATGGCTGGAGAATGACCGCGGCAGCTGTTGAACTAGAAAATTTTGCCGTCCGCGCCGCGACTGATCATCTTGATATTGATGCGATTGCTGATTGGTTGGAATGTCATTCGCAGATTTACCAATGATTTCATAGCAAGAAACTTCGGCGATAAATAGGGCTTCGTAAGGTTTCTCGCCGCCCAATAGAGATGATATACTAAGATTCATGACTACTATCTATATCGTTCGCCACGGTCAGAACGAAGACAATGTGCGCGGGATTCTGAACGGCCATCGCGACCTGCCGCTGACCGATTTGGGACGTCAGCAAGCGCGGCAATTGGCGCGTCACATCAAGGATAGGGAGCTGGTTTTTGACGCGGTGTACGCATCGCCGCTTGATCGAGCTTTCGAGACGGCAGCGATTGTAGCAACAGCGATGGGCCTTGCCGAGCCGATAGTTCACGATGATTTAATCGAGCGTGATTTTGGCATTATGACCGGTAAGCCGGCGGCTGATATTGAAGCAATCTGCGCGCCGGACATCATCAAAGCAGAAAACGTGACCTATTTCTTGCATTCTGACGGCGCTGAGACTTTTCCTGAGTTATTGGCTCGCGGCCAGCGGGTGCTTGATTTCATGGCGCGTCAACACCCAGATCAAACGGTGTTGTTGGCTTGCCATGGCGATATCGGCAAAATGATATATGCTGCGGCAACCAGCACGCCATGGCGGCAGGTCTTGACCGATTTTTACTTTGGCAATACGGATATTATCGGTCCAGTGGATGTGTCCTAAACGTGATATCATTTATGTACTGGGCAGTTGGATAGCATTGAACGCGAAACGGAAGTTGGCGATCCAGATATCATGATTGCTATAGTTAAGGAGCTAGGTTTCGTGCCGTTTTCGGATGTATCAAAGGCTCGCCAGACTGGCAAACTGAACGATGTGGAAGTATGCATCGACTCGGTGGAAGGCTTGGGCGACTTTATGGAATTAGAGCGATTAGCTGGCGAGAACGCCGACCCTGCCGCTATAACCGATGATCTGTGGCGCATTATGGCGGAATTGGGCGTCAGCCGTCAAGACGAGGTGACCGATGGCTATGATATTTTGATGAAAAAGTTGGGGGCATAGTGTAATGACCGAACGTGTTTTACCGAAAGGTGCTCGTCTGATTCCTCCGGAAGCGAAAATTGTTTTTAGAGGTGAGATTTACGAAGTACATCAATGGCCGCAAAAGATGCCTGATGGTAGCGTGAAAACTTTTGAAATGCTGCGCCGTCCAGATACTGTGATGGTCATTGCGCTTGACGAGGCTGGCGATGTGCTGGTAATCGACGAAAAGCAACCGGGCGGGATTGTCCGCAAGAACCATTTGCCAGTCGGCCGGGTTGATTCTAGTGATGAGTCGGTATTAGTAGCGGCTATTTGTTCCTGACTACAGGGGGAGTGTTGCATCGAGCAGCGCAGCATCTTGATGCTGGCGAAGATATTACGGTTAAATCAGCACCCTTGGCAGAAGTGCTGCATCAAGACAACGTGCTCCGGTATTTTCCGTGGCTTCGCGATGTTGAGTCGGCTGAAGATTTAACGCCTCGTGATTATATTAAAAAAGCTAGCAAAATCTCTTGACGTAAATCATACTGCATTATATAATTCATCAGTGCGAAAAAATTGTGATGTTTGGCAAGGTATTGAGCGCGAGCCTCAGCCGCGTATTTGTGGTAGCGATTTGCCAGGTTGCGGTCCGCTTGTGTCGTTTGAAACGTCAGTTGGGAAGACTCTAGGACCTGGTAGAGTTATCGATGCAGACATTGAGGCGATTTGTGAAACGGCAGCTGCTGTCGGCCTGAACGAACGAGAAATGGATGGAGTTGAGATTGTATTTGCCTCAAGAAAGCACAGCGAAATATTACCTGGCGGTTGTTCGGGATATTATCAATATAAAAACGGACGGCATTATATTAAAATTAGATGTGATAAGGATGCGGCAAAGACTGCTCGCCATGAGCTGCAGCATATGGCTGACGAGCAAGGTGGTGTTTTGTACGAAGACAATCGGCCGGCTATATTAAAATTTGCCAGTGCTGCCGGAGAAAGAATAGAGAACTGTTCTTCCCGAGCTGTTTTAGCGGCGACTGGAGCAGAAATTTTGGCTTTTACGAACAGTTTTGATAAATGCAGTTTATACTGTGGCATTGTCGCAGCGGCTTCGATTTGTGTTGCCGGGTTGGCAAAAGTTTATTATATCTTTGGCTATATATCGCACCCAGCTGAAGTGCGGGCCCGCCAGGCTGAAAAATTAAATACGCCGAATATCTTAAAATTTAGTAGCAATTAGGGTATGCGATTCGTAACTCACCGACGCTTTGGCCGATTAGCCTTCGGCGTGTTACACTTAATTCATGACAAAACCTTTTCTTCTTTTACAATCCCGTCCCGAGGACGAAGCGTCTGACGACGAATATGCAGCTTTTTTGAAATTTGGCGGTTTGCAGCCGGAGCAGTTGCAGCGTTTGCGGCTTGACCGCAGTGAGTTCTCGCCAGTTAATTTGGACGATTACAGCGGTATTTTTATGGGCGGCGGGCCGGCTAATTTTGCTTATCCGCCAGAGGAAAAATCGCCGGAACAATTGCAGTTTGAAGATTATATCATGCCGCTGCTTCGCCAGATTGCAGCTGAGGATAAGCCGTTTTTAGGCACTTGTTTGGGTGTGGGGGCGCTGGTAACGGCACTGGGCGGCCGGACGGATTTCGATCATGGCGAGCCAGTTTGCGCGGTGGATATAAATTTGACGCCGGAAGCGCAGGATGATCCGCTGCTGGCTGGCTTGCCGGCTAGTTTTCGCGGCTTCGTCGGGCATAAAGAGGGGACAGATACGGCGCCGCCGAACAGCGTGGTACTGGCGCGTTCTGCGACCTGTATACAATTGCTGCGCGCCGGGAAAAATGTTTATGCGGCGCAATTCCATCCCGAGCTTGATGCTGATGGTTTGGCTCTGCGGATTAATATCTATAAGCATGCCGGCTATTTCGCGCCGGAGGAGGCTCAAGATCTGATTGATGCGGCGTACCGCGAATCGGAATTGGTAACCGAGCCGGTCAAGATATTGCGGCGGTTCGTTGAAAAATACGCAGAATAGTTTGACGCTTTCTAGCTAGACTGCGGAATTTCGTTATTGGCAAAAGGCCTCGGGTAATCCCGAGGCCTTCTTGACGACCAAAGCTGAGAAAGGCTTACTCTTTCTTCTTGCCGCGTGATTTGACGGTAATTTTCTTTGGCTCTGGCGCTGGCGTGACTGGCACGGTGACTTTCAGGACGCCGTCGTCCAGGTGCGCTTCGATAGCATCGGCGTCAGCGCGCTCTGGCAGCTGGACGCTGCGGTAGAAGCTGCTGCTCGACTCGCGTACGACGTACTTCTTTTCTTTGTCTTCTTCTTTTTCGTGCCGTTGGGCTTGGATGACCAAGTTGCCGTTTTCGACAGAAATATTGACGTCGTCTTCACCGAATTTCGGCAAGTGAACCTCGACGACTAGCGCATTATCTTTCATGTAAACATCAGTGGTAGGCAAGCCGACTGAGCGCATTTGGCGCGGCATCCAGCTGTCATCATTAAAGAAATGGCGCTGCAGGGCATCCATTTCGGCAAACGGGTCGAATCGAACGAGTTTACTCATTTGTATTACTCCTTTCGTTTATGATTTGGCGAGCTTTTGCTCTATATTTTATTGTAATTGGTTGGCACTCGCGTGTCAAGAGTGCCAAACATAAGCAAAATAACAGTAGTCTAGTGTGCCTCAAAGATTTCCCTGATTTTTCCACGGCAGTACATACGCTATATATAGTGGCACTATATATAGCGTATGTGTAGCTTTGTCTAAATACGGTACAATAGATGTATGGGATGGTTGCGTGATTTAATTTTTGGCGAGCCAGATGGTGATGACGAATATTTGGCGCGTCTTAATAACAATGATATGGTCTCGCTGCAAGATAATCGCGGCAGTCGGGACGAAAATAACTTCGATAAAGACACTTCAGGGGTTGCTGCAGATACTAGGAAGTCAGACAGTAAGCCTCAGCCCGATCAATATCACTCGGCCAACGGGCAAAAAGTGATTCCCGAGATAGAAGTTGAGCGCACCGAGGCGCATCCGTCGGGCGACAATAAGTACCTCGAGGTGTGGGCTCATATTCGCAACCACGCGAGCTTTGACGTGGAGCTTGACAAGTATGAGATATTAGGGCAGCGAGGCGACTTGAATAAATTTCTCAAGCCAGGCGAGATTTTTGAGCTGCGTTTGTATCGCGGGCCGATGCCGCAGAGCGATTCAGTACGCAAAATGTATATTCAGTACAAGATTGTTGGTACGGGCGACTATTTTCAGGCTGATCACATGATAGAGTATAAATATGAACAAGATAATCGCGGCAACAAGTGGTATATGCCAGACGAGCTGAAGCTGCTGCGGCCAGTCCGCGACATTTAGAAAGCGGGGAAGAAGTGAGAGTATTTTTTACAGACGGCAGCGCTAGCCCAAATCCGGGCCCAGGCGGCTATGCAGTAATTGAAAACGGCCAGCCGGTAGCTTTGGGCAGCGAAGACGGCCAGACGACGAATATTCGCATGGAGGGCATGGCGCTGATTGCAGCGATGGAGCTAGCTGGCGATGAGCCGTGCGAAATTCATAGCGATAGCGAATTTTGGATCAATGTGTTAACCAAGTGGGCGCCAGGCTGGGCTGCTAAAGGTTGGCGTAAAAAAGGCGGCGAAATTAAGAATCTTGATCTCGTGCAGCAAGCGTACGCGCTTTACCAATCGACGCAGCCGAAGCTGGTTTGGGTACGCGGCCACGTCGGTCATGAGCAAAACGAGCTAGCGGACGAGTGGGCGAACAAAGCGCGAGCGGGTATTCGTCTATAGCGAGAGTCTTGGCTGTTTTACTGTCGATCTAGATTCGGCGGGGCGGGGCGTGCTATAATGAGCTTGTTAATAATTTAATATCCAGAGTGCGACGAGGGACTGGCCTGATGACTCGCCGGCAACCTGCTTTTGCAGCAAGGTGCTAATTCCAGCCTGCTTGACCAGGAGAGATATTGTCTTTGCGGCTCCTTTCTTGGCCTCAAGCGGGGCAGATAGAAAGGAGTTTTTATGTCTGTAGAATCTAATAATCAAGCAGTATATCGTACGGCCGAGAGCGTTTCGCCAAAACATCCGGACAAGATTTGCGACCAAATCAGCGATGCTATTCTGGACGCTTATCTTGCCAAAGACCCGCAAGCCCGAGTGGCGATTGAAGCTTGCGGCGGCCATGGCGCGCTGTTTCTAACTGGCGAAGTATCGTCGAGCGAGCTAGTTGACGTCAAGCAGATTGCACGGCGGCTGGCTGGCGACGTGGAAATTATTGAGCGGATTGCGCGCCAGAGCCCAGAGATTGCTCAGGGTGTGGATGCGGGCGGTGCTGGCGATCAAGGGGTGATGATTGGTTATGCTTGCGCTGAGACGCCAGAATTATTGCCGCTAGAGTATGCTTTGGCGCGGGCCTTGAACCGCTTTTTGTATGAGAAATGGCCGTATGACGGCAAAACGCAGGTGACGACTTATGGCGGCCAGATTGCGGCGATTGTCGCCAGCTTCCAGAATGCGCCGCACGACGAGCTGGCGGCTGCAGTGCGGCAGTGGTTTGCGCAGCAAAAATATGTGGCAGGTGATTTTGATGGCATTTCTCTGCATATAAATCCGGCAGGCGATTGGCAAATTGGCGGTTTCGCGGCGGACGCTGGTTTGACCGGGCGTAAATTAGCAGTTGATAATTATGGTCCGCGGATTCCGCTAGGCGGCGGGGCGTTTAGCGGTAAAGATGCTACCAAAGTTGATCGCAGCGGCGCCTATATGGCGCGGCGGATCGCGGTTGATTATCTTAAAAAGTTTGCAGCTCAGGAAGTGCTGGTGCGCTTGGCGTACGCAATTGGCCACGACCAGCCGGTTGAGGCTACAGCGGTAGTTGACGGTGTTGAGCAGCCAATCGCCGGCTATGATCTCAGTCCAGCGGGTATTATTGATACGCTGCAGCTGGCTCGTCCGCAATACGAACCAACGGCGCGCTACGGTCATTTTGGTAACGGTTTTGCTTGGGATAAGTAGTCCCGCGTCTTAAGTTGTATAATAAGGGTAGTGAAGCAAGATTTAGCCTTAGAAATATTATTGAGCGGCGAAAGCGCACTGCTGACCGGCCCGGCAGGAACGGGTAAGACTTTCGTGCTGAATCAATTTATCAACTTGAGCAAGGCTAGCGGCAAGTATGTCTCGGTGACGGCGACGACTGGGCTAGCGGCGACGCATCTGGGCGGTGCGACGATTCATGCTTGGTCAGGGATTGGCGTCAGCGACCGCCTGCCGAATGGTTTTGCCGAGCATGTCAGCAAGACTCGCCGCGAAATTATCGAAAAAACCGATGTCTTGATTATTGATGAGATTAGCATGTTGCATGATTACCGCTTGGACATGGTTGACGAAGTTTGCCGTTTAGTACGCAAGAGAGTCGACGAGCCGTTCGGCGGCATCCAAGTGGTGCTTTCTGGCGACTTCTTTCAGCTGCCGCCAGTTAATCGGTCAGAAAGCCGCGAGGGCGGGTTCGTAGTGAATTCATCGGCATGGCGCGAGCTTGATCCGACGGTATTGTATCTGAGCGAGCAGTTTCGCCAGCGCGACGGCGATACGCTGCTAGAAATCTTGACGGCGATGCGGGCTGGCGATTTGCGCCGCCGCCATGCCGAACAGCTGTTAGAGCGGACCGAATATCAACCGCCAGCCGGAGCAGATCTGACAGAATTGCATACTGTGAATGTTGACGTCGATAGAATTAATCAAGCCAGGCTGGCTGAATTGCTGGGCGACGAGGTGTTGTATCAACGCCACACTACTGGTAGTAACAACTACGTTGATAATTTGCAGCGTAGCGTACTAGCGCCAGAGGTACTGACCCTTAAAATAGGCGCATTAGTGATGGCGGTCAAAAACGATCAGGCGCGGCGCTATGCTAATGGCAGTATTGGCATGGTGGTCGATTTCGAGCCAGTGACGGATTATCCGGTAGTGGAGTTTCGTAATGGCCGGACGGTGACTATGCAGCCTGATACTTGGGAGTTGCGCGATGGGACGCGCAAACGAGCTAGCATTAGCCAAGTTCCGCTGCGTTTAGCGTGGGCGATTACTGTCCACAAAAGCCAAGGCATGACGCTGGATAGTGCGCGAATTGACCTCCGCAAAGCCTTTGTGCCGGGCATGGGCTATGTGGCGCTTAGCCGGGTGCGCGATATTGATAATTTGTATTTGACGGGTATTAACCGCATGGCTTTGCAGATGAGCGACGAAGCCTATGCTATTGACAAGCAGCTGCGCGCGCGGGCGGCAGATGATGCTAAAAAGTTCGCGCACTTACAGCCAAAAGCTGACAAACGCGCATCCGGCGAACTTACGCCCGCCAAAAAAGCGAACAGCGCCAATTCTAGCTGGTCGGCTAAAATTGCTAAAATGCGCCAGACTTATCCTAATGCTTATAAACCATGGATTAAGGCTGATGACGATGAATTGCGCCAAATGTTCATTAACGGCGAAAGTATTGCTGCGATGAGCCAGAAACTTGGCCGCCATCACGGTTCAATCAAAATGCGCTTGCAAAAACATTTTGGCGAAGATGCCGTGCAATAGTAGAATAGCGCCTAATAATTGTAGTAGAATATATATCATGAATAATGACCAATCAACACCGGCTGATGACCAGTCGCCAGAGCCAACTGATATTTTCCTCTGGGCGAACCAAGCTGATGCGCATAAGGACGAGCTCGAAATCGACTTATTTCTATTTACCAAGGGCTACACTGTTTATGCCACTAATTACGCCAAGGAGCTCAAGGCGCAGCTCAAGGTATTATTCCTTTACGACATGATTAGCCAGGTACAAACTGGTGCGGCTACTGGTATGATGGTGCGCGACTTTGAAGCGGCGGCTGCTGAGGATAATGTGTTGGAGCGTACTACCTTGGACCGGGTAGATCACGCGCAAGAGGTGATTGAGCAGATTCGCTACGGCGAGGAAACGCTAGAAGTGTTCCGCGAAGGCGACCATGAGTTCAAGAAGGTCAAGGGAATTGTAGCGCGCTTCAGCCGCCAGGGGGCCGAGCCGTTTTTTGTGGCTAAGATTTTACCGCAGTCACAAGTGCTTAAAGGCGCAACCGCTTGGATGTATAACGGCGATTCGTTTCAACCGTTCAGTGCTGATGTCGGCCTAAAAATTACGCCAGATAATCAAGTGTTGATTGCCGGCGGTGATATCTTTGCCTTTAACGAGTCGAAATTCATTCGTTTGTTTGGCTACGACGCTAAGCAGTTCGCTGTTGCCGAGGAAAAAATTGCTGAGATCGAGAAAAATTTTAAGTTAAAGTTCCCTGAAGGTATGACTTTTGATGCGTTGGTGCGCGATACTAAATCGTTAGTAACTAAGCTGCAAAAAGTCGACGTCGGTCTGGTGACGCAGGATCAGGTTATTGAGCAAGCCGATGAGATGGGCTTGGAACTAATGACGGACGATGCTACTGGCGAGATTATTATTATGGATGCCAAGGATGCGGCGAAGTTCGTTAATCTGCTCAACGATGACTATATGACTAGCGATATGACTGGTATCAAATACGAATTAAAGGGCAAGAAGGAGCTGCGCGGCGATAGCGAAGCGGCTGTTTCAGAAGGGTAAAAAATGAACGAAGAATACGGCGGAGCAAAGGTTGTAGTTATCGGCGGCGGGACGGGTAGTTTCACGCTGCTGTCTGGTTTGAGAAAATACGTGTCTGATTTGACAGCGCTGGTCAATATGGCAGATGATGGCGGATCAACGGGACAGCTGCGCGACGAACTTGGCGTGCTGCCGCCGGGCGATGTGCGGCAGTGCTTAGTAGCGCTGAGCGATAGCCCGCGGGTGCGCGATTTGTTTAATTATCGTTTTGACGATGGTAGTTTGAAGGGGCATGCTTTCGGTAATCTGTTTTTGACAGCGCTCGAGAAAATGACTGGTAGCTTCGGTGAAGCGGTACAGTTGGCTAGCCAAGTTCTCAATATTCAAGGCAGGGTAATTCCGACAACTTTAACTGATATTACGCTGTGTGTCGAGAGCGCTTCGGGCGAACCTATCAAAGGGCAATTCAAGATCGCGCATGCCGATATCGCTAAGCAGCCAAAAGTATGGTTAGAGCCAGAAGCAGTAGCGCATCCAGCGGCCGTCCAGGCGATTCTGGAAGCTGATATGGTGGTAATTGCACCAGGTAACCTATACGGCAGTTTAGCGCCGGCGCTGGTAATTGGTGAAATTCAGGAAGCATTGGCAGCGACTCGGGCGAAATGCGTCTTTGTTTGTAATTTAGTGACTAAGCCTGGCCCGACTGATAATTTGAGCGTGGTGGATTTTGCTAGCGAGATTGAGCGTTTGGCGGGTAGCGAGTTCCTTGATTATGTAGTTTTTAATACTGATCAACCATCGGCAGAACTAATGGATAAGTATGCTCATGACGGTGAGCATGTGGTGCAATATGATATCAGCGAGCTAAAACGCCAGCACTACGAATTCCGCGGTGCCAGCATTCTAGCAAAGAAAGTTTGGTCGGGCGCCCAGTCGAGTGATCCGATTGCGGCAGTACGCAGTTTTATCCGGCACGACCCTGACGCAGTAGCACGCCAGCTGATGCGGATATATTTTGCATAAGCAGCGTTTTCTGTCATGGCTGACCTCTATAGACGCTAGATATAGCGTCTATTTGCTTGTTGAAACGCTATAGTTTTCCACGTTTTTGTGGAAAAGTAAAGAAGTTATCATTTTTAGTAAAAAAGGTATTGCACAAGCATGATGAAACGTTGTATGATAAAGCCAGTGGCAAGGCAAGAGATGAAATCTCGAGTCAAAACAAACACCACCGCGTAAAATAACAAAAGAAAGTAGGGTAGTCATGACTGACGCAGCTATTAGCCAATCTATGTACGGTAGGGCGGGCGTCTTGGTTTGCGTACCTGATGCTTACGTATCGCGGGCGACGCTGTCTTTGGGCGCGTAGCCGTATAGTTTGTGGTACTTTTACAATTCGAAGTTGGACATCCTCGAGATCAACAACCTGATAGTGAGCAGTGGAATATCGACCCACACTAAAATTGTCGAAAGTTCTTTCCTCTAACACAACACCTCCCAAAAACTCCACCTCACACACAAGTCTCTCAAAGGTATGCTAAATACGATATGAGTTGTTTGACAGCTCTTGATTTTAAGCATACTTGACTAAACTAAAACAAACACACCTATGCGAAAACAAACAGCTCGCTATCAGATTGGTGATCTCGAGTCCCTCGCCAGACCATATGGTATGATGGGGGAATGAGTATTAAAGAACATCCACCACTTCATGTTCCAGTATTACTTAATGACGTTGTGCGGCTGCTTAATCCTAAAGATGGCGAGAGTTATCTCGACCTGACGGCTGGATACGGCGGGCACGCGGGCGCCATTGTCGAACGAACGCATAATTATCGCGGAATGACTTTGGTTGACCGCGATGAATTTGCACAAGCAAACCTAGCGGCATTTGTCGGCAAAGGGGCAGAGCTAATACACGCTGATTTTGTCAGCACTGCCCGGCAGTTGATTGCTGCAGGTAAACAGTTTGATATGATATTGATTGATTTGGGGGTGTCGTCACCACAGCTTGATAGGGCTGAGCGAGGATTTTCTTTTTCGCATAGCGGTCCGCTGGATATGCGGATGGATCGGCGGCAAGCTTTAGCTGCAGAGCAGGTGGTTAACACCTATTCGCAGGGCGAGCTGGAGCGGATTATTCGCGATTACGGCGAAGAGCGGCCAAATATTGCGCGGCGTTATGCTGCTGCGATTATTAAGGCTAGACCGCTGGCGACAACTGAAGATTTGGCATCGGCTATCTTGAGGGCACATGTCGGACGGCGCCAGCGAACGCATCCGGCGACACGTACTTTTCAGGCGATTCGGATTTTTGTAAACGATGAGCTTGAGCAAGTACGAGCGATTATGCCATTATTACCCGAGCTGTTGTCGCAGGGCGGGCGAGTCGGTGTAATTAGTTTTCATAGCCTGGAGGATCGTATCGTTAAGCGATACTTTGCCGAACAGGCCGAGAACGGCTACGAGGCGGAACTTCGTATCATTACGAAGCATCCTGTCGATGGAGCCACTAAAGATGTTCACAATCCGCGCTCGCGAAGTGCTAAGCTTCGTGTCGCTGTGAAAATATAAAAACAGAAAGGAAGATGTAGCATGACTCGCCGCATCCAAGTACAAGTCCAAGCCGACGTTCAGCATGACATCACTGTCGTGCGCCGCGCCGCTTAGGCAAAAATAGCACAACTCATAGGGCAGAGGAGCGTAATTTTCGTTTTTCTCCTAACGTTCCTCTGGCTTTTGAGTGTCAAAATAAATAACAAAAACGAATCCACCACATGTCATATTCACGAACTACACAATTTAATAGCCGGCGCCAAGGTAATTATGGGCGCAACCGCAATACAGTTGCTTTTGCATCGGCTATCAAACTCGGCCCGATTTCTAATGCGATTATCATTGCACTTCTCTTGACGCTGCTAGGTCTGTTATACTTAACACAAGCGGGGAGTGTTTCGGGCTATGATTATGAGTCAAACGACGTCAGCAATAAAATTTCGACGTTGACCGAACAGAAGAGTGATTTGGCGGTTGAGAATGCTCGCCTGACAGCTCTGCAATCAGTTAAAGACAGTAGCGTTGCTCAAAGGATGGCTACCCCGGCTGATACTCAGTATGTAAGCAAATAGGAGTTCTAAGATCATGAGTGTATCGCCAACTCGTTTTATTCGACGCTCGAGAGTTGGCTTTTTGTTTGGCGTAGTTCTGGCCGTCTCGGCCATTTTTGTAGTGCAACTTTTTGTGGTACAGATAGCGCGGCATGATTACTATGTGGCGCAGGCCGATAATGAACAGATTAAAAAATTCACGCTCAAAGCGCAGCGCGGCGAGATTTACGCTATGGACGGCAGCGACCCGAAGCCGCTGGTGATGAACGAGACAGTCTATAAAGTTTGGGCTGATCCAACACAAGTATCTGATAAGCAGGCGGTGGTAGATACGCTGAATAGCGTCGCCGGCGGCAACGTAGTTGATGGCTTCGCGGCGTTGATTGATAAAAAACCTAGCCGCTACCAAATTTTGACGAAATATATTACGCGGACTCAGGCTGAATTAATCAAGAAGAAAAAGCTAGCGGGTATCGGTTTCGAAGTTGGAACGCGCCGAGTTTATTCCGAAGGACGATTGGCTAGCCAGGTTTTGGGTTTTGTTAATCACGAGGGTAAGGGAGTATATGGCTTCGAGCAAGCTAATAACCAAACTCTATCAGGGCGCGACGGCATGCTCAAAACGGTGACGGATGCTCGCGACGTACCACTGACAATTGGCGATAAGAATGTCCGCCAGCCGGCAGTAAATGGCCAGAGTATTGTTTTGACGATTGATCGTAATATTCAAGCGCAAGTTGAGTCGGCGCTTGAGGCTGGTGCTAAGCGCAGCAAGGCCACTAAAGCAAGCGCTATCGTTATGGATCCGAGCACTGGCAAAGTATTGGCAATGGCTAATATGCCGACGTATGATCCGTCGAATATCAATACTTCTGACGTGTCAGTATTTAATAATGATACAATTTCACACCCGTACGAGGCAGGTTCCGATGTCAAGACTTTCACGGTAGCGACCGGAATCGACAAAGGCGTTATCTCGCCGCAGAGTACTTACAACAATACTGGCAAAATCAAGGTTGAAGATATCACGATCAATAACGCTTCTAAAAATAGTTTCTTGAACGGCGACATCACTATGCAGACAGCGCTGAACTGGTCGCTGAATACTGGTATGGTAACGATTGCGCAGCGGCTGGGAAACGGTTCTTATATTACTCGCGGCGCGCGTGATACAATTTATGATTACTTTTATAATCGTTTCCGGCTGGGGCAGCTGACTGGTATTGAGCTGGCGAATGAGGCGGGCGGCACAGTTATTTCGCCAGCACAGCAAGAAGGTAATGCTGTGCGTTACAGTAATATGGTGTTTGGTCAGGGTATGAATGTGACAATGCTGCAGGTGGCAAGTGGTTTTTGTTCGGTAGTTAATGGCGGCGTATATCACGCACCAACGATTATTAACGGCACAATGGGCGATGGCGGCAAGTTCGCGGCTACGGCGGCGAAGACCAGCGCTCGTGCTATCAGCGAAGCTTCGTCGCAGACAGTGCGCGAAATGGTGCATCAAGCTCATTATGCGACATATAAGCCGCATGACGACTCGGAACGCTGGCTAGTCGGCGGCAAGACCGGTACTTCGCAGGTGATTGTTAACGGCAAGTATGATGATAACGAGACGATTGGTACCTATCTGGGTTTTGGCGGCGAATACGGTAAAATTCCACGTTACGTTATCATGGTAGAGATAGCGGCAGACGGCCGCGGTATGGGCGGCGGCTCGGATGCCAAGCCTATTTTTAATGATATATCCAACTGGATGATAAAATACTTAAAATTAGCCCCGAGAGAGTAGGGTAGGGAGTATAATGGTAATATGTCGATTGTAACTTTTGGAAACGAATTGAACTCAGTTTTTCTAATGAGCTTGATGGCATTTCTACTGGCGATGCTGCTAACGCCAGTATATACATATTTTGCTTACAAATATAAATTCTGGAAAACACAGCGTACGGCAGCGGTAACTGGCGAAAAACTCAAGATTTTTAACTTATTACATAAGAAGAAAATCGAGCGGCATATTCCGACCATGGCGGGAATAATTGCCGTAGTGGCGATTATGGCGGTGACACTGGCCTTTAATCTGGATCGAGCGCAAACTTGGCTGCCATTGGCGGCGTTAGTTGGCGGCGCGGCGATTGGTTTGATTGATGATATTTTGAATGTTTTTGGCTCTAACCGCAAGGATGCTGGCTTGCGCAGCTGGGTGAAATTTGCCATGATTATCGGCGTCGGACTGGTGCTGGGCTGGTTTTTCTTCTGTAAGCTCGGCTACTCGTCGGTGCATATCCCATACGTTGGCGATTGGCAAATGGGCGCGTGGATTGTCGGATTGTTTGTGTTTGCGGTGGTAGCGACGGGTAACGCGGTCAATATAAGTGACGGCCTGGACGGCTTGGCGGGCGGTTTGCTGGTAATGTCGTTTTCAGCATTTGGTGTGATTGCGCTACTGCAAGGCCACTTGAAGTTAGCGGCGTTCTGCTTCACGGTGGTTGGCGCTTTGCTGAGCTATCTGTGGTTCAACATCTTTCCAGCGCGGTTCTTTATGGGCGACGTTGGCAGCTTTGCTTTTGGGACGAGCTTGGGTGTGGTAGCGATGATGACCAACACGCTGTTTTTGCTGCCGATTATCGGCATATTGTTCGTGGTCGAGGCTGGGTCGAGCTTGTTGCAGATGACCAGCAAGAAATTATTCCATCGCAAGATATTTCTGTCGGCGCCGATTCATCATCATCTGGAGGCATCAGGCTGGCCAGAGGCTAAAGTGACAATGCGTTTTTGGGTGATTGCTGGCGTGGCGGCTTTCGTGGGTATAGCAATGGCGATGACCGGGGGGCACATCGCTCCGTGATTGGCGCTCGGCATCGCGACAGGTACGTACAATTTACCGATGGCAAAATTCAGCGTAAACACCGGCCTGATTATTGGTTGGTGTTATGTGCGGCGTTGTTGATGCTGGTAGGAATGATAATTGTTTATTCGGTCGGGCCGCAGTATGCTAATTTGCAGAATAGTGCTTATGGCAGCGATTATTCTAGTACATATTTCTTTTTCAAACAGCTTATGGGTATTAGCTTGGCAGTTAGTGGTTTTGTACTGCTAGTATTAGTACCATTTGATTATCTCAAGAAGTATATTTTTCAGTTAATGATGATTGGAATTGGCTTATCGTTTTTGCTTTTTTTGATTGGAAATATTCTGCATATTGATGCAATAGCGCAGAACACGCTAGGCGCTTATCGCTGGTTTCACTTGGGACCAGTTAATTTTCAGCCGTCCGAGCTGCTAAAACTAGCGATGACTTTGTATATGGCGGTGTTTTTAGGTAAACGCTACCAAGAGGGTAAGATAAACGACTTGAAAGAAACAGTCTACCCAGCAGCTGTGTTGGTCGGCTTTTTGTTATTTATTGTCGTAGTGTTGCAGAAAGACATGGGCTCGGGGGTGGCGATAGCGGCGGCTGCGGCGTCGATATTTATGGTGAGTACGATAAGAATGAAAATTCTGATGCAAATTGCATTAGTGGGTGTGCTGTTTTTGGGGCTCACGGCAGTAACGGCGCCGCACCGGTTGGAACGGATTACGACGTTTTTCGGAGCGAGTAAATCAGCCTCGCAAGACGATAATGATTACCATATCAAAAACGCAATGATTGCGTTGGGGACAGGCGGGCTAACTGGCCGCGGTATCGGCAAGAGCATTCAATCGACAGGCTACTTGCCAGAGGCAATTAACGATTCGATTTTTGCTGTAATTGGCGAGATTTTTGGTTTTGCCGGGACGGTATTGGTAGTAGTGTTGTTTGCAGCTTTGTTGCTGCGGGTTTTGCGAGTTGCTGAATACTCGCCAGATATGACCAGGCGATTGGTAGTGGCGGGTATTTTTGGCTGGTTATTTGCGCACTTCTTCATGAATATTGCATCAATGATTCACTTAGCGCCGTTAACAGGTATAACGTTGCCGTTCTTGAGTGCTGGCGGCAGTAGTATGCTGTTTTCGGGCGCGGCTTTGGGGATTGTTTTTCAACTATCACGATATACTGCGCATAAACCAATAGATATAGGAGGCCAAGATGCGGATATTAGCCGTAGGCGGCGGCTCGGGGGGTCACGTTACTCCAGTCGTCGCCGTGTTGCGAGAAGTTAAAAAACAGCAGCCAGATGCAGAAATGCGGTTTTGGGTTGACCGCAAATTTAGCAAGCAAGCGCGCAATGTTATGGTTAGTTTTGATAGCTCGGTGCGCGTAGATGTCATTGCTAGCGGTAAATTACGCCGCTATCATAATCTTAGCGTTGTGCGTCAGCTGTTACGCTTACGGACGATTGTGTGGCCAAATTTTGTTGATGCGCTGAAGGTGTGCGTGGGTTTTGTTCAGAGCTTAGTGAAGCTGATTGCCTGGCGTCCAGATGTGATATTTACGAAAGGAGGCTACGTTTGCATGCCGGTCGGCTTGGCGGCACATGTGCTGCGCATTCCGCTGGTAATTCACGACTCAGACGCTCATCCAGGGTTAACTAATCGCGTATTGGCACGTTGGGCTGACCGTATTGGCACTGGCGCTCCGCT
Organism: uncultured Candidatus Saccharibacteria bacterium; assembly: GCA_963519435.1. Lineage (GTDB taxonomy): Bacteria > Patescibacteriota > Saccharimonadia > Saccharimonadales > Saccharimonadaceae > Saccharimonas. The sequence continues at coordinate 64,934 of CAUQMT010000002.1, read as the reverse complement.
AGAATATTATCCATACCCCAAGGCGATTAGTCGTTATGTTGGCGTACCGATCCGCGAGGGGTTCAAGCCGTACAGCGAGCAGCAGCGCCGCGTGGTTAAGGAAAAACTAGGATTTCCAAACAACAGACCGTTAGTGCTGGTTACTGGCGGCGGTTTGGGTGCGGAACGGTTGAATAATGCCGTGGCAGATACTATTAGCGAACTTGCACAGTTCACTAGCGTAATTTTGATAACTGGTACTGGCCAATATGCCGAGATTCGGCGGCGGTTGCCGGAGGATACAGATCAAGTTAAAGTCTATGACTTTGTTAGCGATGGCATGATTGATATGCTTGGTGCGGCTGATGTTGTGGTGGCACGTGCTGGTGCGACCACAATTCTCGAGTTGGCAGCGCTGGCCAAGCCAACGATTCTAGTGCCGAACGGCTTCTTGACCGGTGGTCATCAAATTAAAAATGCTAAGGTGTATGAAGACAAAGGCGCTGTCAAAGTTATCGATGAAATGCAAATGGAAAAAACGCCGCAGCTGCTCGTCGACGAGATAAAAAACCTTATTGACGATCCCGCAGAAGCACGGCGAATGGGGCAGGCTTTTCTGTCGTTTGCGCATCCTGGTGCTGCTAAAGATATGGCTGATATGATTCTAGATGCTGCTAATAGCCGCCGAACGAACCCTGATAGCACTGCAAAATGATATAATTAATACCACAAGCATGTTTGGTATGAGATCGAAAAAATCTAAATCACGCCGCGCCGCACAGCCTGTGCGGCGCCGTGCTGTGGTTGATGATAGCTCGCCTAGTGCGGGAACACTATTTCGGCGTAATCGTACCTTGACTGGTAGCCTCATTTCCTCGGTGCCTAGTCCTAATGAGCAATCGGCTAGCTTGCAATCGCCGCGCGTACAGGCGCATAATCTGAAACGCAAACGCCGCTCTATCCGCTTAGCGTTGATTAGCGCATTAGTGCTAATTGCTAGTTTGGGGTGGCTGCTTACTCAGATTATTGTCGAGCCGAAAGTGCAAATTGTCGGCACCAGTAACGATCCAGAAGTACAAACTGCGGCCCGCGATTATGCAGCAGCAATTCAAGATTACCTCTCTGCTAATCCGCTCGAGCGGTTGGCTGTAAATATCAATGCTAATAATCTTAGCCGAGCTATTCAAAGTAGATACCCAGAAGTATCCAGCGTGTCGCCGCCAGCTAAAGGTGCTCTCTGGTCGGCCGATTTTTCGGTTAATTTGCGCTCGCCAGTGGTTTATTGGCAGTCTGGTAACATGAAAGCTTATGTTGATAGTACAGGTGTAGTATTTGAACGTAATATCCTTGGCACGTCAGTTATCGCCGTCGAGGATCAAACTGGAATTCGTGCAAGCGTTGGCAATTCAGTAATTAGCGGCCGTTTCCTGCAGTTTATCGGCAAGGTTGTGGGATATTTCAAAGAAAACAATCTTACTGTTAATAAGATGATTCTGCCAGCTAGTACTACTCGCCAGGTGCTAGTCAGTCTCGACGGGGTGGGGTACTCGATTAAAATGACAGTTGATCGCCCAGCGGCTGGCCAAGTCGAAGACGCGGTGCGTGCCATCCGCTATTTAACGAACAGAGGAGCGGCTGCAGAGTATATTGATGTGCGGGTGAGTAGGCGAGCTTTTTATAAATGAGGAAGAGGCCTTAGGTAGTAGGCTGCCCCTGCACCGGTGGGCCATGTTCTACTTTTGTTCTATTAAACAGCTAAATAGGCTAGGTGAAAAACTATATTAAAATATTGAAAATGCAAAAAGTCAAATAAAGCAGGTGAGGCGGGAAAAGTAGTAGGGGACAATATTTTTGAAAAAATGCAAATTTATTCTCGTAGCGCTGAGATTTTTTCTGTGGATAACTTAAGTCTATAAACATGTGCTAATTACTACAATTTAAATTTCGAGTTTGTTTCGAGTGTGTGGACTTATATCTATAGAGCTGCTGGTTGGCGGTATTTTTATATAGCGAATGAAAAGTAAAAGTAAAAGTAAAAGTAAAAGTAAAAGAAAAAGTAAAAGAAAAAGTAAAAGATGACTCTAGTAGCGTGGTTAAGGCTCCCCATTTTAGACCAAGATTAATAAGCTGCGGCTTGTATCAAGTAAAACCGCTATTTGCGAACGTATGATTAATCATCCTGACAACATAGATTATAAGACGTAAAACGGACATTGTGCGACGTTAAGTCTATGTGTAAAACATGAATGAGATTGCATCCCTTTTACTACTGTTTTTGATTAATCTCGAAGATTTATTGTTTTACAACTTTTAGCTATTTTATATTCACCCCTCCTTTTATGTATGTATGAGATTTTGTCTTTGTGTACGTATTTGTTTGTATTTTGCCATCTTTATGCTAGTTTTTCTTAAGTTTATTTTATTAGATTTTACTATGTATATATATTTATCGTAACGACTTATATCTACAAAAATCCAAACCTTTTGCATTTGAGTCTTTTGAGCGAATCATTAAAATGTTCTACATTTGTTCTAAACCTGTTGATTGCTGGACAAAATACAGATAGGTAGGGCTAGTTCTTGTTGGGGTGACATATCTTTGCCAGCTTTTCCGTCTGATTTTAGTCTTTGCAATGGCAGTATCTGGGTCTCGACGCAGCTCTGCTAGTCGTTGTTTACCAGCACGTACATTACGGCGAGCCTCTAGCACTCGATGTATCTCATTGATGAAGCTGTCGATATCGTCATAGCCCATCTCTTGAGCTACGGTATCGATATCTCTCTTGCCGTCTCGTCTCTTATATCTTGATGGTATATCGTTGGCTAATTCTCCTAAATAGTGCTTTAAGTCATCTACATGCAGACGAGGTATATTCCAATCGCCGTTGGTACTTTGGAGGTCGGCGGCTTCATTCACGAATAGCTCTGGGTAGTAGTTGTATATTTCCTCGTCTATAGCTTGACGCAGCTCGTTGGTCATTCTTGGTTTAGGATTATCTTGGATATCGTCTATTTGGTCTTGGAGAGAGTGCTTGAAGCGTAGGTCGTTATTGACATTTTGGGTATTGTTTGCTACGCTACCATTGAACCCGTTGTCTGGGTCGCCAGAGAACCGTCCAGGACGTGAAGGTTGTCGGCCGGATTCATCCGCAGCAACAGCCCCCTCTGGGGAATAAGGCATAGCAGGCTTGTCGTTTGGCAGGTCTTTGTTTATGTTGAAGTACGTTACCAGATTAAAATCTTTACCGCTATATTCAAGTTTAGCAACAATACGATGATGATTGTCCAGCTGCCGCTCAAACACCATACGCTTGCCAGTCCTGCCAGTACCCGACATATATACAACATCGGGGTCTGAAAATACATGAGGTAATGCTCTAATGTCTGCCTCCGTTAGCGGGTTGACATCTTTCCCATTCCTGCCCATTCCTGTAAGGTGTCCACTATTTCTTAAGTGGTTTACTGCATTCTTATCGATTACTAGCCGTGCATTTTGGTTGAAGTCTGTAGATTGTAATACTGCTGCTACTTTTCTAGCTCCGTTTTTGGACAATTGACCAACTATGGATTTAACTTGCTTGCCTCGCTTAACAGAATTAAAAGACCTAAGCGCCCGTTCACTTACCTCAGAATCAAGGCTCATCGTCCTCACTCGCCCATCACCGCCAGGTACTTGCTGCTGGGTGTTTCTGAATTTCCCTGTTTCCATTTGGGCGTAAAACTGCTTGATGATATCCTGCTTACCAATAAGTCCTCGAATGGCTTCGGTAATGCGGTCGTAGATAGCGACAATGCGCTGCGGGATGTGTAGGCGAGCAGCCAGGCGCTGGGTATTCTCGCCGCTTAGTTTGCCGTTGTAATATTCACTGAATCCATCAGTTAATTGCTCTTCTGCTAGCAGGTTAATGTCAGTAGTACCGTATTGCTGCCCGTACTTGTTAATGAGGTAGTTATCTCCGTAAAATCGGCGGATGGCGGTTAAGAGTTCCTGTTTGTTGTCTGCTCGCTCCAAGAGTTTGTGTCCCAGTTCGTGGTTCAGGGTGTCTTCAGACAGCCTGTTCAGGTCTATTTTGTCGGTCTTTGGATCGTAATAGCCGAGGGCTTTTCTTTGCATTTCGTTCTGCCACTCATTGAATACAAGGCGCTCGTCACCTGTTAGTCGCAGATGGCGTGCTAGGAGTTCGCTTGATTGTTGGATCTCTTCTAGTCCTGTACGTACTGTACTATTATATTTAAACCTCATATCTGGACTATCTGTTGGATTGAGGTTATCGATATATTTAATCTGTTCTGGATCTAGAGCTACTATCTCATTACCACGTGCACCCTTTGGTTGTGTGTGGAATGATAACACCATCATATCCTGCATACCTTAAGGCAGATGAGAAGCTGCTTGTGTGAGAGGTTGTTGGATGTATAAAGCCACCAGAATCAGATAAAATATCTGGCGATATCCTTAAATGCTCAGCCAGAGATTCTTTACTGTTAAAATCGCCGAGATTCAGTGGATTTTTAATGTTAAGATGAGCTTAGTTCCCTAACAATTTAGATATTGGTATAATAGCAGCTGATTTATGATGCAACGACGGAGTGTTATAGTTCCCTAACAATTTAGATATTGGTATAATTGCTCGGGTGGAAACACCGGCTACACCAGTGTTATAGTTCCCTAACAATTTAGATATTGGTATAATCAAAAGTTAAGTAGACTTTCTACGTCGCTGGTTATAGTTCCCTAACAATTTAGATATTGGTATAATGATAGCAAACGGCCGCACCGTCATATATTTGTTATAGTTCCCTAACAATTTAGATATTGGTATAATCTATTTAGTTATTGATTCGATAAACTCAATGTTATAGTTCCCTAACAATTTAGATATTGGTATAATTTTTGGCTCGGTCCTCAAATTAAAGCGCAGGTTATAGTTCCCTAACAATTTAGATATTGGTATAATCATGATATTTTTAATGATGTAGTGGTGACAGTTATAGTTCCCTAACAATTTAGATATTGGTATAATTACCTAGGTAAAAGCCTAGCGACTCGGGGGGTTATAGTTCCCTAACAATTTAGATATTGGTATAATATTATAGGCTCTATGACGGTGTTATACAGGGTTATAGTTCCCTAACAATTTAGATATTGGTATAATAAAGCCAACCGATAGCGAGATAGGCTATACGTTATAGTTCCCTAACAATTTAGATATTGGTATAATATAGTTTTTTAGACTTTTCTATAGTTTTTTGTTATAGTTCCCTAACAATTTAGATATTGGTATAATTTTGCTCGCTATGACAAAAAGGAGAAACGGGTTATAGTTCCCTAACAATTTAGATATTGGTATAATACTTCCTCAAATCCCCCTCTGTTACGAGGGGGATTTTTGGTTAGAAAAATGCTAGTTGGCCGACAGGAACGGCCTTTTCCTGAGTAGTTTTTTCACCAACGATAACGTGCATGTGCGTGAATTGATGTTCGGTCAGATACAGTAATCGCACTGATCCGCTGTCTGGTGCATGACGTTTAACGCGCATCATGTGCTTTTCAGCAACGTCACGATTCGGACACAATCGCGTATAAACGCTGTATTGCAACATGTCAAATCCGTCATCCAGCAAGAACTTGCGGAACTGTGTGGCGGCTCTACGCTCAGCTTTAGTATTGGTCGGCAAATCAAAGAATACTGCGACCCTCATAATTTTATATGACATCCCTTCCCTGTTAGGAGGCGATTTTTGGCAAAAGAAGCTTACTCGCCTCCTTTGCCTCGATACATTCGATAAAGCTTTCAACCGTCCGCTCAACCGCATGTTTTATAGTAAACTTCTTACCGTTCATTATAACATAATAATTTAATATGTCAATAATAAGTTGACGATCATGCTTGGTGAGGTTGGCGTCATGGTCACCGATGTGATGCGGTGCGACTTTTTCTAATATATGTAAATCTACAGCGGCACGGTACGGCTCAATCAAGTCGTCGGCTAGGTTAAAGCTGTTAAGCTCGTTGTGGTGAAAAATCCCCTGTGAAGCGACTAGCCCACGAGCGGCGATATGTCGAGCTATATGACTGCGGACCATTGCGTAGCCATAGTTAAGCGCGGCATTGTGCCAAATTGGCTTGCGGCGCGTGGCATCATCAAGCAGCTGGTCAAAATACATGCGAGCAGCTAGCGACTCGCGATTACTAGTGTCGCCTGATTTGACATCGCTAATATGGGTACGCAAGGCGGCATCATCTAGCCCGATAGATTGTAACACATCGGCTTGATTGGTAATTTTGCTGATAATAATTTGCTGCCATAGTTGCTTCTTGAGCGGTTGGCTCATGGCAAGTTGTTGGCGTGAAACTTTGGCTTGGCGTGAATGTTGCGAATACGGTAGAAGTACGCTGGCTGGTAAGTGCTTTTCGTCACAAATGACAGTTGTGGTGCCTTTGGTCGCCAGCGCTGTGAGCAGATTTGTAGTCGTGGTCATACCGTAGCCGTCTAGGATGAGCGCATCGATATCCTCAATTGGCAAAGTCGCCTCAGTTTCTTGCGCGATTACGAGCTGGTTGTCGCGCAAACTCAGCCTGGCAGGATTTTCGATAACTACGACGCGCCAGGCCATTTATAACCACCTGTAATTGTCGCCGAGGATAGCGATGTCGTAGCGCTCGATAAGATTTGCGGAGCGGGGTGAGATTTGGATAAGGCTGTCATTACTCTTGTTGGCTGCATCGTGTGGCATTACCTGCATAGCACCGTTGTTGATGTTAAAGCTCGCATAATACCCTTCTCTAATTTCATTACCAAAATGGCATCGCACATAGTCATTTGGATATAACGAACAAATTTTAGTGAATGTTTCATCTATATCGGTAAAGCCTTTTGGTGCTGGTAAGATCTTTGTTGGCGTGGGCTTATTTTTACCAACTTGATGGGCGTAAACTGGCACGAAAAAGTGCTCGATTTTTCCTTTCTTGTTTGGTTTTTGATATACGTCAAGCCGCACCATAGACCCATTGTTGACGAAAGCTTTACCGTTGTTGATATAAAATCCGCTTGGCTGCGTTGAGTATACTTTGACGGTTGAGACTGGCGACAGTTTTTTGCCGTTTTTGTCGATTTTTTTGTCGTTTTTGTAAATAGGTTCAGCAAAAGCTTTCTCTGGGTTGTCACCGTGAGCATCTAGCCTCTCAAGCAATTTGTCGTACAGCCACTTATCGGATTCTTTAAGTACGGAGTTTTCGACATCCTTGCGCTTAACTTTATTAAGCGGCATTCGTACGGTTCGCTGATCATTATCTTTGACCTTTGGTGAGCGGATGGTCTCCTTGTGGGCTTGAGCGGCAGCCTTGCGGCGTGGCATGCGAGAAACGAAGATTGGCTTTACGCTCAGGCGGAAGTCTTCGTCGTAATTATCGAGTCCGCGCAGTTCATTTTGCAGTGTGGCAATATCGGTATTGAGGGTGCGTTTCATGACTTCTTTACCGAAATTATTCCATGGTTGCGGAAAGTACTTTGAAGACAGTACGATCGCCGCGTCCTTGCGCCGCTGAGCTTTATCAAACTCGTCTTCGTCAATAATTTCACCAGTCAACTTGTCAGTCTTTTCTTCCATCGTTTTCTCAGCTGCTAATAGGGTAGCTATTTCACTGCGTTTCGCAAATAGATTGGCTTGCCTCACTATGTTCTGGTCAATTGCCGCTACGACCGCTGCGTCTTTGGCGTGGTGCAGGACGTCTTCGTTGCGATCTTTTGCCAGTCCCCAGCGTTTGCGTAGATATGCTGTTGTCGTACCATTTGGTGCGATTACACGCTGTTTTTCTTCGCCTTCGGCGAAATCAACATCCTGGCGCAAATAGTTTTGGATAAACCGCGTGATATATCGCGTATCGTTCAGAGCACGCACATTCCAACTGTCGTTTTTGTATTCTTGAAGTAGTAGATTCTGCTTCTTTTTTATAGCGTAGCCGTTGTATTTGTAATTGATGGCGTTTGTCGCTTTATCGGCTGTTTTGGTATCGCGTGTTTTATATGTCGATTCTACTCGAGCAGCAAACTCTTTCCAACGTTTTTCATCTGCACCAAAATATTCAAATGGCGTTTGATTGCTCTTCTTTTGGTTTTCCTCTGTTAATACCAGAACTTTGTTGGTCATTCCATCGTTGTTGGAGCGTGAAAACGGCACAATGTGATCAACTTGATAGGCGTTGTCGTCGCGCAGCATCGTCTCAAAATCAATTGACTTTCCGGAGTATAGACAGACGCCGTTTTGTTCACGATAGAGCTTGACTTTAATTATCTGCTGACCGGTTGGAGTGACGACACCGTTTTCGTTTAGCGTCTGAATGATACTTTGATTGCGCGCTTGATTTTCCTTATTCTCATTTTCAATTGCCTTACGGTCTTTGAAGTTTTTTGCCAAGTCGCGGGCGGTTTCGACTTTGATAAAATATGGCTTACCGTATTTGCGTTCAATAGCACGAACGACCTTCAGGGTTTGTGTTATGGCGCGCTTGACGACAGGGTTGGTGATTTGCTCCAGGCTGGCAGATTGCTTTTTGAAGTCGTAGCCAGCTGCCTCGCAGGCTTTGTCATAGGTCATGCCTTCGAGAATGTATGGCGTGATGTTTTGCAAAGCTTTGATAGATAAATGTCCAAACGCTTTGAAGTTGGTTGGCTTAATTTTGATGATAGCCTCTTTGGCTTTGTCGGAAAGCGGCAGTGAATCTAGCTCGGCACGTATACCTTCGTCGGCTTTTTGCGTAGTGAGGACGTAGGCGATTTGGTTAATCGCCGATTCATTATCAATTTTTGCCCAATCTTCCGGTAAGTCTTTCAGCGCTAACCTGATATCGCTATACGCTTTTAGACCGCCAAAAGTATTGTCTTCGCCGAATTCGTCACCCTCTTTCTTCTTACCGCGTACATCCTTTGGCACGTAGTCTTCGCTAATCCCTGCAGTACTGCGCACCTTTTTATAGGTTAAGCTCTTTTGGCTTTTGGCTGCATCTATAACTTTACTAATTTGCTCTGGAGATAATCTTACCTCTAGATTTTCACGCTTGGCTTGGCGTTTGCTGGCATCACGATGAATGAAAACGAGGTGTGATAAATCGCTCGCCAGGCGAAACATCTCAAAGCTGTAGCTGGCTTTTGGTGCCCGTTTCTCGTCTTTTTCAAACGTACAGTTGCCGACCATCTTTTCGATTAGTTCTCTAGTCATAAATGGACGCTGGTACATGATGGCGCTTACGTTAGTGGCCTGTCCATCGTCAATGCCATAAATTAATTCGTTGATAGCTTGTTCGGGAATATTTTTCAGGGCGTATTTTCGCTGGTTTTTAATAATGAACTCTAGTTCACGCAAAAAGTCATCGCGCGCAAAGCTGTTGGTATAGTCGTCGCGTTTATTGCGCTTGTGCGGAGCGAATTTTTCATCGCGACTCAGCGCGTCACCGACAGTTGTGTAATTGTTATCGGCGAGAAACTTTTCATTGGCCTTGAGGGCGCTAGTGACGCGGCCGCCTTCTTTGTCCGATTCTTCGATAACCTTGCGGTTCGACTTGAAGCCGCGCCGTTTGGCGATTTGATATAAAACTTTGAGCAATTCTTCGGGCGATAATTCTTCGGTGAGTGCTTTTGCTCGCAGTTCATATACGTCTAATTTGTTGAAGTCAGACCTATAGTCCAGCACTTCCTCGACTTGATCTTTGGTAAGAATGTTTTGGTCAATAAAGAATTGTTTGAGGTGATTGAGACGTTGGCGGCGTCGCTTCAGGCGGCGACGAGCTGAACGTGCGTCGCGGCGAGGCTTGGCGAGTGAGTCGCCATTTTGCGGGTCTTCTGGCCGCTCAAATATCCTCACTCCCAAATCGTGAATTCGCTCCTTGTCTAGATCCAATACTGCCCAGCCGATTGAGCTCGTACCGATGTCTAGCCCTAGCGAATATTTTTTCGGTGAATATGAAGATTTTTCTGTCATGAATAAGTCCTTTTACAATATCGTTAGCATAATTATACAACTAAAAAGTGATAATTGAAATTGTACGGCGCTCAGCCGCAGTGCAAAAGATAATCCGCTCAACAAGTGAGCGGATTAGAGCTTTGCTCCAGTATTTCATATACTTTACAGCGGATTTTTACCGCCAGATTATTATAGAAACCTAGAACAATTTAGATATTGGTACAATCCTTACTTAAGGGACTGTAACCTTATGATACGACACTTTTTATTCTTCTGCAATACTTTTTTATACCGCAAAAACAAAACCCCGCCCTCACTCTCTTCCATGCGACTGTAATAGAAACCATTTTTTGCTAAGAAGCTCTGTAGGTCTGGCATTTTCTGGGGTGCTTGTGTTTGTAGTTGGATTGCGCCGCGCAATTTCGCTTCTTCCTCGACTATTTCCATCAGTCGCGCGCCCACTTGCCGGAGTCGATACTTTTCTCGTACGGCGATTAGTTCCAAATTTACTATTTTAGAATCGTTTGGGTCCTGGCTATAGATAATTGTGCCAACTGGTTTGGTAGTATTGCTGCTTTCATCACTATATCTAGCGAGCGCAGCGGCGCATTCGCCCAAGCCTAAACGCCGCGGCAGGCCAGCAACTGCTTCTGTGTAAGTTTCCTGGCCTAACACATCTGAAGCCGGACCGCAGATACTCGGCTTGCATAATAAATCAGTAACTTCGTTGATTTGAGCGTCATGAGCATGCGACGTAGTGGCTATTTTTAGTGGTAGAGGCATGGTATGATGGTTGATTACGAACTAGAAGCGCTTGCAGCTGGAGTTTTGCGCCGGCGGCTGCGAGTGCGTTTGCGTTTTGGCTTGTCGCTAGTAGCTGTGTCTACTTTCTCTGTTTCTTCATTGGTGGCAGGTTTAGCTGCTGCATTTGTTTTCGCGGTATCATTATCCTTTGCGGCCTTCGAGGTGTCTTTGTTGTTTTGGCCGTGGTCTATTTGTAGCAAACCAACAGCTCCTTTGTCAAGTTTGACCGATGGCTGTTTGGCAATTGGCTGAGTCTGTTCTTGTGACTGCTTGGCGGCTTGGCGCGCGGCGCGATCGGCAGCTCGCTGCTCGGGTGTTTTTGGCGGCGTATAGGCAGGACCAGGTTTTTTGACGACTAGGTTTTCTGGCGGTAGGATTCGGTTGGCGATGTCAGCTTCAATATCGCTGCGGTTGCGGCTATAATTATCGCGCGTCCATTGGATAATCCGGCCGGTGTTGTCGTCTTGCGCGGCTGGCAGATTAAGCGTCTTGGCACTAAAAGCTGGAGCCTTCTCGCCGTTGATGACCATGTTGATGATAAAGTTACGATTGTGCATCTGTAGTAAGTCATTTGGCTCGAACTGTGGTTCAAATTGCTTGGCGAGAATCGGACTATCATCAGCAGAAACACGGAAGCTAATTACGGTACCGACGTTGCCGAAAACAGCATCGCGAACAGTTTCTTCCATCTGGCTGATGTACTGGTTGGCGACGGTCAGGTTGAGACCGTATTTGCGCGCCTCGGATAGAATCGTAGCGAACGAGTCGGTAGCAAAGTTCTGAAACTCGTCGACGTATAGGTAAAACGGCCGACGATCCTTGATGTCAGGAATATCGGAGCGGCTCATGGCGGCGAGCTGAATTTTAGTAACCAAAAACGAGCCGAGAATACCAGCGTTATCCTCGCCGATTAGACCCTTGCTCAAATTGACGACGAGAATCTTACCCTCATCCATAATTTGGCGAATGTTAAAAGTCGATTTCGGTTGGCCGATAATGTTGCGGATAACTGGATTAGCGGTGAAGGCGCCGACTTTGTTGAGGACTGGCGCGATGGCTTCAGCCTGGAACTTGTCGGTCCAGCTAGCAAACTCGACATTCCAAAATTGCAGCACCACAGTGTCTTTACAGTAGCTGAGAGTATCTTTGCGGAACTTTTTGTCAGTGAGCATGCGAGTAATATCGAGCATGGTAGTCTCGGGCCGGTCTAGTAGCGCTAAAATGGTATAGCGCAAGATATACTCGAGGCGTGGACCCCAAGAGTCGCCGAACATGCGTTTCAGCACGTCGATAACTTCTGATGAGATATTAGTTTTTTGCGACGGATTAGTGACCTCTAGCGGGTTGAAACCGAGCGGATACTGCGTGTCGGCCGGGTTAAAGTAAACAACATCCTGCAGGCGCGAGCCTGGGATGAAGCGCATGTTATTGATAGCAAAGTCGCCGTGCGGATCAATGATAGCATAGCCTTGCCCGTGGAAAATATCGCTGAGGGCAAATAACTCCAGCAAACCGCTCTTCCCTGCTCCCGTCTGGCCGATGATGTAAACATGGCGCGAGCGGTCATAGCGCAGCATACCGAATTGGTGGTTGATGCCGCGGAAATTAGTCATGCCAAAGGCCGAGATATTCTCGTCATGTGCTGGGTCGCCAGTTAGGACTGGCAACTTCGGCGGCGGTTCAGCGGTTTTGGTGCTAGCCCAGACAATGTTCGGCGTTTCGACGTTAGTGTGCGGTAAATGGTAAACGCTGGCGACTTCCTCAATATTCATCAGATAACCGCGGTCAGCAAAGAGGCGGGTCTTATATTTGGCGAGTGCTTCTTTGGCGAAGCTGTCGTTCGACATCTTGAAGCCGTTGAGGTTAGTTGAATTAAACTGCTTGAAGGTACCGATGATGCCTTGCATACGTAATTTGGCGTCGCTGGTACGCTCGCCCAGGTAAGCGACGCGGACTTTGACCTGGTAACCGAGTTTGGTAGCCTTTTTTTCAGCTTCAGATATGCGGGTTTTGTCGCGTTCTGACAGTTCTGGACCGCCGTTAGCGCCTGCTTGTTCAGGCGGTTGCCACAGGGCAGAAAATAGGCCGGCAATCCACTTGCCTATGCCGTCGGTGCCGAATAGGTTGAAGCCGCCTGCTTTGACCGATTGAATCCAAGCGTCGGCTTCTTTGTGCCAGCTGTCGGCGACCGGGCGCACTAGCATTTGTATCCAAATTTCTTCGTCGGTATCTTCGAGCTTGGCGAGCGTGCCGGTGATGCCAGCTAGCGGGTCAACTTCAAAACTCTGAAAGGTTTTGATCGGTAAAAATTCCTTGTCGGTTAAGGTAACTTCTGAGGTATAGACTACGCTGTGGTGGCGTTCGTGAGCGACATAATCTTCTTCGGCCTTATGGATTTGTACTTGCGGGTATTGGGCGTAAATCTGCCCTTCGACGAAGCTTTGCAGCGATTTCGGCGTCCAAACGTAGAATTGAATCCGCCCGCCCACCGAGGCAATCTCGAAGCTTAGGTGCTCCTGATAGCCATTGTTAGCTTTCAGCTCGCGGGCATCGCGCAAAATACCATGGAGGCTAGCGAACATTTGCTCGGCGGCCAGCTCAGACTTATCGTTAGTCTTTGGAATTTCGAGGGTTAACAAGACGCTCTCAACGTTCTTTATTACATCAATGCTGCGATAATTGCGCCAAGTTAGATATAACAGCACAATAACCAACGGCCCCCAGACATACCATTGCAACAATAGAGCAATAACAGAAGTGATAAATGACATAGCTATACTTTCATTATATCATACCTCTGTTATTTTTGCAAGATTAAGCGGAATCCGCAGATAGATTATTGCTGTGGTTCGGCGATGGTGTAAGTCGCTTTGGCGACGCGCTTGAACATCGATTTGCTTTGCAAATTGAGCAGAATAGTTGTTTCTTTGACTTGGCGGCTCTTGAGCACGCGCCTGACGATTTCGTCGCGGTGGAGCGGCTCGCCTGCCTTGCGCAAAATGTCGGCGATAATGTCTGAAACGGTGCCTTTGCTATAGCCCCAGCTGTCGAGGGCGTAAATGCCGCGGCCGATTAGGACAAAGCGTTTGTCCTTGATGAGTTCGTTGTGGATAGCTTGAGTGGTAACGTTTCTGCGCTTGAAGTCGCTTTCCTTGATGGCTTTAGAAATGTCGGAGAAGTGCATCGGCTTGCCATTGCCTGCCAAAATAACGTAGATTTTGTCGCGGATGTTTTTAGGATTGACGGTCGGCCACTTGGCCAGGCCCCAGACGTCTTTGAGATTGGCTAGTTTTTTGGATAAGCTAGCCAGGCCGCGGATCTGTGACGGACTTTCGAAAGTTAACATGCCGTGCAAGCTTTCGATGTCGATTGGCTGGCCGTGGTTTTTGATGGTTTTAACAATGCTATCGATGTCGCCGCGGATTTTCTTCTCATTACCGTTTTCGGCGATACTGATGCCCTGGTGGTAATTGTCGGTTTCGTTGATTATAACGAAGCGCGGCGATAACTCGCCGATAAAGGCAACGTGAGCTCGGGTATTATTGGAAGCTTTGTCTTTCGAGAGGCGGTTGGCGACGTCTTGGACGCGGCCGACGCGGCCGTTTTCGGAAAGGTCGCGGATAATTAGGCGCTCGGCGTCGTTAATGGCGGGGATTTTGCCGTCGGCGGCAGCGGTTTTAAGGCGGGCTAAGATGGCTTTTTCGAGTTGGCGGACACGTTCGCGAGTGATGCCGAGCAGCTCGCCGATTTGCTCAAGCGTTTCTCGGCGTTCATATAGGCCGAAACGGCGCGTGATGATTTCGCGTTCGCGTTCTTGGTCTATAGTCTTAAGAATATCCTCAATTGCTGTCTTGATAGTCTCCACAGCAGGTGTACCGGTAGTTTCGGTCATGCGATCCTTATCCTTTTATCTCCACTCCCCGCCCCTCGAGAGTGATTTTAGTTTGATATCGTAATTTCGTATCTGATTATAATACATAGTAGTTAGATTGTCAAATCAAATACTAACTAGTTATATTGTATCACAATATAGACGCTTATGGTAAATACTTTTTTGCTACTTTTTTTAATAAAGAATAATGTCTAGGCTAACAATAATACTTATTTTTGTCAAAGTTTAAGGTGTTAAAGCTGTACCGATGCTGGTTAATTTAACGGTTTATCACAAAATATAATTGTTTATTGAGCAAAGCTTATTCAAAACACTAGTGAATAATTAGCTGGTTAAACAGCTTAATCATTGTCTAATAATATCTGGACTTTTTCTGGCGTGGTTTGCGCCTGAGTTTCTGGCTGGTCGCTGTTGATATGCTTGAGGGCGAACAGCGTAAGTGTGCGGCGAATTTCGTCGCTGGTCGGTTTGGTGCTGCGTCCACTGTCGTCGAAGCCGTGGCCGGCATTGGCAACGCGAATAAAGCGGCTGCTCGGCTGGTAGGCCAAGATACGCTGGTAGAACTTGTAAGCCTGCTCAATCGACACAATACTGTCTTTGGTGCCGTGGAAAAACAAAAACGGCGGCGGCGTTTTGGTAATCGGTTGGTATAGTGGGCTGGCGACGCGGGCAGTATCGACATTGCGGGTGCCGAGGAATTTGTAAGCATTTGGGTTGCGCTTGGTGCGCTGTAATTGGTTGACCAGGTCGGTGGTACCATAAAAACTGATCACGCCGCGGACAGTAATCGGGCTGTCTTGGCGAGTTAAGACGTAGTCGATAGCCAGGAGTCCGCCAGCGCTGTCGCCAAAAAGAATTACATTGTTGGTGTCGATGTCATAAGAGCTGGCGAGTTTGGCGATGGTGTCAATAGCGCAGGCAACGTCGTTATTTTGTGTCGGATAATGGTATTTGGGCGCTAGGCGGTAGTTGACCGAGGCGACCGCAAAACCAGCCGCCGTCAAACTAGAACCGTAATAGTCAAGCAGCGAATTGCGCTTATCACCCTTATGCCAGCCGCCGCCGTGGATATAAATAACTAGCGGGTACGGTGTCGTATGAGTATTGAGTAGGCTGTTGATCGGCGTGTACAAATCAAACTTCTGCTTGTCTTGGCCGGCGCAATACGGGATATCAGAGTCGACATTAGCGACATTGCCCAGACGTGGATGATTATCGGTGCGGTACGACCTGTGAACATTTAGCGAGAAGACAACGATAATCATTACTACGAGCAGCAAAATCATCATCCAGCGGCGGACACGTCGGACTTGTTGGAGCTTGATTGTCATGCTTACTTCTTTCGCCGTATTTGGCGCCGCGCCGACCTTTTTTGCGGGGCGTTAGCGAGCAATTCCACTGCTTGGTCGCGAGTGATGGTTTTGGGGTCGGTGTCTTTGGGGATTTTGGCGTTTTTGCTGCCGTCGGTAACGTATGGACCGAAGCGGCCGTTGAGTACCTTGATGCCGTCGCCAAAGTCAGCGATATTTTTCTCAGCTTCGGCTTTGAGCTTGGCGGCGTATAGTTCGCGCGCTTGCCCTTGGGTGACTTCGCGCGGGTCGATATCTTTCAGGCTGACGTAGAGTTTACCGATTTGAATATATGGACCGAAGCGGCCGACGTTAGCCTTGATATCTTGCCCATCTTCGGTCTGGCCAACTAGGCGCGGCAACTCAAATGCATGCAAAGCTTGCTCTAGAGTGACGGTTTCGATCTTGGCGCCTTTAGGCAGCGGCGCGAATTGCGGTTTGTCGGCTTTGTCGTCGCTTGATCCTAGTTGCAGCATTGGTCCGAAGCGGCCGAAGCGAGCAATAATTGGTTTGCCAGATTTCGGATCAATACCAACTTCCCTGTTGGCGCCGACAGTTCGGCGGTCAATATTACCAGATTGCTCAATCAGCGCATGGAATGGTGCGTAGAATTTCTCGAGCATGGTGTTGCGCGCCAAGCGGTCACCGGCAATATCGTCGAAGTCTTTCTCGACGTCGGCGGTGAAACCATAATCAACGACGCGGTTGAAATGGTCGGTTAAAAAGCCGCTAATCAGCTCGCCGGCTGGCGTCGGCACAAGCTTGCCTTTGTTGGAGCCGGTCTTTTCTTGGACAATCTCGCGCTCGACATTATTGTCGATAAGTTGCAATAAGATAACATCGCGCGGTACGCCTTCGGAATCGCCTTTTTCGGCGTAGCCGCGGGTTTGGATGGTGTTCATGATGGTAGCGTAAGTACTCGGGCGGCCGATACCGAGCTCTTCAAGCTTTTTGACTAGCGTACCTTCGGTATAACGGGCTGGCGGCCGGGCGAAAACTTGGCGAGCTTCGACGCTGTGGCGCTGGAGCTGGTCGCCAGATTTGACGGTTGGCAAAATTGTGTCATCTTTACCGCCGCCATAAACGCGCAGGAAGCCGTCGAAGAGGACGACTTGACCCTTGGCTTCAAAGACGAGCTTGTCGTTGGTTTTACCTGAGCTGTTTTGCTTTTCCCCGTCGTTAATACCAATTGTAATTGTCGTGTTCTCTAGCTTGGCTGGCGCCATTTGGCTGGCCAGCGTGCGGCGGCGGATGAGGTCGTAGAGGCGCTGGTCGTAGTCGCTGCCGCTGACCGATTCGCGGGTAATATCGGTCGGGCGAATTGCTTCGTGGGCTTCTTGGGCGCCAGCAGATTTAGTTTTGAACTTGCGGACATGCGAATATTCAATGCCGTATAAGCGTTTGATGTAATCGGCGCTGGCGGCGATGGCCTGGCTTGACAAATTGACGCTATCAGTACGCATGTAAGTAATGCGACCCTCTTGGTATAATTTCTGGGCGCTGGCCATGGTAGCGCGTGAGCCCATGCCGAGCTTACTATTGGCCTCTTGTTGCAGAGTGCTGGTGGTGAATGGCGCGGCCGGATTGCGGTTTGACGGGCTTTTACTGATGTCGGTAACGGTGAAAGTGGCGCTAGCCAGCGATTCGAGGAAAGCTCGGGCTGCGTCCTCGCTGTCGAAACGCTGCTTTAGCTCGGCTTTTAATTCTTGGCCGCCAGCGGCGAATATGGCAGTAACTTTGAATTGCGAGCTGCTAGCAAAGGCGTCGATTTCGTGCTCGCGCTCAACTAGCAGCCGTACCGCCGGGCTTTGGACGCGGCCGGCCGACTTGCCGCCAGGAACTTTCTGCCAGACAACCGGGCTAAGCTCGAAGCCGACGATGCGGTCGAGAATCTGCCGGGCTTGCTGAGCTTCGACTAATTTCATATCGACGGTGCGCGGATGCTTGATTGCCTCCTCGATAGCCGATTTGGTAATTTCATGGAAAGTAATGCGCTTGGTGGTTTTGGGGTCAAGCTTTAGGACCTCGCACAGATGCCAAGCAATGGCCTCGCCCTCGCGGTCTTCATCGGTGGCTAGCCAGACGTTGGCTGCGCCGACTGATTTGACGGCTTTCTTTAATTCAGCGATTACTTTTTTCTTTTCCGGGTCGATTTCGTAAGTCGTTTTGAAGCCGTGCTGGATATCAATTGGCGGCGTGCCGTCTTTGGTTTTTTTGGCGATAGCGCGAATATGCCCCACGCTTGACAAAACATGAAAATCATTGCCGAGATATTTCTCGATAGTTTTGGCTTTGGCTGGCGACTCGACGATAACCAGATTCTTCATACTTATATAATAGTAAACCGATTTGCTAAAAATACCAAATTAGTGCTGGCTGCTGAGGATAATAAACCAAAGAAAATAGCCCGCCAGAAAGGCCTTGCGCCGAGGCTTAGAGCTCTGGCGGGCTATTTTCTGACGGGCTTAAAAAAGCCCTTTTCTGCCGAGGAGGGTCACTCCTCGGCGGTGGCAGTGTCGGTGGTGTTCACCTCCTCGGTGTCGTACAGGTCGGCGAGCTGCGTCTGCTCGCCGACCAGCTCCTGGCCAACGTTGTTAATGACGGTTTCGAGACCGTCATTAATATTCGACCATTCTTTCAAAGCCTCAGAAAAGAGGGAGCGTAGGAGAGGAGACGCCTCCTCTCCTCCTTTCAGGAAAATCCTGTAATCGTCGATAATCTTGCGACTATCGGCGAGAGACAGGCGCGCCTGCCTCTCAATCCAAGAGAGATCCTCTTCTCGCTCTTGAGCCAGGCGGCTCAGGAGAGAGAAGCAGTTATCCGACTCAGTGAGCTCCTCGCGGAGCTCACTGACCTGGCGGCGCGCATCGCGCGCCGCCAGACGGTACCGCTTGGCGTGGCCGGTCATCAGGCCAGCCGCGCCCGCGGCGACGATGGCAGCCAGGGTGGCCTGGCCGCCGCCGATCAGGACGGCGGCAATGATGGCGACCGCCGCGACGGTCACCAGCTCGCGGCGGGCGCGCAGGGCGCGCGCCGCCTTCTTGAAAAAGCGTCTCATTTCCCCTCCTTAGGGAAGTGTTTTCGCTCAAAGCAAAAGGGCTACTTCTTGCCCTTTTTTACGAATACTTTGAGCAAAAAGCTGATATATATATATCACATATGGACGGCGGTGTCAATAGTTTTGCAATAATTTACTATTTTTTGCAACAAAATAGCCAAAAATCTCTTTCAAGCCGCAAATCGCCAATTTTGCCTGTCTATTTATCATTTCGGCGTTTTGATTGCCGGGCGCGTTCGACGTACGAAAGAGTTGATTTAAATGCGAACGGCAGCGATACAGCGAACGCTAAATTGCCGATACCGCGAGCAACTCTGGCGAGCTGGCTCTGGCCGGTGGTTTCGAGACGGCTACCGACTAGGTGGGCTAGCAATGAGCTGGTTTCGAGCGCTAGCGCCAATTTGCCAGAGATTTCCGGGCGTACAGTTTCATCGCCAGCTTCAACTATCGTTTTGGCGCTAGCAACGGCGTTGATTCCATTAAAAGCTGTGATGGCGGCGATTATTTCCGTTGGTGCGAGGTTTTTACTTTTTATTTCATAAAGGATAATGGCAGTGACAGCTTTGTCTAGTCCAGCATCAAGTAAAGCGCCGAAATCGCTTGTCTGCCCCGTTTTGCGGGCGACGATGCCGTCTAGAACGTCGATGAACCGCGGCCAGCGGCAACCTGTGCGATACCAGCAGTGGTATCAATGCGTTTGGCGCCGCGCCAGGCTAGAACCGCGCCAGCAATACTCATAGCGTTGGGGATGGTGGGGATATCAGTCCGAGGATTGAATCTTGGAATCCTTTCGTGGCACTTAATAGGCATAATATCTATAAGTTTACAATTATACGATGAAAATGACAAATTTGCGAAAAGCTTAAACAATATTAATTAGACAAGCGTCCACTGGTTGGCGCCAAGTGAGCGGATAGCGCCAGTCAGTTCAAGCATGGTTAGCGCAGTATTGAATTCGGTTGCTGGCAGTTCAGTGGCTTTTTGCAGCTGGTCGCCGTCGCGGATACCTTGAGCGAGCTGTTCGATGATCGCTGTTTCGGCGGGTGTTGAGCCGAGCGGCAGCTTGGTTTGGTCGGTTCGCGCGTCTGGCATGGATTCTGGTGCGACAACCGACAAAATATCGTCGATGCTGGTGACGGGTGTGGCGCCTTGTTTGATCAGCGCGTTGCAGCCGGCGCTTTGCGGGCTGGTGATGTTGCCAGGTACAACGAAGACATCTTTGCCTTGAGCTAGCGCGTGGGCAGCAGTATTGAGCGTGCCGCTGCGAGCACTAGCTTCGGTAATTAGTACGGCGTCGGCCAAGCCGGACACCAAGCGGTTGCGTTCCAAAAAACTCCAGCGGCCGAGGATGTACGGTTCGGTGTCATCAGTAGAATGCTCAGATAGAATTGCCCCGTCCTTCTCGACAATTCGCCGGGCGAGCGCGCTGTTGCTACGCGGATAAATATTCGGTAACTGGCTAGGTACGATGGCAATAGTGGTGCCGCTAGCGTCTAAACAGGCGCGGTGCGCTAACGCGTCGGTGCCTAGGGCTAGTCCGCTAACAATGATAAAACCGCGGCTAGCCAATCCGCTAGCAAACTGATGCGTTACCTCGACGCCGTAGCTGGTTGGCTTGCGGGTACCGACGATAGCGATGGTTGGCTGGCGTTGTTTAGGAACTTCACCTAAGTAATATAATGCTTGCGGCTTGTCGTCAATATTAGCTAATACCTTGAGATAATTGCTGCTATCTGGTGATACTTTATTGATTTTCATACAAATTCCTGTTAAAAAGTATTGACATGTTGTCAAAGGTGTGCTAATATTGGGATGATTGATTGACCCGAGGTGGTGAATCAAGCACCTTATACCCCCTATTCTAACTTATGTTAGGTTGCGCTAAAAGGCGCACGGCAGTAATCTACCCTCCACTTTCGTGCCTAGACAACTTTTTAGCGTATACTAACCCCTTTGTCCAGCGGATCACCGTATGTGTGAGGTGGATCACGTATACCCGATAGGGTGGGACGAAGGGCAGAATGGCGCTAGGTGATGCCCACCCTTACCTAGCGCTTTTTTGTTATCTAATAATATTGACTTTTCGTCATAAAAATAGTATAATGGAAGTATGACCGCTAACGATTTGAACTACGATCAGATGCGCCGCGAGGAGTGTCAAAAACTTATTCCGCGGGCGTTTCATATCGAGATGCCAGTCGACGAATTTTTGTTTGACGATATCGAGACGGGACGCGATTCGTACGCAGTGATTTTTCGTAGCCGCAGCAGCGTGTATGCTCTGCTTATTGCCGAGAATGGTACCGAGCAGACGCTAGAGGATGTGCGCCGTATCGTCAAAAATATGGGTTTAACCGCCGAAAAGTTCTTGCCGCCAGAAGCCGACCCGCAGTATTTTTATCGCAATGGCGTGGAGCTTTTGAAAAGGGTTTATCCGTCGCTACGCCGCTGGAATTACGATGATGTGTGGATGTATAGCCGTAAAGTGCCATATAGTCCAGCATTAGTCAAAGTGGCATCGGTTGACGGCGAGATTCGGCGCTTCAATCAGCGTGGTGCGTCGTGGCAAAAATTATTAAATTATTCGTTTAGAAAGGTTCAGATACGCTATGAATGATATCGATAAAGTATTCCCAGCGCGGTACAATCGTTTGCTTAAGCTAGCAGAGGTGCGTCCGCTGCAGTTCCGGCAGCAAGCGGCGGCCGTCTATGCGGCTTGCCCGCGCTCGTTGCGGCGGATGGCGCGGCGCTTTGATCGCAGCGTGCCGATGGCGCTGGAATTTTTCTTGTCTTGGCGCGATGATTGCCTGCCGCGGTTGCGTAAAATCGAAAGCGCGCCGCAGCAGAAAACGCTGATCAAGACGGTGAGCGACAATTTCTTGACAGATGATAAGCAAACTGCAGCATTGTTGCAATACGTAGCACAGCAGAGCCAAAGCATTGAACGAGCGCGTTTTGCAATGCAACATTATGCAGAAGGCGAAAAAAAGCTGCATCGTTTGGCGCTAGAGTTTGTTAATCAGCCGGCAGAAGTTTGTTCGCAGCAGGTCGAAGTTTACGTAGATTATTTACTCTACCGTGCGGTTGCCGAGGAATTCGGCATGACAATCCGCGATCCGCAGGCGCGATTGATTAAGCGTTCATTCCAGTCGAAAGTTGAGCGTCATCAGATTCGCCGGATGACGCGCCAAGCGCGGCGGCGTTTGAACGAAATCGACGGTGCTACTGCCGAGATTGAACAAGCGCAAAATGGCTTGGTGGCACGGTTATTTGGCTTGAAAATTGATTATGTGTCGGTGTTGGCGGCGCGGCAAGAGTATGAAAAAGCGTTGGCGCGTCTCGGTAAAAAGTCAGCTAATAGTCCGGCTAAGCGACTAGCTCTCTACGAGAAAAAGACTGAGGACCTTCGCGCGGAATATTTGGCTACCGTGCCGGGATTGGCTAATCTGTCGGACACGCAAAAAGCTGCCAAAGAGATTGACGGAGTGCTGTTGGCGGTGTTTGATCTCAGCAGTGAGCAGCGCAACGATATCATGAGCTTGCTCAAGCGCTACCGCGAGCTGATTCGCGAGCGCGAGACGCTGTTGACGATGATTGGCGATTAGTGTTACTTTGTTGATTTTGATTCTGGTTTTGGTTTTGACTTCGGCTTGTTTTTGCTAGCACTAATGCTTTTAATCAGTTGCTGTTCTTGCCGGCATTTTTGGCAGATTCCCTCAAGCTCAAAATGGTGATCAATGACTAAAAAGCTGTACTTTCTGCTGAGGTAGCTGATGAGCTGTTCTAGTTCTGGGGTTTGGATTGGTGTAGCGTTTTGACAGCGGATGCAATATAAATGATGATGGTGCGGAATGAATGGCTCGGCTAACTCGTAATAGTTCTTCCAACCGACGTGGACGATGCTAATGATCTTGAGATCGTTGAACGCCACCAAGGCGCGATAAACGCTAGTGCGGTTAATATCATTGCACTTTTTTGCAATATCGCTGATAGTCAGCGGAACGTCTGATTTTTGCAGCGCGTCGAAGACTTGTTGCCGCGGTTTGGTTAGGCGCAGGTTGTGCTGTTTGAATAGATCGTCGAGGGTCATGATATTGCAAGTATACAACTTATTGCAACAAATTTGCAATAAATGGGAGGGTTTGGCATTATGAAAAGCTATGGATATAGCAATTAAAACAGTGATGAATTTGCATGATTTTGCACCATCGCCAGACGTCAATGCGGCTTTTTCTGGCTTGGTGGCTGCAGCTGTGCAGGCGACAAAGTTGCCGAATTGGTGTAATGATGAGGTGTGTCGCGAAGTGCAGCGGCGTTGTTCCCTGTCAGAATCAGAGATGGAAATGTATTGGTCGCGGCGAATTACCAGCTCAGCCCGTCCGCAGCAAGAGCTAGAAAAGTTTTGGTATATTGATAATTACCGTGAGCTGGTACGGCGTGAAGTTGGCTTACTGGCTGGGTCGGGTTTGTCCTTGACTGGTGGTAGCCACGCGGTGATGATCGGCAGCGGTCCCCTGCCTTTGACGGCTTGGTGTTTGTGGTGTCAGACTGATGCTACGGTTGATTTGGTGGACGTGGCGCCGGCTGCTTTGGCGCAGTCGCGCGAGCTGGCACAGGCGATTGCTTGGCCAGTTGGCGAGTGTTTGTTGGCGGACGGAGCGGCGGTAGCTTTGCCAGATAATACTTACGACGTGATTTATGTGGCTGGGCTGGCGGGCGATTCGGTTGAAGCCAAACAGCAAATTATTGATAATATTTTGCCAGCGCTTCGGCCTGGCGGGCGGATCATTGTGCGCGGTGCGCATGGTGCGAAAACGCTGCTATATCCAGCGTTTGATCCGAATAGTTTGCGGCGCGTACAGCTGCTGGTCGAGTATAATCCTGACGACGACATCATTAACTCAGTATATGTGTACAAGAAAGGCTAATATGAATGATAAGATTGCGTTATATTTGGTGAACGGTGCGCTGGGCGCTGGCAAAACCACGCTGGTCGATTACTTAGTGCAGCAGCCGCAGTTTGCTGGTGCGCGAGTGATTGAGAATGAGTTTGCGTCGGAAAGTATCGACAGTTGCACATTGGCGCAACGCGTTGATGAGGTGGCAATAATTGCTGGCGAGTGTATCTGTTGCAGCAGCGGCGAAGAGCTGATTGACATTTTGCACAATTTTGCAATAAGCGGAAAAGCACCAGTGATTATTGAATCGACTGGTGTCGCTAATACTTTGCGGGTGGTCGAGAAACTGCTGGCTGGCGATATCTTTGAGCAGTATGATTTGAAGCAGTCGTTGTATGTCGTGGATGGAGCTGAAGCTAGAGTTGACGGCCTGGCGGAGGTGCTGCTAGCGGAAGCTCGGGCTGCGGACACGGTTTTGATCAGCAAGCTGGATTTACTGGCTGAAAAGGATCGCCAACAGCTAATTGAAACATTGTTGCAACAAGGGCTAACCAACGTTGTGAATATGGATCACGGCAAATTTGATCTGGTCCAGCTTGGTGACAAGTCGCAGATTTTGGATTATTTGCTGCTGCACGAGCCTGCGGAAAACGCGGCTGAGAATGCTTTAAATTATAGCGTGGTTGATGTGTCTGGCTTGGCTATTAGCGCTGAGAAAATTGAAAAGATTTGGACGAATTCACGAAGTAAATACGCTTTGCGGCGCATGAAAGGCGCGGTTGCTGATGGTGACGAGATACTTCACATCGAGGCAACGCCGCAGCAAATGCAGGTCACGCGCGGTGCTATTGACGAGTCATTAAAATTAGTTATCATTGGCGAGCGGGCGCGTGAGGTTACGCGCGCAGTAATTACGGAGGAGCTGGGATGATGGAAAGTATGGATAGTGCGAGAGCGGCGGTTGATAGACTGCTTGATATGTATGATGAGTATAAGACTTTGACAGCAAAGATTACTGCTGCGGAGCGCCGTTTGGCGTTGGCAAAACTGAAGAATAGCGGTGTCGAACAGATACGGATAGAACTGGATGACTTACGGCATAGCCAGCAGCAACTGTCTGATGATATGACTTTTGATACGCCATTGATTTGGGTGATGTATAAATTTGAGGCTTATCAGGATGAGGCGCAGCCGATTCGGACTATGCACGATTTTCGCTTGCACTGTTCAAAGCCTGGCTATATTTGCACCAAGCGCTTTATATTTCTTAATGCACATTTGTGCAGTAACGGGCAACGTCCCCTGACGGACAGCGAACAATACCCCGACGAAATGCTGCTCAGTGAGATTTTTCCGCTATTAAGTGAAATCGAGCGCGATAAAAACTTCTTATCTAACTGGCGCGCGCACGAATATTACCAGGAAGATGGCGCTGCTAAAAAGTGGCAAGATTATAAACCAAATAATTCGTAAGGGTTTTCTGGCTGCGGTATCGCGGTAGCGGTAGCCTCGGTAATGACGTATTCAGCTTTGCTGTTAATTATTTTTTGCATCAACTTCCCTTTGACGGTTAACCAGGTGCCATCGCGGTAGCTATTCGCAGGAGTTTTTTCTACTAAGATTTTCATAGGTATGCTATCGGCGGCACAGCAGCTGATAACGTAGCGTGCCAGTTCGAAATAATCGTAGCCATAGTTTTGTAGTGTGCCGCTCGAGATGAAACCAGTTATCGTTATGCTAGTATTGTCAAAATACGATAGTTTTTGGCAGGAGTTGAAAGCAGATCGCCAGCGGTTGATCGATACATTCGTCTCGCCTTCCTTAGGTTTAGGAATATTGCAATAGTTTGTTTGACTGGTGGCGATAGAATTTTCTCTTTGGGCGACACTGTTTGCCGATAGCGGTTTTGGCGGCAGCAGATAGCCTGCTAGTAAAATTAAGACAGATAGACACGAGGCGAGCTTGATGTGGCGGAATTTGAAACGGTGGTGTGCGGTTAGTGCTCCGCTCTTTAATTGCAACACTATATCAATAACCAAGAAAACGATACCTATCGTGCTCAAAATGGCAGCAAAAAGATGGTAGCGCGGATGGATGTAGAAACCGAGCTGACCGCGGTAAGCTAGCAGCAAAACGTATCCGCAGGCAGCAATTCCGCCCAATGATTTCGCCAAATTAGCCCGCATAAAGCAAGTTTACTCCTATGCCTGCCGCGAACGACAATGCGAAAATTATTAACATCACCACAGCGATAAATCGCCAACGGAAAGTGGTTCGCATCAATACGATTAGCTTGATATCGATCATCGGACCAGCTAATAGAAATGATAGAATCGAGCCTGCTGTGAAACTGCGGGCATAGGCTAACGCAAAAAAGGCATCGATACTGGAACAGATCGAGACCACGAAACTCAAGCCAATCATGGCGATAACTGATAAGATGATGTCGTTACCGACAGTGTTAATGATGGCGCGTGGTACGAAAACTTGAGTGGCGGCAGCGATGATAGCACCTATACTTAGCATGGTTAATAGTTGCCAGAATTCGTCGCGTGAGGATCCAAGCATCTCCTTGAACTTAGAGCTGTGCTCGTGCGCGCGGCAATACTCTTTGAAAGCTGGGCGAACGATTTTATTTTCGTCCATGAAGCTGACGATCAAAGCGGTCAGTTGGACGATTATCAATGCAAAAATAATTCGCCACCAAACCATGTATGGCTGAAAACTGAAAGCGGTCATTGTTGCAATAATGGTGATAGGATTGAGAATCGGCGCGGCGAATAGAAAACTGACGACGTCGGCGGGTTTTAATCCGCGAGCTAGTAAGCTGCGAGCGACCGGTACGTTGCCGCATTCGCAGACTGGTAGTGCTAGTCCGGCTAGCGATAATGTAAATCGGCGCCAAAATGGGTTACGCGGTAAAATTTTAGTGAGTTTGGCTGGCGGCAAAAAGCGGCGAATCAAAGATGAAATGATAATTCCGAGGATAACAAAAGGTAAAGCTTCAATGACTATGCTTAGCGTGATGGTTAGGAAGTCTTGCAACATTGTTGCAGTTTCGTTGAACCAAATGTCTGATTTGTCACTGATTAGCCATAGTCCAAGCTGGGGGCTGTATAAGTATATTACGACAATCAATACTGGCGCAATTATCCAGCCGGTAAGTATCTTGGCTGTGTTAATTAGCTTATTTATGTTTAAGCTTTTGACACGTTTTTTTGCCATACTTATAAATTATAACAGTAAGCTTGTGCTATACTAAATCATTATGAAACATCTCTGGCATTCACATCACCCATTTCGGATTTTTTGGTTTTCGGCGCTGTTGACGCTGGCTTTGGGCGGGTTGATTTTTGGTCATTTCGGCGCGAGTAGCTTGTGGTTATTCGCGATTCTGGTGGTGCTGGAAGTGACCTTTAGCTTTGATAACGCGGTGATTAACAGCAAGGTGCTAGCCGGCATGAGCCAGGTTTGGCAAAAGGTATTCTTGACAGTTGGGATTTTCGTGGCGGTGTTCGTGGTGCGGTTCGTGCTGCCGATTATCATCGTGATGGTGGCGAGCGGTCATGGATTTATGGAAGTGGTTGATTTGGCGCTGCACAGGCCGGCGGAATACGGTCATATCTTGCATGAAGCCTCGCCGATGATTGATGCCTTTGGCGGCGCGTTTCTGATTATGATTGGCCTCAGTTATTTCATTGATTATAACAAGCGCGTGCATTGGATGCGGCATGTCGAGCCGTGGCTGGCCAAGGCTGGGCGGTTTGAGAATTTCAAGGTATGCTTGATGCTGAGCGTGGCGGCGGTGCTGTATTTCACGGTTGAGCCGCCGCATCGGGCGCTGGTGCTGATCTCGTCGGTGTTGGGGATTATACTGCACATCGGGCTGGAATTGTTCGGCTCATTCTTTCACGAGGACGACGCTAAGTCGGTCAAGGTCAAGACCGGCTGGGCAGCCTTCGCTAGCCTGCTTTATCTGGAAGTGTTGGATGCTAGTTTTAGCTTTGACGGCGTCATCGGCGCCTTTGCTATCACCAGCAGTGTGTTGTTGATCGTGGCGGGTCTGGGTGCCGGCGCGATTTGGGTGCGGTCGCTGACGGTGTATTTGCTGCGGACGGGCATGCTCAGCAAATATAAATATCTGGAAAATGGCGCGCACTGGGCGATTATGGCGCTGGGTATGATGATGATTGCCAAGCTGTTTCATCTGGAGCTGCCGGAATGGGCGACGGGCGGCTTGGGACTATTGTTTGTAAGCTTGGCGGTTGGCAGCAGTATGCTGGAGGCGCGAGCGATTAATTTGCAAGAAGCAGCCGCGGCAAAATTGCATAATGCTGAGCGGCGGCTGAAACACGGCGCGGCGAAAATTGTGCCGCGAAAGCGGCAGTAATTGATATTTGTGGCTTTTTGTTTCGGCCGACATTGCTTGCTTATTGCGACATTGTTGCAATAAGCATTTTTAATTTCGCAGGTGTAATGGTGTAGTGATGTGTCGGGAGTTAGAGCTTGATGCTGAGCGGTTCGATAGTATCATCAAGAAATGTACTGATCAGCTTGATAGATTCGGGGATCGTCCAATCGCGGAGGATTTTTTGCTCGTCGGCGTTGAACTTACTAAGGACGAAATCAACATCGCCAATTTGCCGGCGCAGTAAGTTATCGGTGCCGATACGAATATGCCAGAAATCAGCGCCGATGTGAGTATGTAGCGATTTCAAACCGTTGCTGCCAGCGTCGCGCCCGCCTTTACGGACACGGATTTTGCCAAAATCAAGCGCCGTATCGTCATGGATAACAAGTACATTATCCAGTGTCAGTTTATAAAAATCCATGAGCGCCCGCGCAGAAATACCGACGTCATTGTAGTACGTGGTTGGTTTGACAAGAAGGACTTTTTTCTGCGGGGTGGTAGTATGTGGTTTTGCGCTAGCGGCTGAATTGACCGTAAAACTGTTTAATTCGGCAATATACGCAAAGAATTTGGGCTTATTACTAAATTGTGCACCCTGCTCCGCTGCCAACTGGTCGATTACTAAAAAGCCAGTATTATGCCGCGTGTGAACGTACTTTTCGCCAGGATTGCCAAGGGCCAGAATGACTTTCATAGCCTTAGTATAGCACCTTGGCTGTGATGACGTATAATAGATGTATGGCGAAACGCGATGATGATTTGGAATTTAGTGTTAATGCGGCGTTTGACGAAGCGCGGGCAGTTGTTGACAAGGTGCCGCTTTATTTAGTGAACGGCTCGCTGGGTGCCGGCAAGACCAGCGTGCTGGAATTCTTATTGCAACAAAGTGACTATAAGGGTGCGCGGGTGATTGAAAATGAATATGCCAATGAAAATGTCGACGGTTATCGGCTGGAGGGATTGGCGGAGATGGTGACGACGTTGGCTGGCGACTGTGTCTGCTGCTCGTCGAAGCATGCGTTGACGCGGATGCTGCTGGACTTTTGTCGTAATTCGCCTGCCCCGGTGTTTATCGAGGCGACGGGCGTGGCGCGAACGATGAACTTGGTCGAGAAATTGATAAATGCACAAATCTTCAATAAGTATGAGTTGATGCAGAGTTTTTACGTGATCGATGCGCACGAGATTTTACGCGGGATCGAGCCAGCGCACGAAGTTGAGCTACAAGCGGCAGACGTGATTTTGGTGACCAAGGAGGATTTGCTGAACGATAGTGAGCGAGCTGAATACGACATGAAACGCCGCGCCCTACCCTACGCCAAGGTGTTCAGTGCGCCGCACGGTCGGTTTGAACTCAGTAAATTAACCACGCCGTCGGGGCTGCTGGCGTTTTTTGATACGTATGACGGAGAGCTGGCGGTGCCGGATAATCCGACGTACGCCGTGCTGGACGTTTCAGGCATGAAAATTGCTGCGGCGACTCTGGAAAAAATTTGGCCGGAACTTTTTGACACTTATAAACTTAGGCGAATGAAGGGCTGTTTTATTGATGATAATGGCGCGCGGCATCATTTGGAGGCAACGGAAAATCAGATTCAGATAACCAATGCTGGCACTGAAGAGGTCTCTAAAATCGTGTTAATTGGCGAGCGGGCGGATGAAATTACCCGTGAAGTTCTGGCGGCGCAATTAGTGATGTTTGAATAAATTGTTCACTTTCGTCGTTTCCGACTCATCAGCATAGATACGCATCTATGGAGCGAACTGACAAGCAGGAGAATAATAGGCGGCGGAGAGGGCCGCCAAGGATTCTCGGCGGCTTGCCAGTCCGGGTTTTTCTACACCGAGCGCGAGTGTGCATGCTCGCTCAAGGCATAGAAAGTATACGGGTAAAGGAGCTTACTGAAAGTATAGAACTCCTTGGGACTGTCGACGCACAGCGCGGCGCTGTGCGTCGTGAACTCGATCAAGGCATAGAGGTGTTCTCTATCCCTGAGTTGTTCTTTTGCCTGATAGTACAGGAATGTGTCGAGCTTGCGCCCGACACGCCCGTTCACGATATGTTCCGCGTTCTTGTAATACGTACCCATGATGGATCTCTTTCTCCTTACCTAGACGGAGTGTCTGTGCTTTCCCTTAGGAAACACTGCTCGACGCCCGGATGGCGCCTGAGCAAGGTGGGGTTTCACGACACTATTTTGCCTCCGCTAAAATAACGCCATAAAATCTCACCTTGCTCTATTCTCAACTGCTTGTCAAAATACACTTTTGGACAAAATGTCAAACATCTGTCAACAAAAGCTAATATATATATCACTAATAGAACAAAATATCAAGGGGTTTTGTCAAAAATGCGGTTTTATAGCTGTTTTTCGGCGTTTTTGGCTTGTTTGTAGGCTTTGGTGACGGGCGCCAGGCCGCGGGCGACGCGTTCGCGGTTGGCTTTGAGTTGTTTCTCGTCACGAAAAGATAGTTTGATCGGCGTACCAGTGTAATCGAAAACATCGCGAATTTGGCGCTCTAGATAACGCTTGTAGCTCCAATGGACGAACTTCAAATTGCTGCCGTAAATGACAAACCACGGCGGATTGGTATCGGTTTGTACGATGTATCGTAGCTTCGGGTGAGTGTTTTTCAGGCCAGCTGGCGGATGCTTTTGAATTGATCGCTGTAGGAGATCGTTAAGCTTACGAGTAGTAGTTTTTTGCTGGCGGTGCGCATTGATGCTGAGAGCTAAATCGAACAATTTAGCAACATTCTGGCCGGTGACCGAGCTGGTAAATATTAATGGCGCCCACGGCGTAAAGTCGAATTGCGCCGAGATTTTCGGTGCCAGCGCGTCGCGGGTGTAAGCGTCTTTACCTAGGGCGACGTCCCATTTGCTGACGACGATGGCTAGCCCCTTGCCTGCTTCGGCGATAATGCCAGCTAGCTTTTGGTCGAGAGCGGTGCCTAGCTCATTGACGTCCATTAGCAAAAAGCAAATATCAGCCTCTTCGATGGCGGCGAGGGTGCGCAAGACGCTGAATTTCTCGATGCCGACTTCTTGCTTACCTTGGCGGCGGATGCCAGCGGTGTCGAGCAGTTCGATCGCTTGCCCGTGGTATTGTAGGCGGACGCGGTTGACGTCGCGGGTGGTGCCGGCGCGGCTGGCAACGATGGCTTGCTGCTTGCCGGCTAGCGTATTAAACAGGCTAGATTTACCGACGTTTGGCCGGCCGATAAGGGCGATTTTGAGAGTTTCGCTAGGTTCGGTTTGCTTTTTAGCGGGGATGTGCTGGCAAATTTCGCTAAGGATGTCGGTGATACCAGAGTTGTGTTCGGCAGAGGTGCGAATGATTGATTTGATGCCGAGGCGCAAGAATTCGCTATCGGGCAGGTTGCCTTTCAGATCGATTTTGTTAGTGATGAGAATGACGGGTTTGCGGCTCTTTAGGGCGGTTTTGGCGACGCGGCGGTCTTCGTCGCTAGGGTATTTGGTACTGTCGACAACCACGAGAATGACGTCGGCGGCTTCGGCAGCCTCAGCGATTTGGTCTTGGATGCTGGCTTCGAATTCGTCCTCGGCGGGCTTGAGGCCAGCGGTATCTACCAGCCAAAAATCGCGGCCTTGATATGACGCTTTACCGATGACATTGTCGCGAGTAGTGCCGGCTTCGCGAGCGACAATGGCCTGCTGCGAACGCATGATGCGATTGAATAGCGAACTTTTACCAGCATTAGCGCGGCCGATGATAGCGACAGTAGGAAGTTTGGTTGCCATAATTAACTTAATTATAACAGAGGTGAGTTAATTTGGCGAGCGCTAGCAGTATAGTAGAATTTATAATATGCCGATTGAAATGGTGTTATGCAGTGTCGATAGTAATACTGCCGTCAAGAATAGTCCGCCCGCTACTAGAAATATCCATTCGGCGAAAGACTTCCACGACGCGGAGGACTCATCATTATTTTTATGTTTTGAACGCCGCAAATTTCGCCAGCCAATGAAACAAGCTGCGATAATTATTATCTCAAGACCAAGGGCGCAGACATCAATGCCGTATTCAGCGTGCGGTCCAAACGAGATTGTTCTCGGCGCGCTGGCTACAGAGTAAAAACTGATAGATGTAGTAAGACAACTTAATTTGTTAACTAGCGGAAACGCTTTGCCACTCCCCTCGTTTCATGTTGCCAAGCGAATAATTGCCGAATTGTACGCGGTGCAGCCGCACGACGGTGTAACCGAGCGCGGCAAAGGTGCGGCGGATTTGGCGGTTGCGGCCTTCGCTCATGATGACTTGCCAGTTGAGGCGGCTATCGTCGAGGCGCTCTAGAGCCAGCTGGCTGCGGCCGTCCTCGAGGTTGACGCCAAAATCGCTAATCATCTGCTGGTGCAGCGGCTCAAGCGGCCGGTCGAGGCGGACTTTATATATTTTAGTCTTGCGAAAACTCGGGTGGGTCATGCGGTGAGCAAAATCGCCGTCGTTGGTCAGCAGAATCAAGCCAGAGCTATCCTTGTCAAGGCGGCCGACTGGCTTGAGGTGATGTAAATCGCGCGGCAATAATGAATAAATTGTCGGCGCGTGGCCCTGCTGGCGCCGCGAGCAAACATAACCGACTGGTTTGTTGAGAGCGATGTAGACTTTTTTGATGGCATGAGAGCTGATGTCGCGGCCGGCAACTTTGATGGTGTCAGTTGGCGACAGACGGGTGCCAAGCGTCGCTGTCTTACCATTGATAGTGACGGTGTCTGTCGAGATGAGATTGTCGGCTTCGCGCCGCGAGATACCGAGTTGGAGTGCTAAGAATTTATTGAGGCGAATCGTTTTGGTGCCACTAGCTGATTTTTGGCTTACCATAAGACGATTATTTTGGTTGACTTGAGGAAATTGCGGTTTCTTCAAACTTTAATCCGGCTTCATCGGAAGAGGCTGGCGCTGCTGATGGTGCAGGTGGTTCTGGTGCGCTAGTGTTTGGTGCTGGTATAGCTGGTGCAGCTGGCGGTGTGGCATTAAGCGCAGGCTGCGCGGAAGGATTATTCAAAGCGCCCCCTGCTGATGCGGCCATATTACTGATTGGCGTAGCAACTGCGGCTGGGCCTGGCATTATGTGAGGCATAGTCGACGCTGGTGCAGTAGGAGTGATTGCTGGTTCTGGCTGCGCTGGTTGAGGAGTGGTTGGAGTTGCCGCTGCGGTAGTACTGGCAGACGGTGAAGTCGGCGCTACTGATGGCGCTGGGTTTGTTGATATAGAAGCTGGCTCGGGTGCAGCTGGCGCTGGAGTTTGCGCGGCCGCAGGGGTTACTGCTGGTGCGGCCTGAGGGAACACATTCGTAGGATTGGCCTGTGGTGCCGGGATAGTGTTAAGGTTTTGATAAGTAGCTAACTCCTCGCTCATGCGAGCAGTGTAATCAATTGGTTCTTGATCAGTTGGGGTGATTGGCTGGATCACTCGGCCTGACGAACCTGGCCGGTTAGTTGAAAACGGCGCGATTGGTTGCGGCAAAGTGCTAGTTCTCGGTGCAGTTGCTGCGCTAGCTGGTGGCGGCAAAGTGGCTGCGGGTGCAGCTTGGCTGAGCACTGGATTAGCCGGAGTAGTGACTGGGATGTTAGTGACGGCGGTAGGCGCGCTAGCTGCTGGAGTTTCGCGCGGTGCGGCAACTAGCGGATTTGGCTGCTGTGCTGATGGAGCTGCGGGAATAGCTGCTGGTTCTGGCTGCGCTGGTTGAGGGGCGGTTGGAGTTGTCGTTGCAGTAGTGCTGGCAGGCATCGTTGTAACGGTAGCTGCCGCCGTATCGGTCGGCGCTGGGTTAGCCGGTGTTGGAGCGGTCGAGTTGGTTGCTGGATTAGAACTAGAAGCTGGGCCCCCTGGAGTTTCGGGGTTTGGATTTAGTTCATTCGCTTTAATGTTATCGCTCTCAGTTTTTTCTGGAGGATTGTTAGCTGGCGCTGGCTCCGTTGCTCTAGCGCTAGGACCAGGCTCGATAGTAGCTCGTTTTGGCTCGTTGACAAGAGGCGCTGGCGTATCGGCTGGTACTGAGGCGTCGCCGAGAACTTCATGAACGGTGCGAACGACATCTTCGATGCCGACTTGCGATTTGACCAGGTAGCGGTCGGCGCCGAGCGCCATGCCGCGTTGGCGTTGCTCATCGCTTGACAGAGCAGTCATCATAATGACGTGAATGCCGCGTGTCTCGGTGGTGCTGCGTAGGATATCTAGCATGTCGAAGCCGCTGATATTCGGCATCATAACATCGCTAATTATTAGGTCGGGTACCTCTTTGATGGCAAGCGCTAAGGCTTGTTCGCCGTCGCTGGCAGATAATATGTCGTAGCCCTCGGCGCGCAGCCGTACGCTATAAATCTCGCTGAGGCTTTTGTCGTCTTCTACTAGTAATATTTTTGTCATCTTACCCCTATTTTAACGGTTATGGTTTAAAAATGCTATACCCTATAGTTTTAATTTCGCCGCGGCGGGACGTTTAATCTGATTTCGTTGCGCAATTGTTCGGCGTATTTGTCGGGTGCGGCCTCAATATCGCTAAGCGGCGTGTTGGTAAATTGCTTGGTTGTATTGGCCGCGTTTTGGTTTAAACCGTTCGATTTGGGTGCTGGCGGCGGCGAATAGTTGAGTAAGCTGGTGTCGGTGAAGGTCTGAGTCGGAGCTGTTGGTGTTGGTGTGTCGAGCGGCGTTTGCTCAAACTCGGCAGCCGCTGGCGCAACCGCTAGAATTTCTGGCGCATTGCTAGCTAGCATGTCTTCGGCTGATAACTTATCAATGCTGGCGTTATTTTCGGTTTCGCTGTTATCATTTAGAAAAGTGGCAGCAACATGATCAACTCGTGGAATAGCCAAGAAAAATGTACTGCCGTGCTGATATTCGCTTTCAACCCACAATCGTCCGCCGATAGTTTCGGCTAGTCGCCGGCACAAGTATAAGCCCAGCCCAGTACCGCCTATCTGGCGGGTGTCGCTGTTATCGACGCGGTAGAACTTCTGGAAGAGGTGGCTGACGTCCTCGGGCGGGATGCCGATGCCAGTGTCGGCGACACTTATCGTCACCTGGTCGTTGTTGCTAGTTACGTCAACGGTGATACTGCCCGACGGCGTGTACTTGATAGCATTTTCAATCAAGTTTTGGACGATTTCGCGGAGGTGGTCGTTATCAACATTAGCATATAAAATCGGGTTGATTCGGCGGTTCTGGACCTCCTTGCTAGAAACATCGCTAGTCGATGGTACGAAGTTGACGCTTAAGCCTTTTTCTTCGGCCTTCGGTGTTAACCCGTCAGCGATATCTTTGATGAAGTCGATGACATTAACGATTTTTGGATTGTTGCTGAGGCGATGGTCGTCAGCTTTGCTAATATCGAGCAAGTCTTGAAAAAGCCGGCCCAAGTGCTCGGCTGATTGATGCGCTTTGGTAATATAACCGCGAGCGCGCGTGTCGATGGTGGCGGTTTGCGGGTTAAGTGCTAGGCCGAGGTAACCCTCAATGCTGGCAACTGGCGTACGCATCTCGTGGCTAGCGGTGCTGATGAATTCGGCGCGCTGGCGCTCGTCGCTGCGCTCGGCGGTGATATCGCGAAAGACAATCACCGCGCCGTCGTTATGCTTGTTACTGATTGGCTTAACTGAAATGCTAGCCATAAAATTTTTGTCAGATTGGGTCTTGATCTTGAAATCGTCAGTTTTGAGCGGGTTGTTAGTGTTGAGGACGCGAGCGATGATATCGCCGTTATCGTTGTCTTTGATGGTATTATTGTCCTGGTCCATCAGCCTGATGACTGATTTGTACGACAAGCCGATGGCGTCTTGATTACCCCAGCCAACTAGCTGCTGGGCTGCTGGATTGATCAAGGTGATGATACCCTTCGCATCGACGGCTACTACCCCGTCGCCGATAGCGCTGATAACAATGTCAGAAGCTTGAGGGCCAGCCACGGTAGCTAAACTCTCGCGGATTGGCTCGCTGGCACCAACAGATTGATGTCGGCGCAGCCACAGTAAACTTGCAGCTAGCAAGGGTGTAAATAGCATCATAGCCAATGCTGCTAATGATCCCAAGGGTGTCTGCTCAATAATAAAACGCTCCGCCACTCCGGCCGCAGCGGCGATGACATCTGTCAAGATACCATAAGTTCCAAGTAATGGTCCGACAGCGACGATTACTGCAAATAGCGCCAAATGTGGCGCTCCTTGATTGCTAGAGGCAAAAACTAGCAGCCAGCCTGTTGCTGTCAACAAGATATAGTTAACTAGCAGCGACTGGTAAAAGTTTCGCTTAACAGCAAAATATGACACCAAAGTAATTACGAAAGCAATCGCGGCTAACGAGCCCGGTAGTATAGACACGTACAAAGGGTCTTCTGGAGATTTTCCACCGCCAATAGACCAAGCAAACAATCCAGCTACAACAGCGAGGATGAGCATAATTGCTTCGCTGGCGCGGCGATGCCAAAACCGATCAATATAGTTAGACGTGATGCCCCCTAATTTAGAGTTGCTTATGATTAGTATATATCGACAAGCCGTTTTGCTGCAACCCTCTGGTACGTTCTTTAAGATAGCTTTAAGGTAATTTGCTATAATAAGCTGCAGATATGAAGCAGATTTTCAAAACTACCCTACTTATGGCAATTCTGACAGGGTTGTTCATGATGGTTGGCTATGTGTTTGGCGGCCAGCAAGGTATGCTGATAGCATTAGGATTAGCGGCGGTGTCTAACTTTTTCATGTATTTTTTTAGTTCGTCGCTGGTAATTAAGATGCAAGGTGCTCAGCCGCTGGGTAATCGTTACCCGCAAGTCGAGTGTATCGTCCGCGAGTTAACAGCCCAAGCGAATTTGCCGATGCCAAAACTTTATTACGTCGAGACGCCGATTCCTAATGCTTTCGCGACAGGCCGCTCGCCGCAGCATGCTGCCGTAGCGGTGACTACTGGTATCATGGACATTCTGAATGAGGATGAACTGCGGGCGGTTTTGGCGCACGAATTAGGTCATGTCAAACATCGCGATATGCTAATCTCGACCATCGCCGCGACGCTGGCGGGTGCGATTAGTTATCTGGCGCAGCTAGCCTTTCTATTCGGCGGATCGTCGGACGACGATGACGGCAGTAATATCTTTGCGATGATTGCCTCGTTAATTTTAGCGCCGATCGCTGCGATGTTAATCCAGATGGCAGTATCGCGCAGCCGCGAGTATGCGGCCGATCAGTATAGTCACAGTATTCTCGGCACTGGCGACGATTTAGCGTCGGCGCTGATGAAGTTAGAAAACTGGAAAGCTAGCGTACCGCCGATTGCACCATCGCCAAGCCAAGAAGCTTCAGCTCATCTAATGTTTTCGAATATGTTCTCGCTGGGCGGCTTGCAAGCTCTCTTCTCGACTCACCCGTCGACCGAGGCGCGAATCGCTCGCTTGAAAGAACTAGACAAGTAGGCGTTGATGGCGGCTAAACGCAAGTTCCGCGATCAAATCCTGCACAAGATGCTGCATGTTCCCTATCGATTGCGCGTCCGTTATAAACGCTTGCGGCGGCCATTCGCGGTAACTTATGTCTTTGTTCACGGTCTGGCGGATACTGGTGAGTTGTGGCAACCTTTTATCGAGAACGTACCAGCTAATTGCAACTATATCGTAGTTGATTTGTTGGGCCACGGCGATTCTTATCTGGCGCAAACACGGCGGATGTATAGTGCCCGCGAACAAGCCCGCCACCTGCTGGCTACCTGCTTGACGAATGGCTTGAGCGGTCCGGTAGTGCTGGTCGGACATTCGTTTGGCTCGCTGGTGGCGATTGAGTTCGCTAGTATGTATAAGGGTATTGTTAAGCGCTGCATCTTGGTGGCGCCACCGATTTACCGTGATAGCTCTCAGACAGGCGCGGCGCGATTACGCCAGGACAATCTACTACGTGAAATCTATCGCCAAGCGCTAAAAACACCCAAGGCGGTAGTGGTAGGCTACGATCTATACTCTAAGTTGGGGCTGGCCGGCTTCTCAGAAACGCAGCTGACTCAGGATAATTTTAGCGCCTTTCGCGATACGCTGTTAGCTGGTATTATTAGCCAAAACGCTAGCCGCAAATTGGCTGAAACACGCATCGACACCGATATTATTTACGGCAAACTAGACCCGTTTATCGTCGAAAAGAATCTAAAGCACATTGCCGAAAAGAATCAGCGAGTTACACTGTATTCGCTAACTACTGCCACTCACGCTATCCGCCAGCGCACGCGCAAAGTTATCGTTAGCTGTATGAAAAGGGCTATCAAACCAGAATCTGCTGTGAAATAGCCTATTGCACATTGTTACAATAAGCAGCCTAATGCAGAAAGTAAAGTGGTATTAATTATTGTTGTAAGTATGCCGAAATCTTCGCTTTGGCAGTATCAACCGATTCATTGGACGGAATCATCACGTAAAGCGGCGTACCGCTGTAGCTGTAAGTTGGCTCCATGGCGCCTGCGCCGTCGACGTTAGTCGATTCGACTTTCCATGGATGAATATCGTCAAGCTGTTTGCGGATGATCGCCTTGATCGACTGTTCGGATAAATCCGTCTCGATGGAGTTGCGGATAGTATCAACAATCTGCGGTAATTTCACGGCGTTTTCGGTACGCGACAACTTGGCGATAATCGCCTCGATAACGTGCTGCTGGTTGCGCCCGCGCTGGCGATCGCCTTCTTGGAAGCTGTAGCGCTCGCGCGAAAACTCCAAAGCTTGCCTACTATCCAATGTGTTATATCCTTGATGGTAAGACTTAAAATCATAATCCGAATAAGCTTCAATTGGACCGATAGCGTCGATCAGAGTTACCAGAGAAGTGAAATTGATACGGATATAGTGCTGAATATTAATACCATACAAATCCTCTAATGTTTTCACCGACATATCAACGCCGTACACCCCGGCATGCGTCAGCTTATCGCGCAAGCCTGTCGTGCCGTGCAGTTGCACATAATAATCGCGCGGCGTATTTACCAGTAGAATCGAATGTTTAGCTGGATTAACCACCATCAATATATTGACGTCGCTACGCGATACGGTAGATATTTTGCCAGCCGTATCAATGCCGCTGATGTAAAGAACATATGGCTTATCGACATTAATCGCCGAAGACTGTTTCGCAGCCCCCCCTTCCACGCGAATAGTCCGCAACACTACCAAATTATCGTGGAAAGTTTTATCAGCTTCTTCGATGATTGGTATATTAGCTTTGCGAATAGTTGCCAGCTGCAGATCGCCTGACTCGAGTTTATTCTTAAGTTCAGCCAAACTATCCAGCGCTTGTTGATTGGCAGAAGTTTCGTCCTTGACTGCCTTAGTCACTTTATTATAAAGCGGATCAGCAGAAAGCATCCCGATCGATTGAGCATTACTAAGCGACGTATTATGATCCTTATAGGCAGCAATCACATATTCAACATACGACGATTTCCTGCTCTGCACCGAAGACGTCAAACTATCAAAAGCTCGCGCCGTACTGATAACGTAAATATTCACAGCAGTAATCACCAAAGCCACCACACCAAGCGCGATCAGCACGCCAGTATGGATATTACCAAAGCTCTTCTGACTCACCAATCCCCAGATTATAGCAGCAGTCACCACCCCATAAATCGGCAAACCAATCCACAAATAACGCTCGGGCACGATCCCCGCCTGCAAAACACTAACTACCAGCGCTATGAACGATAACAACAAAATACCAGCGACTATTCTTCGCAAGCCGACGCTTAATTTAGTAGTTTTAGTAACTTCAGACACCATATCTTATATATTATACTCTATTTTTTACTTTTTTGCAATATTCTTACAAAAATACTTATTATAAATATTCCAACCATTGCGGCGCAGCTATCTATGATAATATCGCGAAGTTCGCCGCTTCTACCGATGATAAATAGCTGGTGGAACTCATCGCTGGCAGCGTAAAGTGCGCAAACAATGATTGACAGCGTAGCCGGGCGGTTAAATTTGAACTTACTTAAATCCACCCGCCATAAGGCGTTAAACGCCAAAATACCCAGCACGAAATAAGCAAAAATATGCGCTCCCTTGCGAACCAGAAAAGTCAGCAGCTGCTGATCGACGCTCGGTGCAATATGATGCAACTGCTCGACAAACACCCCGCTCTGCCCGCTAGAAATCGAAGCTGGCTGCTGCGAAAGCATGAAAATGACTACCATCCAAAGTAGCGGAAGAAATAAGTGGATTTTACGCATGACACTTTACCAACTTCCTAAGTATTTTAGCAAATAATTTTTTGAAATAGAGATATTCATCAGACTTATGATACACTAACCATATTATAAAAAGCGGCACTATTATAGCAACAGCGCCATCATAAATTAATTGCAATAGCGGGTTATTCATAGTAATCATCCGGCTTATTATAAACGATGAACCGATAGCGCAAAAGGCTAACGTAGTATTAATTAGTATATGTATAGCGTATTCTTTGTAGCTCTTATGAAACAATCCTTTGAATACGAATTTTGGGTAGCTATAGCAGTGTAGTATCATTGAACTTATAGCCGTACCTAAGAACACTCCCGGTAGTCCAATTACATAAACCAGTGCCAATGAAGCAACAATGTTAATTAACGACTCTACGACGGGCACCAAGCGATCTTCGTAAAAAATACCTGCCGCTTCCTTAAAATTGCCGAATACCGACCTAGTCAGCGTTATATACAAGCTGAGAGATAATGCCATCACCGCCCATGCATCAAGAACGAACTTTTCACCGAGCCACATACACACCAGACTGCGCGACGCAACAAAGAATACGCTTACCGATATAATTGATAAAACCTGGTTCGCAAATTGCAATCGCAAGAATGTCGTGAAACTCTTTTTGCCGCCAATATCTACTAGCAGATTGCCGATACTAGCACGTACCGCATTAGATATCTGGCTGAATAGAGACTGTATTGCAACTTGTATAAGCTGGTAATTGCTGTATAGTCCGAGCGTTTGCAACCCGAGTGCGACAGAAATAATGATATTATCGGTCCCCATGACCACAAAAGCGCCAATCTTATGAAAGAATAATCCCCCTATTTGCTTGAATATGTCTTTTTTGATTGTTTTATCAATTGGTTTTGGCGATACCTTTAGGGTATATTTTTTGTTAACGATTCTATTAATTAAAATATTTTCAGCTAGCGTCATAACGATAGAAATCGTTGCGAACAGATAAAAACTTTTTGTAATAATCAGTGCGATAACTTTTACTATATTAAAAATAACGATTGCCGAGAGATGAATAATATTTATAATATAATTTTTTTGATTGGCGTATAGCAGCGATCGTTTGTACGACATCAAGTATGACAATATGCAGTTTATTACGAATAGTCCGTAGATAACGTATATATTGACAGACACGCTTGGATTGCCAGCTATTTCTGATATAAAAGGTGCCAGGATAATTGCTGCGACTGCTATAATCGCGGCAATCGAGCGATAGCTTAGTTTGTAAAAACGCATAAGCGACGACACGCTCGCTATATCGTTTTCATGCAGCGGCTTGTATAAATGAAATATAACCGCAGATCCAAATCCCAATTCGGCTACTGACAACATCGAGATGATATTAGTAAACAGACTGTTGAGACCCAACAGTTGTACGCCTAGCGTTTGTACAAAGTAACGTTGCATGACAAAATTAGCAACAATCACAACTAACCCTAGAATTACTGATACAATGATATTTTTTATGGAGTTACTTGTGCGCATATTAGTTACTTTTCTTTTTTGCAGAATGATATTATCTTTGTCTACAGTGTTAGCGTCCACGGGATTGTAATAATTTTATAGCAATATCGTAATTAATTAGCGCTATAGCAGCAACAATTCTATACTTATAGAACATATTAAAATCACGCATAACTAATCCTGCATTCTTTAGCATGACTCTCTTTATAATAGCAGATCCCTCTGCTGATTTATTTACGCTTGGATCAGAGGCTATTAGAACTGCTTCAATAAAATGACGCCCTGCGGCTGCTTTTTGGATTATTTTGTTATTTGTTGTAGACAAAGTATCCTTCATTATGATATCAGTAGCAGTTAATCCACTTAGTCTTTTCTTATTGAATTCTTGGTTCATTGCGCTCTTCGGGTTTGGTCTGTAAAAATACAGTTTTTCATTCAATACTTTAATTATCTTAGAAGATTTTATTAGTCTATAATTTAGTTCAAGGTCTTCTGCTATTGATAAACCTATATTGAATAAGTTTTTTTTCAACAGGACTGTAGGATATAATTTAGCACAAGGGCCGTTATCAATTCCATAAGGGTACAATAATTTTATTAAAGCTTGGTCGCTGCTCATAGACTTTACGACAGGTTTTTTATGTCCTAATACACGTTCTTCAAATTCATTAATTTTTTGCGTAGGTTTGCTGACTATTATACACTCAGGATCAGTATGTATAATTTGATTTACTAAACGCTCCACCAAATATTTCCCAGCCAGGTCGTCGGCATCCACAAAAGTTATATACTCCCCCTTTGCTTTGTTTATTCCCAAATTTCTTGCAGCAGATACGCCCTTGTTTCGCTGCTTGTAGTATAAAATATTGCGATATTTCTTTTTCTTGTTTTTTATAATTTTTTCAGATTCATCTTTAGAGCCGTCGTTAACAACAATAATTTCAATATTATCATAAGTTTGCTCGACAACAGAGTCTATACACTCGCCTATATACTCTGCGCAGTTATAGACTGGTATGATTACGCTTACCAAGGCCCTCTTATCAGATCTTTCGTCTTCTCTACTAGGCTTTAGTATAATTTTTCTGCGAAAAAATGCCACTATTCTGGTCGGCAATATACTAGATGCAATAGATTTAATGATCACCAGGTAGGCTAGTACAGGAGCTTTAGTCAAACGGTAGTAATGCAAACGCGCCTTAATCTCGCCTCCGCGTGTTTTGAGTTTTCTCTTTGAATAATCTTCCTCATTAACCCTATAGTTTAACAACACTCTGTCAATCACAAAAAGGCGAAACCCTTTCATAACTAACTCAAACCAAAGAGATAAATCTTCTGCTCGTTTGTAATTTTTGTACCCTCCAACAGATTGAATATCTTTCTTTCTCATCATTGCACTTGGGTGAATAATGCTATCACCATATGCTAGCGACTTGGCTGTTTTTTCGCCAGGTTTTCCTAAAACCCCCATAGTACTATTTTTTGAAAATTCATTCGCAAGTGTTCCTATAACACTATACTCATTATGATCTATCATAAAATTGTATTGCTCCTCTAAGCGATTTTCGTCGGCAATATCGTCAGTATCCATTCTTGCCAAAATATCA
Organism: uncultured Candidatus Saccharibacteria bacterium; assembly: GCA_963519435.1. Taxonomy (GTDB): domain Bacteria; phylum Patescibacteriota; class Saccharimonadia; order Saccharimonadales; family Saccharimonadaceae; genus Saccharimonas. The sequence continues at coordinate 21,260 of CAUQMT010000002.1, read as the reverse complement.
GCTTTGGAGACGGCTATAGCTTTATTTAGAGACTCTACCAATCCTATATTTTTGTCATTTTTGATAACTCTTATTCTTCTATCTTTGTATTCTTTAATTATACTTTCTAAATCATTTTTGCCACAATCATCAACGATAACAATCTCAATATCTTTGAATGTTTGATTTAAAATACTCTCAATTGAAGCTCTGAGATAATTTGGCGGAGTATTATATTCCGACATGATAACGCTAATTTTTGGCTTGCTCATTAAAATCCTCCAAATATACTCTGATAAGGGAATATGTCAGAGCCTTTTAATATAAAATATTGTATAAAGAACATGGCCAAACCATACAGTAATACTAGTAGTAGAATAGGTCTCTGCGCCTGTCTTGTAAATGATTCAGTGACAGAAGGGATAAGTAGTAAAGAAAATACAGAAAAGTACATTGCAAATCGACTAATATCAACCGACGACAAACCTATTACTAGCATAGCAATCTCTAGAAATGACATTACTATGAATAGTCTTGAGTAAGCTAATTTGTGGAATTTGCCCATAATTATGAGAGTTAAAAAGACAGAGAATATGATAAATTTTAGCATTAATATACTGCCTGCTGCGGCGTTGGAGGTAGATGAGTACTGAGAATAATCTGAAAATATAGAGCTCTGCATAAATGTTGAAAATATAGCTGAACCGCCTAATAATATAGCAGCCCCTACGATAAACATTGAGAATATTTCACGAAACTTAAAATTAGTCTTATATATAAACATAAGTATAGCTGGTAAAAATACTAACAAAATTAGAGAGCTCTTATGTACAAGAACTGCTGCGATAAATGGTGCAATTGCCGCTATATTCTTGCGTTTATATAATAAACTGACGGATAGAAACACCATAGACATAGCCGCCAACTGTCTAACCGCGTTAAAGCTTACTGGGAAAATCACTAACAGGTACAGTAGATAGGCAGTGCTGGGATGTTTCAGATTAAAGTTCTTAATGCCGTAATATATCGATAGTATAGTTAGTGCAGAGAAAACAGTAAACATAAACCAGGAATCAAGATTGAGAGCGAGCCCTATGTTAGATACAAAGTATATACCCAATTCTGTTGGACCGTATGTCATATAACCTTTTAGGTCTAAGTTAGGGACTATTCCGTTGTAAATATTTTCATAGTTCTTAAAGTCAGTGCCAACATTATAACGAAGACCCGACGCCATAATTGGAATCAGCAAAGATATCAGTAAAAATAGCCTATTTTTTCTTTTTTGGCCAATTCGCATAAGTACAGCAGAAGCCAAAAAGATAGATATGTAAAAAATCAGACTTTCTTGCATAGCGTTTCTTTATATATTTTATTAATTTTCACTGATATATTATCTATTGAATAAATTCTTACTGATTTTTTTAAAATTTTATTATTCCTAGTTTTCTGTACGCCTTCTATGAATTCATCTTCATTAAATCCAACCACAAACCCGTTCACGCCGTCCTCCACTAACTCGGTTGCTCCGCGGCATTTGGTAGTGACTATTGGTAGGCCAGCAAACATTGCTTCGATCAGATGGACAGGCAGGCCTTCTCGGTGGCTTGCCGATACCGATAGGTCGGACATTTGCAGCAGCTGTGGAATGTCAGAACGATAACCTAAAAAGTGGACGTTTTTAGCTATACTCAGTTTATCGGCGAGTTTTTTATGATAACCGTTTAGATTGTCTTTGCCCGCCAACAGTAGGTGTACTGATTTGTCATCTTTGGTAATTTCGCTTAACACATGCAGCAGCAGAGTTTGATTTTTATTCTTATTCAATTCTGCTGGATAAATCATTACAAAGTCGTCTTTTCTAAGACCGAGTGATTTGCGAAGCTCTAGCTTTTGCTTGGCAGTGAGCTTCGGCTTGAAACGCTTCGGATCAACACCCACGCCTGGCATGTATATAACATTTGTCTTGAATTGCTTTTTAGCGCGATGGTAATCCTCTTTATTGATAGTAATAAGCGTGTCCGTGTGGCGAGCCATCAGGCGCTCGACTGGATAATAAATTAGCCAATTTAACAGAGGTGCGCCTTTGAAAAAATGAAAACCGTGGGCTGTATAGATAATTTTAGTACCGTTTTTACGAGCCTTTTTGGCAGCCAGCCGCGTTACCACGCTACCCATCGGCGTGTGAGTGTGAATGATGTCGTAGTTCTCTTGGTTGATAATCTTTTTCAACTGTCTGTAAGCGGTAATATTACTCAGTCTGAACGGACTTCGTGTAAATGGTACAACAAATGACTTATCACAATCCAGAATTTCTTCCTCGCCCATCGATGCGTAATGAACTTCCCAGTCGTCTTCGCGCATCATGCGCATGAATGGGCGGTTGAATTTTTGGAAGCTGGCAACGTGCGATGTAAATAAAATTTTCTTCGTTTTATTCTGATTACTCATGCTGATTTATCGTTACTTCCCTATTTTATTCTGCGCTCGCAATTCTTTTAATTCTTCATGTATACCGCTTTTACCCAGCGTATTCGATTCTTTATCAAAAAGCGTTTTGATGGTTGCAAATATAATTTTAACATCGTTTAGCAAAGTAACGTTATCGACGTAGTCCAAATCGTGAGCGATTTTTTGTTGAATTGATATGCTATTACGACCGTAAGCTTGCGCTCTGCCTGTAATTCCTGGACGGACGTTGTTTCGGCGGCGCTGGTCGCTATTCATATTCTCGTAATAATCAGTAATCCAAGGGCGCGGACCGATGAAGGACATGTCGCCTTTTATTATGTTAATAAGCTGTGGTATTTCATCCAAAGAGGTAGCGCGGATTACTTTACCTACCCTGGTTAGAGAGTCTGATTTCGAAGTGTCGTGTACATCGTTGTCGGCAGGCATGCTGCGGAATTTATATAGGGTAAATGGCTCGCCATCTTTACCGGTACGCTTTTGTCTGAATAGGATTGGGCCGCGCGAATCAAGTTTGATACAGCCAGCGACGATAATGAAAATTATTGCAGTAAATGGAAACAGGATTAGTGCGCCTGATATGTCTACTAGGCGCTTTCCGTATTTTTGATACATTGTTTCGGTTTCCTTTGGCGTTGTTTAATTATATTTTGCAATCTTTGGTTTCGTCTGAGCGATTAGCTGTGATTTTCTGTAGTCATAGATGAAGAACAGCACGATTACGGTCAGTGCTACCGAGGCAGCGGCGACTAAGCCGATTTGCTGCAGCGGCTTGATGTTTGATGGGCCGTTTGGCGTGTCAGCCGAGTCGACGACGCTAATTTTGACAGAGCTGTTACCGTAAAGCGATTTGGACTGCTTTTCAAATTCTTGTATGGCTGATTCTAAAAGCGCTTTGCTAGTTTTTGGATTAGAGGTACTCATCGATACGTTGATGATATCGGTGTTTTTAACGTTTTCTGCTGTAGTATTGCCAGATAGGGTTTTATAATCTTCCGAATAATCGTTATTCGTAATAACCGGATCAAGTACACGGCGCGACGTGAATAATTTTACATAGTTATTGAGAGTCACTGAACCCTGATTACTGCTCGAATGGTCGGCACCAACCAGCAGGATAGTCGCTGAGCTTTTGTACTGTGGCTGCTGGATAAAATAAGTATAGGTAATGCTGATAATTGCGCCAATCATAGCAGCGATAGCGATGGTTAGCCATCTTTTGGCATAAAAGCGCAATAAATCGTAAAGATTAATCTCTTCCATAGAGCTCCCTTGAAGTTATTTGCAATGTATTACTCTTTCTATTGTAGCATAAATTTCTCTTTTTGTAAATATTATCGTGAGATAGTGCTAAGGCTTTTATGATTATTAAGCCATACCTAGCTTAGATAGGCCTTTATAACACTTATGCTTGTTACGCTTATGCAAAGTTTGCTATTATTTCTGTAGGGCGCTAAGGAGGGTGCTTATGAAAATTAGAGGGTATGATATTACAGAGAAAAGAGTGGCAGCCGTTTGTGCGGTTGTATTGCTAGTGGTTTCACTGTTTGCAGCTGTCAAGCAAACAAACGCAGCAGCTGATACAGAGAATTTACTAAGAAGTAAAGATCAGCAAAAGAGTTCTAAATCGGTTGAGCAGAAGATGAAAGTTAAGTCGGATGACAGTACTGTTCAGCAACTCGTGCCGCAGAAAAATAATGCTAATGCCGCTAACGCCAACAAAGATGCTGGGGCCGCCAAGAAAGCTACTGGCAGCCAAGAGCAAAGCAATAAGAATGAGATAGAAAAGAAAAATAAACCAGACGATAAAGCCGCGCAGTCGTCTGTGAATAAGTCGAAACCTCAGTCGGGCAGCTACACTTACGCTGTGCAAGACGGTGATTCGTATGCGACGATTGTTCGTCGCGCTATCAGCGAGCATGGCGGCTCAGGATTAAATCCCGCACAGAAGATTGCTGCCGAAACCAAGCTAGCAGAACAAGCTGGTTGGCCCGAGGTAGACACTGGACAAACTATAAAAATCGACAGTGCTGTCCTATCGCAAGCTGTCAGCTTAGCTCGATCAATGACAGCCGACGAACAGCAGTCATGGCAGGCTTATGCTGATGGGGTTATTTGGTAAGAGCTATTTGATTTAACTGTTATTTCTAGCTTATTGTCAGGCTTAGCTATAGCACTCCTCTGGATACTAGATGGTTAATCAGAATATTCATCGGGTCGATGGTGTTTGGTTCTTCGGCGAAGGCGCAGGATAGCTCGGTGCAGCCTAATAATACCGGCGGACTGCTGGGGTAATTATTGATATAGTTTACTGCGTTTGCCTGCTCGGATTGGGTTATTATTGGTATTTTATCCAGCGCTGACTGCGGTATTGCCTGACCAGAAATTACTGCGCGAATTATTACTTCCAGCGCTTGTTCTTCGTCCTTATCCGGCGTTAATACGGTTACTCCGGCGGCTTTCAACGGCTTGCCATATAGTCCAGTGCGGATGGTCGTCGGCGATGCTAGCAGTCTAATTGTTTTATAATGGCGGCTAACATAATCAATTGCGGTATCAACCATGGAAGTTATGCGAATATTCAGCCGCTGCTCAATATCGGGCTGCAACAAATGTGCGGTATTGCAAGCGATTATGATAACGTCGTCCATCGACGCGCCAATGTTTTTCAGTTCATTTATGATAATTTCCAAGGCTTCGCTGCGCCGCGATTCGTTGGCGATAAAATCAGGAACCGGCAGCGACAAGTGAACGGTGTACGGAAAATCCGTGCCGTCTCTTGCGCCGTTTGCTGATGCTCGCCGAATTATTCGCTGGTGTAGCTCCAAGCTTGCCTGCGGTCCCATGCCACCAATGATAATCATTCTTTGTTTCATGATTCCTCCTTTGGTTATATAAAAAAAGGCCGCGCGCGGCCTCTATTCATGGTTGGTATTTTCAGAAGAATTTTACGAACAATTCAACAAGCCGCGGCGAAAACGCGTGCTTTGCCAGGCGGTGCTGATGAATTGCCGTTTTATGGTCATGGGGTGATTATAGCGCTGGCGGGCGAAATATGCAAATACCTATAACTTTGCTTTATGATACGCCCGCAGAATCGCTTTCAAACTAACATTATGTCGGAAATCTGTACTGTCAACCTTATCCAAGTGAATTCATTCCGGCTTTATAAAATTGCGTTAACCAGCCCACTTTATGAGCAGTATTATCGATTTTACTTCTTTAGTTTCTTATCCTTCAGCTTCAACACCACATCCGCCTGCTTGGCCAGCTGTTTACTGTGGGTGACGACGATGACACATTTGTCGTTGTCGTGGGCAGCTTGGCGCAGGATATTGATGATGTCGGCAGCGGTGGTTTCGTCCAGGTTGCCGGTCGGCTCGTCCGCCAAGATGATCGGTGCGGAGGACACCAGTGCTCGACCGATTGCCACGCGCTGTTGCTGACCGCCAGACAGTTTCATGACGTTGCGGTGAATGTGATCATCGTCCAGACCCATGGTATGCAACGTTTCGTTGGTGGCCTTGGAATTAACCAATTTCAAGTTTTCCAGCGGCGTCAGATAATCGATCAGGTTATAATTCTGAAACACCAGCGAGATATTGTGCTTGCGATGATGCGAGTAGCCCTGCTCGGCGATGTCTTCACCGTCGAACAAAATCTGCCCGTCGGTCGGCGTGTCCAGCCCCGCCAGCAGTCCCAGCAGGGTCGACTTACCGGCGCCAGAACTACCGACGATGGCGTAGAATTTGCCTTTTTCAAATTGATAATTGATGCCGTTGAGCACATTGCTAGTGCCGTCAGCGTATGAATAGATAATATCTCGTAACGTAAGTAATGACATGATAACTCCTAACTTAATTTTGCTAAAATTTGCTTTGGTGATTGGCGCATGATTGGCGCGGTGGCTGCGATGGCTGATAGCAGAACGACCATGTAGCCGAAGGCGAAGGCCTCTAGGTAGGTCGCTGGCGGCGCGGCTTGCACCGCAGTCTTTTCTATGCGCTGGCTTTGGTCGGTTTGTGCCGTCAGGGCGGTAGAAATTTGCGACGAGGCGACCGAGCCGATGGCGAGCGCGAACACCGAGCTAACTAGAGCAATGATCGCCAGCTCTGCCAAGAACTGCCCGATAATCTGCCGCTTCGACGTGCCGATAGACAGCAAGATGCCAATTTCATGCAAGCGGCCGCGCACCCAGAACACCAGTACTAGTGACAGCACCGCCAGCCCCGCTGCGGCTGCGCCGATGGTGGCAATCGTCAAAATGTTTTGAATGCCAGCGATGTTTTGGAGAACCCCAGCGAACACCGCCCCGTTGTCAGTCAGGCTAAATTTTTTCCAATCGACGTTTGGTAGGCTTTTGACACGATCCGTTAGCGACTTCAGCTGGTGCGGATTTTCGGCAAAATATGTCGCCCGCGTCAACTGCTGGCTACCCGTCAGCTGCTGCGCTGCAGCCAAGTTGGTGATGAGATGATTCTCCGCCATGTCGGACTGCAAGACCGCTGGCTTTTCGCCTTTGCCGCTGAAGATGCCCATGACAGTCACCGTCACCCGCCGGCCGTCTTTGGTAATGTCCAGCTTGTCGCCTGGCTTGATATTATTTTTCTCAGCGAAGGTTTTGTGGATCAGGGCCGCGTTTTGGTCGTTCGCCGTTAGGTGCTTGCCCTGCTCTAGTTGGTAGAATCGACCGGTGAACTCGCCGAGCAGATTACTCTCTGTCGCTCCCGTCACCTTCGCCTCGCCAGCGATCCCAGCGTCCAGCTGCACGCCGCTGCCTGCCGTGTCGATCAATTGTTTACCCGGCAGCCCCGCAGTGGTCTCTGCCTGGAAATTGTGTGCTTTGACCTTGTCTAGGCGCTGTACTCGCTGCGCAATGTCCATCGGCACCTCGCCCGACGGCTGCTTGCTGGCGATGCTAAAGCCGGCGCGGATGTTACGCTCGACCGATTGCTTCAGCTGCGCCATCGTCTGCTGCACTGTCAGCGTGCCGATCAGCAGCGTGAAAATCAGCGTCATAATCAGGGCGATGGTCAGGCTACGACGCCGTTTACGCGTCACAGCCGTCCAGGCTCGTTTGATAATCGTCATCATTCGCCCCTAGTCCACTTCGGTTAGTAATTCTTTTGGCGTTGATTGGGTAATCGGCCGCGAAGCCAGTAGCACCGCGATGATGATCACCGCCAGTCCAGCACCCCACACCGCCAGCAGATCCGTTGGTTGCACACCAACCGTCACCTTTTCTAACGTGCGTGATGACGTCACCGAATCAGCGTCAGCACCGAGCGATGCACCGCTCAGGGAACTGCCAGCTTGACGTGTGGCATTCTGCGCCGCCTGCGACACCACGTGATCGCCCAGTTGTTGTGCGATCAGCCCTGCGGTAAAGTACGACGCACCAAAGCTCAGCACCGCAATCATCACTAGCTCAGCGATATATTGCAGCACAATCTTTGACTGCGGCACGCCCGTCGCCAAGAGCACGCCCGCTTCGCGCTTGCGCTCGTTCATCCACAAGTACAGCACCATGCCGATCACCGCGACGCTGACCAGCGCCGTTGCCCACAGCATACCGTCGATCAAGCCATACACGCCGTTCACCGCACCGGTCACCCCGGCCAGCTCCTGGCTGTTCTTATTTAGCTGGTACTTTTGCCAATTGACCGGCAATTTATTCGCCCGCGCCATCACCTCGTCCAGCTGCTTGGTGCCTTTAGTAAAGAACGTGGCGTCCTGGTAAATCTCATTTTGCGCTGTATACGCATTCAACTGGCGAGTTGTCGTGAGATCAGTCAGGAACAAATTCTCGAACAGCTCCACCTGGTACGTCGCTTGCTTTGGGTTCTTGCCGTTAAATATACCGACGATTTCTACCTCGACCTCGTCCTTGGATGGATGCTCGTTGTCGGTGTCGTATTGATTGGCTTTCAGTTTAATTTTGCTGCCAAGCTTCAGGTTATTAGCCTTGGCGAAATCTTCGTGCACCAAAATCTTGTGCGAATCGTTCTCGGTGATGTGCCGGCCAGCGATGAGCTTGAGCGACTCGGCCCGGAACTTCTTCTCGGACTCAGATTTATTGACACCGATGATAGTCGCGGCGTTACCAAACTGTTTGTCTTTCTCGGCGTCATAGCCGCTGCCGCCACTCGGTAGTGGCACCAGTTTGGTATTGATAAAATCGACCGTGGCGTTCTGGCGCTTGACATAGTCCGTCACGCCTTCCAGGTTCTTCACTGCGTCGATGTCTTTGTTCGACACCGTTCCCGAACCGCGGGCCGTTCCTGGATTGGTACGCGGATTATTGCCCAGCGTGAAGCCGGCCTTGAGCGTTTTGTCCAGCGACTGCGCCGCCGCGTCGGTCGAATGCTTGATGGCAAATCCACTCAGCATAATCGTCGACATACACAGCAAAATCGCCAGCAAAATCAGCGTTTTGAGTTTTTTCCTGGTGATATACAACCAGGCACGTTGTATAAATGACATAGATCTCCTTTCTTGGTTCTATGTCAGTGTAGCAGGCCCGTGTGAAGGGAATGTGAAATGGATGATGAAATCACGACGGATTATTTTTTACTAATCAAGAGATGAGGACAAAAATGTACATTTAACACTTTAGAAATACTTAGTCTGTCATTATACTTTAGGACAAAACGTCTTGATGGATGACGACATTTTTAGGTTGTGATTACCTATTTCTTCTCAAGCGCTGCAACCCGTTTCCTCAAATCATCCAGTTCGGCGCGGAGTTCGCTGGTGCTTGCTGCAGGGCTGCTTGATTCTGCCTTTTTATTTTTAGCGTCTTTTTCTTGCTGAGCTTTTTGCTTCTTGCTTGCTTTTACGGCAATATGCATAGAGATAGCGCTACTTGATACTACGATAATAATACCTATCATAGATACTATGTCTAGAGGTTTGATATTCATATATTCCTTTGTTTATGATTTATTGTTAGGATTAATTATATACCTTGCTGTGGTGTACGGCTAGTAGGTTGAGGTTGGCTAATTCTTTAGTTGTAATTTTACTAGATAATCTCTCAGCATCACAAACCCATCAACCGCCTCAATTGCCGCCAAGTACTCTTTCCACTCCTCATCATTCAATTCTGCCAAACTACGGCCGGGAAAGCTCGGGTGTCCATAAATATATAACAATTCCGTCCAGCCATGTAAGTTATCACCGCGCGGCTCGTCAATGATAAATCCCTCTTCATCGGCTACGAAAATGTGGTATTTTTCGCCGTCAAAATAGCCAACCGTAAAAGAAAAGATGGCTCTACGATCAGTTTCATCTTGCATTAACTTGATGATGCCGGGATAGCTAAAACTATCCAGCAACAATTTAACGAACAGCCCCGGAAAACCTTTCAGCGCTGGGATGAAAAAACCGCGATCATCAACGATCAGGCGCTTGTTTGGAAAAACTTTTTTAGCTTGCGCTAGTTTGCTTTTGGCGATCGTTTGAATATCCAGCCCCCGCCCCTCGTCAAAATCATGGTCTAGCTGCTGCAGATCAATATCAAGCGGTTGAAGAAGTTTCTGGAGGCTGGCGAACTTGCGCTGGTTGGAGGTGATGAAGTGAATTGGATATAACTGACTCGTCATGATACAAGTATACGTCATTCGGCACTATTTATGCGGACTTCTCGTGCTTTACTTATTACCCTCACCATACGCCCCTAAAATCGCCCTCAAACTCACACTATGACGGAAGTTTATGTCGTCAATCTTATCCAGATCAACCCACTCCGGTGTGCCGTTAGTATAAGTTTTTTCGCTGTCGGTTATATTGCCGTTGTTAATTTGCCCGTGCAGATGGCTATGGGTAAAGTACAGTTGGATTGACTGGTTAGCTTTCGCCTCAGAATTGCGCTTGAAAAAAGTAGTTGCCTGGTGAATGATTTTATCCGGCATGATGGTTAGTCCAGTCTCTTCCTTGACTTCGCGGACAATTGATTCCTCAACCGTTTCGCCTTTCTCGACACCGCCGCCAATCAAGCTATAGCCGTCCCATTGCCGAGTTAAAAGGATCTTATTATCCTCAATGATCACCGCGTACACGCCGACGCGAATATTTAGTTCGTCAACGGGAACGGTGTATTGATTGCCGAAGACGTCTTTGCAGATGATGGATTTAGTCATCTTTGCTCCTTATCGCAGAACTTCTAAAATTTGCACTAATCAACCCGCTCGGCAAGCGACATCACCTGATAGCCGTATTGATCAATGTCTTCTTGTTTCCAAAAATCGATTTCTTTCGTGCGTAAAACTTCGCCGACTACGTGACGGACTTTGCGGCCAGTTGGTGTTCCGTCATAATTTACCTCAATCTGTTCCAGAATGTCGCCGGGTTGGATGTCAAAATCGGCCACTCTCATATCAAATGTTTTCTCGCCCGCTAGGACTTTTTCGAATAAATCGGGGTAAGATTTTTTGGCGATAATTTTCATACGTTTTATTATAAAGTTACTTAACTTAGGTTACAAGCTGATGATAAAGTTGTGCGACTCATATTATCTTGATTCGTCATAGGGCTAGGTATTGGCGTGGTGCTTTTATTATCTCCCCTTCCGCGCCGCTATAGCAAACCACATAAAGTAATCCTCCAACGATTCGTCCTCCATACCAGCGAATAGTTCGCGAGCGCGCAGGACTTCGCGGAGTTTTGGCGATTTTTGGCGGGCAAGCTGCTCGGCGGTGGCGTCTAGTAGGTCCAAGCCGCGCTGCCAGGCGCCAGTCATTGCAGCCGTATCGCCGCGGCGCCGGGCGGCAAACGCTCGCCCGACCTCCGAACCGATGTTACCCATTTACTCAAATATCGTTAATCTCTGCCACTTTTCTCGGTCAAAGACATGTTCACTCACGGACGGTTCCGGTGATGATATCGATGATTTGCTGGCGCACTGTTGGGTCGAGTCATCAACAATCTTCATGATTTAATTGTAGTACGAATAGGCGGGATGGTGATTGTGTCTACTATGCCGTGGCATACTCCCACTCAGCAATTGATAGCGTAAATATTATTATCAATAAGCCGTCAAGTTTAACTTACCGTCCACATACTCTCCCAAAAATACGTCGCTATACGCCTTCAGCCCCTGTTTTTTCATTTCTTTGAGCAGCCATTTCTCGTTCTTGCCAATTACCTGCAAATATCAGTCTGCAATCGCCTATCTGTTATCAATGGGAATTTCGGATTTTCCTCCCCTTCATGAGTGATGATCAATTCGCCGTCTTGCTCTACCACGGCTCTTTTTACTTTTCTCGTTGAATAGATATGATGAGTTCGCAGCTTGAATGATACATCATGAGCGCTCAGACCAACTTTCTTGCAATTTTCAATATTGATTTTTCCATTATCAATGATTATTAACGCCCTGCCGTCGATCAGCTGCTTTGCTCTCACGTTATACTGTTTTATCCATTTCAATGTCAGCACCAGCGCGCACCATATACACAAAATCCCGATGTAATCCAAAATCTGAATGCTATTGTTATAAATGACGCCTCCGATAATACCACCCAGCACATAGTTCTGCACTTGGTCGCTGGCAGACGATGGTGACAAATTACCTTTTCCGGAAACGTTGATGATTATCGTCAGCGCGAAAAAGCCAATCAATAATTTTATTGCTACTAAAATGAATTCATTCATGGTTTAATTTTAGTACAACTTCAGTATGACGCGCTTTTGGTAGTGGACGCTTTATATGGGGCGGATAGCTGCGGGCTAGTTTGACAACTTCAACACACATAGTTTAGAGCGAATTATTGCTAACCTTATCTCTATACGTGCCCCAAACAAAATATACGACAGCCACCGAAGAACTTACAACAAGCCCTGCATATCTTGGAGGCAGGTGGGCAGTCCCACCGCTTCTACCGTGGCCATTTCCATACTGATTTCTAATCTCAGCTATGCCTTTTATAATCTGATTTAGACTGTTTAAAATTTTCTTTACATTCTCATTTGCTCTTGCCGCATTGTTAGTATTCGCGTCTATATTTAATCTTGTGAAAACCTTTCTCTGAAGATCTCCTAGGTCATCACTATTACTATAGCTAATGTCGTATTTGTCCAAGATAAACTTAAAGCAACTTTCCACTAAATTTTTAGCCTTGTCGATAGCGTCATTCGGTGATTTTTTAATACTCTTCTGCATTGACTTTATTTCTTCAGAGATATATTCATCATCAAAATACTTAACCATATCCGCCATAATAATTTCTGGAGCTATATAATTCGACAACTCTTCTGAAAGGTCGACTCGTAGTTTGTTTGCTTGTTTGTCTTTTTTGCTATCCCTGTAAATAGAATCTTTAGGTAACTGCTCATAGTGATTAAGAAGAGACTCTATCAACATTAAGCCTTTTTCGGGGTTATCAAATAAAAATTGCTTAAGGGCCTCACCCTTACTTACCTTATATTCAGGAGTTGTATTATATTTATCTTTAACAGATTCTCCGACACTAGACATAGTCAAGTTTTTAAAATCTCTATCGCTAAGATCTAATACGTAACCATTTTTTACAAAAATTGATATAGCTTGTGAACGAATTTCATCAGACATTCTTCTGCCCCCTCTCGTGAATCAGATTTTTCTGTTACCTATCTCATATTATACAACCGCTAGTCAATTTAAGAAATCAGTTTAGTTGATGTTGGACTAGTGGCTAAGTTTTAAGGTTATCTTGATGTGCTCCAGAAAACTCACAAAGAAAGCTTTCGCTCTTGCAGCCACGCCGCCAACTCTCGCCAAACTTCCGCAGTTAATTTCGCTTTCTCTTCATCAGTCATTTCAGCGAGTGTTTTGTTTTTGCCGTCTGGCAAGAAGTACTTATCGTAATTGCGCCCGTTGTTGCCGCGCGGTTCTTTTAATAACACGCCGTGCAGTTTTAAGGTAAAGGTTTGCGGTTTGTTGCCATCAAAGTAAGTAATCGTGCGCTGCGTGTACGCACGAGCGGCACCGCCGAGCAGCTGAACTATCCTGTCAATACCGATGGTGTCAAGCGCGTATTTGGTGTAAACGCCGGGAAAGCCGTTCAGTTCGTCGATGAACAGACCTGAATCCATCACTACTACCGGACGCTTTAATAATTCGTAGTATTTCAGAGCCTTATCAACTGAGACAGTCGCTTGATCGTCGGACTGGATTTCTGGCACGTCAGGCAAGGTTTTATCTGGCGCGATCAAGTTAATGTTCGTTTCTGTTAGCGCCTGCTTAGCGCCGGCAAGTTTGTGTTTGTTAGTCGTCGCGTAAATTAAGTCCATAATTATAGTTTAGCACTATCTGTTTCAGGCAAACCTCACCACAAACCGCATACCCCGCCCGTGTGGTGTGAAGTCATAGTCTAGACCCTTGGCGTCGAGTAGCATTTTTACGGTGTAGAGGCCGATGCCGCTGCTATCGGCGTGCTGCTTCGCGCTACCAGACGTGCGATAAAACGGGTCGAAAACGTGCTGGAGTTGTTTTTTGGTGAGTGGCTCGCAGGCGTTTTCGATAGCCAGCTCATTCTGGTTGCAAGTAATTTTTATCACGCTCCTGGTGTCGCCGTGGCGCACCGCGTTTGATACCAAATTCGAAATGACATGGCGCATCATGTCGCGGTTCGCGCAAATGGTTGTCGGACGCGCGTCAACCGTGAAAGTCATGCCGCGCGTTTTTGCTAGCAACATATAATCGTCAACCACCTCAGCGACTAGCTTATCAACCCTCAGTCGCTTTTCTTGACGCAAAGCCTGCTCGGCAACACTGCCAGAGCGCAAAACGTCATTCACCATCGCCGCCAAGCGATCAACCTGCGCCACCGATTCCACCAGGTACTGATCGCGATTTTTATATTCGCCAATGTTGAGTTGCATGTTTTCGAGCATAATCCTGAGGGCTGCTAGCGGCGTTTTCAGCTCATGCGAGGCCGCACGGAGGAAGGCGATTTTCTCTTTCTCAAGCTGGGTTATCCGCTTATTCTCATGCTCCAGCGAGCGAATCGTCTGCCACAGGTTTTGATAGAGCTCATTAATATTTCGTCCCAGCACGCCGATTTCATCACGGCTATTTACCGGATAATGCGCGCCCTTTTCCAGCCGCTGCATGGTCGTCGTCACCGCCGCCATCTGGCGAATCGGCCGCGTCACAAAACGACTATAGATGTAGGAAAATATCAACGCAACCAATAGCGAGCCGATCATGGTATATGGCAATACGTGCAAGGTAGCGAGCTTAGCCTGAGTGACAGGTGCCACGTCGGCGAGTAGCTTGACCGTAATCGTTTGGCCTTGGTTGTTCGTCACACTGCCATGCCGCAAAATCACCGAGCGCGGATCGACAGTCTGCCCGTCAGCAATTTTCACCACGCTGGTGTCAACCGATTTGCCGCTATCGGTCACAATATTGATCGACTGAAAACCTTGAAAATACTGGTCGCGCCCGTCAATTGTCAGCGTGATATTGACGTTTTTTACCTGAGCAAAATCCTGGCTGAGACGGCGCATTTTCTCAGTCGATTTACCGCGTAGTTCAGCCACGAGTGCCGTGAGATTGTCCGCCGCCTCGCGCTCTTTTTGCTGCAAATAAAATTGCGGCATCAAGGTGTAAACTAGCGCATGCACCAGGATGATCAACGCCGCAAACAGGCCGATTGACACCAAAAATGTTTTGGGGAATAATTTAAGATTCTTCATAGCGATAGCCCACTCCCTTCACCGTGATAATGCAGTCGAGGTGTAATTTCTTGCGCAGGTTTTTGATGTAGACGTCGATCACCCGGTCGAACGGCACCTCGTCATCACGCCATAACTTATCGATTATAGCCTGCCGACTCCAGACCATGTTTGGATTATCCACTAACAGCTTGAGCAGCTGCACTTCCTTGGGCTTGAGGTGCGCGTCAGTGTCATCATAAAAACCCTGATAGGCCATAAAATCCACCGATGCCAGACCGCGGCGCCACAAGGTCTTTTTGACAGACTGTTGGCGGCGAAGCAACGCCCTGATGCGCTTTTCTAAAATCACCAGCGAAAACGGCTTACTTATATAATCATCCGCCAGCTCGTCAAAACTCGCAACTTGCGTCGGCTCATCATGTAGTGCCGTCAGCATCAGCACCGGTACGTCACTGGTCTGGCGAATTTGGTGCAATACCTCGATGCCGCTCATCCCTGGCAACATGATATCGAGAATGATCACATCTGCCCCAGCAAATTTCTCCAGCGCCTCCTCGCCGCTCACTGCCGTCGCCACAGCAAAGCCGCGCTGGCGGAGGAACCGCTCGGTGCCGGCGCGCAGAATGGGCTCGTCTTCAACTAGAAGGATTCGTGATTTTATTGCGTTACCCATTTCGGTTAATCTTGGATACTATCCTCCTATGTTTTGAATTGGCTTGCGCTCGATATTCGGACAACAGCACTTGGTAATTCTGTAGTTAGTCAAGCTGCCAATGCGATAATTAGTTAATTACAATTATACCTTACCAAAGTAATTTGTCTACTTAAGTCTGGTCTAACGCTCCGTGGCATAACTAGAAAAAGGATTTGAGCGTAAGCTGACGTTTTTACTTAAACTCACCGCACAATATGATTAGCTGAGAGAAATTATTGACTTGTTCTAGCTACTCTGCTACCATTCATAATGTACTATAAAGCGTCCGAGTTCCAGTCACGCCGGAACGAGCTGGGTGTCAAAATACACCACGGGAGTGAAGCCGTAAAGTCACACAACCGAAATCGCGATCTATCGTAGAGCCGGTACTGAGCGCTATAATCCAGTAATGAATTATAGAACAAGGATGGGACCGCGGGAGGTCTCTTTTTTGATCTTTCGTTCCTTGGGTAAATAATATAAATTTATTGTGCCTGAGGAGGTTTTTATCATACTATGAATACAATAAAACAAATTCAAGAAAATCCTAATTATATTAATCGGCATATTTTGACCTATGACGAAATGGCAAGCGCTAAACCCGGCAATAGTCAGGAACCATTGGTTAACGTACGCAAATACGATTCGTCGATTATAGCCGAACACGAGCAATCGGATATGCAAGCTTATACTGGTGAGTCTATTTTGGCGCGCGATACATTAGCTAGAAAGCTCGCTGTGGTTAATAAGCAGCTGAAGACAGGTGACAATTTGCGACTACGCGTTGTTTATGGCTTTCGCCACCCAAAAGTACAAGAAAAGTACTTTCGCGAACGCAAAGCGGCCTTGCAACGAGATAATCCCGAGATGCCAGAATACAAACTAATTCGTCTAGTCCATGATTTTATTGCTGTACCCGATGTGGCTGGACACCCAATGGGAGCGGCAGTTGATTTAACTCTTGTCGATAGTAGTAATAACCCTATCAATATGGGCAACAAAATATCCGACTATTCTAATCCAGATATTATTAAAACTTTTGCGAAAGTGACCCCAGAGCAAGCCTCGTATAGAAAGGTGTTACATGACGCTATGATAGCACAAGGCTTCGCGCCGTTCTACGGCGAGTGGTGGCATTTCTCATATGGTGACCGTGAGTGGGCGGCATTTTACGGAAAAAAAGCGGCAATTTATGGTACTATAAATGTATTTCAATGCATTGAGTAATGGAGCGGCATAGCGACCTCTTTCAAGATCGCTATGCCGCCCCGTGGTGGTTGGTCAGGAGGCGGAGAGAGCTTTAAGGTTCTGTAGCGCGAAACTGCAGTTGCCATAAAGCCAAATTCGCTGGGTGCTCTGGGAGTGGTTTTCTTCCGTCTGAGCCGACACGTCTTGGACCTCAGAAATCTCAGTAGACCCCATCCTCAAGAACATATGTCTTGAGTTGGATCCTTTGGCCGCCGTCCTCATGACGTAGTATGCGCCTCCGAGGCGATTCGCTTCAGAGAGGCATCGCTCAGTCACGGCGTAGGCAATTTTTCGGCCACGATGACTCAAAGCCACGCCCAACTCTGAGATATACCACATCTGATCGCTATCTGCGAGAATTTCTTGCGAGTCTTGTAGAAATTCTCTAATATCGTCAGGGGCATCGTCTACGGGAAGTGCACAGCAAAAACCCACAACAGAGCCATCATCCTTTGCAAGAACTATGACTCCTCTTTCCAGGTGGGGACCCCAGATTTCTTTGTGTATCCTATATCTCGGATACACTTCAAAATAAGGAGGTCCGCCAAAAGCCTCCTGATACAGAGATGTGAACCCAGCCACATCAGCTGTGTCTCTAGCGATAGTATACTCAATCATGAATGACCTCCATATCACTCTCGAGAGTCACAAAATCACCGTCAACTTCGGCCCGGATAATCTTACCGGTTGGCTGAATGATGTCTGAGACGCCAGTTACAGCACACGCCGCAATCGTACCAGAGCCACACGATGATTCATAGAAAAAGGTATCGATACTCCTCACCCATACTACAGGATGAATCGCAACAGAATCGTCCTTCCTTTCAATCCAGACCACCCCAACGGCGTCTCGCTCGCGAAGACTTAGTTCTTCTGTCAGGTGATGGTGCGTCTCCCGGTAGACTTCTGCTTGAGCTGGGAATCTACTCTCTACCACAACATGGACGATGCCACCAAGATCGACGATGTTTATCGTCTGTTCATGGCCTTCGACAGGGTAAACCCCGACAGACATACCCGGAAACCTGCATCGGACATAGTACTCGTTATCCGACCGCCTATCGACAGTCGCGCTAACGAGACCTTTGAAGCCAGATACCGTAAATTCTACGTTATCAGCACCTCGCAGTTTCGAGAACAGCACAGCAGCTGCCCGCGATGCATTACCACAGAACTCTCCGCCAGCCATTTCAAAATGGCTTTGGCTTTGCGACAACACGAGAAAACCGGCCTGTTCAGCACCAAGTCTCTCTGTGTTCTCTCCTAGTATCCGTCCTCGACTAACATACTCTGTACGGGTAAGCGGACTAGTAATGACTTCAATTGCCGTTCCGTTACCGTTCGCAGCAGTGATGACAGCCGTGGTTGTTGAGTTCATCATCATTCTCTCCTTAATTTTGAATGTGCTGTCCAACCTTACGGTGATGTTGTCACACTCTCGTTATATATTCAACTCATTTATGACTTATCGTGACGTTCGTGAAGACGCCGCTCTATATCGGTAATCTTAATATCTTTGGCAACCAACAAAACTAGAAGGTGATAAACCAAATCGGCAACCTCGCCAATAAATTCATCGTTCTCATCATTCTTTGCAGCAATCACAACTTCAACTGATTCTTCGCCAACCTTTTGGATAATCCTATCTAAGCCTCTGTCGAATAATTGTCTTGTGTAGGACATGTCTTTATCACTGTTGCGTCTGCTCTCTATGATTTCGTATAATTCTCTAATTGTCATACATCCTCCTTATGCTATGATTTTTTCAATCGGTGACACGAGAATCCCGCGCGCGCCAAGACTTTTCAATTTGCTAGCCACCTTCCAAAACTCATCTTCATTCATGACGGCATGTACAGCCAGCCAACCGGGCTTCGTTAATTCCATTACAGTTGGAGCGTCAAGTCCAGGGGCGATATTTTTAATTTTATCGATATTCTCTTTGGGTGCGTTCATCATAATATATTTCAAATTCTTTGCAGCAAGTGCCGACTCAAGACGAACTAGCATCTGAGCAATTAGATCTTCCTTGTCTTTTGAAAGCGTCTTTTCGTTTCTAATAAGAACGGCTTCGGTTTCTAGAATTGTTTCTATGGGGCGTAGGTCATTTAATAAAAGAGTACTACCGCTAGCCATTATATCAACAATCGCATCTGCCACCCCAAGTGCGGGTGTAATTTCAACCGATCCAGCTATCACAGTAGTTTTAATGTCAATACCGCGTTTCGCAAAATATTTTCTAGTCGTGTTTGGGAAAGTTGTAGCAATTATTTTTCCTTGCAAATCTTTAATCGTAGTAATATTTGATTCTTTAGGAACAGCGGCAACAAGCTTACAATAGCCAAATCCTGGACGCAGAATTTCACGCGTAGCAGTAGCTCCAGCTTCACGCAAAACGTTTTGGCCAACAATACCGATGTCTACAGCGCCGCGCTCTATATAGCCAGGTATATCATCGTCGCGGCAAAACAAGATTTCAACTGGATAATTGCGGCATGCAGCAAAAAGTCTACGGCCGTACACCTCGAATTCAAGACCCATCATCCGCATCGTTCTCAGAGAATCTTCGGTAAGCCGTCCATCTTTTTGGATAGCAATTTTTAAGTTTTCTCTGTTTAATTTCTTATCCATGATAAAAACCTCCTCAGGCACAATAAATTTATATTATTTACCCAAGGAACGAAAGATCAAAAAAGAGACCTCCCGCGGTCCCATCCTTGTTCTATAATTCATTACTGGATTATAGCGCTCAGTACCGGCTCTACGATAGATCGCGATTTCGGTTGTGTGACTTTACGGCTTCACTCCCGTGGTGTATTTTGACACCCAGCTCGTTCCGGCGTGACTGGAACTCGGACGCTTTATGTTTAGGATTATACATAGCGCTTGCAGTTGGGTCAATGTTTTTGGGGCTTTTAGATTTCTTTTTTATTCGTCTGGCGTATCATTTTCGATACTTTTACTATCGACATGTTTGTCGTCTTCGGCTCTCAGAAAGCTATATTGAATAGGGGGAATAGGGGGTATGTAGGGTGTCAATTTTGAAAGTGATTCACCTATATTTTTAATCGTCGGACAGGTTTTATTTAATATTTCGCCAAAATTTTTAAGATAACTTGGTGTACTAAAGTTTTTGATCATATTGGATGCTAAAGATTGCTGATATTCTGCTAATTGTCTAAGTGTTTCTGTATTGAAATATATCTTCTGTATACTTTGTAGACTATTTGCTATTTGTTCACCAAGGATTTGTAGTTGGGCTTGCTGTTCTGGAGACAATGAAGACTTCGCTGGAAGCTTAATATCTTTTTCAATTTTCTTAGCTAGTTCTATAGCATTTATTTTTTTCTTCTCTGTAAAATGATTATGATGAGCTGCGGCGTCTCTATACTCCTTCAACTTATTTAACTTGATCTTCATGTCCTTCCAAGATATATCCTTTTGCAAGATTTCCTTGGCAATCACATCCCAGATAATAATAGCTCTGCATTTCTCGCCAAACTTTGCTTTGAAGTCTTCAAAAGAACTGCTTCTGTTTAGCAACTCATTCAGATCGTCAGCAGTTAACTGATGTGAAGACCATGAGAAATCGTATCCTAGAATTTCTATTATCTCGCCTAGAGTTAAATAAGAAACCAGTGTATCTAAATTCTTTTTGAAAATTAAATTATTTTCAGTATCCTTTGATTTACATTTGTCTAGATACTTTCCGTGCTGCAATAAAATATCATAATACGTCTCAACTAAATCAGGTAGATACAGCAGCAATTTACGCAATTGAATCTCCACTTCATAGACAGCCTTGAAAACTTCTTCTGCCCGTTTGCGAGAACTCGAATCGCTCAATATACCTATTTCAAGACTTTTGTGTATATTAGCATATATTTGAGGATCTATTTGCTCACTGCGTTTTATTGTTACAAGAAACAGCTTTTCGGACATAGCCTCAAATTTATCGGAAGAATCTTTTTTGATTCCTATTCTATCTAAAATATCCTGCGCTTCACCACTAGTTTGCGCCTTTACAACCAAGACTATTTGCTGCATACATTCATTATAGCACCGAGGCGATTATTGTAGTATGGGGGGTAATGCAGCGGTCCATTATATTAAATCTATATACAAAAAAAGACTCCGAAGAGTATCGTAATTCCTTTATGGTGACTCTACCGGGAATCGAACCCGGGTTGCCGGGATGAGAACCCGG
>CAUQMT010000001.1:0-237352 GCA_963519435.1 uncultured Candidatus Saccharibacteria bacterium | reverse complement strand
CCCGATTGATAGCATCGATTGCTTCAAGAGACATACTGTCAGAGTCTATCTCATTTAACCTGGCTAATAATTTCTTGGCTGCAGTATATGTGGCACTATTCTGTATACGATCTTCCCATTTGCTCATGAGGCGTTATTCCTTTTTTGCTTAGTTAATTCGCCACCCCTCGCTAAAACTTTAACCACCATTATATCACTCTTATTCTTAAGAACGGCTACCCCCTAAGAGTAGAGAATCTTACTTATCCAATTTGATTAATTAGACTCCGCCCTAGACTCCAGAATTGACTCCTTGCGCCCTGTACAATAACAAACAAAAACAGCGAGTTAGAACTCTTATATCATTTTTGCCTTTATTGCCCATTATTTGCCTGTTGTAAGCCTCTTGTTGGCGGTGTGCGTAGTTCCTCCGCTAAGTGAAAAGAAAGCTTAATTATCTAGCCTTAGGAGCATGTGCTTTCGAGCGTGAAGGTTCAAGTCCTTTCATCCGCACCAAGGAGATTCGATACACACTCTGAGGAAAATACGCATAAAAAAATAACCCGTATATCGCGGGCTATTTTAATTCCCCAAAAATCACGAATCACACGATTCTCGGCGGAAAGAGGTGAGATAAGCATTTCCATAACTACGATTGTCCACCACAACAATTTCGTTTCCCAGATTTGGTTCCTCACCTCTTCCTGGATGTGATAATACCATAAGCCCGCCTGGTTTGAGAAGTCCAAAAAGCTTGCTAACTGTGGAAAACTGCGGATTTTTGTATGGCGGATCGGCGAAGATTATGTCATACTTGCCTGCGCCGCCAGACTCAATCCATGAATTGACAGAGGCGCTAATAATTTTTGTTTCATATTGAACGCCTAGCGAGGACACATTATTGCTTAAGATTTTTTGAGCAATTTTATCGCGCTCGATAAACGTTACATGGGCAGCGCCGCGGCTGAGAGCTTCGAGACCAACCGCGCCAGTACCAGCAAAAGCGTCTAAAACCTGTGCGCCGTTAATCTCGTTGCCAATACTATTAAACATAGCATTGCGAATCCGCTCGCCCATCGGCTTGGTGCGGGTGCTGTTTTCTTTAGGCGCATCTAGTAGCCGCCCGCCGAAGCGCCCAGCGATTACTCGGATCGAGCTCACTGGTGCGCCTCGCGGTAGGCGCGGTACCAAAAATAGGTGATGACATTCGCGATCAGCGGGATCAGCGTTTGCCGCGTCTGCTGCGCTAGATGAGTCGTCCAGCCGCGCTTCCAGAATTCCTCGTACATGCCTAGCGCGTAGACTTGCTGCACTGCATCGAGAAATACCGTCTGCAAATCCTTATCATCTGCTAGTTTAAGCCAGATTGAATTTGGCGCCGAATCGGGAAACTTGGTCGTCTTGATGCTGGTAGCTACGCCTAGCTCAAATAGCAAATGTGTCGCAAATACACCCTTGGCACCCCAATACTCCCAGTTTTTGCTAAGAGTCTCGCGCATGGTCGAGCCTCTGATGATGCCTTTTTCGGCGATCGACGCCCGCTCGTTCTGAGGCCGTCCCCACAGCTCCTCGATCTTTTCACCTAGTGGATAATGATGCGCCGGTGTTAGTCCGTCGGTGATAGCATGCGCCATCCAGGCCGCCTCAAAGGCTGCCCGCACATTATTACGCTTCTTAAGCGCCTGCACCAAATTGGCGTAATGATCCATAATCATCTCGACTAGCGCCGTATCGCTGGGGTCGCTGGGGTCGATGAAATGCCACGGCTCATCGACGCCTGGACTTTTGCGCTTGATGCCGTCGGGGCCGTTGTTGCCTTCGAAATGCAAAATATCCTTGGCAGAAGGAAAACCGCGGCCAACCCTTGATATTTTGCGCAAATCGCGGCGAGCAATCCGGTCGATTTTCTGGTGCACGCCGATAAAATTACCCGAATGCGAACGAAATGTTGTCCCGCTGTACATGCATTGTATTATAGCACGCCGTTTGGCAGTGGCTCGGCAAAAGGCAAAAGACAGATAGGACTTGCCAAACATAAGCATCGTGCTATATACTCGGTTTTAAGTTACGGAGAGCCTAAAGATACAAAACATCAGCATTCCTCGGAGGTTAAGTATGCGAAACAGCAAAACCAGCAAACAAACTATAGTCATATCGATTATCGCCGTATTGACAATTATCAATACGATTCTGATAGGTGTAATATTTTTTATTCAGAGCAACAAGTTTTGGTCCACTGACTACATAACCGAAAATCACACGAAGCGTATAATCAATCTAGAAAAAACAATTAAAAAACTCGAAAATAATTCTAATTAAGCGTCGTCACCCGCTGGTTGTGGCGGACGCGCGCTTCTAGTGCTGGATACTTTGATAAACTTTCGCCGCTATCAATGAAGCGTTTAGCGGCTTTTTGGGCGCGAGCAATCAGCTGCGTGTCGGCTAGCGTAGCGATTTGCAGATTAAGCGCGCCGTGCTGCATGCGTCCGTAAATCTCGCCGGGGCCGCGCAAGCTCATATCGACCTCTGCTAGATGAAAGCCGTCGCTGGATTTTTCTATTTCCCGCAAACGCTGCGACGGTTTGTTATTCGTACTCATCATCAAATAGCAGAAGCTTTGGTGCTGGCCGCGGCCGACCCGCCCGCGCAGCTGATGCAACTGCGCTAAGCCAAATTGGTCGGCGTCCTCAATCATCATAATCGTAGCGTTCGGCACGTCGACACCAACCTCGATGACGGTGGTGCTAACCAAGATATCATATCGTTGATCTTTGAAAGCCTGCATGATTTGATCTTTTTCGCTAGCAGTCATCTTGCCGTGCAGCATAGCGATGCGGCGGTGGCCAAAAATACTATTTTTGAGTCGCTTGTATTCGGCTTCGACGCTTTTGCGATCGCTAGAATCGCTATCGGCAATCAAGCTGCAAACTACGTAAACTTGGCGGCCCTGGGCAATTTGCTGGTCGATAGCAGTATAAGCGGCCTCGCGCGAGGGCGGCGAAATAATTTTAGTAAGAATCGGCCGCCGGCCGCGTGGCTGCTCGTCGAGGACGCTGACGTCTAGTTCGCCGTAAACAGTCAGCGCCAAACTGCGCGGGATCGGCGTGGCCGTCATCGCTAAGAGGTGCGGCATGGCAGCTACTGATAATTTTTTCGTGTCTAGCGGGACGCTCGATACACTTTCCTCACCTCCGTGTCTCGCTCGCGAGCCTGGGGCTGCGCGCCCGGTCTCTCGAGACGAGCCAGCGGCGATCGTCATAGGTTCAGAAAGCATATCGAGCGCTCCCGACTTCACCTCCTCGTCCTTAACCTTCATCAGCAATTTCTGCCGCTGCTCGACACCGAAGCGGTGCTGCTCATCGATAATCACGAAGCCCAAGCTGTGAAATTCTACTTTATCCTGGATGAGCGCATGCGTACCGACGACCACGTCAATCGCACCGTTTGCGATTTGCTGATAAAGCATAGCGCGGACTTTACCCTTGACGCTGCCGATCAGCAACCCGACCGTCACGCCGAAAGGCTCGAGAAGCTTCGCTAGCGTCTCGGCGTGCTGCCGCGCCAAAATCTCGGTCGGCGCCATGAATGCCGTCTGATAACCAGCGCTCGCCGCCTGTCGCGCTGCCAATCCGGCTACCACTGTCTTGCCACTGCCGACATCGCCCTGCAGCAAGCGGTTCATCGGCCTAGCATGCTCGAAATCTTGCAAGATGTCCCAGGCGGCGCGGCGCTGAGCGTTGGTTAGCGCGAACGGTAATTTCTTGACAAAATCCTGTACGACAGACTTTTCAAACGGAATCGCGAAGCCAGCTAGCTTCTGGTTGTCAATTTTGTTGAGCTGGCTAGCCAAAACCAGCTCGAATAGCTCTTCGAAGGCTAAGCGCTGGCGAGCCTGTTCAACTTCTCTTTCGTTGCGCGGAAAATGCATCGCCGAAATCGCTGCGGCACGATCGAGTAGCCGCTCGCTTTGCACGACGCTCGGCGGCAAAGTTTCGGGCAAAACGCTCATTAGCGGGCGCAATTGCTCGATGACTTTGCGTACTGTTTGCGATTTTAGCCCGCGCACCGCATGGTAAACCGGCAGCAGCCGATCGGCTTGTACTGGCAGCTCCTTGGCGAGCTCGGCCGTCGGATTGGTTAGCTGGTAGCGGCCGTAGTTATACTCGAACTCGCCGCTAAAATAAAACCACTCATCGCTGCTGCCTAGCTGCTGCACCCGGTACGGCTGATTGAACCAAATAGCGTTGAGCTTGCTAGTGTCGTCGGCCAGCACCGCCGTAGTCAGGCGCAGGCCGCGGCGGACTGGCCGAGTGCTGATTTGCTGGCAGCGGGCGCGAATCGTTACTTTGCCTGGCTGCAGCTCGGCAATTGGCGTCACGTGCGTGAAATCTTCGTGCTTGCGCGGCAAAAACAGCAAAATATCGCCAACCGTTTCGAGTCCCGCCTGGCGCAGCTCGGCTGCGGTTTTGGGGCCGACACCTTTGATTTGATCGAGGTTAGTTGCGAGATTCATAAGTTTATTGTACTAGTTTTCAGGAAAATTGCGAAAAGTATTGACAATTTTACCACTCTATGCTATATTAATACTAGCTTTTCGCTCAAGGTTAAACCAAATAAAAGGGCGGAAGGTTGCCCTTTTTACCTTGAGCATGATTCGAAGGAGGAATCATGAGCGCTACCCTCGCAATTATTTCCGCTTCCATCATCACTGTCGTCGTGTGCGCGGCAGCGTGCGCGCTGCTGTTGCCCACGGCCTCAACCCACCGGGTCTGGGCGGCCCGGTGGGCTCAGGTCCGGGCCAACCGGGCCGCCCGAGCCTCGGGCCGGGCTCAGGTCCGGGCTAACCGAGCCTCGGGCCGGGCTCAGGTCCGGTCCGCTCGGGCCGAAGCGGCCTGGAGGGAGGTCTTCAGGGGCTGAAACGCCCGCCTGAAAATAGCTCGCCGAATTGGTTCAATACTGGTTGAAACACTTAAGTATTAAGTGTTTCCCGGGTTGATATAAAACCCAATTCCGGTTTGAGCCAGTTCGGCGGGCTATTTTCTTTGGTGAGGTTTTTGTTAAGTTATTTATTTTACTTTGAAATTTTATAGATTTTGCGGGAAAATGCGAAAATTGTTGACATTCCTGTTCCAGTATGATATATATATCAGCTTTTGTTGACAAGTTGAGCAAATCCTTGTCCAAAAGAGTTTTTTGATAAGCGAGGCCCACCGGGCGAGATGCATGTTCGAGATTCAATCGCGAGCAAGCATCTCGCACGGTGGCATAGACGACCACCCATTGCCGCGAGGATGGTTCACTGAGGAGGTGAATCATGAGCGACCCAGAGGGGGAAATCCCCCTGGAGGAGGAGTACCCATTGTACTTCTCCTTTGATGACGAGGTCGCGGAGGACGAGCGCCCCTACAAGGGGCTGTTCCTTCGCGACGAGTGATTGCCGCCCCGGCGCGAGATTTTCCCCAATTTCTCGCGCCGGGGCGGCCCGCCTCGCTTATCACTTTCCCTTGATTTTATTAAAAACACCCGGTTAGCTAGTCGGGTGTTTTGTTGGCTCGAATTTCGCTCGAAAATCTACTCGGTCACGGCGATGATGCCTTCTAGCGCGTAGGCGGTGTCTTGCCAGCGCTCCACGGCGATGCAGTCAATGCCTAGGTTTTTGACCGGGAAGTCGTTGCCGCCCTCTTCTAACTTATCGCCGAAGAACAAGATTTCTTCTTTGCTGGCGCCAGTAGCTTCCATCAGCTTTTTCATGCCGTAGGCTTTATCGACGCCGATTTTGGTGATATCGACGCTGGTGGTACCACCCAGGTGTACTTCGAACTCTGGCAATTTGGCGGCGACATCGTCGCGCATTTGTTTGCGGACTACTTTGTTGGCTTCCGCCCAGGCGTATTTTTTCTCGGGCGAAGCTTGCTGACCGAGTGCTGAATAAGTTACTTGGCTCAAACGATCTTCGATAATTTCGCCGTCGGGATTTGCTTCCCATAGATCAAACTTGCGCGCTGATTCTTCCAAGACTTGGGTGATTTTTTGTTTTTGTTCGTCGGTGAAATCTTCTTTATAGTGCGTTTGCCACTCGTTCGCATCGACGTTAAATGTATAATAACGTGTGCCGCACGTCGGCATCATATGGAACCGCGCCAGCAATTCCGGCGAAACGTTCATCTTGCCGATTACTTGCTTCTCAAACTGCTCGAATTTGCCGCCAGAAATGACGCAAACTTGATAATTTTCCAGCAATTTAGCGAGCAAGCCCGCCATGCGCGGCGAAATCGCCGATTTACTAACCGCCAGCGTGTCGTCCAAGTCAAAACCGATAATTTTCTTCATGATTTCCTCCTATTCTGATTATTTTACCAGCAAGAAGTCATTCTTGCCTTTTTTGATTAAGCTAGTTTCGGTTAGCGGCATATCGCCGGCAATCTTCGCGCCGTTGACGCTAATCGCGTTATTCTGAATCAGCCGACGCGCTTCGCCGTTGCTAGCGCATAAGCCAGCAGCGACCAGCGCTGCTACGACCGTCGTCTCGAGGTCAATTGTCGGGATTTCGTTAGCCAAAGCATTCAAATCATCGCCGTTAAGCGCCGCAATATCGCCGCCGCCAAATAGCGCCGCCGTCACCCGCTCGACGCTTTCGCGGCGCTGGCGACCGTGCACCAAATCAGTAACTTCGCGCGCTAAGGTTTTTTGCAAAGCCCGTTCGCCTGGATTGGCCCGATGGTTGTCGATCAGCGCTTCGACGGTTTCGCGGTCGAGCAGCGTGTAGATTTTGATGAGATCCTCGCTGGTTTCGTCGTCGCAGTTGAGCCAGAATTGATAGAACTTGTACGGACTGGTCATCTCGGGGTCGAGCCAGATAGCGCCGCCCTCGGACTTGCCGAACTTGACGCCAGTTTGCTTGTTGATAACTAGCGGCGCGGTCAAAACGTGCGCTTCGCTGCTCTCGAGCTTGCGAATCAGCGACACGCCAATGATGCTATTGCCCCACTGGTCGGCGCCAGCTAGTTGCAAAGTGGCGCCTTTTTCGCGGTACAAGTGTAAAAAGTCATACCCTTGAATCAGCCCGTAGCTAAATTCGCCGTAGCTGATACCAGCGCCGCCCTCGCCGATACGCTGCTGCACGAATTCGCGGTCGAGCAGCTGCGTCATGCTGATATGTTTGCCGATTTTGTGCAAGAAATCAATGTAATTAATCTGCGAGAACCAGTCGGCATTATCAACAATCTCAAAATCCTGGCCGCGGAAAACTTGGCGGAATTGCGCCGCCAGACCTTCAACATTGCGCGCCACTGTTTCGGCATTGCGCAGGTCGCGCTCTTGCTTTTTGCCGTCTGGATCGCCAATCATGCCGGTAGCGCCGCCGACTAGCAGCAGCGGTTTGTAGCCGTGGTCGATAAAATGCCGGCACAACATCATCGCCGCCAAGTTGCCGATAGTCATACTCGGCGCGCTAGGGTCAACGCCAAAATAGAACGTTCGCGGCTCGTTTATATCTTTGACATCAGCGAACGTCGTCTGGTTGATGAGTCCGCGCCACGTTAGTTCTTCTGCTAGCGTCATCTGAAACCTTTCTTTATTTAATAGTGAGATAGTAACATATTTGCAAATTATCAGCAAAAGCACTAGCCGTCGTGATGCGAACAGTGCTATAATGGTGGAAATATTGCTTATGGGAAGAGTGAAAGTGGGAAACAAGAAACGAAAAGTAGCTGGCGGCGTCAGCGCTTATGCTAATTTAGCCAATAAACGCCGAGTCAAGAAAGACGCGCGAGCGCGCAAAAAAGCCGAATATCTGGCAACTTTGCCGAAACATCCGGTCAAGCGCTTACTATACCGCTTGCATCCGAAACGCCTAGCCAAATACTGGTTTAGCCGCGACGGCGCAATTATGGCGCTGAAAGTTGTTGGTATAGCTTTACTGCTAATCGTCATCGGCATAGCTTCGCTATTCGCCTATTTCCGCAAAGATCTCGACAAAATCAACCCTGATACCCTAGCACAGCGCGTCAAAACGACAGTCACCAAATATTACGACCGCAACGACAAACTGCTCTGGGAGGACAAAGGTACCGGCGACTACACGCTAGTGGTTGACGCCAAAACCATCGCGCCATGCATGGGCAAGGCCACCATAGCCATCGAGGACAAAGATTTTTATAAGCACAGCGGCATCAGCGCTAGCGGCATTGTTCGCGCCTTTATCAGCAACTCGCAGGGCAACGCCGTGCAGGGCGGCTCGACGCTGACGCAGCAGCTAGTCAAGAAAGTGTTCTTTACTAAGGACGAAGCTATGCAGCGGGGCTTGTCGGGTATTCCGCGCAAAATCAAAGAGATGATTCTAGCCATCGAGGTCGAACGAATGTACAGCAAAGACCAAATCCTCGGCTTGTACCTCAACGAATCGCCGTACGGCGGCCGGCGCAACGGCGTCGAATCGGCCGCGCAAACTTACTTCGGCAAATCATCCAAAGATTTAACCTTACCGGAATGCTCGCTGCTAGCCGCTATCCCGAACAATCCGTCGCTTTACAACCCGTACAATACCTACGGCCGCAAAGCGCTTGTCGAACGCCAGCACAAAGTACTGGACGACATGGTGTCGATGAATTACATATCCAAACAAGAGGCAGCGGCAGCCAAGAAAGTCGACATTATGGACACCATCAAACCGCTGGCCGACCAATATGCCAACGTTAAGGCGCCGCACTTCGTCCAAATGGTCAAGAAACAGCTAGAGGAAGAACTCGGCAAGACTATCGTCGGCGAAGGCGGTTTATCAGTCAAGACAACACTCGACCTCGACGCGCAAACAACCCTAGAAACCAATATAGCCAAATTATTTAACGGCGAGATTACCGATGGCAACTGCGGTTATCGCAACTGCTCGCAGTTTGCTGGCTTCTCAAACGGTGCAGCAGCTATTGAGGATACCAAGACTGGCCAGCTTATCGCCCTAGTCGGCAGCCGCGACTTCAATTATGCCGGCTTCGGGCAGGACAATGCGGCCACCGCTTTCATTCAGCCGGGTTCGTCGATTAAGCCGCTTGTTTACGCCCGCTTATTTAGCAACCAAGGCGGCAATAACGCCAATTACGGCAGCGGCTCGATTCTAGCCGACTCCAAGACAACTTTCCCGGGCAATTATAGTCCGAACAACGCCGACAACAAATTCCAAGGCAATATCACATTGCGCCAAGCATTGGCCCGCTCTCGCAATATTCCAGCTATCAAAGCTATGGCCATCAACGAGAAGAACAACAGCGGCAGCACCTGGTCGCTGATACGCTCCGCCGGCGATTTGCAGTACTGCACGCAAGGCGCCGACGCGCAAGCTGGCCTATCGAGCGCTATCGGCGGCTGCGGCACACGCTTGGTTGACCACGTTAACGCTTTCGCAACACTAGGACGAATGGGCACTTATAAACCGCAGACGACTATCCTGAAAGTCGCCAACAGCAATGGACAAACCCTCAAACAATACAAAGAATCTAGCAAGCAAGTCATCGACCAGCAAGCAGCTTACATCGTTAGCGACATCCTTGGCGACGGCAAGGCGCGCGCTGGATTGGCGGGCCGCGACTACCTAGTCAACCTCGGCCGCGCCGGTGTCAAGGCAGCTATCAAGACTGGTACCAGCAACAGCGAGATTAATGGCAAGGTTAGCGCTAAAGATATCTGGGCTGCCGGCTACACGCCGAACCTATCGATGGCGGTGTGGCTAGGCAATTCTGACACCTCGCCGCTGCGCAATGGCAACTCGCTGATTCCGGCTATGTTCTTCGACCGTACGATGGCCGACATCTCCAAGATGTATGCCGACCAAGGTAAACTAAAATTAAGCGACTGGTATACTGCGCCGAGCGGCATCCAGACAATCAAGGGCGAGATTTATCCGTCGTATTACAACAAGGCTAGCGCTGCTACCAATGCTAAGATGACTTTCGACCGCGTCTCGAAAAAGAAAGCTACGTCCTGTACGCCCGAAGCTGCCAAGATCGAAATCGATGTCATGAAAATGGCTGATCCAATCACCAGAAAAGAGATAGTCACGCCTAACGACTCTAGCTACGACGCCGAGAAAGACGACGATGCACACAAGTGCGACGATCCAAAGCCGAACGTTACGCTAACAGTAACTAGCGGCGGCGTATCCATCGTCTATACCAGCGGCCGCTACAAACTGCAAAACATCGAATTATTATCTGGCAGCACCGTTGTCGCCAGCAAGCAAGTCGACAGCAGCGGCATCTGGAATATTCATAAAGGCAACCTGTCAGCAGCCAGTAGCGGCACGCTAACCGCCAAAATTACCGACACTGGCTACTACACGGCGACTAGTAGCGCCAGCTACAATCCAAACAGTAGCAGCGATGACGACGATTAAACCCGCTTCGTATCGCAGTAGTTTGTCGCTAATACCCAGCAAAATAGCACGCTCCTAGCAGCGTGCTATTTGTATATCGTGCTGGCGATTTTATTGGTTATTGACTAGATCGATCAAGTCGCTCTCGTGGTCGGGGCGGCGGCGAGCACTCTGGCGCCGAGTCGCTGGAGCAGCTGGCTTCGGCTGCGGTTTTGTTTTCGGCGAATTAGCTTTTTTGCTGGCTGGTCTAGCTTGAGTTTTGGTTTCGCCTACCTTTTTAGCCGAATCACGGTTGCTAGCGCTGCCAGCTGACGATTGGCCGCGGGCGCGACTGGCAGGACGCTGCTTGGCGCTAGCAGTACTTTTCGCGGGCGTTTTTGATACTGCTGCGGCTGCGATTTTCGCCGTTTTTTGAGTTTTACTCGCAGCTTTGGCGGTCGATTTGAGGGGTTTGCTGGTAGTCTCTATTTTCTTGGCAAAGATCATCCGGCCGGCTGCGGTCTGCAAATTACGGATAATTTCGACATTTAGCGTCTGACCTATCTGAGCGCTCGCCTGCTCGACGACAACCATTGTGCCGTCTGGTAGGTAGCCCACGCCCTGATGCGCGTCCTGCCCCTTCTGAATAAGCTCTAACGTAATTTTCTCGCCGGGTAGATGCTCCATCCGGATACTCTGCGCTAATTCGTTAAGGTTTAGCACTTCGGTACCCTCGACGGCGGCAACCTTGTTTAGATTATAATCTAGCGTCATGATCACTGCGCCGTGCTGCTTAGCTAGCTTGAGTAGGCGGTCGTCAACGCCTTCGCGAGCGTGGCTGCCGTCTTGCAGCAATTCGACGTTGACGCGCTCCATAGCTTGCAACTCGGTGACCACATCAAGCCCATAGCGAGCACGAGCACGTTTATCAGCATCGGCGTGGTCAGCTAGAAACTGCAGTTCGCCGATAACCGAGCGTGGAATCACCAGCGTACCGCCGATAAAGCCAGTTTGCGCTACCGGTACAATTCGCCCGTCCATCAACACCGAGGTATCTACCAAGATAGCCCGATCTTTTGATTTGATGGAGTTCTTGGGCAGGCGCGCTAATAAGTACGACACCTCGCCCAAAATAAGCAGCGTTACCGCCAATAATATTAAGTCTTTGGTTTGCATATTTTCCTTTCTTTTTGCCTTGATTGACTATTGACTACTTGAGATAACCGATCAAAGCTTGGCGTAAATCTTTGACGCCTTTTACAAATGAATTCTTTTTGCCAGAGGTTGCTGGCGCAATCGCTTGGGTGAAACCAAGTTTTTTGGCTTCGTTCAGGCGCTTATCGGCGCCTTGTGCCGAGCGAATCTCGCCGCCTAAGCCCACTTCGCCGAATACCACCAGGCCATCGTCGAGTTTACGCCCAGCCGCCGCGCTAGCAATCGCCATCGCCACCGCCAAGTCTGCTGCCCGGTCGGCAAGCTTCAAGCCGCCAACTACATTCACATAAATATCTTTATCGGATAAATTCAATTTGGTGCGCTTCTCTAGCACCGCGATGAGCAGATTGAGGCGGTTGAGATCGAAACCGCTGGCTGTCCTCTTAGGATACCCGAAATTAGTCGAGTTGACAAGAGCTTGGATCTCAACGAGAATCGGACGGTTGCCTTCAAGCGTCGCCAATACCACCGAACCATCGGCGTTTTGGCGCTCGGCTAACAGCGCGGCTGACGGATTTTCGACGACCCGCAAACCCTTATCGTTCATCTCGAAAATTGCCGCTTCGCTAGTCGAGCCGTAGCGATTCTTGACGGCGCGCACCACTTTGAAGCCGCCGTAACGGTCACCTTCGAATTGCAAGACCACATCGACCAGATGCTCGAGAACTTTCGGCCCAGCGATCGATCCCTCCTTGGTGACGTGGCCTACTAAAATTACCGCTGCGCCCGAAGCTTTTGCTGCCCGGATAATGACATTGCTCGAGTTAGTAATCTGGCTAACGGTACCTGGCGCGCTGGCGATTTCCTCGAGACTAAGCGTCTGAATACTGTCGATGATCACCAATTTATATTGGCCGCTGCGAATTGTCGCCGCGATGTCGTCAGCGCTAGTACTAGCGACAAACTGCAAGTCATCGCCAGAGGTCGCACCGAGGCGCGTAGCGCGGAGCTTGACCTGAGAAGCGCTTTCTTCGCCGCTGACATATAGAACCGATGATTGCTCAGCAACATGCGCTGCTACCTGCATCAACAGCGTCGATTTGCCAATTCCCGGCTGCCCCGCTAACAGCATTACGCCTGCCGGCAGGATCCCGCCGCCTAGCACTGCGTCGAGGTCAACAATACCGGTCGGCAAGCGTTTTACTGAATCTTCGGCAGCGATTGAACGCATCGACTGCGGCTTTAGGATTTTACCGCGCGAATGGCTGCGCGCTACCGCCGAAGCGCCCTTGGTCTCGACTATCTGTTCGACGAGCGTGTTCCATTCGCCGCAATTCTCGCACTTGCCCGTCCATTTCGGATAGCTGGCACCGCAATTTTGGCAGACGAAATTACTGCGCGCTTTGGCCACTATTTACTCCGGCCGGCGCGGCTACGCCGTTGATGCTTTGATTGAGCTGATCGGCTTTAACGGCTAAGCTTTTGAGAGTTGCCACATCGTCATTGTAAGCTTTAATCCGCGAATTGAGCGAACTCTGCCGAGCATTGATAGCGCTAATTCGCTGCTGCAGCGCCGACCGCGCCACTGTGAAGTCAGCTTGCGAACTAAACTCACCGCTCCTGGCCCGTTCATTAAAACTATTAATATCAGCGTTAATTTGCGATAAGTCAGACTGATAAGCTTCGACATCTTGTTTGATTTGCTTAGCAGCTGACTGCAGTTTGGATTGCAGTGCTTCAGCCCGAACGTTAACTCGGGTAAATACTGCCGTGTAAGCTTGGTTTTTGGCGACAATTGACGCTCGATCAGTGAAATAACGCGCATAATATTGTTCAAGATCAGAATCGAGCTCGCCAATCGTGGTACCGATAATCGAATGTAGCTCATCTAGCTCGGCGCCTGGCTCGGCCTCGCGGTAGTATTCCATAGCTTTGGCAATTTCCGGTTCATTTTTGACCTTTTGATAAGCCTTTTTGATCATAGCGTCGACTTTAGGCCGCTCGAAGATATTCAGCCGCGCATACTGGGCGTGCAACAATTCGTGCGCCGCTGTTACTTCTTTGGCGCCAGCTAATTCGGCATTTTCGACGTCAAAAAGATAAATCTTATCGCCATAGTAGCAGCCCAAGATGGCTGCGGTACG
The DNA here is from genome assembly GCA_963519435.1 of uncultured Candidatus Saccharibacteria bacterium. Classification (GTDB taxonomy): domain Bacteria; phylum Patescibacteriota; class Saccharimonadia; order Saccharimonadales; family Saccharimonadaceae; genus Saccharimonas. Next base: position 223,732 of record CAUQMT010000001.1, on the reverse strand, counting down.
TTCGGTACTTTTGCAATGAGCATTGAACTGATCGCTAGTCTCAATAGCTGGCTGAGTTGCTCGGAAGGTACGCTGTGCTGTCGGCGTCAACTTAATTGAGTCTTCAACCGCGGCAACAGCTGCAGGCGGCGTGAAAGTCGACGCTCGATAAGTATCAAAGGCTATTTGGCCATAGAAAAAACCGCCAGCAGTAATACTTATCACTGCCAACAAAGCGATGATTTTCGAGACGATATTACGTCTGACTGTCGGTTTCGCTGCGCCGTTCAATCGCTATCGCTCCTTTCTTGATCCCTACTTCTAGGATATCACCTTTAGCATAGGCGCCGTCAAGTACTTGCTCAGCAATAGCATGCTCAACCTCGTCCTCGATGACGCGGCGCAGCGGACGGGCGCCGTATTTGATACCGTAACCCTTGTCGATAAGGAATTTTTTGGCACTAGGTTTAATCGTAAGGGCCAGGCCTTTGCGCACCAAACGCTGGCGCAGCTCGCCGATCAGCAGGTCGAAGATCTTACCGACCTCGGCGCGAGTCAATGCTCGGAAAGTGATAATCCCGTCAAAGCGATTAATCAGCTCAGGACGCATAAACTTATCGAGAGCATCGCGAGCAAATTTAGCGTTGCGGCGGTGCAAATCGTCAATTTCGCTGCCTTTGTCGCGGCTAGAGTGAAAGCCAAGTTCCGACTCTTTGGTCATTTTGTCGGCGCCGAGATTGCTAGTCAAGATGATAATCGTATTACGAAAGCTAACTTCGCGCCCCTTAGCATCAGTCATCGTCCCATCTTCCAGTAGCTGCAGCAGCAGGTTGAATACGTCTGGATGAGCCTTTTCAATTTCGTCAAAAAGCACCACGCTGTACGGCTGGCGGCGAACTTTGTCAGTCAATTTACCGCCGTCCTCGTAACCAACATAACCAGCTGGCGCCCCGAGCAGGCGCGACGTATTGTGCTTCTCGCCGAATTCGCTCATGTCGATTTTGATAAGCGCTTCTTCGCTGCCGAAAACTTCTCGTGCCAGCACCTTAGCTAATTGCGTTTTGCCGACACCAGTCGGTCCCATGAAGACGAAACTGCCAATCGGTCGCCGGCTGCTAGCCACACCGCTGCGGCTGCGGCGGATTGCCCGCGCTACCTTACCGATAGCCTCGCGCTGGCCAATGACGTACTTGCCGAGATGCTTTTCGAGCTGGCGCAGCAACTTCGCTTCGCTAGTCTGGACTTTTTCGACTGGAATATTGGTCATCACAGCGATAGCATGCGCCACATCGTCATCGGTCAGTTGGATAGCGCGGCGGCCTTTTTGGGCAGCAACTTCTGTCTCGAGTTTTTTGCTAATCTGGCTAATACGCTGTTTGTACATGGCAGCTCGCTGGTAATCTTCATGCGAGACAGCATCCTCCATGCGCTCATTGAGGTGCTTGAGTTCTTTGAGATATTCGCGCTCGCGGCTCGGTCGGTGGCCCCGCTTGACGCGAACTCGAGCAGCTGCCTCATCGAGCACGTCAATCGCTTTATCGGGCATGAAACGGTCGCTGACGTAGCGGTCGCTCATATATACCGCCGATTCGATCACTTCGTCGGTAATTTTGACGCCATGATGCTTTTCATAATAATTTTTAAGACCTTTCAAAATAGCGATTGTCTGCGCCATAGTTGGCTCTTTGACGACGATCGTCTGAAAACGCCGTTCTAGCGCCGTGTCTTTCTCGATGTGCTTGCGATATTCATCGAGAGTCGTCGCGCCAATCATGTGCAGCTCGCCGCGCGCCAACGCCGGCTTGAGGATATTGGCCGCATCCATCGAACCTTCCGAGGCGCCAGCGCCAACCAGCAGGTGCAATTCATCAATAAAAAGAATGATATTACCCTGTTTTTTGACTTCAGCAATTACCTTTTTCAGCCGATCCTCGAATTCGCCACGATATTTAGTACCGGCAATCATCGCCGCCATATCTAACATAACCACGCGGCGATCCAACAAATGGCCCGGTATGTCCTCGCGGACGATCCGCTGCGCCAGCCCCTCAACGATAGCGGTTTTGCCAACGCCTGGGTCGCCAATCAATACTGGGTTATTCTTGGTGCGGCGGCTAAGGATAGTAATCATTCGCTCTAGCTCTTTGTCGCGACCAATCATCGGGTCAAGTTCGCCGTTAGCTGCCCGTGCCGTCAAATCCACGCCAAAGGCGCTAAGCGCCCCACCGCGCGTATTGCCGCGGCGCCGCGGCTCGGTAGCAATATCGCCATGTTCGCCGCGATTCTCTTCAAACGACTTCTCGAGTTCGCTGATTATCATATCGACGTTGATGCCCATTTCGCGCAGCAGCGCTGTCGCTCGGGCGTTACCTTGACGCAAAACACTGTACAGAATGTGCTCTGTGCCGAGATAATCATGGCCATACTCGCGCGCCGCTTCCCACGCCATGCGCAATGTCAACAAAGCCGTCTCGCTAAGGCCCACCATGCCGGTACTGGTAACTACCCGGGACGGTTTGATATCCAGAATCATTTCAGCTTGTTGCAAGGTTACGCCAGCATCAGTCAATACTTGCGCCGCCGAGCTCGACCCTTGCGCCAAAACGCCGAGCAGCAAGTGCTCCGTCCCAATGTAATTACTACCGTTACCGCGAGCAATCGCGTCAGCATGCTGGACGCTAGCGCGCGCGTTGTCGGTCAATCGCGAAATAAAATCTGCAAAGTCTTCTGGCATCATGAGTTCTCCGTTCTGAGCGTATTGCCCATTACGGTCAATTATACATAACAAATTAGCACTCGTCAAGGCAGAGTGCTAATTTGCAAAAAGCGGCTGCGGGTTTTAGTCTTGATTTTCGATAGCGCTAAACAGGTCTTCCTCGACGTTCTTGCGCGGTTTTTTCTCGGCTGATTTCGGCGCTGTGGTCTCGATATTTAATTCGTAGCCAGTCAGGCGGCTCGCCAAACGCACATTTTGCCCGCCGCGGCCAATAGCGATTGATTGCTGGTCTTCAGTAACGTAAACATTGGCGGTTTTTTTGTCCTTATCAATCTCAACTTTAACAATCTCAGCCGGGCTAAGAGCATTGCGGATATACGTATCTATATTATCATCATAGGTAACGATATCGATTTTCTCTTGCTCGCCGATTTCGCTCATCACCGCATTGACGCGCGCGCCGTGACCGCCGACGAACGTTCCGACCGGGTCAACGCCTGGCACCGTGCTAGCAACCGCTAGTTTAGTGCGACGGCCAGCTTCGCGGGCGATGCCTTTGATCTCGACGGCGCCAGTTTCCATCTCGGGCACTTCTTGGCGGAAGAGATATTCGATAAAGTCCTCGCTGCCACGGCTGAGGATTAGCTGCGGGCCGCGGCCTTCGCGTTCGATGTCTTTGATTAATACTTTGATCCGCGAGCCAATTTTGTAAAACTCGCCTTGAATCTGCTCGCTCTGCGGGATAATACCGGTAGCCTTGCCTAACTCAACACGCACCACGCGCGGCTCGACGCGCTGCACCATGCCGGTAACGACCGTACCGATTTTGTCTTCGAACTCTGCCAGAACAACTTCGCGCTCGGCTTCGCGCAAGCGCTGCATGACGACCTGCTTGGCAGTCTGGGCGGCCACTCGGCCAAAGGACTTAACTTCATGAGCTTCCTCGACAGTATCCCCTAACTGAGCATCTGGCTTCCCTGCCTGAGCGTCCGCCAAGCTGATTTCAGTGGCCGGATTGACGACATCCTCGACGACTTCGCGCTGGACAAACACCTTGGCGGTGCCGTCATTGATATTAAGTTCGGCGCGCACATTTTGCTCGCGCTCGCCGTTATCGCGGCGCCAGGCAGCAGCGATCGCCTGCTCGATTACGTTTAGTACAGTTTCTTCGGGCAACGCCTTTTCATCAGCAATCGCCCGCACCGCTAGCGTCAACTGCTTGATATTCAAATCTTCCATATAATTCCTTTCTTTTAGTTCCAATACGAAAACAACCGACCTGCCGGCCGGATGAGTACGTATTTAATGTAACACGCGAGGGCTGGCGGCGTCAAGACCAGCAGTGCGATACAAAAATATTTCACAAAGAGTTGAGTTGGGGGCGGGACGGCGAAATAAATCGCGCATCCCGCCCCCGCACCTCATGCGTCGTCTGGGCTCTCTGGGGGATAACCCTCACGGGGTCCCCGGGCCTGCTCGGTTAGGCTCAGCTGCGCCATCTTGACGAGGGCAGAGATCCTATCTGTCTGCGCCCTACGAATCCACAGCCTGGAGATCCAGGCCAGGACCCTTGGCCGCTTCCTGTCTACAGCGACTATAGTCGCAAGGATAAAGCAGATCAACGCCATCCAGGCGTCGGCTTTATACACCAATTCATCAAAGCCATCCAGCGGAAACTCCGCTGGCAAGTTGACCATAGCAGAAAGAGCCACCGTAGTCGTATAAAGATAGTCAAACGAGAAAAGTGTCCCGAGAGCGACAAACATTCTCATGACCTTGAGCTGATAAGCAGCAACAACCGCGATGACGCTGAAAATCGCACTACAGAGCACGAAAATCACGTTGCAAAGAATAGGGTTGTACATGCCAGTCCTCTCTAGCATATTGAGGTGCAGCCTATCCAGACCGCTACCTCGGATACATGCAGTCTCTCCGCACGCATCAGGCAGCCTTTATCTGAAAGGCTAATTATAATTATACTATACTTACTGAGGACCGTCAATGTTTTCAACATATTTCATTTTTTTGGCAAAAATTACACTTTGCCGCCAGGAGGTAAATGATATACTAGACCTTATGAATCAACCCCTTGCCTTCAGTATTACCCATCGCCTCCCCGGCACCTTGGCGCGTGCTGGTGCGATTCAAACGCCGCACGGCACGATTCAAACGCCAGCTTTCATCGTTGGCGGCACTAAAGCAACCGTCAAAGCGTTGACTGTCGAACAAGTCAAAGCCTACGACGGGCAATCAATTTTGGCCAATACTTATCATTTGATGCAGCGGCCAGGCGCCGAAATCATTCATAAAGCTGGCGGCCTAGGTAAATTTATGGATTACGATGGGCCGACTTTCACTGACAGCGGCGGCTTTCAGATTTTCAGCCTGGGAATTGCTTACAAAAAAGGCATTGATGCCGTCGCTCACACCCAAAAAGGCAACGCTGCGCAAGCGGTCAAGTCTGCTAATCAGCTAGCCAAAGTTACCGACCAAGGCGCGCAATTTCGGTCGCATCTGGATGGCAAATATATAATGATGACGCCCGAATCGTCGATGGAGCTGCAGCACGCCATCGGCGCTGATATTCATATGGCTTTTGATGAGCTGACTGCACCGCTAGCGGCCCGCGGCACGATTGTAAAGGCAATGCAGCGAACGCACGCTTGGGCGGAGCGCTGCTTGGTTCGCCACGATGAGCTAAACGCCGAACATCTAGCGCGCGGCGAGAACCTGCAAGCTCTCTACGGCGTAGTCCAGGGCGCCCGCGACGAAACACTGCGCCGCCAATCGGCCAATTTCCTGGGCGAGCGCAACTTCGACGGCTACGGCATCGGCGGCGTTTTCCAGCCTGGCGAGATTGCCGATGTCGTCCGCTGGGTCTGCGAGACTTTGCCCGAGGATAAGCCGCGCCACCTATTAGGCTTAGGTTCGCAGCCGGCCGATTTGTTTCTCGGCGTCGAATATGGCATCGATACTTTCGATTGTGTCGCGCCGACCCGCCAAGCCCGCAACGGCGCTCTGTATACATTTGACGGCCGCATCAACATCAGCAATGCTCGCTTTCGCGAGGACTTCGCGCCGATCGACGCTGAGTGCGACTGTTATACTTGCCAGCATCATACGCGCGCTTACATCAATCATCTGTTTCGCGCCGATGAGATTCTCGGTGCTACGCTCGCCAGCATTCATAATGAACGCTTCGTAGTGCGCACTGTCGACCAGATCCGCGCCTCGCTGCTAGACGGCACATTTTTTGATTTCAAGCAGTCGTTTCTAGCTCGCTACTACGGCGATAATTTACCAATCGGCGTCACATTATAAAATAAAACCGCGTCAAAATCTAACGCCAGGATAAACCAAGCAACTAATTCACCAGGTATTTCGCTGGCTGCTCGAACGTATCCAATTTCTCATGCTTTTTCACGCGGGCGATCAAGCGCATCGTCAACGGCGAGACCATAATCTCTACAGCCATCTTGATCAAAAACACCGTGATGATAAGCTGCCAAAAGCTGGTTATCGGCATGGTACCGGCAAAAGCAATCGTCGAGAAGATCACCGTATCTAGCGCGTTACCAGCCAATGAACTGCCAATCATCCGCCGCCACAAACCGCGGCCGCGGCTAGCAACTTTCATCCGCCCCATTACGTAAGCATTCATGATCTCGCCGACGAACAGCGCCGTTGCCGAACCGATAGCCAACCGCCAGACCACGCCCAACGTCGATTCAAACGCCGCTTGCCCCGTCCAGCTACTATCTGCCGGCAGTAATTGCACCACCCAAAAAGTCAACGTCATCAGCATCAAAGCTGCCACACCGCTATAAATCAGCCGGCGCATCCGACGATAACCATAAACCTCAGTAATTATATCACCCACGATATACGCTAGCGGAAACAAAACCGTGCCAGCATCAAAAGTCAGCCAGCCAACAGATACAATTTTAACGCTGACAATATTGCTAACCAATAGTGTCGTTACAAAAAGTATCGCAAATATATCATAGAGAGAATATCGCTGTTGCTGCTGTTTTGTCATATTTAGAATTATATCACGCCGGCAAGCGCTGTTCCGGACAACTCGCCAAAATCCGCTCCATAGCCGTGCGTTCCGGCGGTGTCACCCACAGCGAATATTTTTTCTTGACGGCAATTTGACGGGCAATATACTGGCAGCGAAAAGGTTTGTTAGAGGGCAGCCAAGTCGCCGCATCGCCATCGCCTTTCTGCTGGTTAGCTGGTCCGTCGACAGCTAACAGCTCAAGCGGGTCGTTAGCCAGACTGATTCGCTGTTCGCTAGATAGCTGCTGAGCGCCAGTCTGCCAAGCATTGCTCAGCGCCACTACGTGGTCAATCTGCACAGCGCCACTAGAATTAGCACCGCGCTTGAAAGCGATCCGCTGCCCAGTGTACGGGTCGCTAAGAGCGCCAGCCTGTACTTTGCAGTTGTCATCGCCCAGGACAGCGTTTGCCAAGTCGCGCCGCAAGATAACGTTGCGCGTATCGCAGCCGCCCGCCTTGGTCCAGCCGTCGCCGAACTGCGAGCGCTTGTAGCCAGTCTTGGGGGCGCGGCCCTTGGTTGGTAATGCCGCTAGAGCATCGCGCGCTACTTCGCCAGAGCCAAAGTTCGGCCCCGACTGTTGAGACTGCGAATCTGGCGGCATCAGCGACAAATTTGGCCACTCCTTAACAACAACCCACCCGAGAGTACCTATCAAAATTACCGCTACCAGGACCATTCTACGCCGCCGCTGCATAAGCATATTATACCACCCTGCTATAATGGACGTATGGACAGATTATTTTCTCAATTTCAACCAGAACATTACGACATCCAATGGGATTTACGTCAAGCGAAGAGCAAGCGCTCAATCCGCGGCACAGCAACTATCCGCGGCCAGCATCTGACAGCCGAGCCAATTCGCTTGCACGCCAAAGATCTGCAGATAGAAGAGGCTACTGCCAACGGCCAAGCAGTCAAGACATCAACCGACAACGACATTTTGACACTTGACAACGCTGACGACGGTCCAGTGCAAATTACTATCAAATTCTCGTTAACATTAACCGACGCCATGCACGGTATTTATCCTTGCTATTATGAGCATCAAGGCCAGAAATGCGAGTTATACGCCACCCAATTCGAAAGCCACCATGCCCGCGAAGCCTTCCCATGCGTTGATGAACCAGAGGCCAAAGCGACATTTGCGATTTCAATATTATCAAACGAGCCGGTAGTACTCAGTAATATGCCAATCATTTCGCAGAGGGAAAGCAGCGAGGGAACGCTGACCACTTTCGAGCAAACACCGCGTATGAGCACTTACCTGGCGGCCTTTGTCGCTGGCGATTTACAGCGCGCGACTACTGCCACCAAGAGCGGCGTCGAAGTCAACGTCTACGCCACGCCAGCGCAATCAGCCGACAGCTTGAACTGGGCGCTCCAGCACGCGGCACAAACAATTGACTTTTTCAACGAGTATTTTGGCGTGCCTTACCCGCTGCCGAAATCTGACCATGTAGCACTACCTGATTTTTCTAGCGGCGCTATGGAGAATTGGGGCTTGGTGACCTACCGCGAAACCGCCCTGCTGGCCGATCCGGCAACCGCTAGCGTTTCGACCCGCCAATACATTGCGACGGTTATCGCCCACGAATTAAGCCACCAGTGGTTTGGCAATCTAGTAACTATGAAGTGGTGGAATAACCTGTGGCTGAACGAGAGTTTCGCTACGCTGATGGAATACCTAGCAACTGACGCGCTGCATCCGGATTGGCGGCAATGGGACGAGTTTGCCAACAACGAGGGCGTTGCTGCCCTGCGCCGCGATAGCATCGACGGCGTACAGCCAGTTCAAACCGACGTATCGAGCCCAGCCGAAATTAGCGCGCTGTTTGATGGAGCGATCGTCTACGCCAAAGGCGGCCGGCTGCTGCGAATGATGCAACTATGGATCGGTGATGAAGCGTTCCGCGCTGGCCTCAAGCAGTATTTCACCCGCTTCAAGTATAGCAACACCACTGGCGACGACCTCTGGGAATGCCTAAGCCAAGCTAGCGGCAAAGATGTCGGGGCGCTAATGAACACCTGGATCTCACAACCGGGCTACCCTGTAGTTTACGCGTCGCTCGACAATGGCGAGTTGACGCTCCGCCAAGAACAATTCTTCACTGGGCCGCACCAGCCGTCTGATCGTTTGTGGCCGATTCCGCTCGGTGCCAACGACCAGCGCCTGCCCGAAACCCTAAAGGAGCGCGAACAGCGCCTTTCGCCCGCGCCAGACGGACTATTGCTGCTCAATCATCAAAATGCCTCGCACTTTATCACTTGCTATGACGACGCCCTACAGGCGCGCATTTTGCAGGCCATCACCGATGGCATATTAACGCCAGTACAACGAGCCCAGTACCTCAATGAGCAAATCCTACTAGCCCGCGGCGGTCTAATTGCTAGCAGTACGCTAGTCGAAGCGCTAGCCGCCTTCCAAAACGAAAGCGATCAGACTGTCTGGGAAATCATCTCGCTAGCCATCAGCGATCTCAAGAAATTCGTTGACCAAGACGAAGCAGCCGAAAAGCTGCTGCGCCGCCTATCAGGCAAGCTAGCTCGTCCGCAATTCGAACGCCTAGGTTGGAACAAACACCCCGGCGAGCTAGAATCTGGCAGCAAACTGCGCGCCGCCATCATCGATTGCATGCTATATAGCGAGGACGCAGCGGCAATCAGTACCGCGCGCCAGCTCTACCAGGATACGCCTCTGGCCGAGCTCAGCGCCGACCTGCGCCCATCAATCATCGGTGCCGCCGTCCGCTATAGCGATCAGCCGGCAGATATAGTCAGCCAGCTGCTTGAAGCCTACCAAGCCACGCAATCAGCCGACCTGCGCAGCGACATCGCCGCAGGGATTACCGCAACACGCGACGCCGAGCAGTTAGCACGCTTGATCGGGCTGCTCACCAACACCGACATCATCCGCAGCCAGGATACCGTTCGCTGGTTTGTCGACCTGCTGCGTAATCGCTACGGCCGCGAAGCCGCCTGGCGCTGGATGCGCAGCCAGTGGAGTTGGATCGAGCAAACTTTCGCCAGCGACAAAAGCCACGATTATTTCCCGCGCTACGCCGCCATGCTGCTGATGACGCGCCAGCAGCTAGCCGAATACCGCGAATTTTTCACGCCGCTGCGCCGCGACCAGTCGCTCGTCCGCGCCATCGACATGGGAATACTAGATTTAGAGGGCAAACTAGACCTAATCGACCGCGACAAAGCGGCAGTCATAGCGGCTCTAGCAAAGTAATTTCGGTTTTTTAAGATAAGTAATTTTGCGGCTTTTACAGAGGTCGCAAAATTATTATGACACATTTTTCGTTAAAACGCTTGACATTTGTACGATAATGTGCTATATTCATAATAGCTTTTCGCTCAGATTATCTAAAAGAGGGCGGAAGGTTGCCCTTTTTGTCTGAGCGATAGCGTGGGTCCTAAGGAGGAACCATGAACATCACCGCGGTCACCATCGTCATCATCGCCGTCATCGCCCTGGTCGTCATGACCGGGGTCAGCGGCTACACCCTCGGCCGCGCTCGCGCAGCCGAGGACGCCAAGAAGGCGAAGAGGTCCGACGAGCGTCTCCACGTGACGCTCGTCGGACTCAAGAGCGATACCGTTATGGTATCGCAACTCCTGTCGTTCACGCAGGAGTGTGCGTTCGACTACCGTAGGGTCGCTGAGGAGGCTATCGCGTACCTCCCTAGTGGGACGCGTAAGGGCATCCTGGAGCGAGAGCTCAAGACAACCGATAAGAAAATGATGCTCAAGACCGTCCAGATTGAAGACTACAGAAAGGAGTCTAAGAAGGGCTAACCGCCCGCTGAAAATAGCTCGCTGAATTATCGTTCAGCTTGAGCTCGTTCGGCGGGCTATTTTCTTTGGTTTAATTTACTTCTACTACCGCTTGGACAGCTGGCGGGTCGCCGCTCACACTGGCGGCTAGCAGCTTGGCCGCCATGCCGCTGTATTCTGGCTTGCCCGCCAAAAACAACTCTGCCGCGAAACGCATCTGCCGCTGCTTTTTGGTGGTAATCGCCGCCAGTCCATCGCCGAAATCATCGTTCTTACGATACTTCACCTCGGTGAAATACAACACCTCGCCTTTCACGCTGACGATATCGATTTCGCAGTACCGCGTCCGCCAATTCCGCGCCACAATCTCATGGCCGCGCGCCATCAGCCAATCTGCTGCCGCTTGCTCGCCTTTATCGCCGATTTGGCGAGTTGTCATTGTTTTTTCATTAATACATATAGAGCTGTCTGGAGCGGTATCCCCAGAAAAAATCAGGGCAGCCTCTGCAGAATAGTTGATAGCGTCTTGATGCAGTTCCGCCGCTCGAGCGCCATCAGAAAAATATCTGGGGCCCACGTAAAGTTGCCCTGATTTTTTCTGAGGCACTGCTCGCGGCGTCACAGCATACTTCGCCAGCGGCGCGAAACTCAGCCGGTGCAGCGGCGTCACACCCAGGCGCTCAATCGCCGCCCGATGCTTGGCCACGCCATAGCCAGCGTTCGACGCGAAACCGTACCCCGGATAGACCGCTGCCTGCTCGGCCATGAACTGGTCGCGTGCCACCTTGGAGACGATCGACGCCGCCGACACGCTCGGAATCAAACCGTCGGCCTTAGGCATGGTCATAGCGAACTTCTCTAGCGCCGTGCCGCGCAGAAAATTCACCTTGCCATCGATGATGATTTCGCTAAAAGCTAGATTTTGCTGGCGGCATTGCGCTTGAATTTGCTCGACCGCCCGCCGCGTCGCCAGGCGCAGCGCCTCGCTCATGCCAATATCGTCTAGTTCCTGGGCACTCACCCAGCCCAGCGCCCAGGCAGCCGCCTTTTCGCGAATTTCCACGTCCAGCGCTTCGCGGCGCTTTTTGGTCAGCTTTTTACTATCATCCAAGCCGTCAATCTCGGCGCCGCCCAGAATCACCGCGCCGACCACCAGCGGCCCCGCCCACGGCCCGCGCCCAACCTCGTCAATCCCCAGAATCATAAGTTCATGATAACAAATGGCAGCACGAGGCTCAATCGCAGACACAGGTGGCGGAATTTGTGTTATAATATTGGTAAGCTAAGCACGTTGACTATCGAGAGGGGGTGTTTAGTGTGAAGGGTAAATTGTTTATCCTGTTCGTGATGGTCGGAATTCCGACCATCACCTGGGCCATCTTGGCCTGGGCAGTTATGATTGTGCTGGGGGTGCTACACTCGCTGTGTAGCGCAATCCCGGCCCTAAGTTTCTGGGTCAGTTTGCTTATTACAATTATGGTTTTTGCCATAGTTGTATTTGCCGCATCCATGGCGACCGACAACACGTGACCGGCCCGCCGCCACGGCGGCCGTTGACCCCAACCCCCGAGGAAACGGCCCGCAGGCAGAAATCCTGCCTTGCTGTCAGCCTACTTCGGTGGGCCGTTTCCTCTCCGACGCCCGCTGGGGCGGCTCGCGGAACACGCACGTTCTGCTTGAGCCGCCTCGGCGGGCACTTTCCTTTTCACGGTTATTTCGCTGGCAAAACAAAATCCCGCTCATCGGCGGGATTTATCGTTAGTGCTAGACGCAGAGACTGCCGTTAATTTTCGGCGTGGCGAGCGGCTACTTCAGCGGCCTTGGCGTCCAATTCGGCTTGTTTAGCGTCTTCGGCGGCTTTCTTCTCGGCGGCTTCTTTGGCTTTTTCCTCTTTCAAGCGAGCGGCTTCTTCTTCGGCGTGTTTATCGCGGACGGCATTTACCGCCTCGCGGTCGAACTTAACAGCAGTCAGGCGGGCCGACTTGCCGCTGCGTTTGCGCAAGAAGCTCAAGAAGTTGCGGCGAACCTTGGCCCGGCGCACAATCTCGACTTTTTCGACCAGCGGACTGTGCAGCAAGAACGATTTTTCGACGCCGACGCCCGAAGCAACTTTGCGAACGGTGATGCGGCTAGTGTGCTGGCCTTTGTTGTCGGTGCGGATGACCACGCCCTCGAACATCTGAATGCGCTCTTTGTTGCCCTCTTTGATTTTCTGATACACGCGCACGGTGTCGCCGCTGCGAACATCGACAACTTGCGCTTTCTTTTGCTCGTCGTTGACTTTTTGGATTAATGCAAAACTCATAATTTTTCCTATCTTTCAAGCCCGCTCTGGCTGGCCACGCAGTTGTACCTCTGCGGCTCCACACCGAACAAAGCCCGAATCATTAACTCTCGTACAATGCAAGTATTCTAACACAATATCAAGCGGCAAGCAATAGACGCAAAGATGGCTAGCGGCAGAGTCCATCTAGCCACCAGCTGCGCTTGATATTTTATCAATTTCAAAAAACCCTACGCCGTGGTTGACTTGTCAGCGCTATCGATATTGACGTAAAACTTAGTATCAGGGTTAGCACCGCCTACCGGCTGAACCCCCGGATTGAAAGTTCTATTCGGGTTGGCACATACGAATTTACCAGCTTGCCCCGATTCTCGCCATATTTGGCAAGTGCTCTCGTAGAAAGCTCCGTCTACCACTACTCTGTCCGAAGAAGACTGATCAGTGTCAGTGCTAGTGTCAATAGAGTCGCCTGGCACCGCTGGCTGAGGCAAATTATCAGTCCTGTCTGTCACAGGAGTAGGATCTTCTTCATTCGCAGCAAACTCCATAGATGCACGCACGGTAGAACAAGTTGCCACTACAACAAGCGCAGAGAGAGCGACTATCGGTTTCCTTAACTCCTTCTTGGGCAGCCAATCCCAATCTAAGCCAGTAGACCCCTCAGACGCTGCATGCCTCATAGCTGACCTGCCAGATTTTAATATATCCATTTCGTTATACTTTCACCTCGAAATTAAAATTGGTATGTCTTTTTATTATACCACAAACTATACTAAAATGCAAGCAAAATAGCTATTCATCGGTTGGGTCAAGAGCTTGACGCGGGGTCGACGAGTTTTCTGTTGAACCCTCTACGTATACGACACGGTAGGGCTCGCCGTCAATAACCATAGTCGTCGGAAGCTCCGCTCCTGGTTGGAATCCGTCGACTGCCCCGTCAAATTTCACGCAGATAACCGTATTTTCATCGACGCTATCCGACCGTCTGGCCGCCTTGGATGACGGAGGGTCTACTTCCACCAATTTGCCATCTTCAACGGCGTAGTATCTTACCTGTTCGTCGCCCACCTGCCGCGATTCGCCAGGTTGCTGACATGTCGGGTCGCCGTTGACTTCAGCAGCTGGGCGTACAACAATCTTGCCGCTGTTTTCACCGTCTGTACTCTGTATGTAAGCAACTGGCGCGATCCAAACTGAATCACCCTCGCCAATTTTTTTGGCTAACTCCTCATAGGTTAGTGTCCCGGCAGTAGCGCTCTCGGAGGCAGTACTCCCGGCTGGCGTAGGATCCGGCGTCTGATGCTCAGCCGAGCACGACCCGACAAACGAGCTTAACGCTAAACTTCCAACTGCCAAAAATGTTGTCAACCGGTTTCTTATTGTGCCTAAAAACTCTCCATTTCTTCTCATAAATATATTATGCTACAAACTGCCATTTAGTTCAACATGCGCGCCCAAAATGCCAAAACGCGCTATAATATACTCATGGATTACAACAAACTAGCACTCGAACTACACCAAAAATATAAAGGTAAAATCACCACCGCGCTGCGCGATAACGGCGAAATTGACCGCGATAAACTTAGCGCTTATTACAGCCCGGGCGTCGGCGCGATCAGCCAAGCCATCGCCGAGAACCCGGCGGATTTGCCGAAATACACTTGGACGAACAATTTGGTCGGCGTGATTTCTGACGGTTCAGCGATTTTAGGCTTGGGCGATTTGGGGCCGAAAGCCGCCATGCCAGTCATGGAGGGTAAGGCGCTGCTGTTCAAGCATTTTGCTAATGTCGACGCCGTGCCAATTGTCTTGGACGTCCATCAGCCAGAAGAAATTATCACTGCCATCAAGGCGATAGCGCCGAGCTTTGGGGCGATTAATTTAGAGGACATCGCTTCGCCAAAATGCTTCGAGATCGAGGAGCGTTTGAAAGCCGAATTAGACATTCCAGTATTTCACGATGACCAGCACGGTACGGCAGTAGTAGTGCTAGCCGGGCTGATCAACGCCGCCAAGGTTGTCGACAAGAACTTGCGCGACTGCAAAGTCGTCCTGGCAGGGCCAGGCGCGGCTGGTACGGCGATTATCAAACTGCTCAATCTGTACGGCGTCAAAAACTTAATTGCGCTCGATCGCCACGGCGCGCTGAGCGGCGACCGCACTGACCTGTCACCAGAAAAAATCGCCTTGCAGCAATATTTGGACACCTCAGAAAGCGGTACGCTAGCAGAAGTGTTAGCTGGCGCCGATATCTTCATCGGCGTATCAGCTGCTAATTCGCTGGCGCCAGAGATGGTCGCGGCAATGGCCAGCCAGCCGATTATTTTCGCCCTGGCCAATCCAGTGCCCGAAATCATGCCCGATGCCGCGATTAGCGCTGGCGCAGCTGTCGTAGCGACTGGCCGCAGCGACTTCCCAAATCAAGTTAATAATTCCTTAGCCTTCCCTGGTATTTTCCGCGGCGCACTCGACAATGGCGTCCAGAAAATTACCGATCAGCACAAACTAGCCGCCGCCGAAGCTCTAGCAGCGCTGGTCGAGAGTCCAACCGCCGACGAAGTTATACCGTCGCCATTCGACAAGCGCGTCGTACCAGCAGTGGCAAATGTCATAAAATAAATCCTAAATCAACACTAAGTAGTTGAGTTGGGGGCGGGACGGCGAACTGAATCGCGCGCCCCGCCCCAGAGCAAAGGCGCAGCTCTGCTGGCTTGAGCTTGCCTTTGCGGCTGCCGACGATATTAGAGTGTGGTTGATGGACTAGTATACCAGTCCATCATTCGCCAAAAATATGGACGCCAGCTTGATGGCTCCGGAATCAAGAGTTCCGGATACTTGCTGAAATCTGTCTCGATGCTACCAGTAGCATCACAGCAAAAAATAGCCAGCATCGCTCCGCCCTGGCCATCGTAAATAACCACGACAAAAGAACTTTCTCGATACGATCTACAACTAAAGACCTCGACGTAGAACCCTGCCTCGCGGGCAGAGTTCATCAGGACGAGAGCGGCGCAGGCCGCACCGCCCTTACCTCCAGCCGCCAGTTCGTGAAGCTGGCGATCTGGAGAGGTTGACCTCTCCAGCCTATAATTGTCACAGGATTTAGGAGTAAGAGTAGTGGTCCTACCCATGATAGCCCTTTTCCAGACCATTTCAAACCTTCCTCCCGCCCCGTGCTGGGGCGATCGACGATGATTGTACCCAGGCCCTATGCCTAGAGCCAGCACTCAATACTATACCACAATTTGCGTTAAATCACCCGTGCTATTTCTTCGAGCGTGGTCTCGCCGCGCAAAGCCGCCAGCACGCCGACCTGCTCGAGCGTTAGCATGCCTTCATTTCGAGCGGTTTCTTCTATCGTCTCGGGGTGAACATCTTGGACGTCGCCGCGGATAAACTTCTGGATTTCATCGGTAACAACCAGCTGCTCCATGATAACCACCCGGCCTTTGTAGCCAAACGGCGCATCTTCGCTAGGTACGGGGCGCCACAGCTTGAAACTATCCAAATCAGGCTTCTCGACATCAGGCGGCAGCTTTTCGAGCACGCGCTGAACATATTTACGTGTTGCTTCATCGGGTTCGTACGCTTCCTTGGTATGATCGACTAAACGCCGCACCAAACGCTGGGCAATCAACAAGCGGATAGCGCTTGAAAAGATCGGATTAACTCCAATCATATCAATCATACGGCTAAAGGCTGTACTGGTAGTATTGGCGTGAAAGCTCGATAGCACCAAGTGGCCGGTGATTGACGCCTGAATAGCCGTGCGCGCCGTATCGACATCACGAATCTCGCCAACCATCACCACATCTGGGTCGAGGCGCAAAACACTGCGCAAACCATCAGCAAAGCTCTGTCCGTGCGTCGTGTCGATCGGAATTTGCGACATGCCGCTCAGGCCATACTCGATCGGATCCTCGAGCGTAATCAGCTTGCGGTCGGTGGTATTCAGCGCGTTGAGCATACTATAAAGCGTCGTCGATTTACCCGAGCCAGTCGGCCCGACCATCAGCACCAGGCCGCGCGGGTGGCTGACAACTTCGTCGATTTCTTTGCGCTGGCGCGGCGGAATGCCCAGCAAGTCTAAATTCAACAATGATTCGTCAAAATTAAACAAACGCAGTACCGCATCTTGCCCGTACAACGTTGGCACAGTCTCGACGCGCAGGTTCAATAGATGCGTACCTTGGTCGGTGGTGATTTCCATCTGCATATGGCCGGACTGCGATTCCATAGCTGCACTGCTAACGCCAGCACGGCTAGCTAGCTCGCCCATGATAATCCGGTAGCGCGAACGTTCTAGCTGTGCCACCGGGTGCAGCGCGCCGTCGACGCGCATGCGCACGCGGATAGAATCACGCTCGTTTTCAATGTGAATGTCACTAGCGCCAAGCTTGTCCGCCTGCTTGATCAGGAAATCAAATAATTCCTCGCTCGATACCAGATTTAATGTCTGACTAACTTGAGCGATGGTGTTGCTATCGCCCTCTTTAGCAATCTCGATGTCATCGTAAGCAGTGCGCTGCGGCGGATCGTAACGCAGCATCATCGCCCGGTAGCCGCTGGCACTGATCAGCAAAAACTGCAATTTGTCGCCGCGGTCTTGATACTCGCGCTTGATCTTCTGCAAAATAGATTGCGGCGTTTGCGAGGTCACGCCGATTTGGTACATCACTTCGTTGCCGCCCTTGGCTAGCGGTACAATGCGGTATTGGTGCATTTTCTCGATTGGAATCATGCCAGGGACTAGCGGTAGCGTGTCCTCTAGATTGCGCATATCAACATACGGCAAACCCAAAATAGTCGCCCGCTGGCGGGTAGCTTTTTCGTCTTGTTCGCGCCGGCGGCGCTGAACTTCTTCTTCATCCATCACCTTTATTTTAGCAAAAAGCTTGCGCTAAAAACAATGCTACAATAGAATTATGCCAAAAATCGTCGTCATCGCCCACAACATCCGCTCGACTTTCAATGTCGGGTCGATTTTTCGCACCAGCGAAGGGTTCGGTGTCGAACGGTTGATTTTGAGCGGCTATACGCCGTACCCAGATTTGAGTTTGTGCCGCGAAGCGCCAAATTGCGCGCTAATCGACGGTGAAATCACGCGAGACGACCAGCGCCTGCCGCACATTCGTGAAAAAATCACCCAGCAAATCCACAAAACGGCACTCGGCGCCGAGAGTTTGGTGCCGTTTGAATATCACGAAGCACCGCCGCTAGATGAACTGCGGCAACTGGGCTACCGCATCGCCGCCCTGGAACAAGCCGCCAATAGCACCAATCTGCGCGATTATTCGACGCCAGACCGCATTGCGTTGCTGTTAGGCGAAGAAGTCAACGGTATCGCGCCCGAATGGCTGGATTTGGCTGACGATATCATTGAGATTCCGATGTTCGGGCAAAAAGAGTCGTTCAATGTGTCGGTAGCGGCCGGAATCGCGCTGTACGAGCTAGCGACGAGCGGCAAAACCGCCAAAAATGCCTAAAATTTGCAAATTTTACGAAATAATTGCAAAAAGTATTGACTTCGCAGTCCATATGTGATATATATTAGCTTTTCGCTCAAGTTTAGGAAAAAAGGGCGTAAGGTTGCCCTTTTTGCTTGAGCATGGTTCTCTAAAAGGAGAGATCATGAAGTACAAGAGACCCGCCATAGAGAGCGCCTACCTACACATCCTCAGGCACGCCACGAAGATGAAGTGCCAAGGAGGACTGTGTTACGGTATTCTCATCAAGTGTCTTCGAGTACTTGATAAAATCCGGCGCTGGCAGTGGCAACGAGAAGACTCAGACAAGAGCAGCAAGGGCTAACCGCCCGCCCGAAAATAGCCCGCCTAGAGGCCGCCAGCCTCGGCGCAAGGCCTTTCTGGCGGGCTATTTTCTTTGGCCAAAATTATCTTACCCTAATCTATTTCACTTTGACGCATTCGTCGCCCAGCAGTTCGGCTAGGCCAGCGCGCAGGTTGCGCTGAGCATCGACCCGAAACGGCAGACGGATGGCATTGGATTTATCTTCGCCCAGAATCATAATGATATCGTTTTGGCCGGGGTTTTGGCTGCACAGTTTCTTGAGCGAGACCAGCAAGTCGCGGTCGCTCGGATTCTTGACCTTGACATAAACAGTTTCCAGCTTTTCCAGCGGCTTGGCGGTGATTGCCGGTGCCGCTTTGGCGCTGGCTGCAGCCGTCACAGCTGGCGCACCGTTAGTGTTTTTGCGCGGATAACGCTTGCTTTTGACGGCCGCGCGGCCTTTCGGCGCCGTCATTTTACGGCCGTGGCTTTGGTATTCGTTGAGTTCTTTGTCGGTAACGATACTAATTTCGTCAGCGATGATTTTGGCTTCGTCGGTCATGTTGCCGTCGCGGTCGCGGGCGTTGATTGTGCCCGCTACTTTGACGATAGCATCTTGTTGCAAGCTGTCGCCGAGCTGCTCGTACAGCCTCGGGAAAACGATTAATTCTGCCTCGCTAGTTTTATCCTCGATACCAACAAACGCCATTTTGGTGCCAGCCTTGGTGACGATAGTGCGAATCGTCGACACCAAGCCGCCGACCGATACTTTCTGCCCGTCAATTTGCGGCGTGCAGGCGTGCAGCGGAATGGTCTGCTCCTCGAAAAAGGCATCATAATTATCTAGCGGGTGCGCGCTAATATACAGGCCCAGCAGCTCGCGCTCCCACATCAGCTGTTCTTTGCTGGTGTATTTGACTGGCGAAGCCTTCAGTTCGACCGACGGCATCAATTTGTCGCCGCCGAGCGCCGCGAACATATCAACTTGCCCGCTGAGCGCTTCCTTTTGCAGCTTGCTGGCAAAAGCTAGAATCGTATCGAGATTAAATAGCAAATCGCTGCGGTCGCCTAGCGCGTCGAAAGCACCGGCCTTAACCAGCGATTCCCAAGCTTTGCGATTAACTTTGCTGGTACTGACACGTTTGGCAAAATCCTCGACCGACTTGAACGGACCGTCGGCCTCGCGAGCGCGGATAATCTCTTCGACTGCGCCGACGCCGACACCTTTGACTGCGGCCATACCGAAGCGAACCTGCTTGGCAGCCGGCACCACGCCGAACTCAACGTAAGATTGATTAACGTCCGGTGCCAGAACCTCCAGGCCCATATGCTTGCACTCGGTAATTTCAATCGCCAGGCGGTCGATATCGTCGTGATCGCTGGTCATTAGCGCCGCCATGAAAGCGTCCGGATAATGCGCTTTTAGATAGGCCGTCCAATAAGCAATCAAGCCGTAGCAAGCGGCGTGCGACTTGTTAAAGCAGTAATTAGCGAATTCCTCCAGTTGCGTCCAGAAAGTTTCTGCCATTTCGCGGGTGGCGCCGCCAACTTTGACCGCGCCCTCGACGAACTCCGGCTTAACCTTTTTCATCAAGTCGATTTTTTTCTTACCGACAGCTTTACGCAGCGTATCAGCCTGGCCGCCAGTAAAGCCGCACCATTCCTTGGAAATTTGCATAAATTGCTCTTGGTAAACCAAAATTCCGTAAGTGTTTTCCAGCGAGTTGCGCATACCCTCGTGCAAGTAGGTAATCGGCTCTTCGCCGTGCTTGCGGCGGATAAAGCTATCGATAAACTGCATCGGCCCCGGGCGGTACAAAGCCACCATAGCGATAATGTCTTCGAAATGCGTTGGCTTGAGTGCCCGCAGATAGCGTTTCATGCCCGCCGATTCTAACTGAAACACGCCAGTGGTGTCGCCGCGCTGAAACAGCTCGTATGTCGGCTTGTCATCAAGCGGCAAATGCGCCAGATCGATTTCTTCTTTATAAACTTTTTTGATAATACGCATGGCATTATTGATAATCGTCAAGTTTGAAAGGCCTAAAAAGTCCATCTTCAGCAGTCCCAATTCCTCGACTTCGCCCATCGGGAACTGCGTGGCCACCACGCCTTTTTGCGCCATTTCTAGCGGAATATAATTAACCAGCGTGTCCGGCGCGATCACCACGCCACAGGCATGAACACCGTGGCTGCGAATCGTGCCCTCGAGCTGGATGGCATAGTCCAACACCTCTTTGGCAGTAGGGTTATTCTCGTACTCCTTACGCAGATCGGCGTCCTCTTTAACGCTAACCGACAACGGAATGTGCCGGCCCTGGTTTGGCGGCGGTACCAACTTAGCCAAGCGGTCGCTCTCGGCATACGGCACCTCCAGCACCCTGGCGACATCGCGCACCGCCATGCGGCCGAACATCTTACCAAAGGTAGCGATGTTGCTGACATGGTCTTCGCCGTATTTTTTAGCGCAATATTCAATCACTTCGTCGCGGCGAGTATCTTGAATATCGACGTCGATATCCGGCATGGAAATACGATCTGGATTAAGAAAACGCTCAAACAGCAGGCCATACTTCAGCGGGTCAAGGTCAGTGATGTTCAGTGCGTAGGCAATAATCGATCCGGCGGCGCTACCACGACCCGGACCAAAAACAATCCCTTGAGATTTACCCCAGTTAATAAAGTCCTGAACAATCAAGAAATAACCCTCATAACCCATATTACCCATCACGCCCAGCTCCATCTCGGCGCGCTGGCGAACTTCGTCAGACAATTGCGGGATGATATCGTCAGGGTCTAATTTCTCGGCTTCCTCTTTCGAAGCGCCATTATAACGCTGCAATAGACCCTGATAAGTCAATCTCAGCAGATACGAGTGCTCGTTCTCGCCTTCAGGCAGCGGATATTTGGGAATAAGAATGCGGCCCAGCTCAATTTCAACATTACAGCGGTCAGCCACCTTTTTAGTGTTACGAATTACCTCAGGATATTCCTCTCCCCAGTGATCAATAATATCGCGCGGGTCGGTCAAGTGCAGCTCAAAGTCTTTCAGACTCATCCGCTTTTCATCGCTCAAGTACGAACCAGTACCGACACACAGCAAAATTTCGTGCGCGTCTTGGTGATCATGTGTCAAGTAGTGGCCATCGCAAGTCACCACCATCTCGATGTCTAGCTCCTTCGATAATTTTATCAAGCCTTCGTTGATTTTTGCCTGGACGTCCCAATGTGTGTTTGATTTTGGATGGCCGTGGTCTTGTAATTCCAGATAGTAGCGGTCGCCCAGAATCGATTTATACCATTTGGCGATATCGCGGGCGCGGTCGTAGTCATCTTCTTTGAGTGCTACGCCAATTTCACCGCTAGCACAGCCGCTCATCACAATTAGCCCTTCATTCAGCTCCTCTAGCAAGTCGTGATCAATCCGCGGTTTGTAATACATTCCCTCCAGGTTAGCTTGCGTCGATAGCTTCATCAGATTATGGAAGCCGGTATTGTTCATCGCCAGCACCGTCAAGTGAAAGCGCTGCTTATCCTTGGCCGGATCGCGGTCAAAGCGCGAACGCGCCGCCACGTACGTCTCGATACCGAGAATCGGCTTGATACCAGCCTTTTTGGCAGTTTTATAATAGTCAAGGATACCGCTCATCGTACCATGATCGGTTACTGCCGCCGCTTCCATACCGAATTCTTTGACCTTATCAACCAAATCATTGATTTTAGTCAAGCCGTCTAGCACCGAATGAAAGGTGTGGTTATGCAGGTGCACGAAATCGCTCGGTTGCAGCGCTGGCTGGCCTTGTACTGAATTACTACCCATATCTTATGCTTATTATAGCGCAGACTAGGTTGTTTTTGAAGACGCGGCGCGCCAATCTGCCTGCACTCTTGGCGCAGTAATTTTAAGGAGTAAAGAAGCCGTTTGACAACGCTAGCGCCGGCTATTCTGCATAACATTAAGTATTTGATCGATAAAGCCAGCCACGCTCGGGACAAGTTGGCCGGTGAGATTAAGCACCCAAACCAGCAGCACAATCAGCATAGTACCGCCTAAAAGCGACCCGAAACCGAAAAATATACCGCGAAAAAAGTTAATCTTGTAAATTTCGTAGCGATTGCGATTGAAGTCGTTGAACAGTTCCTCGAGCAGCGCCTGGCGAGAACCTTTTTCGTTGTCATCGTGCAGACGCTGAGCCATGCGGGCGAAGATATTATTATGCTTTTTAGCCATAGATTTAGTTTGCCACAATTTGCCAGTTTTCACAATAAAAAAAGCGCCCTGATTTACAATAAAACAGAGCGCCTTGAATGTTTGATTGGCTACAATTATTTGCGCTTACTTGGGCGGTTGAATTCGTCCTTGGCGGCGTTAGCAGCACGCACAGCGCGGTCGCTATAGTCGTCAACAGTTTTGCGGCCTTCTTCGACGGCAGCATTGGCTTTGTTGCGGACATCGCTATAAACTTTCTCGCCCTTGGCCTTGACCTCTTCGGCTTTTTCGCCAGCTTCGTTCTTTAGTTCGTTAGCCTTTTTCTTGAGATCAGCACGGGTTTCTTTGCCTGATTTCGGCGCTGTTAGGACGCCAGCGACTACTCCGGCAACTGCGCCAAAGAGCGCCCCCAAAACAAATTTACGTTTTGACATAATTAGTCCTCCTTATTTTTATGTTTTTTAGTTTTGTACATCATCGATTTGATGATCTTGGCGATTGCTGCCGGCGCCACCATAGCAGCCGCGCTGTTGGCGACCGACTCTACCTTGAGGGCAGTGCGCTCGGCTGCACAAGCCACCCGTTTGATTTGGCGGGAGATCTGGATTAGCTTGATCGTCAGGATAATTGCCAACAGCAAGAACAACGCCAAAGCTGCCGCCAAAATGATGACAAGTATTTGAGCCCATTCCATCAATATTTGCGCTCCTTTTTGTTTATTTTAATACTGCTTTTTGCAGTTATACTCTCATTATACCACGTTCTGTCAAAAAAAGCTAGTGCTTTTAGCGATTTTCGTCGTTAATTCGCGACTGCAAGAATTGCCGCAGCGCTGGACCGAGTTTTTGATGTTTCAATCCGAAATCAACCACGGTTTTGATGTATTCCAATTTATCGCCGGTATCATAATATGTGCCGTTGGTGATTTCTACGCCGTAAAAATCAAATCCGTCGTCAATCATTTCTTGCATAATCGGCTGGACGGTGAATTCGCCGCGGCCGTCAAAGTCGTCGCGAGCCCGCTCGAGATAGCCGAAGAACTCGCCCGGTAGCAAATAGCTGCTGACGCTCGCCAAATCGGACGGCGCGTTAGCTTTACCAGGTTTTTCAACGATATTAGTCATTTTGATGACGCCGTCTTTGACTTGCTGGCCGTTAACTACGCCGTAACGATCGAATTCAGCGTCTTCGACAATTTTCTTACACGACAAAATTGCCCCGTCGAGCTGCTGCGATGCCTCAATCATTTGGCGAAAACGACTCGGGCTAGCCTCGATGAAGTCGTCAGCAAACGTGTAAATCACCGACTCGCCTGGCATAATCAAATGTGAAGCGCAAGTCAGCGGCGTGGCATTGCCGTAAGGTCCTTTCTGACGAATATAGACGAAATTAGCCATCTCAGACAGGCGCTGGACGATGTCGATTAGCGGCTGCTTTTTGGCGCCGCCAGCGCGCAGGTTAGCCAGCAGCTCTTCGTTTGGCGTATCAAAATGGTCTTCGATCGCCCGCTTGTTGGCGCTACCGATGATAATAATATCCTTAATGCCAGCCTCCACCAATTCCTCGACGACATATTGAATAATCGGCTTGTCAATTAGCGGCAACATTTCTTTAGGCATGGCTTTGGTCTGCGGCAAAAACCGCGTGCCGAAACCAGCGGCAGCGATGATAGCTTTGGTTGGTTTTTTCATAATCTAACTCCTATTCTCTCCTATTTTTGAAGTGTCGAACCTTATATTTTTTCGCGGATTAATTTCTGCGCCAGGCTTGGATTGGCTTGGCCCTTAGAACGCTTCATGACTTGGCCGACTAGATAGCCGATGGCTTTATCCTTGCCAGCTTTAATGTCGGCAATGGAAGCCGCCGAGGCCGGGTCGCTGAGCACTTCATCAACGATGGCAGCGATGGTGCCTTCGTCAGATACCTGCAGCAAGTTTTTCTCCTTGGCGATATCCTCTGGCATAACGCCAGAGTACTTTTCATTGAATAAATCGAGAAAGATTTCCTTGGCGCTATTCGAGCTAATCGTCCCTTTTTCAGCCAGCAGAGCCAAGTGCGTCAAGCGGCGCGGACCAACTAGTCCAGACTCAACTTTTTGATAGTCTAATTGTTCGTCTGGCGTGGAGGCAAATAAGTTGAAACTTCTTTTAGCTAGCCGGTCGTAAGTCTGACGATCAACATTCAAATCCTCCAGTACTGACTGCTCGTTGCTATCAGTCAGAGAGTAAATGGCGTCCAGAACTTTGGCAGCTTCCTGATGAGCTAGCACCGTATCAATTACCGAATGATCCAACTTCAAACCTACCCAGCGTTCTCGATACTCGTTCGGCAACATCGGCACCTCAGCCTGAATCCGAGCAATCTCCTCATCGCTCAGCACCACTGGCGGGATGTCGGCATCAGGCATGTAGCGATAATCCTGGGCGTCCTCTTTTGAACGTTGTGAAGTGGTAATTTGCTTGTCGTCGCTCCAGCCGCGAGTTTCCTGCACCACCGATTCACCACTTTCCAGCAAGTCAACTTGGCGCTTAAATTCGTATTCAGCGGCACGTTCGACGCTGCGGAACGAATTGAGATTCTTGACTTCAGCACGCTTACCGAGCTCAGTCGCGCCTTTCTTAGCCACCGAAATATTGACATCAAAACGCATGTTGCCGTGATACAAATCGCCGTGCGTCACGCCAGCATAGACCATCAATTTGTGCAGCTCCGAGGCATAAGCCTTGGCTTCCTCAGCCGAGTGCATATCCGGCTCCGAGACGATCTCAATCAACGGTGTACCAGCGCGGTTGAGGTCAACCAGCGAATAGCCGTCGTGGTGCGTCAACTTGCCAGCATCCTCTTCCATGTGCGCATGATGAATCCGCACCCGTTTGAGCGAACCGTCTTCTAGCGGCGCGTCAACATAGCCAGCCAAAATAATCGGCTGATACATCTGCGAGGTCTGATAGCCCTTTGGTAAGTCAGGGTAGAAATAATGCTTGCGATCAAACCGGCTAACGCGAGCAATCGGTGCATTCAACGCTTTACCGGCGCGCACCGCCAGCTCGACAGCGTGCTTATTCAGCACTGGCAGCATGCCTGGCAATCCAAAATCGATTTCATGCGTTTTTTCGTTTGGCTCGGCATTACGAGCATCATTATCAGCCGGGCTAAACAACTTGGTTTTGGTCGCCAGCTGGACGTGGCACTCGATACCAATGGTCATTTCATATTGTTGTAAAATTTCGTCAGATACTGCCATTAGATTGCTCCTAAATCTTTCAATGCTTGTTTGTAAGCGGCCAGAGCGCGGCGCGCAATATCATAATTTATCTTGACATCAGCTTCGTGTGCGATATGGTTGCGAATTTTGTGCGCGCCCCAGATATGGTTGGCGTTCGACCAAACCTTACCGGCAGCTTTCATGCGCTCGCCCATAGTCTCGCCCTTGTAACGGCTATCGCGCAAGGCTTTGTCAACAAGCTTATCAGCGTTGAGGATAGCTAGCTGCCAGCTGGGAGCACTTTCTTTGTCGAGACTATTTTCGATCGCCAGCCAACGGGCGCGGAATTTTTCGACTTTGAGCTTCGGCGAACGCTTGCTAGCAAAGGCAATAAAAACTGCGCCGACAATCGCCAAAATCAGTACCGCGATCAAAATGAACCACGTTGCGAAATTATTATTCATTTTCGCCCTCCATATCGCCTGCTAGCGCGATCAACTTAGCGTCGGACTTCATCGGGCCAACTAACTGCGCGCCGATTGGCAGGCCGCTAGAACTACTACCTGCCGGTATACTGATTGCTGGCAAACCTGCCAAGCTCGGTGGTACCGTCATGACATCCGCCAAGTACATCTTGACTGGATCGCTAGTGTTTTCGCCCAGGCCAAACGCCGGTGTCGGCGCGGTTGGCAACAGCAAGAAATCGTACTTCTCAAACAGCTTGTTGAATTCGTTAATCAAAACAGTGCGCGCCTTTTGAGCTTTCAGATAATATGCATCGAAAAAGCCGCTGGATAGCACATAGCTGCCGATCATGATGCGGCGTTTGTTCTCGGTCATGAAGCCTTCGTTGCGGCTGCGGCCGTAGAGCTCGGCTAACGTTTTGACACCTTCGGCGCGATAGCCGTAGCGCACGCCGTCGTAGCGCGCCAGATTGCTAGAAACTTCTGCTGGTACGACGATATAATAAATCGCCAAAGCATATTTAAGGATTGGCATATCAACATCTTCGACCGCGTGGCCAGCTGCGCGTAATTTATCGGCAAAATCATTAACGTTAGCGCGAACTTCTGCGTCGACGCCGTCGCCCATCGCCTCGCTGATCAGGCCAACCCTCAAACGCTCGCCTGCTGATTTTTGCATTTCAAAGTAATCCGGCAGCGTCGTCATATCCTTGTCATCGCGACCAGCCATCACGCTAGTGACTAATGCCACATCGTCGGCATGCCGTGCGAAGCAACCCATCGTGTCGGTGCTAGAAGCCATCGCCACCGCACCGTAGCGGCTACTCAAACCATAAGTCGGCTTGAAGCCGTAGACACCGTTAAAGCTAGCTGGCTGGCGAATCGAGCCGCCAGTATCGGTACCAAGTGCAAACGGTACCACATCTAGCGCTGTCACGACTGCTGAACCGCCGCTAGAACCGCCAGCTACCTTGGTTTGATCAACGGCATTATGCGTCGCACCAAAATATGAGTTCTCGGTCGAACCACCGTGCGCAAAAGCATCGAGATTTGACTTACCAATACAAATCGCGCCGGCCGCTTCAAGCTTCTCGACGACGGTCGCCTGGACTGGCGCTTCGAAGTTCTCGAGCATTTTCGCCGCCGCAGTAGTTGGCGCACCAAACGCCAAGTAATTATCCTTGACCACGAACGGTACGCCCGCTAGGACGCCCGGATCCTCACCTTTTTTGATCTGCTCGTCGATCTCGTCAGCTCGCTGCAGAGCGCGCTCTGCCGTCAGGCTTAGCAACGCATGATATTCCTCGATTTCTTGAGCTTTGGCGAGCGACTGCTCGACTTGCGCCCGCGCAGTGGTCTCGCCTTTTTTAACCTTATCTACTAATTCAATAATTTTCATAACTACAACACCTTTGGCACTTTCACGCAATTGTCGCTTTGCTCGGCTGCTAAGGCCAGCAGCTGTTGCCGCGATACGCTGCTGTCAATAATTTCGTCGTCGCGCCAGACGTTTTGCAAGCCTGTCACCTGATACGTCGGCTCCACACCGTCGGTATCCAACTCGTCCAACTGATTGATATAATTGATAATTTTCTCGATATCGGCGCGAAGTGACTCAACCTCCGCATCTGACATCTGCAAACTGCTCAAGTGTGCCAAATGACGCACATCGTCGTTGGTAATTGTACTCATTATTCACTAATTATAACGCAGAAGCTAAATAAGTGGCAAAGGATTTTATATAAGTCGCAGAAACTTGCTCATCCCACTTATGCTACAATAAGATAAGTTATGCCGCATCAAATCAAAAAGAAACTAGGAGTGACGCTATATCGAGGCGGGGCGGAGTTCCGTGTGTGGGCGCCTTTTGCCAAGCAAGTATTCATCAGCGGGACGTTTACCGCGGGCGAGAAACAGCCTCTAACCAGCGAGGGCGACGGCTACTGGTTTGCGCTAATTCGCAATGTCGAGCCGGGCCACCAATACAAATACATCATCGAGACGCCCGACGGCCAGCTGCTCGAGAAGAACGACCCGCGCGCTCGAGCTATCACTAGCAGCGACAAGGGCTTTTCGGTAGTTGTCGACAATAACTTCGATTGGCAGAACGATGCTAATTTTGCCATGCCGCCGCGCCAAGATCAAGTCATTTATGAACTGCATGTCGGCACTTTCAACCGCCCCGACGCTGCTACATCTGGTACCTTTGACAGCGCGATCGAAAAGTTGGACTACTTGCGAGACCTCGGTATTAACATTATTGAACTGATGCCAATCACCAGTATGGCTTTCAGCAACGGCTGGGGCTACGCGCCAAACCACATTTTCAGCGTTGAAAGCATGCTGGGCGGGCGCCACGGCTTGATGAAGTTTGTACGTGAATGCCACACCCGCGGTATCGGCGTAGTGCTAGACGTCGTTTACAATCATTTTTACGGCGATACCGATCTATGGCAGTTTGACGGCTGGAGCGAGAACGACCGCGGCGGGATTTATTTTTATAATGATGAGCGCGGCGATACGCCTTGGGGCGGACGGCCTGATTTCGGCCGGCCGGAAGTTCGGCAATTCGTCCTTGACAATATTACAATGTGGTTGAATGAATACCATATGGACGGCCTGCGCGTCGATAGTACTATTTACATGCGCAATACCGAAGGCCGCGATAACGACCCCGAGCACGACATCGCTGACACTTGGAGTTTATTGCAAGATATCACTGAATTAGCGCACAAGATCAAACCAGATTCGCTGATAATCGCCGAAGATGCCGCCTGCAACCCCGCGATCACGGCACCACGCGCCAACAACGGCTGCGGCTTTGATGCGCAGTGGGAGCTAGGCTGGCCGCATGCTTTACGCGATGCGCTAGGGCTAACTGCTGGTACGGCACCAACTTTGCAAGGCATTCGCTATGAATTTTCTCACTCGTACAATGGCAATGATTTTGAGCGGGTTATTTTTAGCGATTCGCACGATACTGCCGCCAACGGCTCGGTGCGGCTCAACGAAGCAGCCGACCCCACCGGCGGCACGACGCTATATGCCCGCGAGAAAGCTCTGCTGGCCGACGCCGTCACTTTGACGTCCGCTGGTATACCAATGATTTTACAAGGCAGCGAGTTCTTGCAGGACGGCTCCTTCAACGATTGGGCAGCCCTAGAATGGCGCAAAACTGAAAAGTACGCTGGTATCCTGCTAGCTCACAAACACTTGCTAGCACTACGGCACAACGCTTACAATACAACGCGCGGCCT
Source organism: uncultured Candidatus Saccharibacteria bacterium (assembly GCA_963519435.1). Taxonomy (GTDB): domain Bacteria; phylum Patescibacteriota; class Saccharimonadia; order Saccharimonadales; family Saccharimonadaceae; genus Saccharimonas. The sequence goes on along the minus strand of CAUQMT010000001.1, from coordinate 193,984 downwards.
GCAAGGCAATTCGACCGCCCTTTTCCACGCCAACGATGACAACTGCGTTATCGGTTACCACCGCTGGGATAAGGGCGGCGCTGGCGACGACGTGCTAGTAATCGTCAATTTCAGCGACCAGCACTTCGACCATTACGATATCAATTTGCCGCTGCCAGGGCACTGGCATGTCCGCTTTAACAGCAGCTGGCACGGCTATAGCAAGGATTTTCGCGGCGTGCATTTATCATCGGTAACCACGCATAAAAATGGTACGGTCACCATCACGCTGCCGCCTTATGGGGTGTATATTTTGTCGCAAGAGTAGCTACCTTATCTTATATATTATAACATATTCGATGGTATTATGTCAAAAAATCTTGATTTAGTTAGATAAAAAGCGGATGGTAGCTATATAGCCAGTCTCAACCGCAGCCCTGCCGCCAACTGGATAAGTGAATTTCGGGTCGGTATGGCCAAAATCTAAATTAGCAATGACTGGCATAGTCTGTTCAATGTTTTTGCTGAGAATGATCTCTAGAAGAGCCTGCTCTGTTGGCTGCGATTCCTGTTGGAAACGCCCGATCAGAATGGCTTTGACCTGGCGAAAATACGGCTGCTGCACTACCGACTGGAAATTGCGCTCGAATGTCTCTAAAATCGAATCGTAGCTATCGTCCTCAATACATAAGATGATATCGCCAGCAATGCGCGGGAAATACTCGGTGCCGTTCAGCAGATTTAGGCTGCACATATTTCCGCCCAGCAAAACTCCTTCGGCTCTACCTTTTTGGATGATTACTGGACCGCTGCTTGGCAGAGTGGCGCGCGAGGATTTTTCGTCGTAATCCCAAGGATAATCGTAAAAGTTCGCCGACGGCGCAATTTCGTACTCATCCGGCTGATCCGCAAACAAACAGCGCTTAAAATATTCCAGCGAATAGCTATTTTGCGGCAGCATACCAAAGCAATAAAAGTTCGGCGCAGCATATGTGATTAAGCCAGTTTTAGCCAAAATAGCATGATTCAACACCGTGATATCCGAAAATCCGGCAAAAATCTTCGGGTTAGCGCCAATTAGTTTCCAGTCTATTTTGTCGAGCAGCTGATTTGAATTAAAACCGCCAATGGCCGCCAAAATCGCTTTGACTTTCGAATCGGTAAATGCAGCGTGCAAATCGTCGGCCTTCTCCTGGTCGCTCGGACAGCCGCGCTGAGACCGTGAAAAGGCATTTTCGCTAAACGTCACTATCAGACCGAGCAATTCCAATGCCGCTGTCGCTCGCCGCAAAACAGCCTCGTCAATATCGTTAGCCGAGCGCGCCAGTGCAACGATTCTAATTTCATCGCCAGGCTGCAGTTTGTTTGGTGTCATTTTGATCCTTTCTGCTAAAGTTTTTGTTACTAGTCCTACATCTTCTCGCGAATCTCGGCGATTAGGTCGCGCAGGTCGGCGGCGCGTTCGAATTCTAAGTTGGCGCTAGCTAGGTTCATTTGCGCCGTCAGGTCTTTGACGAGATTTTTGTACTCGTCGCGAGGGATTTTGCGCAGGTCGAGCTTTGGCTTGTCATCTTCTTTTTGTGGGATGATGGCGCGCAAACCTTCGTCGATCGCTTTATTGATACCGCGCGGCGTGATGTTATGCTCGCGGTTGTATTTTTCTTGAATCTGACGGCGACGGCGCGTTTCGTCAATTGCCAAGCGCATGCTATCGGTCATATTGTCGCCGTACATAATCACCTTGCCGTCAACGTGGCGCGCCGCCCGGCCAATCGTTTGAATTAGGCTGCGTTCGCTGCGCAAGAAACCTTCCTTGTCGGCGTCCATAATCGCCACCAAACTAACCTCTGGCAAATCAATCCCCTCGCGCAGCAAATTGATACCGACCAGCACGTCATAAACGCCCATCCGCAAATCGCGCAAAATATCGCCGCGTTCCAGCGTGTCGATTTCGCTGTGAATATAAGCTGTCTTGATACCGATCTCCGTCAAGTAAGTCGATAAATCCTCTGCCATCCGCTTGGTCAAAGTAGTGACTAGTACGCGCTGCTTTTTGTCGACGCGGTCGCGGATCTCGGCGATCAAGTCGTCGACTTGCCCGTCGGTCGGTCGGACGATAATCTCTGGATCAAGCAAACCAGTCGGGCGGATCACTTGCTGCGCTGGCGCCGGACTGCGCTGGAGTTCATAATCGCCAGGCGTCGCCGAAACGTAAATGACTTGGTTGATGTGTTTATTAAATTCGTCAAAGCGCAGCGGGCGGTTGTCTAGAGCGCTCGGCAAGCGAAAACCGTACTCGACCAAGACTTCTTTGCGGGCGCGGTCGCCATTATACATGCCGCGCACTTGCGGCACGGTAACGTGGCTTTCGTCGATAATCATCAAAAAGTCGTCTGGAAAGTAATCTAGCAAAGTCGCTGGCTGCTCGCCCGGTTCGCGGTTGGTTAGATAACGGCTGTAGTTTTCGATACCTTTGACGAAGCCAGTCTGCTCGAGCATCTCGAGGTCATACTTGGTGCGCTGGCTGATTCGCTGCGCCTCCAACAATTTGTTATTTTTCTCGAACCATTCGACACGCTGCTCGTATTCGGCGCGAATATTCTCGATGGCGCGCTTAATTTTTTCTTTCGGCGTAGCGTAGTGGCTGCTCGGAAAAATAGTGAAGAGTTCCGGCTCTTCCAGAATCTCGCCAGTCAGCGGGTCAATCCGCGTAATTCGATCGACATCATCGCCGAAAAACTCCACTCGATAAGCCGTTTCACCGCCCGCCGGAAAGACATCAACCACGTCGCCTTTGACGCGAAACGCACCGCGCGCAAAGTCGATATCGTTGCGATGATACTGAATATCCATTAATTGGCGCAAAAATTTGTCTTGCAAACGCCGCTCTCCGCGCTTAACGGTAATCGATAAATCATAATAATCCGCTGGCGACCCCAAACCATAAATACAGCTGACGCTCGACACGATAACTACGTCGCGCCGCGTAAGCAAAGCGTCGGTAGCGGCATGACGCAAGCGGTCGATTTCTTCGTTGATCGCCGAATCTTTCTCGATATAGGTATCGCTCGACGCGATGTAAGCTTCTGGCTGGTAATAATCAAAATAACTGACGAAATAATGAACTTCGTTGTCGGGGAAAAACTGTTTGAATTCGCTGAATAGCTGGGCGGCGAGAGTTTTGTTGTGCGCTAAAATCAACGTCGGCACGTTCTTCTGAGCGATAATATTCGCCATCGTAAAAGTTTTACCGCTACCTGTTACACCGAGTAGCGTTTGCTCGCGCTGGCCGTCGTGCAAACCATTCAGCAACTGGGCGATCGCTTGCGGCTGATCGCCAGTCGGTTGATACGCAGACTTTAGCCGAAATCGCTGACTATCCATCTGGTATATTTTAACATTTTTAAGCTATTCTAGCTAACCTTGGCCGTAACGTTTGGTACTAACCTGCGGGTCGCTGCTATCGTGCTCGACATCGGCGTATTTCTTGTCAAGCGCCTCGATGACTCGCGCCACTAACCGCTCGGGGTTAGCGTCGTAAATGACATCTTTAGCGCCCGGCGCCCAGACGTTCTTGAGCAGAGTAATCGTGTAATCTGCCAGACCGCCGCTGCCCAGCAAGATGCCGCAGACCTTACGACTTTCGAGCGCTGTCGATAGCTCGTGCAAGCTACCCATCCGCCCGCCGACAGTAATCACCGCATCGGCACTGCGCACCAGATGAACATCGCGGCCGACATATTCCATACCGGTGAAGTTGATATAGTCGAATTCGGCAGTCGGCAAACGGTAAGTCGAAATATGTTCGCGAAACGAACTAGCTGGCGAAAATCCGACCGACACGCCTTTGGTCTGACCAACACTTTTGAAGCCGCGCGCAGCAAAGTGCGGCAAGCCGACGGTAGCGCCTGTCAGCAATGTCTTGCCCGAACGTGCGATTTCAGCGCCAATCGCAAAAGCTTTATCGTGAGCGCTATCAACCGTCTCGCCCGACGCCGCGCCCGATACACAAATCTGGTATTTCATTATTCTCCTCGTTTTGGTAATTGTTTCTCGGTGATTGGCATAGCGTGCAGTTTGACACCTTTATACAAGATGCCGTCTTTGGCGCCAATTTTAGTAACGACGCTAGTCGAATTGGCGCTAGCAAAAATAATCGAATCTTTTAAGTTTTTACCTTGCGCCCACTGGCTCAAAAAGCCGCTAGCAAAAGCATCGCCGGCACCCGTGCGATCGACTACTGGCACGTCTTCATACATACCAGCGCGCACCAACGTCTTGCCGTCAGTCGCTACCACGCCATTTGGACCGTCGCTAACAATCACTGTCGGACAATAGTGCAGCGCCCGCAGAGCCAACTCCTCGATAGTCTCGCCAGCTACTAATTTTTGCATCTCTTCTTTGTTGGTGCAAAGCACGTCAACTGTGTCAAGCAAGCCTTTCAGTTTCTCAGGGTCAGCCAGCTCCGGGCCAGCCGGGTTGAGCATGACTTTGGCGCCAACGCGCTCAGCTTCGTCCAAAATCACCCGTAACACCGTCAGGCTGTTGTCGGCCAACGACGTCGGGTAAATCCAATCGGCTTGGCTGATGGCTTGCAAGCTCAAGCGGCCAACGTCCTTGCCAAATGTCCGCCCACGGTGGTTCAGAATCGTTCGTTCGCCATTGGTCGCAATCAAAATTACTGAATAGCCAGCTTGCATTCGATCATCAATCAAGACGTCGCGCGTATCGACACCCTCGGTATCAAGCGCCGCGATTACTGCCTGGCTGGCCGAATCATTACCCAGCGCCCACATATAGCGACTGTCTAAGCCCTGGCGGGCAAACGTTGTCGCGACATTCGTAGCATTGCCGCCAGTGCTGAAGATTACGTCTTCGACTTCCATTTTGATACCTAACGGCAGCTCAGTGAAGACTTTCTTGCCGCGAGTATGTGGATCGAATTCGTTACTGCGCAAGAATACGTCTTGCGTACCTTTGCCAATTGCTAAAATTTTAACCGCCACTAAAGCGTCGCCTTTCCAGCGCTGCCAAAAGCGCCAATTTTCTCTTCGACAACTTTCTGGACAGCATCATAAACTTCTGGCATTAATTTGAAGACAGCATACTCGTCGGGATTTTCGCGCAACACCTTTTCGAGCGTAGTGCGGAAAGCATAGCGCAAATCGCTGTTAATATTGATCTTGCTAACACCAATTTTGGACGCGTCCTCGAAGTAGTGCAGCGGCGTGCCGCTACCACCATGCAAGCTAATCTGGCAATCAATCGCCGCACGAATTTGACGCAGCAAATCTAGGTCGAGAATCTTCGGCACCGGATACAACCCGTGCAAGTTACCAACCTGCACCGCCATAGTATCGATACCCGTGGCATCGACGAAACTCTTAGCCTCCTCGGGCTTGGTATTCCATTTTTTGACTTCTTCGTAGTCGATCTCTTCTTTATGAAGATTGGAATCGCCAAAGAAATAGCGCTCCTCAGCCTCGACCAGCGCGCCCGTGAACTTAGCATATTCGACAACTTCGCGAGTTTTCTCGATAATTTCCTCGAGCGAAGCATCGTGATTAGCCTGCGAAATATCGATATGAATAAATTCAAAGCCAGCATCAATGGCCTGCTTGCAACCCTCGACTGTCGGCGCGTGATCAAGGTTGATATACATCTCGACACCGTAGTTTTGACTATAGTTATCGACCAAATCGCGAATATTTTCGTAGCCGCCCAGCGAAGCTGCTTCGTTAGCGCTGACTTCGACCATCACTGGTGCCTTGGTTTTTTGTGCTGCCTGGCAAATCGCACGCAATGTTTCTTGATTATCAATATTAAAAGCGCCCACCGCAAAACCCTCTAGCCGGCTGCGTCGCATTAGGTCGCGCGCCCGGCTGGTACGCTGGCGAATTTCATCAATTGATAAGCTCATCGTTGTCTCCTTTCCTTAAAATCCTGCATGGTATTGCGGCACGCGATCAACAAATTCGCGCGTCTTCTGAGCGATACTCACTTCATCAAGTCCAAAGGCTTGCAGCAACTCGCCAGCCTCGCCGCTCTCGCCGAAACGATCATTCATGCCGATGCGCAATAACGGCGACGGCAGCTGTTCGCCTAGCAATTCAGCAACCGCGCCGCCCAAACCGCCAGCAATTTGCGCGTCCTCGACCGTAACTACCCGGCCAGTTTTGCGAACGCTTGCCAGAATCGTCTCGTTATCAAGCGGCTTGACTGTCGGCACATGTACCACTTCGATCGAGACGCTGCTGCTTTGCAGTTCGTCTGCTGCTCGCAGCGCATAAGCGGTCATGATACCAGTACTAACAATTGTCGCATCGCTGCCTTCACGCAGCACATATGCCCGGCCAATCTCGAACGGCGAATCCGGCGTACTAAATGTCGGCGTAGCAGCGCGCGTTAACCGCAAGTAAGCCGGCTTATCAGTCCTGGCAAGTGCTTTAGTGGCTTTTTCAGCCTCAATAGCATCGCCCGGACAAACGACAATCATGTTCGGCAACACCCGCATCAACGCGATGTCCTCAAACATTTGGTGGGTAGCGCCATCTGGCCCAACCGTTGTGCCGCTATGTCCGCCGACAATCTTAACCGGCATGTCGTTAAGCGCAATCGTCGCTTTAATTTGTTCCCAGCTGCGCCCCGGGTGAAACGCTGCGTAACTGGCTGCAAACGGAATTTTACCAGCGCGCGCTAGGCCGCTTGCCACCGTCGCTAGGTTTTGCTCGGCGATACCGACCTCGATATAACGCTCAGGAAAAGCCTTGGCGAAAGCATCCATTTTGACGCTCTCGACCAAATCGGCGCACAGACCGACTACTCGCTCATCAGCTTCGCCAGCCGCTTTCAAACCGCGCCCGAAACCAGCACGCGTGGCTTCTGCTTCTGGTTTTTCATTATAAATGTTGTCATTTAGAGGATAATTATACACGGCCTTCTCCTGAATATCGTTTTGCATCTTTTTTCTCGAGAATCACTAGCGATCGGAACATCGCCTTGGCGCTTTCTGAAACAGCGAGCGACTCTTTATTGTTGTATAAGTACAATAAGTAGCTTCCTTTACCGTATGCTCGCGAGCAAATCACTGATAAATGCGGCTTACCGCTGCTGTCATTAGCCAAAACGCGAGCACACAAAAGTTGCACAGCGCCGCGGTCATTCGCGAAATCAGCAGATGACTGATACCACTCTATACCAGTCACCAAGTCACCGTTACTCTTCGCATTTCCGATCTTGTCTTCGATAACTTTTCGCGAATTAACTCTATCAGAACTACTGCTAAAATTTTCGCTACCAACCACAGATATAGTCATTAAGAGTCCGCTACCGTCAGAATACCAGTGGACGCCATTATCATTTTCCTTTTCAGTCCAGCCTTCTGGCAATTTGCCGTTTTCAATGCGCCAAACTGGCGAACCCTGCGGCTGGTAATTATCATCAAGCGAGACGCTTCGGACAGTTCTGGCGCTATCCTTTTCCTTGCCTTTATTGTCGCCAGCGTGATCAAACTGCGAGAAAAGCGGCTGCATCACCCCAGACACTAGAAGTATCGTAACGATAATAGAAATAACAAGCGTAACCGAATTAATAATAATACCGATAACACCTGCTACTTTCGAAGTACCGTAGCGGTTCGCCTTGACAACGCTAGCAATGCCGAGTGGCAAGCCAATCATACTCATCCAAAGCAAGCCAAGTATGATACTAACAGCACCCATCCAGTTGCCCGGCGACTGTGTTGGCGCAGGCTGCGAATACGGATAAGCGTAAGGGCTAGCCGGCGGATAAGTATTGTTTGCCGGCGGAGCGGTGTACTGCGGAGCAGCATATTGCGGTGCTGGCGGCGAAACAGGCGGCGCTGAGGCAGCTGGCTGAACTGGCGGCCCTGACGGAGTGGATGCGGCCGAAGACTTCGGCGGTTTCGGCGGCTTTGGTGGAGTTGGCGGTTTCGGCGCCTTGAACGGCATCGAATTGCTAGACGACTGATTGCTCATAATATCCTCCTGCATCTTGTTGTGATTCTGAATGCGCCAAATCAGCCAGCGCCGTAGCCGCCTGATCGCTTGATGGCGCTACGCCGTGCCACTTGTAGTCGTATTCCATAAAACCAACACCGCGGCCCGGAATCGTATGCGCGATGATACAACATGGCCGATTCTCGATCGCCTTGGCTAAGTTTACCGCATCGATGATGCCTTCAATATTGTTGCCGTCGATTTCTTGGACGTGCCAGCCGAAACTTTCCCACTTACCGCGCAAATTTTCCAGCGGCATAACATCTTCGGTTGGACCATCAATCTGAATGTTGTTGCGGTCAATAAAGAGGATTAGCTGGCGTAGTTTGTACTTACCGGCAAACATCGCCGATTCCCAGATATTACCTTCATCAAGCTCGCCGTCGCCGGCAATCGCGTACACCCAGCGGTGGCGCTGCTTATCTAGATATTGCAGCGCATACGCGTAACCTGCTGCTTGCCCGATGCCGCTGCCTAGCGGCCCGGAAGTATTCTCGAGCCCTGGTAACTTGACGCGCTCTGGGTGGCCCTGCAGACGCGACCCGAGCTTGCGCAGCGTCGATAATTCCTCGACCGGGAAGTATCCTGCCTCGGCCATGGCCGCGTATTGCACTGGCACCGTGTGGCCATTACTCAACATGAAGATATCGCGCTCTGGCCATTCAGGGTTCTGCGGATCGATATTCATAATATTGAAATATAGTGCCGTGACGATATCCGCCAGCCCCAGCGCACCGCCTGGGTGCCCGCTCTTGGCCAGCTCTAGCATATGAACTACGTCGCGCCGCACATCGTTGGCTTTTATTTTGAGCTGTGGAATAGATAATTTTTCGCGAGCCACCTAGATTACTCCTTGCTTATTAACTTCTGCTACTAATTTCTGATAAGCTTCTGCCGGATCTGGCGCCGAATGGATAGAGCTGCCGCAGTTGACGATATTAACGCCGCCTTGCGCCAGGCTAAAAACATTTTCGAGCGTCGCGCCGCCATCCCAGCCAACTTCAACACTAGGATGAATACTGCGGATCAGACGGACTTTCTCGAGCTGCATCAAGCTGGCTTTGCCGCCGTAGTGGCCCAAATCACCGCTAAACACCAGTACATGATCAACTGCGCTGATGACATCTTTGACGGTATTTGGCACCGTCGGGCGCAGCAATCCCACGCCAGTTTGAATACCCGAAGCTTTGAGCTGCTGGATAGAAGGCTGCAAATCCTCATCAACTTCGGCATGAAAAATCACCAGCGACGGCCGCATCTGCACCAAAGCATCAACATACAAACTCGGCCGCGCCACCATAGCATGGATATCAACCTGCCAATCTTGCGGCCACCACATCTCGCTCAGCTCGACGGTTTTAGTAGGTGCAAATTCACCATCAGCCAAATCTAGATGAACGCGCTTAGCAAACGGCGATAAACGCTCAATCGTTAGCTTGTAATCTTCTGCATTCTCGCAGAGTACTGTCGGAACAATCTCGGCCATCAGAAAGCATCCAATTCTGCGTTGCGACGAACAAACCGTGCCGCGCCGGCAAATGGCGTAGCGATCCACTCGTCAATAATTTCTTTCCAGAGCTCTAAGTCGTCGCCCGGAGCGTCCAGTACCCGCGCCGGCAAGCAAAGAACGTTACAGTCGTTATCATTACGGCACTCATGCGCTTCGAACTTATCCCAAATCACCGCCGCTCGGATGCCGCGAAAACGGTTAGCTGCCATTGCCATACCTTGGCCTCCAGTGCAAATCAAAATTGCCCGCGGATCAGTAGAATCATCCTCGCCCAACACCTTGGTCACGGCCATCTGAGCAAACTGCGGGAAGTCGTCTTGCGGATCGAGTATCTTATCGCCGACATCCTCCCACTCGATGCCGCGCTTGGTCAGATAAGCTTCAATCTTCTCCTTCAGATAAAACCCACCGTGATCCGCTCCTAGAAAAATCTTCATACTACAAGTATAAGCATAATACGCGCCCCTGGCAAGCCCTGTTAGAGTAGGATTTTGTTAATCCTATCATAAGAGTAAGCTTACTGCACATTCCGCGCATACCGTCCAGTTTCAGCCGCCAACTCGACCAAGCGGTTGGCGCTGGCCCATTCGCCGTCGTACCAGGACGACACTTGCGCCAGCCGCTCGCCGACAACGGCAGTTAGCCCGGCATCAACTGTCGAGCTGTAGCTATTGCCGCGAAAATCTTCGGCTACCAGCTCTTTATCGGTAACCGCCAAAATACCGTTGTATAGCGGTTCGCGGGCAGCATGCGTTAAAATCTCGTTTATTTTCTTGGCTGCGACCGGTTCGCGCAGCAATAGCGAAATCGTTGATAGTCCGACATTACCGTACTGGCGGCTGCTAACTGCAAGCCCGCTTACCGCGCTCGCAACATTTGGCAAAACTGCCTGCAATCGCTGGCCGTAATCAGCCACCATCGCCACCAAGTCGCTGTCGCCCAGACGCTCAGTCTTTAACAGCGAACCAGCAAAATGATAACTGCCAGCCGCCGTAATCGTTGCCGACTCGACGCCAACCGCTTGATCAAGCGCTGCAATGACTGGCGCTACCGAGCTAATCGCCGCATCGCCGCTGCAGACAATATCCGTCGAGGCATTGACCAATCCGTCATTAACGCCCATGACGATCGTCGCAAAATCAGCGCACTGCGACAACGACGCCACGCGCCGAGCACCAGCCGTCCGATGGCGGCGCAGTTCAGCGGCATCAGTCTGGCATCCGGCATCAATCAAAACATCAATACCGAGGTCGTCCCACGGCAATTTGGTTGTCCGCTTGTCGCTTATGATAGGAATAATCCGGTCGCCTACATATAGCGACGCGTCGCCAGTGCCAATCGCCTTGGCATAATGGCCATAAATCGAGTCGTGCTTCAGCAGATAAGCGCACTGCTCAGCGCTCAGATGCGTCCGAATAGCCGCTATTTCGATATCCGAACGGCTCTGCGCAATTTTAAAAACACTGCGGCCAACCCGGCAAAAACCGTTAATCGCTACCTTTATCTTCACCATGCCCACTCCTTGATTAAGCCATCTTTGCTAATATTTTAGCAAAAGCGCAATAGCTTTGGCAAATTTGCTATAATAAGGCTATGAACGAGGTCGAGCTGGTTAATCTGGCTAGAAGCCATTACAGTGAAGAGCAGATCGCATTGTTAGAAAAAGCAATCCATTATGCTACCGATAAACACGACGGGCAACTACGTAAAAGCGGCGAGCCGTACATCACTCACCCGCTGCAAGTCGCTACTATGCTGGTCGACTGGGGCATGGATATTGATTCGGTGATTGCAGGCGTACTACACGATACAGTCGAGGATACTGATGCTACACTAGAGGAAATCACCGAGCTATTCGGCCGGGATATTGCTTTTCTGGTTGACGGTGTCACAAAGGTTAGCCAAGCCCGCGCCGGCATGAAAAACCTCGAATCGTATTTGCCGAGCACTACCGATAACTTGACAAAACTGCTCATCGCTGTCGGCCAAGACGTGCGAGTGATTATCATCAAGCTGGCCGACCGCCTGCATAATATGCAAACTCTGCAGTTCAAAAGCCCGGAAAAGCAGAAGAAAATCGCTCGCGAGACACTAGACGTTTTCGCACCGTTAGCCGATCGGTTAAATATGGGTCGGCTGCGCGTACAGCTCGAGGAGTTGAGCTTCAAATATTTAATGCCCGAGGAATACAACCAAACTGTCGCCCTCAAAGATAGCCGCTTAAAGAAATCTCAACGTAAGCTAGATGCCGTCCGCCGCGCTGTCGATTCGCGCCTCAGCGACGAGAAAATCCAGCACCAAATCGACGGCCGCGTCAAGAGTACCTACAGCCTGTACAAGAAGATGAAGCGCGTCCCCAATATCGACGATATTTATGATTTGATCGCGCTGAGAATTATCGTTGACGATATCGACACTTGCTATCTGGTACTTAACGAACTACACAATATGTACGAGCCGATGGTTGGGCGAATCAAAGATTATATCTCGAAGCCTAAGCCCAACGGCTACCAATCGCTGCACACTACGGTGGTTACTAAAAACGGCCAAGCGGTCGAATTCCAGATCCGCACCCGCGAGATGCACGATTACGCCGAACGCGGACTCGCAGCCAGTTTTCATTATAATGAGCAAAAACTAACTGATGCTTATATCAAGGGCAAAATGACCAGCCTACCGACAGACTTGCACTGGATTAAGCATTTGCAGTCGGCAGCATCGATGATTCGCGAAGGTAAAGATTTCGACGTTGATAATTTGAAGGTCGATTTGTTCGGCGACCGGATTTTTATTTATTCGCCAAAGGGTGATATTTACGACCTGCCAGACGGCGCTTTCCCGTTAGATTTTGCCTACCGCGTGCACTCTGATCTAGCCGCTAAATCAAGCGGATTTCTAATAAACGGCAAGATGGAACCATTCAGCTACAAATTGCAGCACGGCGATACCGTCGAGATTCTAACCAACAAGCGCGCTCGCCCAAAGCCCGGCTGGAACGAATATGTCATCACTGGACACGCCCGTATGAAGCTCAAGGCCCAGCTCAAAAAAACCTCGCTACTAGGCCGCGCTGGCAGCCTATTGCAGCGCACAGCACCGTTTCGCCGCAACAAAAAATAGCGGCCAAAACGAAAATAGCCAGACAAATTCTGGCTATTTTGCTAGGTTTTGCAAACTAAAAGTTTATTCTATTTATGCCTGCGGTGGCTGCTGGGGCGGTTGCGGCTGTCCGCCTTCAGCTACCGGCGGCTGAGGCTGGACAACCGTTGCAGCTGGTTGTTGCGGTTGAGCGTATGGCTGCGGTTGTTGAGCATAGGCTACCGGCTGCTGCGGTTGTCCGTAAGCTGGCTGCGGTGCGTAATACCCAGGCTGCGGCGGCTGGCCGTAGACTGGTTGCTGCCGCATAACCGGGCCAACATAGCGGCTTGAGCCAAACGCCAAAATCGGGTTCATAATCGCCGGGAAGAAGATCATCAAAACGCCAAAACCAGTCGTTTTGCCGAACGATTTTGCTAAATCTAGCGGTAACACGATCGAAATGTATATATGGGCAAACGGCAAGAACATCAGTACGACTTGCCACTCTGGCCGGCCGACAATCTGCATCATTACTACCATGTTATATATTGGCACTAATGACGCCCAGCCTGGCTTACCAGCCTTGGTAAAGATTCGCCACATGGCGATAATCATTAGTATGGAAACTGCCATTACAATTAAGATGACAAACAGCCAAATTACAACTGCAACCGCACCGACATCGCTGCTAGCCGCATAAGTCGAAGTTGAATAATCATAATAATCCATAATTTGCTCCGTTTAAGTTTATTACTGATTATTATAGCGGTCAATGCACTGTTTGACAATCGCCTTGGCTTCTTCGGCATCGCCCCAGCCCTTGACAATAGTACTGCCTGGCTTCTTGAGATCTTTGTAATGAGTGAAATGATGTTCAAGCTGCTTGACTAGCTGCGGAATGTCGTCGAGCGAGTTAATACGATCATCGTCGCGATTGTCAGCCGGCACCACGACCACTTTGTCGTCGACTTCGCCGTCATCTTCGAAGCGCAGCACGCCAATAATCCGCGCCTCTAGCCATACGCCAGTCGTTAGCGGCTCCGGGCAAATAATCAGCGTATCCAACTCGTCCCCATCCTCGTCAAGCGTCTGCGGAATAAAGCCGTAATTACACGGCTTAGCAAAGATTTTTGGCTCGACGCGGTCCAGCATAAAGGCCGCCCGCTGACGATCCCATTCGACTTTCAGGCGCGACCCTTCGGGAATTTCTACCACAGTATTGACTAGCCCGCCATCAACGTCTCCCGGGTCAAGAACTTTATTAAAATCTGCCATATTACTCCTTTGCTTACAGTTACTACCTATATAGTACCAGTTTTTTACGCTATAGAGTATACTAATAGAGATATGAGTAAGAAAAAGAGTCCGACGCTATTGACAGCAGAAGACTATATGTCGGATTTAGCAGTTAAAATTGATAACGCCAAGCAGCGCGTCAATATGGTAGCGACCACCTTTCGCGCCGATGATAAGCACACCGAAGCCGTAATCGCTGCCGTCGAGCGCGCGGCGGCTGAACGCGGCGTACCAGCCTCGGTTTGCGCTGATTCATTCACTTATCTCGAACCGAAGGAATTCATTCTGCGTTCGCCGCGCCGCCAGCCATCGCGCGCCGTTCACGCCATGAAATTAGAACGGCGGCTAAAAAAAGCAGGCGTGGCTTTTCGCTGGCTCGGTCAAAAGGCCAATATGCTAATGACTGGCCGCACTCATAGCAAGTGGTCGATTGTTGACGACATAGTCTACGCTTGCGGCGGCGTCAATATGGACCACGAGAGCCTAGCTAATGTCGATTACATGTTCCGATTTGATAATAAAGTGTTAGCTGATAAGCTATCTAACGAGCAATACCTTATCGCTCGCGCTGACAAGCGCGGCGGTTCGATTCGCAATTCAATGTTTGGTCTCGACGAACACTCGACTGTCCTGGTTGACCAAGGTTTGCCAACTAATTCTCTCATCTACAAGCGCGCCTGCGACCTAGCTGAACAAGCTGAGAACATCGTACTAGTATCGCAGTACTGCCCGACTGGCAAACTCAACCGCATTCTCAAGCGCAAAAATGCCAAATTATATTTCAATAATTGGCGCACTGCCTCGCCAATCAATAAACTTCTCATCAAACTCGGCACTTTAACCAGCCGGCAACAAACCCTATATCAGCATCCGCAATATCTGCACGCCAAATTCATTGTTTTCACGATGTCTGACGGTTCGAAAATAGCACTATCAGGATCGCATAATTTCATGCGCGGCTCTGGCATCATGGGCACGCGCGAAATCGCCCTCGAGACTAGCGACCCAGCCATCATTAAACAACTCGAAGCTTTCCGCAAGAAATACGTCGAATAGCACCGACATCCAGTGTCGAAGCTATTTCGCCTTCACACCCTCTAAGTATTCGCGGATACTCAGCGCCGCTGTCGCCCCCTCGCCGACAGCACTAGCCACCTGCATGGTAGCACCGCTACGGACATCGCCGCTAGCAAATACGCCCGGCAAAGCTGTCGCCAAATGGTCGTCGGTTTTGATAAAGCCGTACTCGTCAAGCTCAACGCCGCTATCCGCCAAAAACTGCGTATTCGGCTTCAAGCCGATGAAAACGAACACGCCGTCAGCCTCGAAAGTCGTTTCTGCGCCGTCTTCAAGCGCCCGCACCGCCGCCACCGCGCCGTCCTCGCCGACGATTTCTTGCGCTACGGTTTGCAAATGTACAGTAATTTTGCCATTATCAATATATTTCTGCAAATCGTCTTGCAAAGTCTTACTAGCTTTGATAGTACTTCGCACCAGCAAATCGATATGCTCGGCAAATCGCGTCAAAAACATCGCTTCCTGCACACCCGAGTTGCCACCGCCGACGACGACCAGTCTCTTGCCTTTATAAAAAGCACCATCGCAAGTCGCACAATAATGCACGCCGCGGCCATAAAATTCTGCCTCGCCAGGAATGCCAAGTTTCTTATAACCGCTGCCTGTAGCAATCAGTACAGCGCGAGCTTTAACCTCTTGACCGTCAACTATCAAAATATTAACTCCATCCTGATGGCGCAGCGCCGAAACGTCGCCGTAATCAATCTTGGCGCCAAAGCGTTCAGCTTGCTTGCGCAAATTATCCGCCAATTCCATACCTGGAACGCCATCGGGAAAACCAGGATAGTTGTCGATTTTATCGGTAATTGCCGCTAGACCGCCAACAACACCCTTCTCGTAAAGAGCAGTGTCAATACCCTCGCGCGTAGTATAAATCGCTGCCGCTAGCGCACTAGGGCCAGCGCCAATCATGACTACAGGTTTAATGTCTTCCATATACTAGATTCCCTTCTGTTTTTACTGTGCTTGCTGAGCTTGCTGATATGCATTCATTAATTTCGTCATATCTGGCGGAGTGATAGTTTCTGGCGCTGGAATCGCCATAACGACGAATTTCAATGGCATGTTCGGCGCGATAATTTGCTTGCCTTTAGAGTCTTTGCTGCCGGCCTCGCCGTATGCTTTGTCAGCTGGGATAGACAATAGCCGCACGCCGCCGACTTTCATTCCTTTCAAGCCTTCTTTCCAGCCGTTAATTATACCAGCCGTACTCAACCCGCTTACCGGCAGCGGCGTTTTCAGCTTATTGTTATCAATGCTCTGATCAAAGATATCACCATTTGCATCCCAGCCAATATAATAAGCCGCAAAATTAGTTTTATCGTCTACCAATGCGCCATCGCCCTCTGTTAGATCTTCGGTTACTAGCGATTTGACGCTATCGATTTCGAACTTTGCAACTTGGCTAGAATACTGCTTGAACGTCTCGTAATATTTGGCTGATAATTCATCGGCTTGCGCTTGTTTTTTTTGTTCGTAAGCAGTTTGCTCTTTTTTATACTCGCTTAGAACTTTTTGGTAGTCCGCCTGAGCTTGCTTGTTTGACTGCATTGATAAAATCATCACCGCGAATGATCCTAGCGTACCTAGAACGGTCGCGACCACAATAATCAAAATGCCAGCACGTTGCTTCTTTGACGTTGCCATTATTTCCCCTCTCTAGTTTATCTTTTCATTATAGCATAAAATCTCGATTATTTCCATAGTTTGCGCACAATTGCCGCCAGCAGCGACGCAATAATCGCCGCGGTTGCCGCTAAGCCGAATTCAGCTGGCGATAACGCTGCGATTTTGAATAAATTGCGCAGAAATGGCAGACTATAGACCGCCGCCAAGGCGACAGAAGCCGTGACCACCACAATAGCCAAGGCATTCTTGCCACGCTGCTTAACAGCCAAGCGAATGATTTTGCGGCCGGATAGCGCCAAAATCATACCGATGTTAGCGAGAATTATCGTTAAGTAAGTTACCGCTCGCGCTTGATCGCTAGAAGCGCCGCTGCCCAGCATTCCGCCATGAATTAGAACGGCCATCAGCGCCAGCAACCCGCCAATTGCTAAACTTTCTAGCACTACCGCTCGACTAAATAATGACTGAGGAATCCGCCGCGGCGGCCGGCGCATCGTGTCTTCATCCTCTGTCTCGCTCTCAAACACTAGCGTACAAGCAGGATCAATAATAAATTCAAAAAATACGATGTGAATTGGCAGTAAAATCAATTCCCAACCAAGCAATACCGGCGCAATTGACAACGCAGCAATCGGGATATGCACAATCATGATATACATCACCGCTTTTTGCAAGTTAGCAAAAATCCTTCGGCCGATACGCACACCCTGAACGATCGAAGCAAAGTTGTCGTCCAATAGCACCAGAGACGCCGCTTCGCGAGCAACGTCGGTACCGCGCTGACCCATGGCGATACCGATATGCGCACTCTTGAGGGCCGGACCGTCGTTAACTCCATCGCCAGTCATCGCTACCACTTCGCCGTTTTGCTTAAGAGCGGAAATAATCGCCAGCTTGACATTTGGCGCGACGCGGCTGTAGATTTCTGTAGTTTTAACAAGCTCGCGCTGCTGCTTTTCGTTCATCGACAAAAATTCTTGACCAGTTATCACCCGCTCGGTGCACAAACCAATCTCGCGGCCGATACGCCGCGCCGTCTCGGCGTGGTCGCCAGTTAGCATAATCACTTTGATGCCAGCTCGGTGTGCCAAGGCGACAGCATCCTTAGCCTCGGTACGAATCGGATCAGACAATCCCACCAAACCTAGCAGCTCGTATTGATAGCCATCGCGAGAAGGCGCGATACTTTTCGCTACTGCCTTGGCAATTGCTAATACACGCAAGCCGTCATCGGCTGCATCGTCGGCAATCTCTTGCAATCGTTTCTGCTTATCGTTGGGTAAGCGGCATAGTCGAAAAACCTCCTCCGGAGCGCCTTTCAGCGCCATAACCTCAGGCTTGCCGTCCCGCCCCCAAATTTGTGCTACCGAAAACGAATGGCTATCTAGCGGATACTCTTTGACGACATCCATGCCGTTATAAATCGCTGCTAGATCATCAGCTGCCGCCAAGAACGCCTCTTCCATCGGATCGGACGGATTTTTTTGCGAAGCCAAGATACCATATGCGACAATTTCGCTGCGCCCAGCGCCATCGACGTCTCTACCGTCAAGGCCGATAACCTGAGTTATCACCATACGATTCTCGGTCAGCGTCCCAGTTTTGTCCGTGCAAAGCACCGTTGCGCCGCCAAGTGTCTCGATAGTCTGATTCTTGCGTGCTAGCACGTTGCTCTTGGCCAAGCGCCAAGCTCCCAGCGCCATAAACACCGACAAGACCACCGGAAATTCCTCGGGTAAAATCGCAATCGACAACGTCAGTCCCGCCAAAAATCCATGCAAAAAGTCGCCGCGTAACAACCAAAACAGCAACGTCAATAACATTGCCAAGAGCACTGCCGCCACCGCTATATAGCGCACGACTCGGCCAACTTCCTTTTGCAATAATGTCTTTTCTGGTTTAATTTCGTGCAGCGACACGCCAATGCGCCCCATTTCAGTATGCTCGCCGACAGCGGTTACTTCGACGAGTCCGTGTCCAGATGTTATTACCGTACCAGAGAAGACTTGGCCCCCAGCGGTCTTCTCGACTGGTAGCGATTCGCCAGTCAAAATACTTTCGTTAGCAGCGACGTTTGACGATTCAATGAGCTTACCATCAGCAGCCACTCGGCTACCTTCGCCGACAACCAAAATATCGCCAACTACCACCTCTACGCTAGGAATGGTAACATATTCGCCAGCGCGCACCACTTGGCATTGCGGCGCAGACAATGACCGCAACGCTTCCAACGCCCGCTCAGTTTTAGAATCTTGATACAATTCTAGAGCCACTACGCCAATCACCGACAGTGCCAGGACCACCGTTTCATGCCAATCGCCCAAGAAAAAGTAGACCACTACCACTGCCAGCAACAAGAAAATCATCGGCTCGCTAATAATCGCTAAGATCAGCCTAACAATGCTTTTATTTTCGCGATCAGGCAATCGATTCTCACCATATTTCTGGCGTTGAATAACTACTTGATCGCGCGATAACCCCTGTCTACCCATATTAAATCAGTATAGCAAAAGCGGATTAATTTCGATAGCATTCAACATACCAGCAACCGCGACCATGACCCACTGAAGGAGTTGTGAAAATGACATCATATGCCTCTAGAATACTAATAGATTTTTTGCCATAATCAAGATATGAATCCGCTTATTCGCTTTATGCGCCACTCGCTAACAAGCATCTTGACAGCAACCGACGATGCTGATCAAGTTGATATCGAGAAAATCGATGAGACACTGACGCCGAATATGCGAGCCTTGCGGCTGGTTATGAACATGTCAGACCATTTGCTATCAATGGGCACGCCAGCGAATAGCGTCGTGCATATGGCACTCGGGGTAACCGACACATATTGCAAGCGAAAAGTACATATCGATGTCAGCTTTAATCAAATTACGCTCTCGCAAGACCGCGGCATCGATCGCGAACCATTGACACTGATCCGCACTATCTCGCCGCGCGCTACCGATTACCGGCTAATGCGCAAATTACAAAACCTAGCCAGCCAAATTGCCAACCATAAAGTCACTCTAGATGATGCCGAAAATGAACTCGATGCCATCATTGCCAACAATAAGCGCTATCCTGGCATTATCAGTTATATTGCTGGCGGCGGCCTGAGTGCCGGCTCGGTTGCGCTCTACACGACGTCTATACCGATTATCTTGGCTGCCTTTATCATAGGTTTTTTAATTACTCTTCTGATAAAGCTACTAGGGCGCGCTGCGCTGCCGCCATTTTTCATTCAGATTATTGCCGCGTTATCAGTCACGTTAGTCTCTACTGGTATATTGTGGCTAGTTAATCATAAATATTGGGAATTTTTTGCTTTGATTGATCCAACGATATTAACCGTTGGCGGTATCGTCTTGTTAGTAGCCGGCATGATGATTGTCGGCGCCTTTCAAGACGCAATTGACGAATATTACGTCACAGCTAGCGCTCGGCTGTTGAAGGTGGTGATGCTGACACTTGGCATTGTGCTGGGCGTGAGTATAGGCCTGTATGCCGCCAGGCAGTTTGGCTTAGCGTTCGTCGCAACCCCTGACAGCTTATCCTTTACAAACACTACCTATCAGTATATTGGCGCCGTCATCATCTCGGCATCATTTGCATTAAGTAATAATTCGCGGCCAGTTGGACTGTTAATCACTGGCGCCAGCGGACTATTGGGGTATTATGTGCTGTTAGCTGTATCAGAATTAGGCTTGATAATTATCCCTGCTAACGCCGTCGCTGGATTTACTGTTGGCTTTACAGCCACTGTTGTTTCACGTTTGACCAGAATTCCTAGCCAAGCCATCATCGATGCCGGTATCGTACCGCTGGTTCCCGGCCTAACCTTATATAACGGGCTAATGGCGCTAGTCGCTAATCCGGCCGCTGCAGACGGTACTCTGTTATTGATGCGAGCTATACTAATCGCGGTAGCCATTGCTGCTGGCGCCTCGTTCGGCGTGCTTATCGGCCGTCCAACACGACGCAGTTTGGTGACGTTGCGCAACAACCTGCCAGAACGCCCGCTGCGTTCTAATCAAAAACAACTAAAATAAACTATACTCGCTCGGCGTCAAGTTTAGTAAGCGCTGCCGTCGCAATATTATCCATAATCGGTTTGACTTCAGCGTCAGTCAGGGTTTGCTGATAGCTGGTAAACGTTAGCCGGAAAGTGGCAGTCTTGATAGTCGCGTCGTCTTTTGGCTGATATACGCCAAGCGTCTGTATCTGGCAATGTAGATTTTCTGACCCGTCCAAGCATTGCCGAACTGCTCGCAGCAACTCATCATGCGAAATTTCCACGCTTGAGCGCAACGAGATGTCTTGACTGATTGACGGGAAACGGCTCAGCGGCCGATAATTATGTTCGCGACTTTCAGTCAGATAGGCCTGCATTTTTTCAATGTCAAGCGAGAACGCCGCCGTGTAATCTGGCAACTTGAAATTACGCCGCACCGTCTGAGATAATTCACCGACGATACCTAGCTTGTCACCGTTTTCCGCGACAATCCAAGCACTGCGCTGGCCGTCAAACGGCGCTGGAACATCAGCGTCCGACTCTGCTATTTTCACGAAATCAGCCTCAACTTTAAGATCCGCCAACAGCCTATCTACCAGCTTCCTGGCTTTATAAAACGGCGCGCCCGCCCGCGGCTTTTTGCTAGCGTAAACACCGTCGACAAACGTCTGCTCGCTCGGTAGACCCTCGTCGCTAAGCGGCAATTCTTTATCGTGAATTTTGCCGATTTCAAATAGCATAAACTCATCATGTCCAGCCTTGATGTTGGCATGAACTTTATCTAGCAAGCTCGGCAGCACGCCGGTGCGATAGTACTGCAAATCAGGGCTTAAAGCATTGCTCAGCCGATAAGCGCGGCTTGGGTCTTGCTCGGCGTTTTTTAGGACACGCTCGTGGACGAAGCTATAGGTCAAGACTTCGTTGGCGCCGGCGCGCGATAGACTTTGGCGAATCGCTTGCTTGAGCTGGCGGCGCGGATTCCTCGGCGCTGGCTTGATGCTGCGCATTGGTAATTGGCGAGGTAGTTTATCAAAGCCATACAGCCGGCCGACTTCCTCGACGATATCCTCCGGTAGTTCAAGGTCGGTGCGCCAGAACGGCGATTGGATGCAAATATAGTCCAATTCTTCTTCCGGGCCATGACTCTTTATTTCCACGTTATTCAACAAGCCGCAAATATTATCGCCAGATAAGTCTAAGCCTAATCTTTCATTGATAAATTTACTGTCGATATCAATATTAGCTGGTGTGTATTTTCCATCAAAATAATCATCGAGTTCGTCACTAAATTGCTTCAAATCAAACACTTCGCTAGCCTGCACACCTCCAACCATACTCATCAGCTGCTTCAATACGGCAGCATTTTGGAGCGGCGACTGACCCTTATTAAACCGCGTCAGCGCGTCGGTAAAAATACCGTGGCGCATGGCCGTGCGGCGTAGTGCATACATGTCAAAGTTAGCGCATTCTAGGACAATATTTTTGGTGTCATTTGAAACCTCGGTGTCGGTACCGCCCATAATTCCCGCCAAACCAATCACGCCCTCGCCATCAGCAATAACAATGTCGTCAGCCGTCAGCTCATATTCCTTGCCATTGAGCAGGCTAACTTTCTCGCCATCACGAGCCATCCGCGCCTCAAGTTTATGTCCACGCAATTTATCATAGTCATACGCGTGCGTTGGCTGTGCCGTCATCAGCATTATGTAATTCGTGGCATCGACAATGTTATTAATCGGCTTACCGCCCATTGCCACCAATTGACATTGTAGCCACAGTGGACTCGGTTGCACGGTAACATTGCGAATCGCTACCGCCATAAAGCGCGGCACTAATTCTGGTGCATCATTGGTAACCGTTAAATCCAAACCCTCAGCGCTCGTGAACTGCTGGACTGATTTATACCAATCGGGGCTAGTAAACTGCTGATGAAAAATCCCAGCAATCTCGCGTGCCACGCCGAGTTGCCCAAAACAATCCGGCCGGTGAGTAAACATCTTATTTTCAATGTCCAGCACGTAATCATCCAGCCCAAACGTTTCCGCGAAACTCGCACCCGCCGTAAGCTCAACGCCCGCCGGCACGTCGTGCTCATGAATCTCAACAATCCCCTCGTGATCCGTACCAATCGCCAGCTCGTCAGCCGCCGCCAACATACCCTGGCTGAGCACGCCGCGCAGCGGCCGCGCGTCCAGCACGAACGGCTCGTCGTCATCAAAACTCGCTGGCACGGTACTTTTCGGCGGCAACCAAATCGCCCACATATCTGTATGCACATTTGGCGCACCGCAAACCACCTGCACCAGACCGTTCTCATCGCGTGGCACATCCGCCACCGCACCGCCATCATCAATCTTGGTCACGCTCAGTCGATCAGCATTAGGGTGCTTGGCGCATTCAACCACCCGGACGATTCGCGCGCCGCCATATTTAGCTTTCAGGTCAATCACTGCTTCGACGCCACCAAGCTGCTGATTGACCCGCGCCACCAACTCATCCACTGGCGGTAATTCAAAATTAATCAATTGTTTGATAATGTTTAGGCTGACTTTCATATTACATATAGTATAACACTATCATACGCGAGCTAAAATTGCCCGTGAAAACCGTTCGCTGCCGCATCAAAGAGCATCAGCTCTAACTCTCTGCTATAATTAATATAATGAAGCGCATCACTATGGTTAAACACCATCCATGCATGCAGTTAGCTCATTTATATGAGCATATGTTTCTGGCGACAGCGGCCGAATTTATGTACCAGCAAGGCCAGTATCAGCTGATCGATTACACGCTAGACGGACATACTTACCCTGGCGGCATTATCATTATTAAGAGCATTTGGCACTCGGTCGATGCCACGCGGTTAGCCAACAAGATATTAACCTTGCCAACTGATTTCGGCGAAATGGACAACGAGCCGGTTTCACTAGCTCTGTACCGTTTGCTGGCCGAGGAGCCAAACCAGCTATACGTTGCCGACAGCGGCCGAATGATGCACGAGTTAAGACAGCTTGACTCTAGGCCATGGCAAAACATCGATAATATCAAGCGGCTGAATAGCAGCACTAGCCAAATCAGCGGTATAATTTACTCGACTAACCAGCCGTCAGCAATTCCACGCAAACTCTATATATCCTTTCAGTTAACGCAGCAATTCCGCCAGCAACGGCCCGAAACGTTGCCGCTATTTTATGAATACATGCACTTTTTGAACTTATCAATCAGCCAAAAGCTTAGCCTCCAATTTGGCGCCTACACCGACGACAATCATATCAAATATCACGCCGAAGACATGTCTGTCACTAATACGCTGCATCTCAGTGTACAATCGGGGCCAATCCAATTTGCCGACATTATACGCTGCGTCCAGGCCGTCGCCCGGGATTTGCGCTTGCCCAATCTGAATCAACGCTTTGCCGATTATTTGCATAGCATATCTTATACTGATGAGCCTTCGATAGCGCCCGACATCGACCGAATGCTGCTTGATTTGGGCATTTTGCTAGGTAGTGACGGCTGGCACGCAATTGCTACGCCAGACAACGTAAACGACGTGGCGCAAGCAACGCAAATCATCGCTAAGTATGGCAATCAGAGCGAAGTGATTGAGTAATACTCGGCGATGCAGTGTTTATATTGCCATCATAATAATCGTTAGGATCTAAACCATTTGCTTCCGCAGTTTGTTTAAACTGCTTCAAAATAGCTTCTCGCTGTGTCACTGCTGCCGCAAGCTCTCTTTCCAGCATGTCTATAGCTTCATCAACCCTCCTGAGCTCACATGCAAGCCTACTCGCACAAGATTCAGGACTTTCACGGGACTTCCCCGTATCTGCGCCTATGTCTTTACCTTTTTCCATTCTATTATTCAGAGACTATTCGCCAGTCTGTCCGCCTCTTTCTTCTACTCTTCCATTCGGATTATTGATTATTTCTAGAGATTCTGGAGGAATAGGGGCGGCAAGCGCGCCAGCCTCTCTATCTTCTACGCGTTTTCCTAGATCGTTCAGCATATTCGTGGCTGCATTCCCACTCTGAGCTCCTATGATAGCGTCTGGATCTTTTAAACTCACTCTATATGCTAGATCTCTGAGCATAACACGGCTTGCCTCCCGCCGATACCTAGCGCGGCTTTTACTGACGGATTACCATCTTTATTTTTCTCCAAACCACGATTCACTATTCCTGCTATATCCGATTTTCTAGCTGACTTAAAAATCAGTGGTGTCGGCATAAAATCAGCTCCTAGCAGCGATAACGCGCCACGAGGATATTTAGATGGAGCCGCTGTTAACAATTATGGAAGTTCACTCATATTTATTCTAATTTCCTTTCATATTGAATCATTTATCTTTTATGATGCCACAAAATTGTCTTAATTGCAAAAATACGCCGTCGAGGCGCCTAAAAAGTATTATTTGCTTTTCTTGCCTTTAGCCGATTTGCCTTTCTCTAATTTCGCAATCTCAATAGCATACACGCCGAGTTTTTCTTTGCGCGGCGGGTAGATTTTCTGAAGAAGTTGAAGCGCTTCCGCTCTATCTTTGGCTTGCGGTACAATTTGCTGCCAATCCTCAGCTGTCAGCATTTTAGAAAAATTATCATAGATACGAATCGACTTAATCCGTACCGCGCCAGACTCATGACCAGTTTCTAGCTGCAATAGCTCGCCAGCCCGTAAGCGCTTAATACTGCCATAGCCAACGCGAACCTCCAGGGTTTTACGACCCGACATGATAGCGTCGTAATATGGTTTTTTAATCCTCATTTTTCGGGCGGGCGCAGCCTGACGATACTTAATATTACGAGTAAGCATGGCTTGGCCGCTAGACTGCGTTTTTCGGCGGCACCCCTTATGCAGCCGCGATTTGGCGATTTTGCTGCCAGAAACGGCACTCCTAAACGGTCTCGTGGATATCTTTACTTTACATGCAGTCACAATAGACCATTATAACAGATCCACCTAACTAAGCCGAAAATGAAAAACGTCTGATAGTACGCAACTACTAAATACTATTTCTCATACACCCGCAGGTACATGCTGTACAATTCTTTCTTGTATTTCTTGACGACTTTGTCTTCTGGAGATATTAATTCGTGGCCAGCGCCGATATAAGCTGGCGTCGTTTCGTAAGTAAATTTGGCGCCGCTAGCCTTAGCCATGCCTTCGGCGATGTTCAGCGCCATGGTTTTGTCAATCAAATCGTCCTCGCTGCCAATTATCAAGCCGAGATGTTTCAAGCCTTCAGCTTTCAAATCATTGCGATAATTCTGCTTGATAATGACATAATTTGCCAGCGCCCGGTATGACAAATTGCCGTCAAAGAATTGATCTGGCAGCAAATGGTTGCCATAAACATTGCGCAGCAGCGCCATTTGCCACTTCGGTGCTTTAGAAGCGTCTGGTTCATAGTACGGCGAGAGCAGTAATACCCGCGAGAATAATCCATCGCCATATTGCGCCAGCCACGTTGCCAGCGTGCCGCCGCCAGAATGGCCGATCACACCTAGCTCGTCGCCCAGACCGCTGACTAGCCCGGCGCTGTCGCTCATGAACTTAACTAATTCGCTGGCGCGAACTTGCCCGTGGAGCTTATTGTCTTTCATGCCGTGATGCGGCACTCGCGGTACGTACACATTGTAGCCTGCCTGGTAAAACCAGTCCGCCAGCTCAACCATTCCCGAAGGTTCAGCGCTAACGCCGTGGAGAATCATTACCGCTCGAGCAGTTTTTTTGCCGTGAGTCTTCAGAATCGGCCGGCAATCTGGCCGCACCTCATTATTGGCGGTATCATCGGCAATGATTTTTTGGATATCTGCCACCGACTGGTTATAATCGCGCCGCTGGATATCGGCTTTTTGCAAGTCGGCACTACGGCTAGGCCACAGAAATGCCCAAGCCGCAAATCCTGCTATCAGCGCAAGTATCACGCATATTACGATTAGTATTATCTTTTTGCTACTGAGCGCTACAGACATTTTTACACCTTTCATAAGCGAACTTTGCTTTTTACTGGCCGTTGATATCCAGCAAGGATTGCAGTATTGATAACTTTTATAACTTAATTATAGCATAAACTTTACAAGACGCTCCTAAATAGTTATTGCATGATGCAGCAAACTGCTCTATTCTTAATTTATGAGCACTATTACCCGCCAAATTGCCGCCGTTCGCGCCAGTGATTCGACAGCTTACCGACGCGAGATTTTTACCGCCGCGGGATGCGGAGTTTTCAGATTAGTAACCTATAGTCAGTTATAGAAAGACTACCAAATGACCAAAAAACTATTAGAAATCGAACGCAAACGCCAATTAACTGGTGACGCAAAAGAATTAATCAAGCAGTTGCGAGACCTTGGTTTTGAACTGCAGAGTAATCTCCGCGAAATTGATACGTATTATTCTCGTCCTGATGTCGATTTCATGCAGACGGTTGAATGTTTGCGGATTCGTCAGCGCGATGGTTTTGCTGAGGTGACTTATAAGCCGGCGACGACGACTGCTACACATACGAAAAACAATGTGATCATTAAGCCCGAGACCAACCTGCCAATTCAGCCCGAGGACGCGGCGACCGCCAAGCAGCTACTGGCAAATCTCGGCATGGTGCAGCTGGTCGAGGTCAACAAATACCGGCGATCGTTTCAGTCCTCTGATTTTCCGCAGGCAACAGTGGCTATAGACGAAATCAAAGACGCTGGCACGTTCGTGGAAGTTGAGGTTTTGTCGGACGATGAAAATAGCGCATTGGCGATGATTAGCGACATTGAAACCAAACTCGGCCTTGACTCGGCAGAAGTTGTCACGCGGCCTTATCGGGATATTTGTATGGGATTGTAGCGTCACCTGCCTAGCTGACCAACAAGAAATGATACATGGACGTTGATTGTTTTTATTTCAGTATAGGCAAAAACGAGAGTAAATATACAGTTTGTTGGTTTAATCTATGTTCTAGTAAAAATCTTCTTTGTCAAAAGACGCTAATGATTGACATATTCTATTATATTCTATTCTATTCTATATCATACACTCTAGGCTGAGATGCAGCCATCCTTGAGTAGACAGGAGATGATCATGCCGAACCGGCGCGATCTGAATGACATCGCTAACTACCTCGTTCCCAACCCGGGTGACAAGGCGTGGGCTGTCGACCCCGACCAGCCTGAGCACATGCACCACGGACAGACCTCTGGCGAGCCGCACTCCGATGGGTACTACATGTACAACGATGGTACGCCTAGCTGGCTGAAGTACCACTCCGATGACAAGGAGGACGAGGAGTGAGATAGTCTCGAGGATGCCCCTCTCCGCATTCAGAGAGGGGCCATTCCCTGAATTATATATAATATAGTCATGAACTACGATAGATATCTAGAATTACAAACCCGTCTTGAATGGTTTTATGATTTTCATCCAGAGTTTTTTGATGATATTCTGCCTGAGCAGAAAAAGTTACTACAGGATACATTCCTATACGACACGCTTGATGAGAGCTATCCGGAATCATTACAAGATTTTTATGATAAGAACATTGATAATCGACAAACGCTTCAGGATGATATGTTTTTGGCAGTGGATGCCTTATATAAAGCGGCAGGGGCTAGTAGTCTGTTTGACGATAATAGATATCGTTCCCTTGCTGAATAGATTTTAGTCTATGAAATCTGTATAGGTTATAAAACTGTCTACTTTTCTTGATATAATTTAAGATTATTGTATGAATAATTATCCAGCAAAGAGTTGAAACAGATATCCGACGAATATCAATTTACACAACTCATCAAGCCATATATCAATGAACCAGTACGCTTAAGTTTGCCGAGCGACTACAACGATAGTATTTTTTGTATCAGACCCAAAGAATTATTATCGTTATTATTTCGGCAATAGTCAGTCACAAAGAATAGTTTCCTGTCCTGCCACTTAGAATCAAAACTGCCTCAAAAAGTCCAACTTACCGCTTTCAAAATGCCGCACATCCTCGATGCCGTATTTCATCATCACCAGCCGGTCGATGCCGCAGCCAAAGGCAAAACCGGTGTATTCGTTCGGATCGATATCAGCAGCTTTCAGCACGTTCGGATGAATCATGCCGCAGCCTAATAGCTCAATCCAGCCCTCACCCGAGCAAACTTTGCAATCCGGATTTTTACCTTCGCAGAATGGGCAGCTCAATGCAAATTCAAAGCTCGGCTCGGTGAACGGGAAATAAAACGGGTTGACGCGCACATCCAACTTCTTGCCATAATATTCCTGCAAAAACTCCTGCAAGGTGGCGATGAGGTTGCCGACATTGACTCCCTTGGCGACATACACGCCCTCAACTTGATAGAACGTGTGCTCGTGCCGCGCGTCCAAATCTTCGTTACGAAACACTCGGTCAGGTACGATGGCGGCGATCGCCTCGCCCTTTTCCAAATTGCCATGATATTTTTTCAGCACGCGGTTTTGCATGGTCGAGGTGTGCGCCGGCGCAATTAAACGGTCGCCGTTAGCGTCAGTCTCTTCGGTCATGAAGGTATCGTAATCATCACGTGCTGGGTGACCTTTCGGGAAGTTCAAGCTCTCGAACATATGGAATTGATCGTCAATTTCACGCGACTCTTCCGTCACAAAGCCCATGCGGTTGAAAATGTCAGAAATACGCTCAATCTCGGCGCTCAGCGGGTGAATCGTGCCCCGCTCACTCGGCAATAATTCAGGCTGCAGCGCATTGATGTCCATCGGCGCCGTCACGTCGATTGGCGGCAAGTCGACTTTATCAAGCTCCTGGCGGCGAACTTCTATGACCACCTCCAACGATTTTTTCAGCTCGTTGACTCGCTTACCGAAAGTGCCGCGCTCATCATTTGGCAATGTCTTGATGTGATCATACAGCGTTTTGATTTCTGGAGCGCGCAATACTTCTTGCGGGTGGTTAGACTGAGCCGCCCGCGCTGATAAAACTTGTAAAACTTTCTCGAAATCCATTGCTAACCTACTTATTCACCTGATATACGAATAACACAAATACGCCAACTGCCATCAGCACAATAAACACCCAAGCTGGCGCTAGAGTTGTCGTAGCCTTGGTGCCTTTCAAATATTCTGAGTTTTCGATTAGCTCGCCGCTAACACCCGGAACTGGCTCGCCTTCTTGCTTTGCCTTCTGCGCTGCTTTTTCACGCAGATCGGCAGCGATGCGCTGTTGCAGCTCGCTGCGGCTTTCTGTCTGTTCAAAATAACGTCCCATATCATCATTATAACAGATGTATACAACCCAAAATATTTTTGTGTTATACTATGTCTATATTTCAGTAAAGGAGGGAATATTCATGGCTACTAAAAAAGCCGCTTCTACCAAGAAGAAGACGACCGCCAAGAAAACGGCCGCCAGCAAGACGACTGTTCGTACAGTATCTGCCGAAAAAGTAGAAGCACCAAAGAAGGAAACTGCCGCTGCCAAACCTACGACAACTAAACGCAGCAGCGTCAAGCTTCCATCAAATATCATAAATATAATCTTTGCCGAACTAATCGGTACGTTCGTATTGACGCTGGTTGCTTTGACCACATTCAAAGACGGCGGCGTTGGCGCGCTAGCTATCGGCTTCACGCTAGTAATGCTAGTGATGAGCATCGGCGCTATCTCGGGCTCGCACGTCAACCCAGCCGTAACATTTGGTTTGTGGACTATGCGCAAGCTCAAGACAATCCTGCTGCCATTCTACTGGGGCGCCCAGTTCATCGGCGCTATGCTGGCTGTAATCGTCACCAACTGGGTTACTGGCGGCTCGATCAACTTCGGCTTTAGCGGATTTAGCAGCATGAACTGGTCGATATTCGGCATTGAGCTGGTCGGCACCGCTATCTTCCTATTCGGACTAGCAGCAGTTCTATCGCGCGAAGAGACCTGCAATACTGGCAAGGCGCTCGGCGTTGGCTTGGCACTAGCAGTCGGTATTTTGACATCTGGCTATTTGCTATCGACCGCCAAGACCCAAGCAATCGCCGATTACCAAAGCAAAGCAACATCTTCGGCTTCTAATAAAGTTGAGATTCCTCACGTCGCTTACGTCAAGGGTGCTAGCCTTAACCCGGCTGTTGCGCTAGCGATGACTGATTCGACCGAAAAGGAGCTCACTACTGGTTCAGCTGGCTCTAACGAAGTTGTCAATTCGCGCTTCTCGCTCGAGTCGCTAGTTGGCGCTTTAGCGGGCGCCGCTGTCGGTGCCAACCTCTACGTGTTGGTTGCTAGCCGGCAAAAGAAAGACTAAGTCTTAGCTTTCTTAACAAAAATATCCCGTCTATCGGCGGGATATTTTGATAGCCAAAAGCCTTTACTTTTTGTCAACAGACGACGGACGATCAAGCGCCAATACTTCGACAGAAGAATCGCTACCAGCGATCTTCACCACGTCTTTATCAACTTTACTGAGCTCTTTATGAGCGTTGTTATAATGATTGACCGTCGTACCGAGACTATTGCCTAGTTTTTGCATGTACTCTTCAAATTTGGCGATATGCTGTCCGAGTTTGCCAACGCGGACTTGAATGTCTTTGGCCTGCTCCTCGATTTGCAAACTGCGCAGACCTTGCAATACCGTTTGCAGATACGCCATAAAACTAGTCGGACTGGTGATAATCACGTGCTTTTCGCGAAAAGCATACTCAATCAGATCGCGCGAACTACCGCCCTGGCCAACGTTATTGATCAGTAAATCATAATACAACGACTCGCTGGGGATAAACATAAATGCAAAATCCATAGTATGCTCGCTCGGGCGGATATATTTGCTAGTTTCGTCGATGCGCCCTTTCAGATCAGCTTTGACTTTTTGCATTAGCTGCTCGCGCTCTTTGCCGCTAGCTTCAATCATTCGGTTGTAATTTTCGAGGCTAAATTTGCTATCAACTGGCAGAATTTGACCCTTATCAAGAAAAATCACCGCATCAACCATTTCGCCATCGCGAAACTTATACTGAGTCTGATACTGCCCTGGCGCCAAAATATTTTCGAGAACACTCGACAAATAGTATTCGCCAAAAACACCGCGCTGCTTGGGGTTTTGTAGAACATTTTGCAAGGTTTTGAGATCAGTCGCCACATCAACGACACGCTTGTTAGTCTCGTCGAGCTTGGTCAAGCGCTGCGTGACATCAGCCACCAATTTTGAACTTTCACTGAGCTGCTTTTGCACCGATTGCTGAGTTGACAGCTGCGAGCGCTCGAGCTTGTCGCTCATTGTTTGCTGCAAATTAGTGATCGAGCGCGACAATTCAACAACATCGCCCTTGATCAACTCTACCGCCGAGTTATTTTGCACTCGCTTCAGCTGCTGCATCAACACAAAAATAACCACGCTAGCCGCTGCAACGACTATCGCTAAAATTATAAGCAAAACCATTATTTCCATATAGCTAGCATACCGCAAATAACGGTTCTGCGCCAGCTACCCAGCGATAATCAACCGAGCCGCTACAATCAGCACAATCGATACTACTAAGTAAAGTATAAACGACCGCAATCGCGCCAGCCAAGTAAACATCGCATACGTCAACGCGCCAATTACCGTCATCGCCGCCATCGCCCAATACCACGGCAATAGCGCTAAATATGATTGCAGACCCCATAGAGCCGCTATCGAAGCAATAACGATAAATAACGGCCGGTAAATTCGCGCCTGCGACAACAGTATCAACCCGCCGATTGACACCAAAGTTACCGAAAAAATTGCTACATACAGCGGCGCATTCTGGCATAAATCATTATCGCCGCGGCACATCACCGCCGACGCGACCCGGCCAACCAAAATATACAACACCGTTAGTATTGCACCAGCGAATGCTCCATAGATAGCAGCTCGAATGATATCCTTTTTGTCCATCGGAATAAACGGCTCCAGCTTCACCGCTGCAGTCTCGTTTGCGTTGTTCATAGGTTTCTCCACATTAGTCATCTTACTAGGCTATTTTACTACATTCTTGCGTTTTTTGCTAGATGCAAGCTTAACATTAGGCCAATCCACGTACCACAACGCCCCCAAGCAAGCCACCGCCATGCCACCGACAACATCAAGCGGCGTATGCACCAGCGCTAATATTCTGCCAACGCCGACTAGCAGCGCCATAGTTAGCATAATTATAGTAATCGAGCGGCGACGCAGCGCATACCAGACTGCCAGCACCAAAAACATCGCAAAAAGCGCGTGATCCGACGGAAATCCCGGATTATTCAGATAAGCCGCCCCTGGATTAACGCCAAGCAGCTCAAACGGACGCAACTGTTCAGGCTGATATATTAGCCCAAGGATTTTAGCAACCACATAAGACGTCAGCCCGGCCATCAGCACACGAGAATAAATTTCATAGCGGCGCTTACTTTCAACCTTAAAAAATAGTTCATACAAAGCCAGCAGCACTAACGGAATCAGCAGCCAGTCGGCGATTATCTTAACCAGCCAAGCCACCCTATCGTTGCAGCTCCTCAACTAGTTGCTGGCAGGGAATGGGCTTATTCTCACCGGTTGCCATATCCTTCACTGTCGCGAAACGGCCGCGCACTTCTTCCTCGCCAATCAAGACTACCAACGGTATACCAAGACGATCAGCATAGCGCAGCTTCTTTTTTAACGGCACCGATTCAGTATTGAGGATTGTCGCCACGCCAGCTCGCCGCAGCTCGGCAGCTATTTGCAGCGCCTCGCCGAATTGCGCATCGTCAAAAGACGCCACCATACAGCGCGCCAATGTCTGGCGATGGCTAGACACGACGCCTGCCTCGCGCAGTTTGTAGAATAAGCGCGATAAACCAATCGACACGCCGACTCCCGGCAGACGTGTCCGCGTATAGTTCTCGGCCAAGTTATCGTAGCGTCCGCCCGAGCAAACACTGCCGACTTCTGGATAATCATCAAGTGTCGTTTCGTAGACTACGCCAGTATAATAATCTAGTCCGCGCGCAATCCGTAGGTCTAGCTGGATACGTTGCTCTGGCAAACCCATACTTCGCAGCATCGCCAGCAACTCGCGTAATTTTGCCGTGCCAAGCGCGAAATCATCAGAATCGATCTCGTTTTTCATTGATTCTAGCTGCAATAAAATCTCGTCGTTGCTGCCGCTAATTTCTGTGAAGGCAACAACTTGCAAGACTTGCTTCTCGCTAAGGCCCAGTTCGCGTAATTCCGCCATAAAATCTTGGCGCGATATTTTCTCGATTTTATCGACTATTCGCAGTACATCCGCCGACACATCAGCCAAGCCAATCCCGGCGAAAAAGCCGTTCAATACCAAGCGATTATTAATGTGAATCGTGAACTCGCCGAAAGCAAACTGCTCGAAAATGTCATTAATTACCGCCGGAAACTCCGCATCGGCCGCCACGCTTTCTGAGCCAATCACATCAATGTCGCACTGGTAGAATTCGCGGAAACGCCCGGCTTGAGCTCGCTCGGCGCGGTGCACTTTGCCGATCTGGTAACGCCGGAACGGAAAAACCAGCTGGCCTTCATGTTCGGCGACGTAGCGCGCCAGCGGCACCGTTAGATCAAAACGCAAGCTCAAATCATTCTTGCCGCGTTCAAACCGATAGATTTGTTTCTCGGTTTCACCGCCGCCTTTCGCCAACAATACCTCGCTCAGCTCAATATCTGGCGTGTCCAGCGGCGCGTAGCCATAGCGCTCATAAGTTTCGCGAATAATGTCGCGCAAACGATTAAACTCTATTTGGTCGCCTGGCAGGTATTCGCTGAAACCGCTCGGAATGCGGGGAGTAGTTATTTTCATATCATTATTTCTTGGCTGGGGTGGAGGGATTCGAACCCCCGCATGCTGGGACCAGAACCCAGTGCCTTACCACTTGGCGACACCCCATCGCGCCTACTTTAATATATCACTAGAGCGCCGTTATTTCAAATTTAGCCGCCGCAGTTTAGCAGTCAAATACGCCGCAGCTGCTAGCCACGCGCCGGACAGTAGTAGACTAATCACCCCAGGCAGCGCCGCTACCGCGCCAAACAAACTAACTTTTCCCTGCCCGCCGCTCATCAGTACGGCCGCGCTGATCGCCAGCCAAACGCTAGGCGTTAGCAGCACGCACGCACCTGATATTCGCCGCTCTATCCTACCTAGCCGCGGCATAGACAACAAAAATGGCAAGGAAATAAACTCCAGCAAAACTATAGCAATAGCAGCGATAGTACCGTCGCCAATCCCCAGCGACTCTAAAGTTTTTGGAAATTTCTCGAACCTAAACAATTGCGTCAACATTATAATAATAGTCCAGAAACCTGCTGCCAGCGCCGCATACTGTGCGCGCTTCTTGAAAATTGTTGGCGGAAAAATACTAGCTATAAACTGTTTCATATTATTAGCATAGCATTTTTCCACACGATTTTTTATTTTTTGTCCAAAAAATGCTTGCTATTAAACACAAAAACGTATATTGTATAGACAGCGAAGTTACAAAAACAAACACAAAAATGTATCGATCGCTCTCCGATAAATCCACCACAACAATGAAATACTCTTCTGCCTTGGCGAGGAGTATTTTGTTTCCTAGTTTAATTGACGCTAGCTGGGCCTACCCGGCACTGACACAATCGCTTTATTCCCCAGCCTTTTTACTGTGCGCCGCCCGCCATTCGGCAATTTTGCCATGGTGCCCGCTAAGTAACACTTCTGGCACACGCAAACCTTGCCATTCCTCGGGCCGGGTGTATTGCGGGTATTCTAGCGTTTCGCCGTCGCTAAAGCTCTCAATCGCTGCGCTGTTTTCGCCGCCAAGTACGCCAGGGATTAACCGCACAATCGAATCAATAATCGTCATCGCCGGCAATTCGCCGCCAGTTAACACATAATCGCCAACGCTAAGCTCTTGATCGACCAGCGCCATGATTCGCTCGTCATAACCCTCGTAGCGCCCGCAGATTACAATATAACCATCTTCGCTTTCGCTGTATTGCTGCGCCAACGCCTGCCGCCAACGCTGACCGCGCGGCGTCATGATTAAAACTTTGGCGCCAGGGTCAATCTGCTTGGCCTGCTGCACCGCATTCCATAGCGGCTCGACCATCAGCAGCATACCATCGCCGCCGCCGTACGGCGTATCGTCGACCGTGCGGCGCGGGCCCAATCCAAACTGGCGCAGATCAATCGTCGAAAGCTCAACGTGGCCGTCTTTCTGCGCCTTCCACATCATAGAACTGCCGAACACGCCAGCGAACATTTCTGGGAATAAGGTAATCACCTGAATTTTTCTCATCTGTTATAGTGTAGCAAGTCTTGACACGGATGTCTATCTGTGATATATATATCAACTTTTGCTCAAGGTAGTCTAGGGCGAAAGTCGCCCTTGCTTTGAGCAAAGAGAGGAAGGCGATCATGAAGACCGCCGTCGCCCCCAAGTCCAAGCCCACCATCCTTGAGCGCGCACAGATGCGCGCGCTCAAGAACTCCGTCGGACACGCTATGCGCGGCCAACCGCGCCGTGCGGCCCTCTGGGCTGGAATCTTCTCAGGTCTGGGTGGCCTGAGAAGCAACTGAGCCCGCACGAAAATAGCCCGCTGAAAATTGGTTCAACCTGGTTCGAGACGCAGATTTTGCATCTCCTGGGTTGAAACACCCAGTTTCCAGCTTGAGCACGTTTTCGGCGGGCTATTTTCATGTCTTGCAATAATTTGCTTACAATCTAGATTTTATTGCCTAATAGTATTTGACTTATTATACATTATGTTTTATCTATATATTTGTGCTTTTACAAAAATAGTTGTATAGTCTCAATTGACACGTTTGGCTTTTCGTGCAATAGATTACGCTCGCCTTCTCGAAATTTCGCCCCAACAAAAAAGCCGCCTCAAAAGACGGCTTTCTTGCACAAATAAGTCTCTCAAACCATTTGTTGGTTTGCTCGCAGTAGAGCTTTTGTACTTTGTTTTCGTTAGTTCAGGGTTCTCGCATGAACTTACTTATGATTATATATCAAGGTCGTCCAATTCTGCAAGCTCTTGGCGCGACTTTTTTGCGAAATCGCTTTCGGTTTCTGCGTTTTCTGCGTCATTTTCCACAGAATCACTAGTGGCGTTTTCCACATCATTATCCACTACAGCCGAATCAGCGTCCTCGCGGTCGTCATTATTGACGATTTTCAGGTTGTAATGAGCAGTATTTTTAGCGCCTAGTGCTCGCAGCAGCGTGCGCAGTCCTTGCGCAGTCGAGCCGCGGCGGCCAATCACCCGGCCCAAGTCTTCTGGATTGACAGTTAGCGTCAGCAAAACGCCCTTCTCGTCGACAATCCGGTCAACAACCACATCGTCTGGATGTCCTACTAGTGATTTTACGATATATTCGACAAATTCCTGGTCAATGGTCGACATGCCCACGGTATCTCCTCCTTTGCGGTCACACGGTTACTATCGTACTTTTATTGTAACATGCTTTTGCTATGAAATCGAAAAACGCGCTCCAGCCATACAGTTAGAGCGCGCTAGTTCATAAGTAAAAGCGTTAGGCTTCAGCTGGAGCTTCTGCCTCTTCGGCGGCTGGCTCTTCTTTTGGCTGATTCTTACGCAACTTTTCAGCATTCTTGACCGCTTTGGTCTTGCCGCCCTGGAACTCTTTAACCCATTTCGGCAGCTTGACACCAGCTTCTTTTAACAACTTCGCAACGCGCGGCGTCGGTTGAGCGCCGTTATCAAGGTATTTTTGAGCAGCCTCGACATTGATATTGGCATCTTTGGTATGCGGGTTGTAGCTACCGACATAAGCAACCACGCGGCCGCTTGATGGATGGCGCTGCGCCTCCTGGACGGCGACACGGTATACCGGATAAGCCTTGCGGCCCAAACGTTGCAAACGAATTGCGAGCATAAAATTAAAACTTCCTTTACTTCACGTTAGTACTATTGTTACTTCTGTCATATTCTAGCGTGTTACGGGTAAAATGTCAACAAAGCGCCTAAGCCGCCGCACAGAAGCCTTTTCGTTCAGGTTCTAGCCTCATAGACCAATTCAGGCAGAAAACACCGCTAGAGGGCGTAAAAACGGCCAAAACGGCTCAAAAATACTTAAAATTTGCAATTTTTGCGAAATAATTGCGAAAAACGTTGACATGGCGATTCATATGTGATATATATATATCAGCTTTTCGCTCAGAGTTACCAAAAAGAGGGGCGGAAGGTTGCCCTTTTTTGCTCTGTGCGAAAATCTTTTCCGGGAGGAAATCATGCACAACAACAACAACAACAACAACACCGCCTCCATCAAGAGCGAGGTGGTCGGCCTCCGAAGGGATGCCGCCCGGCTCCGCAAGGAGATCGTCAACCTCAGAGAGGAGCGCGACGCGCTCCGTGAGAGGTGCGTCAACATCCGCAAGGAGCGCGACGAGAGCAGGAAGGAAGCCAAGGCGCTGCACAGCGTCGTTACGCTCTTGAGCACCATGCTCATCCTGGCCGTGGAAGAGGGCTAACGCCCGTCAGAAAATAGCTCGCTAGAGGCCTAAAGCCTCAGCGCGGCCCTCTGGCGGGCTATTTTCTTTGGTTTATTGTCGTTTCTTATACTCTTCCAGCGCGGCGCGGGCGGCCTGCTGCTGAGCAGCTTGTTTGCTAGGGCCGATGCCTTTGCCCATCAGTTTGTCGCCGACATAAGCGCCGAGCGTGAAAACCTTATCGTGGTCTGGGCCGTCTTCGGCGATGACTTTGTAGACTGGCGTAGCGCCGTCGACGCGCTGGCTGATTTCTTGCAGATGGCTTTTAGGGTCGCGCCAAGAGCCGCTCTCTAAAATCCCGTTAAGCTTACTGATTGTATGCTTCTCGATAAAGGCCGCCGCGGCATCATAGCCGCGCTCCAAATAAATCGAACCGATCACTGCTTCGTAAGCATTGGCTAGAATCTGATGGCGCGCCCGCTCGGAACCATGCTTCTCGCCGCGGCTCATCCGCACCAATGGCTCATAACCAAGCTCTTCGCCAGATTTAGCGTTGCTAGTGGTGTTAACTAGCGCCGCGCGCCAGCTAGTCAGGATTCCTTCCGGCTCGCTATAATGTTTATATAAATAATCCGTCACCACCAGCTCTAGCACGGCGTCGCCCAGAAATTCCAAGCGCTCATTGTGCTCGCTCACCGATTTTTTGTGCTCGTTGACGTAGCTGCGATGTGTCAAAGCAGTAATCAGAAGCTGAATGTCGTTATATTCAAAACCTAATTTCTGCTTCGCCCAATCTTGGTACGGCCCGGTTGGCATACCACTCATCTTTCCTCCTTTTCGTATTTTGTAAGTTTATAAGTTTTCTTGGCGGATCCGTGTTTTAGCTTTCAGCATTAGCTTGGCGATATCTTCGTATTCGATCAGCTCGAGCGCCTCGTTGAACGGGAACCATTTGATACCCTTCATCCAATCCTCTTTCTGGATTTCATCGCCGCTGGTACGAACGCGCACCAAATAAATTTGCGTCGTCATCAAAACGAGCTTGTCGAGACGGCGATAGCGAAAATGAATCTTGCCCAGCCAGCCTAGCATATCGACGTCGTGCAAGCCAGCTTCCTCGCCAATTTCGCGGCGAGCAGTTTGCACGGCTGTCTCGCCCTCCTCGATGTGGCCTTTGGGAATTGTCCAGCGGTCTTTGGCATCCTGAATCAGTAAAATCTCGATACCCGACTCACCGTGGCGGAAAATCACGCCGCCGCTAGTTGGCTCGCGAACGATTTCTTGGATAGACGCTGAACGCGACTTTGTTAAATATTTGCGTATATGATCAAACTTGCTTTTGTTGGCCTTCGGCTTTGGCATTATCTGACCCTTCCTCGACAAATTTGCGATAAGCAGTACCCAGTACGCCGTTAACAAACTTGCTCGAATTATCAGAACCAAACGCTTTGGCTAGCTCAATCGCTTCGTTGATGGCGACGCGCGGCGGCACAGTATCTTGATGATACAGTAATTCGTACAGGCCAATCCGCAAGATTGCCCTGTCGATCCGTGCTATCTGCGTAATCGGCCACTCGGGCGCAATCGGTTGCAGCTGCCGGTCAAGCTCCTCCTGCTGGCTAACAACACCGCTAGCCAGTCCTTCTACGAAAGCGATGTCGTCAATCGCCGAACGGTAACGCTCGACGTCGCGCTTCAAGATATCGTCTAACGCGGCACTAGTGTCGCCAGACTGCCGGCGCAATTCCAATTCGTATAGCGCTTGCAGCGCAACAATCCGACCAAGGTGTCTATTCGATGCCATTCGCGTTTGTTTCCTTTTATTATCTCACCGTTTTTGTTTGAAACGGTTATTTCTGCTTGGTTGATGATTTTTTCTTGCCAATCAACACTTTTACTGGCGAATGGCCGTTAACGCGCTTGGCTAACTTCTCGACAAGATGGCTGCGACGCATGCCAGTCTTGCGAGGACTTGATTGTTTCTTTGGCTGTGCCATGAAATGTTCTCCTTCTCGGTTTGTATAAACTTAGTAGTATTATACGCTAAAGCGAGGCTTTTCTCAAGTATTTGACATTGTAGTGTTATCGTATTTTAATTATTGACTTTTTATATCGGTTATGTTATAATGAGACTATGAGTCATGAACAAAACGTTGGTAAATCCGAGAAATTAATTACTACTGTCGCTGCCATAGGTTTGAGCGCAGCAGCGTTAACAGGCTGCGGTATCGGAGACTACGGAGCCAGCAGTGCCGAAACACCTAACCCAGCAGCTGTGGCCGAACAGAAAGCTGTCGAATTGGTCGACGAATATAGCGAACACCCCGAGGAGTTCGATGAATCGGCAATTGTCCGCGTAGAGGTTCCAGAAGGTAGTAGCGTCAACGGAGCAGCTACCGCCTACGTCGATCAATACGGACAAGAGCAAGGCTGGACGGGCCCGCAGCGCGATTTAGGACACGGCATTGTCAATGAAGCCGCCGCCGAGATCAGCGTCGTACCACACCCAGGCGCAGAAGTAGTCATGTATCATGTCGATTTGAACGGTGACGGCACCGTCGATGTTACGCCCGTTGGCGTCGAAAATCCAACAGAGAAGTAGCGGATATAGGTTTATAAACCGCTACTTACCATTTGTAAGCTTGCAAGGACGGGATCACGCCACGATATTGACGAGCTTGCCCTTGACGTAGATAATCTTCTTCGGCTCAGCCAGCACGAATTTCTGGACGTTGGCGTCAGCTAGCGCTAACTCCTTGATCTGCTTTTCACTAGTATCAGCAGCGACCTCGAGTTTCGCGCGCAGCTTACCGTTGACTTGCACGATAATGAGCAAGCTGTCGCTGGCAATTTTAGCGTTATCCCAGACAGGCCAAGCGACAAAATCTAGCTGCGAAGTTTCGCCTAGCTGCTGCCACAATTCGGCAGCCATATGCGGCGCGAACGGTTGCACTAACTGCACTAGCGTCTTGAGGTGCGAGCGCCAATCTTCGCTGTAGCCCGCCACTTTCAATTTGTACAAATCATTCACGCACTCCATCAGCGCCGCAATCGCCGTATTAAAGCTAAGCCGATGAATGTCATCGGTGACTTTCTTGGTAGTAGAATTAATAATGGTATCAAGCTTCTGAGTATCAGACGTACCGGTTTTGTCGCTGTCATCAAATTCTTGCACTAGCGTCCACAAGCGATTAAGAAAACGATAAACGCCAGCAATACCGCGGCTGTTCCAGCTAGAGTTTTCGTTAATCGGACCCAGGAAAAGTTCAAACGTACGCAGAGCGTCAGCGCCATAGCCAGCGTTGATAACTTCGAGCGGATCAACGACATTACCGAGGCTTTTGCTCATTTTGCGGCCGTCCTCGGCTTGAATCAAACCATGGTAAACCAGCTTTTTTACTGGTTCGGCAAAATCTGTCAGCCTAAGCTCGCAGAAGACGTGCGTCCAAAAGCGCACATACAGCAAATGGGCCGTCGCGTGATCGCCGCCGACATACATATCGAGCGGCGCCCAGTAATTTGCCTTGTCTGGCGCCCAGGCCTGCTGTGCATTGTGCGGATCAGTATACCGCAGCAAATACCAGCTACTGCAAGCGTAACCGTCCATCGTGTCAGTTTCGCGCCGAGCTGGAGAGCCGCAAACTGGACAAGTCGTCTGCACCCAGTCTTCTTGCGCCGCCAAGACTGATTTGCCATCGCCGCGCGGCTGGAAATCATCGACATCTGGCAATAGTACTGGCAAATCACTTTCTGGAACTGGCACTGCGCCGTGCTCCGGACAATAAATAATCGGTATCGGCGCGCCCCAATAGCGCTGGCGGCTGATTAGCCAATCGCGCATTTTGTAAGTAATTTGCGACTTGCCTTTACCCTCTTGCTCGAGCCAAGCGACAATTTGCTCGCGGGCATCCTCGCTGCGCGTAC
The DNA here is from genome assembly GCA_963519435.1 of uncultured Candidatus Saccharibacteria bacterium. Lineage (GTDB taxonomy): Bacteria > Patescibacteriota > Saccharimonadia > Saccharimonadales > Saccharimonadaceae > Saccharimonas. The sequence continues at coordinate 152,059 of CAUQMT010000001.1, read as the reverse complement.
CATCAAAAGCGCCAGAATTTACTAAAACTCCTTCGCCGTTATAGCAAGCGTCGGTGTCAATGTCATCCTCAGGCCTCTCTATGACCTCAACGACCGGCAGCTCGAATTTTTCAGCAAAAGCAAAGTCGCGGTCGTCATGCGCTGGCACGCCCATCACCGCACCAGTGCCATAGCCCCCCAGAACATAATCAGCAATCCAAATTGGAATCTTTTGGCCAGTCGCCGGGTTGATAGCATAACTGCCGCTAAAAACACCTGTTTTTTCTTTGGTGTCGTTGCTGCGTTCAATCTCTGACTTCTTGACGGCATCATTAATATAGTTCTCGACTAATTCGCGCGTTTCATCGGTCAACAGCGTGCGCGCTAATGGATGCTCGGGCGCCAACACCAGAAAGGTTGCGCCAAAAATCGTATCAGGACGCGTTGAGAAAACGGTTATCGTATCATCGCTGCCATCAACTTGAAAAGTGATCTCAGCGCCTTCGCTTTTACCGATCCAGTTAGTCTGCGCAATTTTGATTTTGTCTGGCCAATCCATCTCTGGCAGCTCGGCAAGCAACTGCTCGGCATAAGCAGTAATCCGGAAGAACCACTGTTTCATCGACTTCTTAACAACCACCGAGTCGCAGCGCCAGCATTTGCCGTCAATCACCTGCTCGTTGGCGAGAACCGTCTTATCCTTTGGACACCACCATTGCAGCGATTCTTTTTGATAGGCTAAATCCTTTTCAAACAGCTTAGTAAATATCCACTGCGTCCATTTGTAGTATTCTGGGTCGCTGGTATTGATCTCGCGCGACCAATCAATGCTAGCACCGACACTGCGCAATTGTTTTTTGAAATTAGCAATATTGTCAGCGGTAGTTTCTCGAGGTTTGCGGCCAGTTTTGATGGCGTAATTCTCGGCCGGCAAGCCAAAGCTATCCCAGCCAATCGGATACATTACGTTATAACCGAGCGCTCGGCGAAAACGCGCCACCGCATCGACAATGGAATGCTCCATAAAGTGGCCGGTATGCATACCTGCACCGCTTGGATACGGGAACATGCCCGTCACATAGTATTTTGGCTTGGCGCTTGACTCGTTCGTATTATAACGCTGGTCATCCGCCCAGATTTGCTGCCATTTCGGCTCAATTTCAGAAGGGTTATAGTGTCTCATCAACTATCAGTATAACAGATAAAACACAGCTGGTTCTAGTAATTAATCGTCGTAATCGCCATAATCTAAATCATTATCGGTATCAACGGTTGGCGCAGATAGATAACTGCCGCCAGCTACCGACTGAAAAGATTGGCTGATTGCCCTTGCCCACTCTTCAGCGCTTATGGCGTCGCCTGGAACAGCGACCTGCGAACCTTTGCTAAAATCAATAACTGTTTTGGCGCTAACATTGTAGTTTTTGTCGGAACGGCTATCGGTCTTAAGGTTAGCGGCCTTAACGTCAACGCCGTGCAGTTCATGCGACCATTGCGATACCCAAACGGTCATGGTAGCGTCAGCTTTTGATTTGGCTTTTTTGGCAGACTTGTAAGTATCAGACGACGAAGACGAAACGTTCGGCGCGCAAGATTCAACGCTTTTAGCGAAAGAGGTTTCTCGAAAGTCCTTCCAGAAAGCCTCTGCTTTGTCGTCATCAACTGATACGTCGTAGCCAAAATTACCATTTTGCGACTTAACTTCTTTGTCGATGATTATAAATGGATGTTTTTTGTAAACGCTGGAGATTTGATGCTTAGCTTTGTCGTCTTTGGAGTATTTTTTGTAAGCATCAATCACACACTGCAGCTGATCGGCTGATTTTTTATCCTGTTTGCGAGCATCGGCTAGCGAATACTTTACCCATTTGCCGTCAATCTTTTTCAGATGTTTTTCAGCCTGAGCTGGCAGCTTTTGATGTAATATAGACAACGTCTCCTTGATACTTGATACGATATTATCCTTGAAATAGACCGTGCCGTTGTCAGTTACCAAACCGCTAGCCTTGAGAGACAGCTCCTTGCCATTCACCTCTAGAACTAACTCGGCATTTGCGTCAAATTTCGGCGTATTTTCAGCGCCTGTATCAAATGTAAATCTCTTGAACTTAATTTTCACGCCGTCGGCTTCATAGGAAAAGTTTGAGTTCACGGTAGTTTTAGTCGAGACTTTGGTAGCCAGCGGCAATTTACTAACCGCATCAAGCAAGACGTTTTCTGGCTTCTGATAAAACGCATAAGCAGTAGCGCCAGCAATCGCCAGCAGCACAACTAATATTGCGGCGCAAATAGCAATGATCAAGCCTACTTTAGACTTTCGCTGGCCCATCGCCATCTGCGGCGGCAACGCCGGCTGAGCTATAGGTTGAGCCATGGTCTGGTTGGCGATAACCGGAGCGGCGGCTGGCTGTTCTGCTACAGCATTGGATTTTGCAGCGGATTGTTCGGCGGGCGCTGGCGCTGATGCTGTCGTGCTTGTTGAAACTTTAGCTTTTTTACTGGTCTCGGTTTTGGTCTTGGTTTTGGGCTTGTCAGAAACCCTCTTTTTAGTGGTTTTCGGCTTCTTTGGCGCACCGTCTTGTTTCATTGCTAGCTTACTCCTTTACTCCTTAACTTAAACCTATTATACACACGATTAAAATTGCTGGAAATATTTGTCTTTGATAGCTAGCCATTTATCGCTTTGGCGGACTAATTCAGCGTCCTCGGTCATGTCGCAGAGCACCTTAACACATTCTTCGAGGAATATTTCGTTCTGCGAGCCTTTGACCAGCACTACTGCCCCCGGCTCGGTTATCGAACGGACGAACTCGCCAGCTTCGATAGCGTTGCGCGCCACATGAACTTGGCAGCCTGTCGAACGGGCCGCTGGTGCTAAGTATTGCGTCGCCGCCACGCCGACGACTACCACCCACGACAAAAGATTCGGATCGCACATGCGACCGAGTTTCTCGTGCTCGGCCTGGCTGCTGCCGCCAAGCTCTAGCATATCACCAAAAACAGCCACACGACTCGGTACATCCGCGAACTCGTACAGAGTTCGCAGCGCCGCCTGAGCCGCTGCCGGGCTAGAATTATAAGTGTCGTCTATAATAGTCACGCCGCCAATGCCGCGCAGCAGATTCATCCGCCCTGGCACTGGCTTGAGGAGCGACAGTCCGCGTATAATGTCTTCCACTGGCAGCCCGAGCATCATTGCCGCGCCAACTGCACCCATGATCGGGCGCAAGCTATGCTCGCCCACTACTTTAATAGTAGCGGGGAAACGAATATCGTTAGGAGCAATAACCGTGCCGCTGTAACCGTTTTCATCAAGCTGTTGCTGCTCAAAACGAAACTCTGCTAGCCCAGTCGTGCCGTAAGTACTAAAGTTTGCCGACTCCAAGAAATCTGCGAATCGCCCGTCGATGTCATCGCGGTTAATTAGCGTATATTCAGAAAATTTAGCAACAAATAGCTCTTCTTGAGCCACATGTTCAATTGAACCAAAAAATTCCATATGTTCAGGTGTTATCGCCGTAACTAGCGCAATATTCGGCCGCAAGTAAGTGCCGAAATCCATCATCTCGCCTGGATGGTCAACGCCTAATTCTTGAATAATGACATCGACATCCGCTGGACTATAAACGCGGCGATGCGCTGCCCTAAAAACACCTAGCCACGCCAACGGGCTATGCAGTCTCTCTGGCAAGTTAATGCCGAGAATCGCCAATGGCGCCGACACTTCTGAATTATGATTACCCTCGTGCATGCGGACGCGAAAACGCTGCGATAATAATCTGCCGAGAGCACGCTTGGTGCTAGTTTTGCCAACACTGCCAGCAACAACTATCAATCTGACATGCGGATGCAGCTCAAAGTACTTAACGACATACTTTTGAAGCTTCTTCTTGATATACTTTTTGAACATAATTCTATCATACCGTATACGGTTAAGAAATTGAAATGTGCGCCATTATTCTAGCAGTCCAAAACCGCGAATCGGTCCGTCGCGGCTGAGATCCGACTGTTGAATGTTAATCACGCCGCCCTCGTTACCGCCAATAGTCGTCACCTTGCCGTTATCGTATTTGAGCACAAAGTTCACATGCTCGCCATGACGGCTGGCGTTGTCGTACATAATAGCGTCGCCAGGCTGCAACTGGTAGCCGCTATTTGCAGCGCGGAACTTACCAGCGTTACGATAATACGTCTCGAGACTGCGCACACCTGGAATACGCCAACCGCCGCTATGCGGATTAGTTAGCGGTGCGCCAGCTTGGCGGCTGACCCAACTAACAAAATTTGCGCACCAGTCTTGCCGCTCGCCCTGGCTATAAAACGGGCCAGGCTGCGGATTGTCATACTGCTGGCGAAGTATATTTACAGCGCGAGCACGTAGCGGCGACAGCTTATCTACCTGAATATCAGGGAATTTTTCACGAGCTGGTTGCAATTTGACAGCAGTGTAGCCACCCGATGAACGAGATGCAAAGTAGGTCGCTGCGCACACCAAGACAATTACCGCTACCAAGACTACACCGAAAATTATCGGCCCGCGCCAAGATACTTGCTTTCGCTGAATACTTCTCATTAAAAATTATTATACCTGCTTTCTAGCCTAAAGAAAAACACTCTCCGGCGGGGAGAGTATTTTACTGGTGGCTCCTACTAGACTCGAACTAGTGACACAAGGCTCTTCAGGCCTCTGCTCTACCAACTGAGCTAAAGAGCCACAAAACTACCTTATGATTGTACTAAAAATCTGGCGAGCTGGCAAGGAAAAAGCCAAGGCTCCTTGGAATTTATCCGCGCGCCGTTATTATTTATTATGGTGGTGATACTGATGAGTCAGCGCGTGACCCTTGCCGCGGCGCAATAAATATAAATTAACAGGGTACGACACTAGGAACGCGGCAGTCATGCATAGCAGCCGGCTTGTCCAATACATCGGATGAGTGAGGTCTTTGTTCATGGCGCCTGGCACAACGAGCATGATGATATTGTCAACGATGGTCATCGACAGAATTGATAACGTATCGGCAGCGAAAACCAATTTGAAGGCTTTGATGAACGATAGCTTAGCGCTTATCAGCGGGATAGTTGATACAGTATAGCCAGACGTAAATGCCAAAACCGATGCCAAAATTACCGTGGCGTGCGGTGTAAATCCAGCGTGCGTGCCGATGGTGACACCGAGCATTTCGCCGATCATGCAGCCCGCCAAACAGTGCAAAGTCGCTGCTAATGCCATGCGTTTGGTTGAAGTTTTTATATTGCAGTGAGGGTGAGATTCGTGGTGCATCATTTCGTCCTTATATTATTTAACTCGTATAGATTAAGTAGCTCTTCTACGGCTTCATTTTGCTGGATTTCATCGCCCGAGGCTATTTTGTCAGCAATGTGCGTGCGCAAGTGCCGCTCCAAAATGAGCTTATTGAGCGATGCCAGCGACTTTTGCAGCGCTAGGCTTTGCGTTAAAATATCCATGCAATATGCGTCGTCGGCAATTTGCTTCTCTAGTCCGCGCATTTGCCCTAAAATAATTTTTATGCGGTGCAGAGCTCGCCGCTTGATATCTGCTGTATCCATAAAGTCATTATATACCCCCTGGGGGTATTACGTCAACCTACTTAGCACATACTCAAAGCTTGGCTGATTATAAGTATTTACTAACGTGAACAGCCTATTTTAGCTGAGTAGCCTTAAAATACTTCAGCGTAGTAACTAAGAAAATAATGGCTGGCGGAATGATAAATACCATATACGCTAGTACTGTGATCAATGATTTTTCAGCAGGCAGCATCCACAGCGGCATGCTACCAACTGCAGGACTGGGGTCGTTGTCCTTTGCGATACCAAATAAACCATGCATGAATAGCATACCTACATTCAGCATCAGCATGATTGAACTTACAATTCGCCATAACCGCAGCCTCGCTAACGGCGAATGAGCCGTCCCGAGAGTCAAGCAAAACGGTACCAAGAAAAGATTAACTATTACAGGTCCAAAAAACGGCTCGTCTTGCATGCGAATAATAAACATCAAAAAAGCCCCGACGAAGAAGACGATCAAGGTAATTATTGTACTGCGCGCTGGGTGAAAAACAATATTATTACTACTATTAATAAACTCTCGATGCTGCTGAATAATACCTTTAGGAGCGTCGTTAGGGTTTGTAGCCGCCCCCGCCTCAGGTTCTACTGCCGACTGTTGGTTTGCCATTTGCGGTGATTGACTAGGTAACGGCTGTGTCGCTGGCATCACTTGCGGCGACCGGTCGGGCATTGGCTGCATCATTGGCATTGTTTGCGAAACTGGCGGCTGCGGATTCGCGTTTTGCTGGTCATTGTTCATATGGTTATTATACCGCACACTCCAGTATTAACAGACTTTGCGATAGGAATATTAAATGCTAGCTAATGTTTGATGAAATTTCCAGTGTGCCCTTACTCTTCTAACTAGCTGCGATGTTGTCCCCTTTCTTTCTTATACATAGCTCTAGCGACGAGATAGGCTGCCCCAAAAATAGTTATTATTAGCAAATAAACAAGAGAGGCTTCTATCACTTCATTAATAGGCAAAGTTCGCAACGGCGGATGCGACAAGTAATACAGAGGCCTTGTGGACCCGGGACTAGAGCGTACGATATTCCCTACAGATATAGCTCTGATAAACACAACTATATCACCAAAGAACATCGAGAGACTCACATCGCGCATCAATTTCACACGACCAATCCGTGTGCTTTTCATCGCGAATAATACAATGCCAGAAAATGTTATGTATATATTAACAAGCACGAAAACTCCATAATGCTTACTAAGTAAGCCAGTTGCGCTTCCTATAACAATGAGCAGAAACAGCCCAAGAATCATAATGGCAAAACTTCTCGCTATATGGACATTAAGGTCATGTTCGTTAGCATAGACAAAGTCCCGCTTTACTGCATCATCGTGCTGATTATAGGTCTGATTGGCTTGCGATTGTTGGTTTGTCGTTTGCGGCGGTTGATTAGACGTTGACTGCATCGCTGGCGGTTGCTGATTCGTGTTTTGCTGGTCGTTGTTCATATGGTTATTATACCGCTTTGGTGCTAGAATATCATTATATAAACAGGAGGTATTTATGGAAATAATGATAGTAATTTTAGTCATCGTGGCTATTTATGTACTGAGCGGCATCAAGGTCGTTAATCAATATCAGCGCGGCGTGGTGCTGACGCTCGGTAAGTTCACTGGCGTGCGCGAGCCGGGTCTAAGGGTAGTAGTGCCGATTTTTCAGACGATGATGATGGTCGACGTGCGTTCCACGCCGATTGACGTGCCGAAACAAGAGGTCATCACCAAAGACAACGTCACCGTCGGCGTTGACGCGGTGGTCTACTTCCGAGTGATTAACGCGCCAAAGGCAGTACTGGAGACGACCAATTATATTTACGCCACCAGCCAATTTGCCCAGGCTGCCCTACGCGACGTCACTGGTAATGTCGACATGGACGATCTCTTGGCCAAGCGCGAGGAGATTTCGCAGCAGATCAAGGAAATTGTCGATGCCGAGACCGACAAATGGGGTATCGATGTCGAGAATGTCAAGATTCAGAACATTGAACTACCGGGCGACATGAAGCGCGCCATGGCCAAACAAGCCGAAGCCGAGCGCGAACGCCGCGCTAACATCATCAACGCCGACGGCGAAAAAGCTGCCGCTGAAACGTTGGCGCAGGCGGCGGAGATCCTGGCAAAAACCCAAGGCGCGATTAACCTGCGTACGCTAAATACACTGGAGCGTATCTCCACCGAACCGTCGCAAAAGACAATGATGCTCTTCCCGATTGAACTGATCGACGCAATTCGCGGCAGCAAGAAATAATAACGAGCCATAAAAATAAGCACTCCATAAACTAATGGAGTGCTTATTATGATTGCTAGCAAATCGATAACATTATGTTTAGTAATAAATTATTTATATTCAATAACTCTGTCGCGCCGATACTTATAAGATTTATCATCACCACGTCTTGCGGCATAAAAATAGACTGCATCATAACTATGTAATCTGAGCTCTCTAAGTGATTGAGCACTACCTGCTCGCATTGATTGATAATGTACTCTAATAGTATTGCCGACATGTGATGCTAAATATCGACCGAACTTTTCTTGATCCACTCCACGACTACCAACGCTAAACGACTGTTTGGTATTTTTTGTTGATATATCTAGGCCTCCCGGTAGCCTGGAGCGATTTTCGCGTAGATTTACTTCTTCATACTTTTCTTTAGTGTCAGATTGATGTCTACTGGAGCGTTTGATGTTTGTTTTATACAAGTTCAAAGGTTCTTCGGATGGTTGAATCTCCAATTGTTTTATATCACGAACTATTTTTGAAGTCTGATGATTGGAGCTTTCGCTGAAGTATCGTTCTATAAAATCTAGAACATCTTTTTTGACGCTCTTTTCGTTATCGCTCCAATCAAAGCAAGATATGCGATAAAAGTTCCAGCCCGCCGTTTCCAGAACTGCTTGTCGCTCCCAATCGTTATCAACATAAACTTGACCGTCGCCATTCTCGAAGTGCGTTGGTCCATCGCACTCAATTGCTAACTTTTTACCACTCTTAATATTAGTAATAACTTGGTCGATCTTAAAGCCACAGCTCTCAACCTGCGTCTGAATCACGTAAACTTTCTCTGGCAAGCTGCTAGTAAGATAATCAAATACTTCTTCCTCAAAATGAGAATCGAAATGCAAGTCTTTTTTACTCTGCCGCTGTATAAAACCATTATCTTCGACGTATTCGAGATATTTCTTTATCCAAACACCATCGGGCCAACTAGTAGGCGGTATACATGTTACACAATGAACCTGCTGGCGCGCTCGGCTAAACGCAACATTAACGCGTCCTTCGTTTGCACCTTTTCTAATCTCGCCACCTTCGCCCGTCAATGCTATGTAGCGTTTTTTACCACTTGTTGCATCGGTAATAACAAATGAATAAATGACAATGTCACGTTCATCGCCTTGAATTCCCTCGATGGTTGAGATTTTTATTGAATCATCATTGATTTCTCTAAGTAGTAGCTCGGCTTGCTCATTGAAGAAGGTAAGGACTGCAATAGATTTATTTTTTAATTGGTCGTCGTTTCGTATGTCATCTATAAGACTCTTGATATACCTCGCTTCAGTATGATTAGTCTTTTCTGAGTCTTCCAGTGATTTGTCGACATTGATTACGTGATTTATAAGTACTCGATTCGTGTCTTTATATGTCAAAATTCTGTCGTTAATGACCTCGAGTGGTCGGCCAACCTTTTCGTAGTAATTTTGATTAGAAAAACCAATAAGCTCTTTAGGAGATCGGTAATGATTCTTTAAGATAGCCGTCTTAAAACCAGCTAGACTAGCAATATCCATGATTGACTTAATCGTGTCTTCTTCGGCCTTAATCTGAAACTGGTCTGGTACACGATGCTTTTTCGCGATAGAGCTTAGCTGTTCATTAGACTTAAATAAGGTATTAGTATCGCGCATCTGTAAGCTATCACCGAAGAATATCGTGTGTTTTGAACGAAACATTGTTGGAACCGCATATGCTAAATTACACTGCGAAGCCTCGTCCATAATTACGTAGTCAAAAGCGCCCGCTTTCAATGGAATTATTCTATTAACATCATCAAGAGACATCATCCAAATTGGGAGAACTTCAGACATCACATCAAAGTTATTCTCATCGTGTTTTAACTTATCGAAAGTCTTGTACGCTTTTTTACTTTTCGTTAAAGATCGTGCCAACTGTTTCAATGTGGCTCTAGTAGCTTTGGACATCTTTAGTTTGTCTATGTTAGACAATAGCCTATTTCTAACATAGCTAACCGTGTCTTTACGATAATATTTCTGTAAATCTCTGACTGCTTTTCGTATATCATTGATATTACGGTAGCCACTCTGAGAGTTATTTTTAAGTGGACTCAATAAGCCGTCAAGCTTATCCTGAAGCGTATTATACTCATTTATCCTATTGAAAACCTGCTCTTCACCCTCTTCGCCAATCAACTTTCCAAGCGACACAAACAATTGTCTCTCTTTTAGATAACTGATCTTACCCTGTTCTATAAGCTCATCTCTTCTAGCAACGCAATTACTATACTCAAAATATTCTTTAAGTAGCTCAAGTTCTCTTAATTTTTGAGTTTTTGTTGAATCCTTATCAAATAGAATCACTTCGATGTCCCTGTATATCTCCTGTACAAGATTTTTTGCAACACTTTTTAGCATATTTAATAGTTTAATATCGACTATCTTTTTATTGATAAACCCAGCGCGTTCAGGCATGATTACTTTGAACTTACCGATAATATTATTTATTATCTCAATTTCTTCATCAAGTGTAATTTCCAGATCACGATACATTTTGTCTTTTATCTCTATGTACCGCTCATTGCCGGCTTCGAAATCGTCTATAGCCTGTTTTATACTGCCAAACTCCCGAAGGTAGTCTCTATATTCATCATAACGCTCTTTGTTAATTGAGAACTTAGCAAAATCCCCATACTTGGCTAATTGGTTACGTTTACTCGTTGTATCAAAAAGTTCTCTTTCAATATTTGTGTAACGATTAAAAATACTCTTAAATATATCAACACATTCAAGAGGTAGTTTTTGATCTTTTAGGAGTGGTTGCTTTTGGAATTCCTTATCAAGAGATATGAGAGTATTTGCTGCGCTGTCTCTCTCGTCTTCATCTGAATGTAGCGGGGAGTTTCTGTCTGGTATGTATCCAAAGAGAAAAGGTATTTCAAGTTCTTTTAGCTTATCCTTTACACCGCGTACGGCTTGATCTTTTTGACTAGCAAATAAAACCCTGTTGCCTGTTGCGGCAAGATGGACTAGTAAATTCGCAATCGTCTGCGACTTACCTGTACCGGGAGGCCCCTCAACGATGATTGCTTTGTTCTTCGTTATACCTAAAGTTCTTAGCTGCCATTTATCATACGGAAACGGAAAGAAAATTTCTGTATCACCCTTGTCACTGACTGATTCCTCTATATCCATTTCATCATTGGAAATAAATCCACTAATTGCCGTTTCGAGCAGTACTTCCTCGTCAATGTCAGTAATAGCATCTAGGTCTTCTGTCAAAAAATAGTTAGCTTTGCCAATCAATTTGATTTCACAGTCGGAATAATTTGGCCTTTCAGTGATATTTTTAGCACCAATATTTCGCAACTGAGCATATATACGATTCCACAGCTCATCTGTAAAGCTTTTATTTATTGGTAAGTAGCTTTTTTCTTTCGATTCAGATTCTGCAACAAAAGAGAACAGATCGTCAAACTTAGTCTGAGGAATACAATCCTTAAACTTATTGATCAATATAGACACGCTATCATCGCGAAGCCCTATCTCTACCTCAATAAAGTTACGGTTCAGGTAACTTATAGATATATTTATTGGCAGTTGCAATAGAGATCTCGAAAAACTCTCCACATCGTCAGTCTCTTCATATGTACGTTTTGCCAAAAATGAATTTTTTATCTTTTTGGCGTCAAAATGCACAAAACCAGTCTCCAAGACTACCTGTTTTGTGTAGCTTTGTGTTCGAATCTTTTTGTCAATCTCGTCAATCTTCTCGATTACACGTCTATCTCTTTCGATAATTGCATTAAGTTCTTCTAATTCTGCGTCGTCGAGTTCATCTTTTTCTTTCTCACTAATAGCGATTCGTAGCCTGAAAGTAAATTTGTCTTTAGTACTCTTAAATATTACTTCATCTATGTCTATTAGGCCACTAGGTATTTTACCTGTGCTAACAGAACGTGTTAACGCATCTGTCGTTGTCAGATTGGCATAATCTAGACAATACGCTACAAGCTGTTTGATCGAGAAGTCTTTACTGCTCATGTTATCCAAATTGTATCACATTTTTCCGCATCTATCGCTGTTATGCAATAGTTACACTACTCGCGCACCACCCAGTCATCTTTGATGAAATCAAATAAATTATTAACGTGTCGACAATTTTATACTTAATTATTTTGTTTTTTCTAGTTTTAACTTCCTAAATTGCTACTAACTAGCGCAACATGCCCATATTTCTGCGCTTGCCTTTTGCGCAGTAGGTTTAGATCTTCAATACACAGAGCCGCTATTTCAGATCTAGAGTAGTGCCTATGAAAAGAATCTAGCTCCCGTCCCAACCTTGGGAAGGTTACATAATAACCATTTTTAAAAATAGCTCAGAAAAATCAAATTGCATTCTCCCGCGCTTTCAGGCATAATCGTAACCAGTATGTACTATATCAATAGGATTGAGCTGGGGCGGACTTTGGCGGGGCGCGTGAGCGATTTAAAGGGTCAGGAAGCGGTCGTTATCGCGCTGAAAGAAGATGCGCTGACAGCTTGCATTGGTTTGGCAAGCGAGATTAATGCTTGGGTGTTTCCTTTGCTTAGCAAGCGAATCATTATCCCTGGCGATCCGCGGGTGGTCGGACTGATTGACCCGGCGGGCATGTTCACGTGGAACCCTGATCTGGAAAAACCGCAGCGCGACGGCATTGAACTAGAATCCCGCTCGGTACTAGAAGACATGAAGCGCCAGGCGTTTTCTGAGCTGAATCGCATTCTTGATCAGTACGGGACGTTCTCTAAGGAAGGACTCAATGGAAGAGTGTTGCTGCTGACCGGCGACATCGTCGAGGATCGGATAGAAATTGCGATGGCTCTGGAATATTTGAAGAGCGTGCGCTACAGAGCCTTATATGGTCTGGGTGGCAACGTCGATAGTACGGCAGCAGATTATTTTCACCTGCAAACCGATAAAGACATCGCCCTGGACGTCATGACTCATATGTTTCCGGCAGAGCATTATTTCGAGCAAAAGGATAGCTACACGCCAGAAGAGTGCCGCTTGTTAGTAACGAATATTTCGCAATATTGGACATAGAAAGGAATAATTATTATGAATCCAAATCCGTTTATATCAGCAGATCAAGAACCAGCGCCAGCTCAGTCGGATTCGCTGGCGGACAATAGTGCGTCCGCAGCTATGCCAGAAGCGCAATCTCAACCGGCAACCGAGCCGGCAGCACAACCCCAACCTGCAATCGAGCCAGCAGCACAACCCCAGCCTGCCGCACAGCCAACGACGCAATTTCAACCTGCCACCGCGCCGATTAGCGACGACGAGCTAGCTGCAGCTAACCAAAATATCCAGACTGTTTTCGATGCTTTCTCGTCGCGGGTGGTCGGACAAGAGAACTTGCGGACGGCTTTGATGGTTAGCTTGATGACTGGCGGACATATTCTACTGGAAAGCGTACCAGGACTTGCCAAAACGACAGCCGTGCAGACGCTAGCCGCCAGCGTACAGGGCTCTTTCAAGCGTATTCAATGCACGCCGGACTTGCTACCAAGCGACATCATCGGTACGCAGATTTACGATTATAACAAGGGCGAATTCCGCACCGAGCTAGGCCCAGTTCACGCCAATTTCGTACTACTGGACGAAATCAACCGCTCCAGCGCCAAAACCCAAAGTGCCATGCTGGAAGCGATGCAGGAAAAGCAGACCAGCATCGGCGGACAACGCTACGATCTACCGAAACCTTTCATTGTGCTAGCTACCCAGAACCCGATTGAACAGGAAGGAACTTACGAGCTGCCAGAAGCGCAGTTGGATCGCTTTTTGTTGAAAGAAGTTTTGTCCTACCCTGCTCCAGACGAGGAACTAGAGATTTTGAAACGCATAGAATCGGGCAAGTTAAGAGAGGCGCCGAATAATAGCAATACGCCGAATATCGAGCTGGCGGCGGTCGAGACACTGCAAAACTTGGCGCAAAAAGTATACATTGACGACGCCATTAAGAATTATATTGTGAAAATTGTCTCGGCAACACGCAATCCAGCCTCAATCATACCAAGCGAAACGGCGCGCTACGTCCAATACGGCGCCAGCCCGCGTGCCAGCATCGCTTTCCAACAAGTCGCCAAAGCCCTCGCGCTGATTAACGGCCGAAATTACGTTATTCCAGAGGACGTCAAACAATTACGCCACAGCGTATTGCGCCACCGCATTATCCTCAATTTTGAAGCCATCGCCGACCAAGTTCATCCGGAAGTTATTATTGATTCGATATTTAACGCTGTTCCTGTACCGTAATATGCCAAGTCTCTTCGCCAAAGTCAAAGCCAAGATGGATCTCTACGCCCATGAAAAGGTGCGGAGTTTGCTGGACGGTCAATACGGCTCGGTATTTAAGGGGCGCAGTCTCGATTTCGATGATCTGCGCGAATACATTCCTGGCGACGATGTAAAAGATATCGACTGGAAAGCAACTGCTCGCAGCAGCGGTATTCGAATCCGGCGCTACCAAGCAATCCGCAAACATAATATTTTACTAGTAGTCGACACTGGCCGCCACATGGCAGCAACCGGCAAAAACGGCAGCAACAAGCGCGACATCAGTATCATGGCTGCCGGAGTCCTGGGATATATTGTATTGCGACACGGCGATTTGATCGGACTGGTATCCGGCGACGCCAAAAATAACACCTATATTCCTTTCAAAAGCGATGACCGGCATATCGAGCAGTTACTGCGGCACATTGAAAAGAGTACTCAGCTAGCAGCAGCGCCGAGCAATATTGTGAATCAGCTTGAATATATTGCACGCAACTTACGGCGTAAGATGATGCTGGTGGTGGTCGCCAACGACGATGAGCTGACCGGCGAACACCAGCATATTATCCGGCGGCTGCGCGCCCAGCACGAGATGCTATGGATAACTGTCAATGACGCTTCAGGACTTGACGGAAACCGCGATTTTTATGATATTGACGATCTGGCTGAGCTGCCTTATTTTATCCGCAAACAAACGAAACTGCAGGCTGATTTCGACCGCAGGCAACAATCATACTACCGCGAATATTCCACCGCCCTGGAGCGCTTGGGTGTCGTTAGCGAGCGAATTTCTGGAGAAGAGGACGTCGTCGGCAGTTTCTTTTCACTGTTAGAAAGGCAAAAGCATGCGCGCTGGCACTGAGCTTCGCGAATGGGTAGATTATGACCCGCTGTGGCTGGTTATCGGCTGCTTGCTTTTAGGCGCGATTGTTTTATGGTACGGATTTGTGTTTTACTCGACTCGCCGCCGCTCCCACCGCAGCCTGGCTACACTCAAACCAAAACCGTACACGCCGCCAGATCTGACTGATTTGAAGCAGAAATACCAACGGCTAATCGACGAAGTTGAACAAAATCACACTGCCGGAAAGCTATCCTCGCGCAAAGCCCACCAGAAATTAAGCCATGTTCTTCGCATGTTCGTCGTCGAGATAAACGGCCACCGCGTTGACACGTTGACGCTGCGAGATTTGGAAAAGACTCGCTATAAAACGTTGGCAACCGCCATCAAACAATTCTATATTCCTGAATTTACCGCGGTCGAACAAGGCAGCGTTGCCGAGGCAGCGGCGTTAGCCAGAAAGACGGTAGCGGCATGGAATTAGTTTTTTGGCAATTGTCGCTAGCGTTAATTATAATTATCGCCCTGCTGTGGTTTGCTGCGCCGATTATACTCCGCCGATACAGCCGATCGAAACGCCACGACGCGCCTAGGCAAAAACTTCCTATCGCTAATACATCGCGGCTGCGCGCTTTCCCGCTCTATATTCAGCAGGTCAAGCGGTATAAAAAACTATTGGCGGTTGTACTAGGACTGCATGCGCTCCTGCTGGCTATGATGATTATTCTCACTGGCCGCCCGTCATCGGTAGCCGTCGTTTCTCCCGAGGTGAAAAATCGCGACATTGTGCTGTGCCTTGACGTATCGCGGTCGATGTATGAATATGATGTAGAGATTATTAAAACTTACCGCACATTGGCACGAAAATTTGACGGCGAACGACTCGGTTTAGTATTGTTTGACCGCTCGCCGGCAGTGATATTTCCTTTGACAGACGACGCCAGCCTCATTGACAGCAAATTAGCGCTAATCGAAAAAGCGCTGACGCCACCCGGAACGCTGGAATATTTCGATATTTTATCTGGTACGGTAGTCTCGAACGGGCAAGGCTCATCACTGATTGGCGATGGACTAGCAAGCTGTATCGGACGCTTCGATAAATTGGACAGCAAACGCTCCCGGAGTATCATTTTAGGAACCGACAACCAGCTGTCTGGCACGCCGATAATTTCCCTGCCCGAGGCAGCAGAACTTGCCAAACAAAAAGACATCCGCGTATACGGCATTTACCCGAATAGTAATAAAAACCGCGAGGCCGAAGCGGCAGAATTGAAGCGAACCATGCTGGCGACAAACGGCGATTACTACGCACTGCGCGACAAAAACACAATTCCAAACATTGTCCAAAAAATCGCCGCCCAAGACGCCTCCCGCTTCAAAGGTACGCCGCGCGTTACTCGCACCGATCAGCCGCAATTGTTGCTATACGGCATGCTTATTATCATAATTTCCCTTATTATTATCGATTGGAGGCTTCGCATATGATAGTGCAACCGATTTTGCCGTGGTATCTGCTGCTGATAATTCTGGTAGTTGCTGCAATTTTTACCGGCTGGAGGATTTTCTCCAAACCAATATCTAACCGGCAATCGTGGCTGCGGCGGTTCTGTATTGTCTTGCTCATCATTACCGCTTGTTTTCGCCCAGCTGTTCCTGGCGAAGTGAAAGAATGGGGCGCGCCGCTAATCGATGTTTATGTTGTAATAGATACAACTATGAGTTCTGCTGCCGAGGATTATGATAACGGCCAGCCGCGAATCAACGGCATGCGCCGCGACGCCAAAGAAATTGCCAAAAAGCTGGTCGGCGCGCGATTTAGCTTAATAACTTTCAATAATAAAGCTTTCGTTGATTCGCCGTTATCGACAGATGTCAGGATGTTTGAATCAGCGGTTGACACAGTAAATATTATTAGCGAAAGCTATGCCATGGGCAGCTCAATTGATACGCCGATTGACACCATCGCCTCGGAAATTACTCGCACCAAGCATAAAAATCCCGAGCGCACCTCGCTGCTATTTTACCTGGGCGACGGCGAACAAACCAGCGACGCCTCGCCAAAGTCATTCGCCAGCTTGAAACCGCTACTGGGCGGCGGCGCGATTATGGGCTACGGCACTGCCAACGGCGGAAAAATGAAAACGCCAAGCTACAGCGGCGGCTTTGACGGTTTTTACTTGCGCGGACCAGATTTGAAATATGCCGTATCAAAAATCGACGAGACAAACCTTAAAAACATTGCAAATCAAACAGGTCTGCCGTACACGCACCGGCAAACTCCAGATTCCATCGACGCCGTTGTCAAGAACGGTTCCGTCGACAAAGCTGTCAGTAACAGCCGCTCGTTTGACGGCTATAACGATATCTATTGGATAGCGATGTTTGCGGCTGCTATTTTACTGGCCTTTGAAATCAGAAACATCTATTTGCCTTTGCGCAAACTTCAGAATGCAACATTGCCGGAGGAAAAACAATCATGAAAAACAATCGTCCATTTGACCTGAAAAAACTAGATTTTGAAAAAATCCGCCGAGAAAAACGCCGGAAACTGCTCCGTTATTCGTTCCCTGCTTGCGCGGTGATTCTGCTGGTTGCTATTAAATTAACGAGTTTTCCTCTGCTGTCGCTAGCAGCGCACGCCGCCTATAAAAACGGCGACAACAGCCAGGCTTCCTTCCGCTTATCGCCAGTTTATGCCGTGAATTTGTTTGAATCTTATAAAGTATTTTTTAACGACGGGAACGCTTTATTTAAGCAAGCCCGCTACGACTCGGCAGAAAAACAATTCCGCCAAGCCCTGCAAAAAGCGCCGAAAATGCGCGAATGCCCTGTCCGCATCAACCTGTCGCTGTCAATCGAGGCGCAAGCAGACGCCCTCGCCAGCGAAAAACGCTACGACCAGGCAATCATCCGCTACGACGAAGCAAACGCCGTACTGCACGACGGCGAGGATAGTTGCAGCGTGCAATTTGCCAGCAAGACAGTTGACGCGAGCAATGACGACGGCAAGACGGCAATAATTATTGAGCAACGAATCCGGCAAAAGTTGGCGCAGATAAAACAGCTCCGAAACGGCGACCAAGGTATTTCAGTCACCAACCCCGGCGATAAAGAAAAAATAGACGCGGGCAGCACCGACGGCAAACTGAAAGAGCTCGACAAGCGATTCATCGACGCCTACAACGAACAGCGCAAATCACAGGAAAGAAACCAGCACCTGGAAGATTACAAAGACGCCGCGCCAGATCATACGAAGAGAAATTGGTGAGAAGATTATTGAAATGGGCGGTTTTGTTTGCTATACTTACTATGTAATCGAAAGATTGGCTGTTGCATCGCACATCGTAGGCAAGTTCGCAAAATTATGACGCTTTGCCGGCGAGATACGCAGCAAACATTATGCGGGTTTAGCTCAGTTGTTAGAGCGCTTCCTTGCCATGGAAGAGGCCAGGAGTTAGAGTCTCCTAACCCGCACCACAAACGAAATCATTTGATTCAATGAACCCTTTCCAGGGTTCATTTAGTTTATAGGATACTTTTGACCCCTTAAAAGTGTCTTTTTTAATGGGTTCAATTATGAAGTTAGAGAAGAATATTTTTAGTAGTTGGTTCAACTCATTCATATCATCAAGTTTTTCAAAAATAACAGGGAGGGATTTAAAAAGTTTGAGATATTCATCAAATGTAATCAACGAATCCTTTAGTAAGCGTTTTTGATTAGCCACCAGTTCATAACGTTGTTCTAATTCCTTTTGTTCATCAAGAAGTTCGCCAAGATTGTAATAGTCCTTTAGTTCTGGATTCTCTAGTATGAGAGCCTTTGTCTGTTCATAATGTTGCTTTTTAAGTGCTATTTTTCGTTTTAAGCTAGCTATCTCGCTAGCAAGATTAGCCCCTTTGCATTTTATAGATTTTTCAGCACTTTCTTTTATTACCAAATAATTACTTTTATTAATGAATAAGTAACTATTAAAAAATGCCTCAGCCGTATCAATAATACTTTTTGCGCGAATCGATTTTCCGTTGAAATTACAGTGTCCGTTTTCACACTTATAGTAATATCTATAATCGTATTTTTCGCCCGTTACCTTATTCCGCTTATTTGTAACCATTGAAGTCATGGGCTCATTGCAAGCCCCACAAACTACTCCACCCCGAAATAAATTCGCAAATATTTCACCGCCTTTTGGCTTGTTGATAGCATAAACTTTAGAGGAATCTAAGCTATCAATCTTATTTATTTTTAGATATTCATCAACAGTAATTGCACTCTGAAAATCATACTCTTCTAATAAATTTTTGTAATGCTTGCCCCATTTTAAAATACCAGCATAAAAGGGGTCTTTAAGAGTCTTTGAAATATCATCTTTGGACCAATCATGATTTTGGTAAGGACCTCCTGCACGCTTTTGAACAGTATAATTTTGTCTATTAATCCATTCTCTAATGTCTTTCTGGGATTTACCGTCTAGAGCTAATTCAAATATATGTTTAACCTTTGTAAAATTCTTCGGGTCAGGTTGGAAAAAACGATTTGAGTCTAGTATGTAGCCATGCTTGAACTTACCGATAAACTCAGCGTCTTCTATGGCTCTTTTATTGCCACGGTCCACCGATTCGGAGAGATGTTCAGAATATTGTTTAGCCATCACAAACGTAATGCCGAGCAGCATTTTACCCGCCGGATTATTTTCAAATGTAAATGTTGCAAATCTTAGGTCCTTAATTAAGCCCCTATCCACCAGGTCGATAATAACACCCGCCTCTTTCATATTTCGTGATAGGCGGTCAGGATGCCAAGCTATCAAGCCGTCTATCCTTCCGTTTTCAATATCATCTATAAGCTTATTAAATTCATCACGTATATCTGCAATTTTAGCAGAAAAGCTTTCCTTGTATATCTTTTTGACATTTAAGCCGTTTGGTGTAATAACCTTATCTACGCACTCCTTTATCTGGTCTTCTATTGATGAAGCCTGTCTATCTTCGCTTGTAGTAGACTTACGGGCGTACAACCCATAGCGTACGGGCTTAAGCGAGTCCTCACTGCTTTCAGGACCACCCCCCGTAAGTTTATCTAATAGTAACTTTACACTTATAGAATCGTTATTATTCTGCATAATTCCCATTATAGCCCCTACCTATAGTTAGAGCTAATTTAGGCTATAGGGAACTATAAAAGGATTTTTACTCCTCTATTGATTATGTAGCGCTGTCTATTTGATGTGGTGTTTATTTTTTCATTGTGCTTGTCGCTATATTTAAACAATACATTGAGCAACTTTAATATACTGTCATCGATGAAAACTTTTCGGTTAGATGAAGGGGACATACGAGACTCCTTGAAGCAGTTACTTCAGTTAGTCCGCTAAAAGCCCCATTTTTACCGAGCTGTTCTCGTATGCTTATTCTAATGTGTAAATGTGCTACCCGTTTTTTACGCGGTCCGTCTCCGCTATGTAGCCACACTAGAATGCGGTTATTTTATTAATTACATTACCTATTATATCAGAAATTCAAATTTTACATCAAAATGCTATAATAGATAATGTCTAGATTCACAACAGGGCTCATTTTATCCCGAAAATGGGCAGCCATTTGCTAAAAGCAATAGGGATAAAACTTCTCGTTGTGGGTCTAGACAGCCAGCAGTGGCTGTCCTTTTTTAATAATTAAATAATGGAGGTATTATGAACAACCATCAACAATCATCAGGAAACACAAAACAAGAAAATTTTAACTATGTACGAGAGCAAAAGGGACATAGTATTATAAAACACATCTTACTATGCCTGGTTGGCGTTGGTTTCTTTACAATTCCATACTACTCAATTAGCCCTAATCATTATTGGCACGCTTAAAAAAAGTATTGGCAACTTTGCACCCAAAAATTTACCATTTACATAGCGGAATGACATTTCTACGTATTAAAGAGTAACAACCCCCTGTAAATTATCTTCTGATATCACAACAGATTGCTACTAATAAATAATTGATAGCGTTTGTTTATGCTGCGCTGTACGTCTTTTTATTGCTGGAGCTGGACCAGGGTAATCCATAATGTATTCAAAAAGTTTGAGTAGGTTCTGTAATTCCGCACCATGAAAGACTTTTCAAGCTCTGAAAGGTCTTTTTTGTTTGTAGCTAATCTGTAAAGTACGCTGATTTCAGGAGTGTAAACATTTTCGTTTTCGTCAACCCAGAATCCAGCAGGAATTAGCAATTGTTTACACTGTAATAGCTTATCTTTTGGTAACTGCAAAAAATGTCGCCACATTTGCTCGGCCCTCTCCATGGCAAACTCCATGAATCGAGCCTTGTCTTGTTCGTTTATGTCTTCCAGAGACTCAATCCTATCTTCCAACTCAACAAGCTTATTCTTGTGTGTCGCTATCTTTTTCATAATGTCGTCTTTTATAGGAGAATTTTGAGGCGCAATGGCAGCCTCGACCAATTCATCGATCTGTTTCTCTAAGGTCTGTATGTCTCTCCGCATTTGCGCCTTTTCTAACGAACTGCTTTTTCTACGCTCTGTCCATATTCTATTAAGCGATGATACGAGCAGCTTCTTGCCGTCGTTCGTCATGTCCTGTCGATAGAGACACATCATTGCCTTCATGTGCAGCTCATCTCTCGTGAAGTAATGCCCGCATGACCGACAGCGATACTTATGGTAAACAAGCTTTTTATTGACACCATTATTCACCTTAAAACCGACATATCTGTGATATTTTTTATCTTGACACTTCAAGCAAGATACTATATTTGATAGTGGGTATTCTGGATTGCCATTTTTTCTCGGACCGGACTGATTTTTCTTCTTCTTAGTAAATATATCAACTAGCTGCAAGTGTTCGTCCATCGTTATAAGCGGCTCATGTAGCCCGTTTTCGTTTCTAATATCCACTTGCTTGTGCATCTCAACTACGCCAGCATAGAATGGATTTGTACACAACTTCCTGAATTTATCCATCTTATATTTTGACTTGCCCTTAACGAAGTCTGTTGTATTAAGCCATGCGAGGGCTTCCGTCGGCGTCGCACGCCTATCAACTATTGACAACATGGCTTCTCTCAGCGGCAAGCCTCTCACTGGGTCAATTTCAGGGACGCCGCTTATTCGCCCTTTTTGATAGCCTGCCGGTGGCTGAAAAGGATATTTTCCTAGCAGTAAAGATTCTTGCAACCCGGCGATTGATTTATTTTGACGCTCCTCATTACTGCCTTCAGCCTTAAAATAATGTAAGAATTTCATTAATTTTGCTGACATACTGTCTGTATTCAACTCAGGGTCATTAGCGTAGTATACCTGAACCCCAAGTCCCCTAAATACAACCTCAAAATACATTGCCTCGTCTATAGACCTCATAAACCTATCTGGCTCATCAACAATTGCATACTTGATACTTTTGTCTCTTTTGCATACCGCCAACGCCTCATTGATATCTTTACGTTTTAGGTTTGTCCCTCGCTTACTAGATACATTACCGGACCACCAGTACTCCTTGGGTATTACGACACCGAGCTTCTCGGCTGTTTTTAATACCGCTTTTTCTTGGCGATTAAGACTCCCGCCAAGTAATTGTTCAGCCGTTGACACACGACAAAACGCAACTGCTTTTGTTTGCTTCATAGCAACTCTCCTTTACAGAAGGTAGCGGGAGCTTTTTGGACAAGGTCAATGCATAACCTAAAAAAGCCCCCACTACCATCAATAAACTAGTTGGTAATGTTTTGTGCTGCATTGTTCTGTCCGTCTTTAATTATATCACTGTCAAGCTCTTCGACATACAGAGTATAAAGAAAAGATGCATATTCATATGCTTCCTGCTCTATTTTCTGTACATCTATGCTTGACATGCTTTAAGCATAGAACAAGAGGTAGCTTATGTATTGGGGAAGCTAGAAGTTTTTATTAGCCCCTTTACAGTTTCCTTATAATATTTTACAAAATCATTGTATTGACTATTGCTACTACCGGAGTATCCATCAAGTCGATCCCATTGATAATCTCTGTGTATATCGGCATACGATACACCTCGTATCAGCTGTTTATGTATTGCATACGCAAGAGAAGTTGACGAAGTGTGCCTCCTCCCTTCGTAGCCCGGTAAGTCTTTTTGCAAGTCATGTATATGAAACCAAATCTCCCGAATATCTGCAAGCCTTGTATTAGCACTTATGCGAATTAATAAATTATCACCATCAACTTCAACGCTCGGTGCTCGTTTACGGCTCCACAGCGAAAAGTACTTATGATGCAGTAGACCCTGTCGTGCTACGTCATCAGTAACGGCAAATTTCTCAGATATAATCTTAGAATACCTCTTTAGTATCTGTTCAGATTGTGGACAAATACCCCTGCCAATAAGCTGAGAAAGACCTGGGTCAACTTTATTCAACTCTTTATTGCATTCATCTCTGATAGCCACAAAATCTTCGTCCATAAATAGGTCGTGAAGAAAATACTCGGCAGGTGTCACCGGCTTAGAAAAAGAACCTGCATTGTTTTTCATGTCCACTCTAACATTATACTAAGTTGTAGTCTGTTTGCCTACGAACTGTGGCGACTAGTACTTTTTACCCTCGACCTAGTAATCTGCTCATCAATATACTCGTCTGGAAACGTAGGTATAACAAACCCCCTAATAATTGGCACGGCTTTTTCATCGGTCTCAATACCGACATCCTGCCTTGGTCTTCCCTCAGTGCGATTCGTTATCTCTTTCGTTACTGCTAGCGACTCGCTATTGTCTTTCATTGCTCGTTCGATCTGTCTTTTGGCAATACGCTGCGCTTGTGTGATTGGGGTAAATGCTTGAAACTCATCGTTCGTCATAGCGAGTAGTTGGCGATAGCAATATGATATCGAGGTTTCCTTGCTCCACCTGCCATTACTGCGACGTTCAGGGTGTGTATGAAAGCCAACAATCGGCTTATTGCCAACAGTAAATCTGCCGTTCTCATCACGACTATTCACCGCTTGGTTTGTAGTGGTAGGCATATTTGTTTCTTGATCCAGCTGATTTTCCTGCATTCTAAACTCCTACCTCTATTATAGGACCGTGTGAATCAAAAAGGTTGAGTGATTTATCTAGCCCTAATGTCCATGCTCATGCATACAACGTGCAACTGCCTTATCTCTTTGTGACTGCACCATTCCAGTTCCACCAGAGCTTTGCTGGACTTGTGTTTCACAAACTCTTTGCCAATAAGACCTATCATATCCACCATTTGACGGTCTATCACCCGAAGAAGGGTTACTAGATGTGTGTACATAACCGGGCGCTGATCGTTCTGGCGATGCGGAAGCTGGGCTTGTGGCAGTGGGTGGAGGCGTTCTACTGACGCTCGTACCATTCTTCGAGTTGTAGTTATCGGTACACTTTATATATTCGCTCTCACTTAGCGTATAGCTACAGCCGGTCGTAGGATTTACATGATTGGATGAAGTCGTGTAGTCATAGCTGCCTCCGCTAGCTAAATAAGTATCCTTGTACGTCCCAGATGAATCAATAGCGCTTTTTCTGTCTTCTTCCACTTGAGACTTGCCAGCTAAATCAATATCTGGGTACTTCTCATAACAGCCAAGCCTTTTATCGTAACCGTCTATAAGTTTCTTATAAAATTCAGGGTCACTCGTTTCAGGCGACGGATTTACTTTTACTACGTCTTCCAGGCATTGATGGAGCTTTTCCTTGTCATCGCCTTGGTGGTCTGTATTATTACTGGCGTATTCGGTAGATTGTTTGCTGCTGTCTTTATTGCCAAACAATAGTGTACCACCATAGATTGATCCGCCAATAATAACTACGACAAGTAGGACCTTCACGAGAGGCTTTGCCTTATCGACAAATCGTTCCCATGGTGATTCGTATAAAATAGAGGAGAAATCGTCATTAGAGTGATTGAGCGATGTCTTAGATCGACCTATAGATAGTTTGTTTCGTTTTTTAAGTCGCATCTACTTATCTCTCCCATTTAAGCAAGAATAATAAGAGCTCCTAAATTCCTCTGAGCCCTGCTGTCCATACTGGGCGGCAACACTACGGCAATAATTAACGTCTTCTACAGTTGACCTTATCTCATCATCCTTCTTTTTATTAGAGACCGCTGAAGATATAACACCAATCAGTATAAGTATAACTAGTACCCATATCCAACTGTACGAGCTATTATTGTCATTGTAATTCATCGGTCAACTCCTTTTTTATTGTAGTGTCAAATAAAAAACGACACCGTACTAGGTGTCTAAGCCATTTATCCACACTCAAGCCCTAAAGCCTAAATGTTTTGCACGGTGCCGTTTTTAAGGCTTTCCGTGCAAATAAAGCACTCAAACTTGAGCATGATTAATGGCTTAGACTATTAAATTATACAACAATTCAAGCACAAAAAGTAGCTGGTGTCATATATGATTAGTATGCAGTAGGCGACCTACGCTAAACTCTATCGCTTAAGGCGAGATACTTCTGTTTCAAGCTTACGAGATTCTTCGTCAAGGCGAGCCCGAGCAGAGTCTTTATCGTCATAGAATTCTGATTTTGTTTCAGCATAATTACCTAAGCCAAAGGTTTTATAATAGATAACTTGATATCGCTTATCATCTAACTCCCATAGTTCAAGCGAAGTGTATAGGTCGTGCTTAATCACTCCACCTAGCCCTAACTTATGCCGTAAATACCACTCGCTAATCAGCGTTCCTTTGGGGTTATTTGAGTGGTGGTTAGTTCCTTCTTTGGCGACTTTACCATTCTCAATAAGCGCCGCTAGGAATATTCCTCTTTCGCTTGGGTTAATATCCTTGTAGCTAAACTCTTTTGTGGCTAGTAGTTGCTGAGCGGTTTCTAATGTTGTTTTGTTCATATAGTCATTCTCCTCATGATTTGTATTAAGTTACATCTTCCTCAAACCGTGTATACAGGACAGGGCAATCGTCCATTGCGGCTAGTTTATCCGCTAGTTCAATAATATCATTCCCTTGATAAACATCACGCCGCCATTCGTTCGGTATTGCATCAAGTCCATAGTATGCACCAGCTAATTGCCCGTACACCGCCATAGTTGTATCGACGTCACCGCCCAGACACATAACTGCCAATATTCCATCCTCAAATGTGTCATAGTTCATAAAGCCCCATAAAGCTATCTGTAGAGTGTATACGACATAACCTGGCTTATTCTTGAGCTTATCCGTCTCGGCTCTCTCTTTTAGCTTGTTCAGCAGCTGGTCGTAGTGTGCGCCGGTACTATACTTACTAACATCTGTAATATCTGTTTTGTCTTTTAGATGGATAGCGTTGTGTAGTATGGCAGCAAATACTTCAGCAGCAGCTTCAGCCTCATAGGAGTAATGCGTTTCTCTAGCAGAGACTTGAGCAAGTCGTATCACGTCACGAACATCTCGTTTGCCGTAGGCAGCTATCACGACTGGTGCGAGGCGCATTACGACACCATTGCCAGCACCATCGCTCCGATTCATCGTTTTGTGAACAATAGCGTAACCGCTAGCGTACATATCCAGCATGATAAGCGTCTGCATGCCGATACCCTCGCCATAATCAAAATACGAGCGGTAGCCCTCTGATTGCCATTTGCAATACTTATCCATAACGTTCCACGAATCATAGCCGCCACACTCTAGCAAGCTATCTGCTAAACATAATGCCATAGAAGTGTCGTCTGTCCAGACGCCACGAGGAAAGTGTGCTTCATCATGCATATGACGCAATTCTTCTATACGACCAACAATCTCATCACTTGTGTAGCCGTGTTCGATAGGCGCACCGAGGGCGTCGCCTATGGCTAAGCCGAGTAACATTGCTCGAAAATGATTTTTCCTACTCATTTTTCCGCCCTTGGATTATGTAAGATAATACTCATAATATTGTCGACTATCTGCGAGAATTTATCATAATCATAGTGAATAGAGATGAGAGGGGAGAATATCTCTGAACCATCCTTACTTTCAACTACCATTATATCTTCTGCAATTACTTTATAATCATTCTTCAACCTTACCATTTCTTTTGCTAACTGCCTGTATTGGTCGTATACAGCTTGTGGCAAAATAATAGCAAGACTCCCCCAGTCTGCCTGAGCGTCTACGATGTCTGAAACCTCTTTATCGGTTAGCTTAACTTGCTTTTCCTTTACCAAAGGGGCATGTCCTACCCCACCATCATGAGCAATATAATTACGTCGTCTTTTCAGCCAAGATATCCACTTATTATTTTCGGTTTCACTAACGAAAATATATAAGTCAGGGACACTTTCTTTAAGTCTATTTAACATGGTCTTTTTCTCTAGTGCAAGCTTTTTGAAATCATTAATCCCTAGTGAGTAATATTCATTTAAGAACCTTGAGACTATGTCAAAAGCACTCGCCATCAAGAAGTAGAAATTTGTCAGGTGGTAATTAATTTCTATATTAAAGTTTTGATGCTCATTATACCCACGACGACGTGTCTTGCGACGCAACTGCAATACGTAAGTTAGTAAATCTCTGGAATAGGATAAAAGATTAGTTTTTGCCCAAAGATGCCTAGCCCTTGCCGTCAACTTTTCCGGCAGTTTTTCACTTTGTATATAATCAAAGAACTCCTGAGCTTTGATAGTTATACCCTGTCCCGGTGTGTAGCGAGATAGTAATATACCATGCCAAACTGGACTATCAAAATTCCAATATATTTCATTGCCCACCAAAAATGCCCCTATCTCTTCCATCAGCTCCTCTTTTGTATGCACTATCTGCGTATAGCGAATTAGGGAAATCTTATCTTTATCATTAAATACACCTTCATCAATCAGGGCTACGTCTACGTCATCCTTCCTTAGATTCTCGCCAAGTGTATTCTTATCTATAGAGTCTGCAAATGATACTTTTATCTGCAAGTTTATCGATATGTCCTCCAGATACGCACGTAGCACCCTTATATCTTTTATTAATGCATTACACAGCTCTTTATCTCTCGCTATGAGTATAGTGAGACTATCGTGTACATATAGTCTCTTGTGCAATTCTGGGTAAATAATTCCATCAACAATAGCCATAACTTTGTTTACCTATATTAAGTGTAATTCCTCTATCGGGTATATATCAAGCTCTCCTCTCAAATATCTCACATAATCAATGTGGAGAATATCCTCCCATCTACAGATTTCAGCTTCTATTTCGTGTAAACATTCTATATCACCCCGCACCACAAACGAAATCATTCAATTCAATGAACCCTTTCCAGGGTTTGTTTATGTGATATCATCGATTCTAGTAAAAAGCTGCTTTCAGGGTATAATACAACTAATGATTAAAGCACCTCTACGCCTATTTGATAGCTTAAGCCCCAGCAAACAGCTAGATACTAAACCGATTGATATTGCGCAAAGAAGCATACCAGCAGAACAATACAATTACTTCGACTACGCCGAACTAGATAGTGATGGTTACGATGGGTATGACATAATAATAAACAATCTAGCGCCGTCTATAGGCGTGTGTTTAGTGATATTTAGTGAGCTAGAAAGTAATCTTGAATATCATCTATATTCACTAATAAGCGAAAGAACCGACCAATTAGGTATGATCATTACTCACCCTATGACATATGAACAAAAGCTGCTTACTTATATAAACCTACTCAGAATATTTCCCGTACAAGAGAATCCCAGCCAATACACCAAAGACGTCAGACAACTTAAGAAACATTTAAAGCGAGCTGGAGAGATACGAAATATTATTGCGCATGCAAAGTGGCCATCCTTGACTAAAGACGGCTTCGTGTCTAGTTCTATCGACGCCACCAGTTCGCCGAACGCGGAAATCAGCCTTAAGTACTATAAACTTGATAAAGACAAGCTTGACGAATATAGGTCATATTTAAATGCTGTTGCAAATACATGCAATTATGTATATTCAGAGTATTTCGGTTAGCGTGAGTTTATCAAAGAATACAGCCCTATCTTATTGTGAAGACCCTTAATGATATTCAACCACTGATAAATAATCCCTCCATATACTGATTTTATACTCGATTTTGGATTGATATGTTTAATAAGTGTCAGCTTAGTCTCGTTGTCTTACGCCCTCAGGTAGATCGGTATCGGCATTTATTAAATCATATTTTCTGTTATATACTTCTGTATAATTTAGTAGGCCTAAAAACTTGTCTTTACTATTGTACGCGGGAATTGCATAGCCCGGGGTATGAACCTGGCCCGACACTTGCTTCATACATGCATGTACAGAAAGTCTACCCGCAGATTTAGTGATGCCAGCTGGTATAATCTTCTTGTCACTAAAATATTCTGGATAGGCAGCCCTATCGATGCTAGTCTCTGTCTGTAAAAAATCCTCTACATAAGGACGCATTGCAAGCGCTGCAAAAAAACTTTCAGACATAGCTAGGGTTTCACGCACTTCCTCTTCAGAAAAATCATCTAAGTAACAAAAATCAGAGTTAGCGTGGATTGAAGTAAATATATCGCCAGCACGTAATTTTTGTAATGCAACCACGCGTAGCGTGTCAAGGTTTACTGCACCACTTGACAACTGCTGCTCTGTAACGCTAATCTTTTCATCAATAATATTATCATATATGTCTTTCAATACCGAAATACCTGTAGGCTCTCTAAATAACCTTCCCTGGTTAGAAAATGGCGTCACCTTTAAATCTGACACGTTGTCTTTAAGCATCTCACGTTTGAGCTTATCTATAATAGCGTATGAATCAAATATGTTCCCCTCGCTAAATCCTAGCAGTTCTCCACTCTCAAAAGCCTGTGTTTCATCCACGATTGATGTCGCAAAGTTTACTCCAAGTTCATGCGCCGCCTGTATTCTAGATATCCACGATGATAAAAATTCTAGCGTTGAGTAAGAGACTGTTGTATCATTTTGCTCAATTCCTGGACGAGACTGCAAAAGTCTTACGTACATGCGTAATTCAGCACCTTCGTTAGTTAGTGCATTGATAAAATTGTTATAGTAATTTACGTCTGGAACAAATACTCTTTCATCGGAGCCTCTAGAGAGTCGGCCCTTTAAGAAGTATGGGCGGAGTGCGACATCATAGAATGCTCGAGAGTTTATTTCATTAGTGGCTATTGAGCCCATGCGTGCTGCGGTCTCATATTTTTTTCGTATTGGAATAATTCTGTCTAGAATAACTTTTGTATCCTCTTCTATGCCATCTTTGCGCATATCTAAAAAAGCATCGACTTTTTTACATCTCTCACTCATAGCCTGAATTGCTCCATCTCACCTCTCATTCGCCAATATTAAACATATTATTAAGTATTGTCAATTATTTTTGAAACATTGTATTTACTAATTATCAATAAAATGTTACATTATTAAACAAATTAAATCCCTATTGGCGCCATAACAGGAGGAGTAATGGATAGATTGAACCAACACAATTTCAAAGATTTTTTGAGTACAGCTAAAGAGACTGAACCTGAAGAATTAGCTCGTATGATGTGGCCCGATCATGACACAGACCCACGGACGACTCCCGCACCTGTTGCTGAGCGAGTTTTCAATAAAAACGCAACTCAATGGGCATGGATGAAGGAGATTTCAGAATACGCGGATGACTATCAATGGTTGATGGAAAGGCTACGGGATGAAAAATCAAGAAGGACCTTAGTATCTATCTTTAACTACCGTATATCATGGAATAAATCAGATTTGACTGAGGTGAAGCAAACGCCAAAATACTTCGAATGGGATATTTTGGACAAACCAACAGAGCCAGTTTATGTAGACGGCGGTGCATATACTGGAGGTTCAATAGATAACTTTTTAAAAACGTATGGCGATGACTACGCGTCAATTTACGCTTTTGAGCCATTTCCTGAATCGGTAGCTGTACTACGAGAAAAGTATTCTAAAATTAGGGATGTACATATCATTCCAAAAGGGCTCTGGGACTCCGAATCAACTGTCAATATTTCTGGACAAGACCAAGGAGCTACACTACTTTCAGATGGCACAGTGTGTCATGAATATGAAGCCGAGTCCACGCAAATCTACACAACAACACTCGATAGTACTCTACGTGAATTACCTGATTTTATAAAAAATGGATATGGAAGGTTCA
Organism: uncultured Candidatus Saccharibacteria bacterium; assembly: GCA_963519435.1. GTDB lineage: Bacteria > Patescibacteriota > Saccharimonadia > Saccharimonadales > Saccharimonadaceae > Saccharimonas. The sequence goes on along the minus strand of CAUQMT010000001.1, from coordinate 120,981 downwards.
GAAATACGCGCACTACGAGGCGCTGAACGATGTATTAGATCAGGCATGCCCGCACTTGCTATCTGTGCGTATCATTTGATTGATGATTTACGAACTATCCCTAGAGCTTTGTCGGATACTAGCGGTGATAATTACGAGTTCACATTGAGAAATTATAAGGCGGGCGGTTCTGCTGAAATAGTTCTTTATGGTAATCCTATAAAATAGATACTTGTGAATAAATATCGCCTTCTTTAAGGGTTAGGTATTAATGGAGCAAAAGTCAACACAAAATGAAGTAGAGACGATAAAATTTTAAATATCGCACTTCAGATTCTTCTTCGGCAGAAGCTGCTATAGATGGAGCTTGTAATAATAAGCAAACTGTTGTGCCAACTAACTTTTTATTGGAACTGTCACTGTTTGAGAATGCGAGCGTTAAGAAATAATAATAACTAGCCAATGCTTGATTTTTTAATATAAGAGGAATACAAAAACTTCCACCGACACAGCAAACAATTTATTACATTATACTATAGCCAATAAAACATTGATTAGACCTGAGGCTGGCGCAGAATTATCTCTCTACATTAGATTTATCCGCATAGTTTTCATAGAATACCAATGGCGGCGACAATGGCTATAAGACGGGCAGTTTAAACACACCTCAACAAAAATGCTCCACGATCTTATTGCCGGCGATGCCAAATCCGGTTAGCGTGTAGGTGCTCGACATGATGGATTGCCTGTGCGGCGGCGATTGCATCCAGGCGTTGAATGCTACGCGGCTGGTGTGCAGATCTGGCGGCGAAGTTTGCACCAGATTCTCGGCCGGCGCGTTGCAGATAGCCCTCGCTTTAAGCAATCCGTGCGGAATAGTTGTGCCCGGTTTATAATGGCTAAAATAATTATTCTCTTTCATATCATTCGCCATCCACTGCGCCGTTCGGTTAAGCGGCTCGTACATTTTAAACGGCTTCAGATTTTCTTTACTACGAGCATAGTTAATCAGTTCAAGAATCTCCAAAGCATCTGGCGGGCCTATGTCATACTTTTTATCTTGGTCTGCTGGTTGCGGCTGCGGATTTGGAGTTGGATTTGGCTGCGGATTCGGCGCAGGCTGCCGCGAATTACCGGGCTGCTGAGACTGCGGAGCTGGCCGCTGGTTGTTTTTCGGCGGCGAGGCTGGGCTCGCCGGTGGTTGCGGGGCTGGATTATGCTTCGGGCGCACAGGGTCAATTCTCTGCTCTTTTTGGCTTGGCTGCGGTTTTTCAGGCTTCTTCTCTTGCTGATTCGGCGTAGTTTGTTTAGAATTAGAGCTTGTGCTAAATTTACTGCCGTTAGAGTTATTGTTAGAATCGGAATTATCAGAGCCAGAATTAGAATTGGTAGTTGTCTTTTGCTGCTGATTAGCACTACCCGCATCTTTCGACGCAGCACGCACAGCAATATATAAGCCTATTCCTACCCCCGCTAGTATTAAAATAACTAGGATAATTACAAGTTTTTGTTTTTTCATACTTTGATTGTAGCAAGGAAACCGGTTATGTCAATCCGGAGGTGGCGGCCTGCGAAAATAGCCAAAGCATAGTGTATAATATAGTCAGCGCGGGTATCGTATAACGGCTATTATGTATGCTTCCCAAGCATGAGACGAGGGTTCGACTCCCTCTACCCGCACCAATTCAAACTATTATCATGAACCTTTAAGATAACGCTGGCACGCGTTATAATTAAAATATGAAAAAAGCTGTCATGAAGAGGCTGCTTCCGCTATATATTGGCAAGTTCTTCTTAAGCTTTGTACTTTGGTATTCAATTGAGAAATTATTTATAAGAAGCATTGGCATCGACAATTTTGGAATTAGTTTGATCGCGATTGTTCTGCTGATATCATCCGTTCTGACCGAAATTCCATCAGGAATCATCGCGGATCGCTGGAGCCGCAAGGGTTCAATGGTGCTGGCTGGACTGTTCTTGGGGATTAGCAGCCTGATGGCCAGTGCCAGCGACAACATCTTTATGTACGCTGCCGCTGTGACGATTTGGGGTCTTCACGATGCTTTTTCGAGCGGGACTGGCGCAGCTATGATTTACGATACGCTGCTCGAGGAGCAAGGGCACGCCAGGAACTTTAATCGAGCGCTAGGATTGTATGAGACGTTAGGCGGAGTGGCGTTGATTATCAGTAACTTTTTAGGCGGCTGGATCGGCGAGCATTCACTGCTGCTGACATTTAATTTAACGATTATTCCAGTTGCGGTATCTATGGTCTGTCATCTGATATATAAGGATGCAAAAATTAGCCGTGAAGTGGCTGATGAAAAACTTATCAAACATACTAAAAATACATTCAAATGCGTTTTCAAAAGTAAAAGCCTACTTTGGCTGATGACTGCGATTATGATAGTCTTTTGTATCCAAAAGATGAATCGTGAAGCTTATCAGCTGTGGTATATTGCGCTGTCGGCTCCGGCGATAGTATTTGGCATCGCTGGTTCGTTCATAGAAGGCTTGGGCGGACTGGGTGGCTCGTTGGTTAAATATCTCAACTCAAAGCAAATAAATATAGTTCTGTCGATTTTACTAGGCTTGGCATCGCTCGCACTTTCGGTGGGTAGTAATTTATGGATAACTATCGCCGCGCAGGTTCTAATAGCGGTAGTCTCGGGGGCGCTGTTATTCCATTTTACCGCACAGATACAACACCAGTTGCCATCGCGGTACCGCACAGGTTCCGGCTCGGTGATAAACGCCGTGGGACGAATTGTCCTCATGCCGCTAACGTTTGTGTTTGGAGTTTTGTCAAACCAAAGCGTTTTCATCGCTGGTTGGATGCTGGTGGTTTTGTCAGGACTAGCTGTTTTCGTGCGGCTAAAGCTTGATGAGCAAGCTTCACCGTAGTAGCGTACTTCCCATCCCAGCCCATCTGTGCTACAATTAACAACCAAAGGAAGGTCTGCGTTAACATCAGACCATATTTTTATGAAGGACGCTAGCAAGATTCGAAATATTGCCATTATTGCCCACGTCGATCACGGCAAGACGACCATGGTTGATGGGCTGCTCAAACAGTCGCGTACATTTCGCGACAACCAGGCCGAAATGAGCCAAGAACTGATCATGGATTCGGGCGATCAGGAGCACGAACGCGGTATCACCATCACCGCCAAACAGACCTCGATTTTTTACGGTGATTATAAAATCAACATCATCGACACGCCGGGGCACGCCGATTTCTCGGGCGAAGTCGAGCGGACACTGCAGATGGCGGACGGCGTCCTATTGATCGTCGATGCCCAGGAAGGGCCGATGCCGCAGACGAAGTTTGTGTTGAGCAAAGCGTTGGAACTGGGTTTGAAGCCAGTAGTGGTGATTAATAAAATTGACAAACCTGCCCGGCGAATCGCCGAAGTCGAAGATGAGCTGGGTGATCTATTTTTGGAGTTAGCGACCGATGATAGTCAGCTGCATTATCCGATTTATTATGCCGTTGGGCGCGATGGCAAGGCGTGGCGAGAGATCCCTGCTGACCCGAGCGAAGACGCCAATCTCACACCAATTTTTGAAGCGATTATCAACGATATCCCAGCGCCAAGCGTCACAGCTGACGGCGGTTTCCAGATGCTGGTGACCAGCCTGCAGTACGACACATTTCAAGGCAAATATGCCATTGGACGGATTGCTCGTGGGTCGGTCAAGCGCGGGCTGGCGGTTAGCTTGATGAAGCACGGCGAAGTGTCGGGTTCAGCACGAATCGAGAAAGTATTTGGTTACCGCGGGCTGAACCGCGAAGAGCTTGACGAAGCGTTTGCTGGCGACATCGTAGCGCTGGTTGGCGTCAGTGAGGCGCACATCGGCGACACCGTTGCTGACAAAGAACAGCCCGAAGCCTTGCCGGCGATCGCCATTGAAGCACCGACGTTGAGCATGTACCTCGGCCCAAATACCAGCCCGATGAAAGGACGTGAGGGCGAGTTTACCACCTCGCGGCAAATTGGCGACCGATTGCGGCGAGAATTGGAAACCAACGTGGCCCTGCGCGTCAAAGAAAACGGCATCGGCTTTACGGTGTCTGGCCGCGGTGAGCTGCACCTCAGTGTCTTGATCGAGACCATGCGGCGCGAAGGCTTTGAGTTTGAAGTCGGCCGTCCGCAAGTGGTCACCATCACCGAGGACGGCGTCGAAAAAGAGCCGATTGAAGAATTACAAATCGAAATTAGCAGCGAATTTATCGGCGCGATCAGCCAGGAGTTGGGCGCCCGCCACGCTGAAATGAAATCGCAAGAAACCACTGCCAGCGGCGCTACCCGCATCACCTACGTGCTGCCGACGAGAGCCTTGATTGGCCTGCGAAACGTACTACTGACCGCCACCAAAGGCACAGTGATCATGAATTCCCTGCCGTACGGCTATCAACCGCTGGGCGGCAAATTGCCAAAAACCCGCGGCGGCGTGCTCATCGCCTTTGAAGCTGGCACCACCACGCCGTATGCTCTGCAGGCGGCCGAGGCTCGTGGCGAGCTCTTGGTCGGGCCGGGCACGGAAGTATATGCTGGTATGATCGTCGGCATCTACAACCGCCAAGAAGACATTGAAATTAACGTTTGTAAAGCCAAGCACCTGACCAATATGCGTTCCAAATCGTCCGACGGCACAGTGCAATTGACGCCATTTACACAGTTCAGCCTGGAGCAATGCATCGACTTCATCGAGGACGACGAGCTGTTGGAGGTGACACCAAAGTCCTTGCGCCTGCGTAAACGCTACCTTGACGCTAATGAGCGAAAGCGCGCCAACAAAAAGTAAATTTTAATTTTTAATATAATAAATAAGAGGGGGTAATTATGGCAAAAAAATGGCGCGACGTTAACGGATTTTATCAAATCTATCCACGATCGTTTAAGGATTCTAATGGCGATGGCGTCGGCGACTTGCGCGGCGTGATCGATAAGCTTGATTATATTAAGGGTGGCGACAATTCGCTTGGCATCGATGCGATTTGGTTTTCGCCGTTTTATCCGTCGCCGCAAGCTGATATGGGCTACGACGTGGCGGACTACTGTGATATTGATCCGGTTTTCGGCTCGCTTGATGATTTCAAAGAGTTGGTTGAGAAAGCGCACGCTCGCGATATTAAAGTAATGGTCGATTTCGTGCCCAATCATACCAGCAACCAGCATCCGTGGTTTTTAGAATCGCAAAACTCCAAGGACAACGATAAGAACGATTTTTATGTTTGGCGCGACGCAAAACCTGACGGCTCAGAACCGAACAATTGGCTGAGTATTTTTGGCGGGTCGGCGTGGCAGTGGCACGAAGGGCGCCAGCAATATTACTTACACACATTCCTAAAAGAACAGCCAGATCTCAACTGGGATAACCCTGAGGTACGCCGCGAAATGCAAAACGTACTGCGTTTTTGGCTAGATCTCGGTGTTGATGGCTTTCGAGCGGACGCGGTACGTTGGATCAGCAAAGACCCAGAGCTGCGCGACGACCCAGTCGCCGAGCATTATCACGATAAGAAACCGCCGACACAATTCGATGATTTGCAGCATAAGTACAGCCGCTTCTGGGATAACCTTTTCCCGTATTTGCGGGAACTAACAGATATAGTCGCCTCATATCCGAATCGAATCATGGTTTTTGAAGATTATCCGGATGAAAACTATAGCACTAGCGAACAATACTTGGGTTTTTATGGTGTCAATCCAAAAGTATCAATGCCATTCAATTTTGAAGGATTACACGCCAAATTTAATGCCGAGTCGATGAGCACAATCGTCAACGAATTCCAAGGCATGATCAACCCCGACGTGCACACACCCGTCTATTGTTTTAGTAATCACGACCAATCGCGCATCGTTACGCGCTTTGGCGGCGAAAAGCAAGCTCGCTTAATTGCGTTGATGCAACTGACACTACCAGGGCTGCCAGTAATATATTACGGCGACGAGATTGGCATGAGTAATGGGCCAGTTCGCTTTGAAGAGATTCAAGATAAGTCGGTCTTCAGCCACGGCAATGACGAATCTGTCGGACGCGACCCAGAGCGCACGCCGATGCAATGGACGGCTGGCCAAAATGCTGGATTCAGTACCGCTAAACCATGGCTGCCAGTAAATCCTGCTTGCCAGAACGTCAATGTAGAATCAGAGCAGAACGAACCAGACTCATTTTTGGCGCTATACCGCCGCTTATTGACCTTGCGCAGCCGCTACGAAATCTTGCGCACTGGCGAATACGAACCGCTCAGCGATACAGATAATGACATATTTGCTTACGCGCGATGGATTGGCCGAGAGCAGCATGTCTTTGTCGCATTAAATTTCGGCAACACCAAACACCGTGTTACGCTACCACATACCGGCAGTATCTTATGCGCCACAAACCCAACTGACTACCCCGAGGTTGCCGATGACGGCTCGGTAGAACTACGCCCGTACGAAGGTGTATTAATCGGATGCAGCGAACACCGGCTATCAATTGAATAAAAAACTGGCCGCTCTAGAAAAGGAGCGGCCTATTCGTATAGAGAAACTTTTGGTATTTTAATTAACCAGAGTCTCTTTCACGCGCCTAGAAACAAAGAAGTATAAACAAAGCAATCCCATAGAAATCCCGCTAGCAATGATAGTGCTAACCATACTAATAATTGAGTCAGTGTTCGGAGGTCTTTTGATCACGCTATCAACTACCGCAGAACTTGCTGAATAGAAGAACGAGACTACCAGCGCCGCAACCGCCAGCCACTTGCCAAGCTTCTTTTGCAGATTAATAAGCACCACCGCGACAGTAGTCAGTACAGCAATGATTGGCATGAATATCACCGAAACGACAGCCGATGGATCGCCTAGGTTTAACAACGAGGTAAAAAACAAACCAACCGAACAAACGCCATCAATCGCTAGACACACCATGAAAAATGCGAGCCAGCCCTTGACACCTTTGAGCGACTGCGCCATAACAACATACTGAACTGGTGCTGCTTGCGGCTGTGCGAAATATTGCTGATTGACCGGCTGCTGTTCATAAGGAACATTCTGCTCAGCTGGCGCTGGCCCGTACTGCGAATCGGCAGCGCTTGGCTGCTGAATACTCGGTTGCGGTTGTTGTGATGATTGTCGTGCCATTTGTATTATTCTCCTTTACTTTTATTATAATCATATGGATACTGGACATTATTTTGCGGATATTGCTGCGATACAGGCGGATAAGGCATTTGGCCTTGCTGCTGGGGATACTGCTCTGGCTGCTGCGACGGATATTGATCTGGTTGTTGTGAGTATTGAGCTGGTTGTTGCTGCAACGAATATTGGTACTGCGGTGGCTGATTAGAATATTGCGGCGAAACTACATATTGGCCGTTTAGAGAAGTATTCGCATAATACGCTGGCTTTTCATTCTGGTATTTAAAAACGTTAACACACCAAGCAATTCCCAATATCATCACGCCGAAAGGTATAGGCAAAAAGAACACCGCATCACCAAAGCCTACCACAGAATAGAAGTTTAAATAAATCCAAAAAACAACAAAAGATATGACCGATATAGAAAGCGTACAGGCAGCTGCAATTTTGGCTACTAGTTTGTTTTTACTCGCCAAGTAAGCTATCCACAAAATTATAGACGATATCACCGACAGTGCCAGAACAATCGGCATGACTATTTTCACTACTTGAATCAAATAATAGTTTGCTTCGCTCGAAAAGTCTTTCATCGAACCATTCATGCTGAATAAACCAATCGGAAGGCCTATCGTCAAGAATAAACTGATCGCGTAAACAATCGACAATCCGATAACGTTGCTTTTTCTTGAATAGTTGACATAAACGTATTGATATTGAGTCTGGTTCTGGTAAGCTTGTGGCGAAGTGGCTGCCGTCGATTGATTCTGCTGTTCAGGTTGCGCTTGCGCCTGTTCAATTTGCGGCATTGGCTGCTGGACCTGCTCTACCTGCGGCGGTTGAATTTGTCCGCCTGAGACTGGTTGAGTAACACTTTGCGGCGACTGAATCTGCTCGCCTTGGCTTGCCTGAGCGCCATCTTGCTGCTGATTAGATTTGCGCTGCTCGGATTTCTTTGCGCTCTTGCTGCTCATACGTTTAATGTACCATACTATTGAGACAAAGGCGATATTTTCATTCGCTTTTCAGTAAAATTCCTAACGTGCTAGAATAAACCTATGTTCACAGAGCGCACTAAAAATCCGTTGTTACTTTGTCTATTACTGTATTTTACATGTTTCGCTGTGCGAATGTGGGAATTTTTAGCTTTGCGTACCGATCAATCAGCACTCAGTGAGAATATAGTGCATAAGATTTTCGGTATAGTAATAATTTTCGTTTGCCTGAAATATTTGCACGCTCATTGGCGCGACATTGGCTTTACGCGCAAAAATTGGCTGAAAAATATTGGCCTGGGACTTGCCTTGGGGCTTTGCTTTTATACAGTTACGCTGCTGATCGAATTCGGATTTCTGTATTTTTCCGGCGCTAAACCTAACATTTTAATGAAGGCTGGCGGTTTTTCACTTGCTAGCACCGAACAATTCGTCGGCGTGGGAATTGGGTCAATTATTATATTTAATATATTCAATGTCTGGATGGAAGAAGGCCTGTTTCGCGGATTGTTCGAGAAATTACTGCGCCAAAAATATAAATTTGCGGCAACGATTTTCATAAGCGCCCTACTATTCGGACTTTGGCACGTAGCAATGCCGATTCGATCGTTCCTTGACGGCGAGTTTTCGCTGGTTCAGACGGCAATTTTTAGCGTTGGTTATGTTTTGTTCGCTTTCATGTTTGGATTAAAAATGAGCTGGCTATATAAAATGACAGGAAGTTTGTGGCTTGGCGCAGCAGATCACTTTTTTAATAATGCGATAATTAATATTGTGCATGTCGTCTCAAACCAAGGAAATGATAGCTTGCAAATTGCGCGAATATTCTTAGCTCAAACTTTGTCGTTTGTTTTTGTATGGATTTTATGGCGAAGATTCAATAAAAAGCCTATTAGCGGTTAGAAGATTCTTCCCTGACTTCTTCCGGCAAAAACCCCTTTTCGTGCTGAAAACCAGCCTGCCATTTATAATCTTTGGCGTAGCCTAGGTCTTTCATTAGTTTAGTCGGCGCATTGCGAAGGTGGAGCGGCACTGGCGAGTTCGGGTACTTGTGCGCCAGAGCGAAAGCCTCATTCATCAAATCAGTAATCTCGCGCGATTTCTGGCTGCGAGCCAGAGCGATAGCGCAGTGAAATAGATTGTATTTGGCTTCCGGGAGTCCAACGCGCTCCACCGCCTCAAAGGTGGCAACCGCTAAGCTCAGCGCACCATTACCCGCCAGGCCAATGTCTTCTGAGGCAAAGATTACCATCCGCCGCGCAATGAACTTCGGATCTTCACCAGCGTCAATCATGCGCGCCAAATAATACGCCGCAGCCACCGCATCACTACCGCGCAGTGACTTGATGAACGCCGAGATGACGTCATAATGCGCATCACCCTTTTTATCATAGCCTGGCAGTCTCCGCTGGGCCGCTGCCTTGACGACCTCTGGCGTGACTTTCTCGCCAAAACTCAGCGCCAACTCCAAATTGCCCAATGCCACCCGCGCGTCGCCGTCCGCCAATTCCGCCAAATAGTCTAGAGCTTTGGACGACACCCGCTTGGTTTGTTTCAAAGTCTTCAGCGCACGCTTCAGCACCAATATAATTTCATCTTTGGTCAGTTGCTGCAGCACCAGCACCCGCGTCCGGCTGAGCAGCGGCGTGATCACCTCGAAGCTCGGGTTCTCAGTGGTCGCCCCAATCAAAGTAATCAGCCCACTCTCGACGTGCGGTAAAAAGGCATCTTGCTGCGCCTTGTTAAAGCGGTGGATTTCATCGACAAACAAAATTGTCCGTAGCCCCAAATTCCAATTCTGCCGAGCGTGCTCAATCACCTTTTCGACATCTTTTTTGCCGCTAGTCACGGCCGATAGCTCAACAAACTCCGCATTAACCTCGCGGGCAATAATCCGCGCCAGCGTCGTTTTACCCGTCCCCGGCGGCCCCCACAAAATCAAGCTAACCGGCTCGCCGCGCCGAGCAATCTGTCGCAACAATTCGCCCTCACCCAGCAAATGACTTTGTCCAATCACCTCATCCAGCGTTTGCGGCCGCATCTGCTCCGCCAGTGGTACTCGTCCCATGCTTCTATTATACGCGCCAGGCGGAAAAATCCCACGCGGAAGATTCAGGGATCATACGTGGAAGATTTGAAAATCATGGGCGTAAGATTTGGAAATGTTACGCGTAAGAATAACATCACAACTAATCAATAACCATTGAAATTTTTTCTGAGCGATACGCTCGCACTGCCTTCAGTGCCATGCGCGCAATCGGCCCAGCAGCTAATATTTGCCACCAGAACGCCGCGCAGAAATTCATCGGCCAAGCCGAGGCAAAGCGCAGCAGCAACTCGGCTAGCGGCGTACCAGCCAAGACAAGCCCGATCAAACTCATCGCCAGCGACATACCCGTCACCATACATACCGTTCGCGCCAGGGCGCGAGCTCTCGGACTGTCTTTCGCCTGGACGAAACGCTTCATGGCTTTGTGTGCCAAACTTGACACTACCAAGCCTTCAACCAGCATAACAATCGCAAAGATAATTGGCTGCAGCAACAGTGCTCTGCCCAGCGATCGTATCGACACGCCAGCGTGCAAAAACGTATTCAGCAAATTCATAAAAATTGACATAGTAAACGCCATGACGACGCCATAAAATACTCCTTCTCGCTTAGTGTGGGGCATATTTCCTCCTTTGGTTAATGATTTTTTGGCAACAAAAAAGTTGCGCGTTATCGGTGCAACTAGGGTGTTTTATCTTTACAACATTACGCTTTTACTGGCAACTTCGGCGAACTTTAACCGCGGCAAAAGCAACGTATTGACCTCTGAAGAGTATAGCAGAGGGGCTGAATTATGTCAAGATTTGTGCAGTTCGTCAACTACTTTAATTGCTGGCTCGAATATAGCAGCATCAATCAACTTTCCCTCTTCAATATAGTCGGTCAGTTTTGGTAACATATGCAAACTTGCCCAATTGATAATCTGATTTGACGTTGGTCTTCGCTTGGCAAGCAATCTTTCAAACGATAGACGCATATCATCAATAGTCGGACAAGGCTTTCCAGTAAGTTGTGGATTAAATACCCACCGATTGTGCGGCTAGCGATACAATAAGCTAAAAGCTCGTTATACACCGAGCGCCACGTATAGCCAGACGGAGACACAAGTTTTTTCGGAAGGATAAGCGTCTCATATGATAATCTACCCGCTTCTTGAAATAATTTTGATTGCTGAATTAGTCCATGTGCATACTCGTGAAGTATGACGATTCTGACAGCCTCTTTTTTCTGGTCATTAAATGAATAAGGTGGTCGCAGGAGTATAAAGTTGCTACTACTAATTTTATGTCCAGCAGGACTGCTTGCTTTTAAGCGCGGCGGCAATAAAAATATGGCGTTGTCTTTTATAGCTTGCTTTTCCAAACCTAGAAAAACAGCTATTTTCTGCAATTGCATATACAAATCATTATATGAAAAATCATTTACAACATCACGCCATATGCCAAGGTTTTCATGACAATCTTGCCAAATACTATCGAACCTATTGATAAGAGGAGTAGAAATATGAGCAATTAAACGAGATTTTTCATCGTCAAATTCTCCGCCATATAACTTCCGCAAAATATCGTAAGGATTAAGATCTGACTGTATAATAGTGCGTACTTGCGACAAAATAAGATTATCGGCAGGTTGAATAACTTGGTGATAATAAGTGAATAGTGGATGTTCAAACGCATACGATGTATCCCACTTAGAAACTGTTTGCAGCCAGTAAAAGAACGCTGTGTTTTTATTAATCGTCGCTATGATATTCATCTGCCTCATTATAGCAAACATCAGAAGCACCATAGGATTGAAAAGTCAAAATAACGGCAGCGTCCATGATTACGCTGCCGTTTTCATACTATTTTTGGTGGAGATAGAGGGACTCAAACCCTCGACCTCAGCAATGCGAATGCTGCGCTCTATCAGCTGAGCTATATCCCCATGCTTGTGGCTAAGTTGTTTACAAGGATAACTATTCCCAAAAACCGTTTACGCCTAAATTGGTGGACCTTGCAGGGCTTGAACCTGCGACCTCACGAATGTGAATCGTGCGCTCTAGCCAACTGAGCTAAAGGTCCGTGGTGGAGCATACCGGATTCGAACCGGTCACCTCTTCGCTGCCAGCGAAGCGCTCTAGCCAAATGAGCTAATGCCCCAAACTACTACAGGACAGTCGCCGATTTGGCTAGAGCGCTTGCGCAATATTTCTGCTGAAGGCTCCCCAAATGAGCTAATGCCCCAAACAATCTCCCCTCTATCTACAATATCAAAAAACCGCTACAATTTCTAGTAGCGGTTTGTGCTGCTACGCGCCCACCCGGGGCACGGCGTTGGTATGATGTTTGTTTTCGCAACAGGGCGGCCCCATTGCGTACCAGCATAAGCATATTATCGCGCAACGTTTAGTAAATTGCAAGTGCTTATTCAATTTGGCTAGCGAACATCTTATAAAATTCACCCCGGCGAGCTACTAATTCGTCAACGCTACCCTGCTCGACGATCTTGCCGTTTTGCATCATATAGACAACATCGGCTTTTTTGATAGTTGTATAACGATGGCTGATAGCGATGATAGTATTGCCATACTTACCGAATAGCCGAGCGAAAATCCTTGATTCTGCCAAGGCATCGATAGCGCTAGTTGGTTCGTCTAGAATAACAATTGGCGCCTGGCGATAAAAATTACGCGCCAATGCTAACCGCTGCCATTGTCCGCCCGACAAATCGACGCCGTTAGTACCATCGTCATACTCAAACCATTGCCCGAGAATCGTATCGCACTTCTTGGGCAATTTGTCAATGAAAGCGCTGGCTTCAGCCTGCTTGATTGATCTTTGATAATGCTGCTCGTCATAGCTGCGCTGAACGTCTCCATACACAACGTTCTCATAAGCTGTTGCAAATCGATATTTTATAAAATCCTGCTGCAATACTCCGAGATAGCTATGCCACGAACTCTTATTAATATCCGCCAGCGACACGTTATCAAGCAAGACCTGGCCGCGCGTTGGCTGATACAACCCCAGCAGCAATTTAATAAGCGTCGATTTGCCAGCGCCATTTTCGCCGACAATAGCAATCCGTTGGCCAGCGCGAATTTTCATGTTAATATCGCTTAGCACTAGCTTGTCGTTTTTGAGGTAATGAAACGAAACATTCCGCAGTTCAATCGTTTGCGGCGGTTCAAGCAATTTTCGACCTTCATTCAAGTTTCTCGGCAACCGCATAAACCTTTGGAAATCAACCATCGCTGCAATATCCTGATCAATGCTATTGAACTGTATAATTAAACCGCTCATACCGCCAAGCGCCCTCGACATCATTTGCTCAACCAGAACAAACTGGCCGACCGGCTGAACACGATGGATAATTTGCAGAACAATCGACAACAGCCCAACTAGCTGAGCTATTGCTTCGACAACGTCGGCCGCCAACCGTTTGATAATATAAGCGCGCTCAAATTGAATACGCTCGAGCTGATCTTTGTCGCGCCACTTCGCTCGCATATCTAACATATAGCGCGCTGCGTTATAAATACGCAGTTCCGCCAAATTTTGCGGCTGCATCACATTCCAAGAAATTGAATCACTGCGGCGCCGAGCTTCGGTATATTTACGCCAATGCTCTGTCTGCAAACGCGACAACTTTAGCTGAACTATTGCGCTAGGAATAATCGCTAAAAACAATATCAAGCCAATCCACCAGCTAACAGAAAATAGCGAGGCTAAGGCTACTATTACACTAACAATTGACGCAATTATCCTAGCCATAGCGTCGAAGAAGCGCGAGAAAAACGAAACAAAACTTTGCGCCTTATCAAACATGTCGGCAGTATCCTTGTCGTCATAACGCCAAAAATCAATACTAACAAAATGCTCGTACAGCTGGTCGCTAATAGCCGAGTTGATTTTATACGAAGTGAATTGATCTATATAATTTTGCAAACTATTCCACGCCATCATAAGAATTCCCAGCAGCACAGTCGCTGCAACACACCAAATTGCCCTTGTGCCTGCTTGCTCGTCACCGGCGAAGCCAGCCGCCAGATAAGTAGTCGCTTGCGCGGCCACAAACGCAGTAACTAACGGAATAGCCGAACCGATAATCGTACCGATTATTTTGGTAATCGCCGCCAGCGGAGAAGCTTTGTAAGTCGTTATCGCCACCGTGCCAAAAGCTTTTAAAGTTTCGTTGAAAGATAGCTTCTTTGGTTCTGTCATGATTAATCGCATTCAGATTTTATCAGGGTAATAATAGCAGTATCTAGCTCGCTTTCACTATGCCAGGTTTGCGTCTGCCTAGCGAGATCTGGTAAATACGATTTGCCCGCAGCGCTCTGATGTTGCGCCAATAGAATTGACTTATCTCGAGCTATGGCAACGCCGATTTCTATCAGCATACCTTCACTGTGGCGCGGCGAAGTTTGAATCGCTAGTATTTTGTCGCACTCATTCATTTGATCAATTGCTCGCCGTAAGAACTGACGCGGGCTGTCGTAACTTTCGGTCGCGCTATCAAACAAATTACAATAAACCTCATGCCCGCAGCCCTCAAGCAAATCAACCACCCGGCGCATGCGAGTTTCAACTTTTAGTTTGTCCTCGCCAGTAAAAGCATACGAACAGAATATTTTATGCTTTTTCATAATCCTATTTTACCATCTAGCTGGCAAAAGCTTCGTAAAAGAAGTTATAATCCTCTGGCGCAAAGCGTTATCAAACGGTACTATCGCTGCGTGATTACGCCCGCCGATAGTCATATGTTCAATAACTAACGATAAACCGCGTACGATCTTGATACAAGCGATTTCTCGCTGAGTAGTCGGCTCCTCACCCAGCCGATCAACGACCAAACGCCGAATATTGCACATACGTTTGGCAGTTTCGGGGCGTTCCATCTCGCGGTTGTACGTAAAATTAACTACATCGTACCAGCGCGGCCAATCATCACGAAAACTCTCGAAGTCAACTAACCAATATCTATCGCCGTCATACAATAGATTATTTTCGGTAAAATCCGCATGCATCGGTCGAGCTTCGCACAAGCTATGATTATCACGCAAGAACTCCAAACTAGCCCGAAATATTTCCGGCGGTATCACTTCTAAATTAAACCCGGAAATAATTCGTTCTAACTTCTGCCAAATATATTCTCCGTCTTTATTTTGTCGCGACCAGCGCGAGCGACGGCGTTTCTGACTGCGAAAATAGTGATCCATTTGCACGAAGCTTTGTACAAAAAAGTCATCAGGCACGTTGGCTAGCTCTGGCGTCCATCCATCAATAAATTGCGTTAAGATTTTCACATCGTCATGATACAGCAATTTTGGCACAGTAAATGGTATATCGTTAAAATTACGAGTCAATTTATCAAAAGCTCGCAAGCCATTCGCTTCGCGCAATATTTCATCTTTGCCAGTCACCCCGGGCTGCGACTGCTTACAAAACACGCGTTCGCCAAACCAATCTACTTCGCTAACCGCAAACCTATGATTCTGGCGAATGACTCTGATAGTCTTTAGATCGGCGCTATCATTCTTCATTTTATTCTCCTACGTGAATTAAAGGCTCGACGCCATCTTCATAAACTAAGTCGTCAATCGTGACTTCGTAAATATGTTTATCGCCGCGAAACGCGAAAAATCGGACGGTTTTCTGCTGCTGCCAAGCCTGCATTATTTCCGCCCGCACACCATCAGCGATGTCGCCAAACACCCACAGCTCATCAGCGCGCGCTACCAGCGTATTATTGGCCCACCGCACCGTATCACGCTCTACCGCGTCGAGCAGAAAATAGTCAAAGCTAGTAAATGGATTGATTGGCACAACGCCTTGATCAAGTGCAAATTTTGTGACGAAAAATCTCATGTAAAAATATCTCTTCGACATCGCCGTGAATACAACCATGTCGGCGGGTTTAATGGCGAGGGCGCGATGTGATTGCTGCGTCATGGTTATACCTCCGTTACTGTATGAGTTCTAATAATGTTTGCTCGTCAATAATTTTGGTGCCGTATTGCTCGGCTTTTTTCAGCTTGCTGGCGCCGACTTTACCGCCCGCTACCAAGTATGTTGTATCTTTTGCAACAGCGGTTTGGAAGGTGCCGCCGAGATTGCGGATTCTTTCAGCAGCAGCGTCGCGCCCCATCGACTGCAGAGTGCCGGTGATAACAAAACTTTGGCCAGCCAGGCGGTCAGATTTTTGGCTAAACTGCGGCGTCACGCCCAAGTCAGCAAATTTTTCGAGCAGCGTCACATTGTCTTCATCAGCAAACCATGCCACAATTGACTCGGCGACAATTTCGCCCACGCCGTCTACTTCGCACAGTTCATCGATAGTCGCTCGGCTGAGTTTCTCAATACTTTCAAAGTGGTTTGCCAGGTCAATCGCCGTCTGCGCGCCAACATGTCGGATGCCGAGACCGAATAAAAATCGTTCCAACGCTGGCTGCTTTTTAGCAGCAATGGCATCAATGAGTTTTTGTGCAGAAATCTCAGCGAAGCGCTCCAACTGCAGTAAATCATCTTTCGTCAACCGGTAAATATCCGCCAGATCATCGACCAGCCCAGCCTCGACCAGCGCCTCGACATTTTTCTCGCCCAGCGTATCGATGTCCAGTGCGCCTTTGGAGGCAAAATGCGCCAGAGACCGCTTCAAAATCAGTGGGCCGCTCAAACCTTTAACCCGATACACCGCCTCGCCTGCTGGCCGTATAAATTCTAGCTCCGGATATTGGCGCGACAGTTCTGCCGAATAATCAATTGGTTTGGAGTCTGCTGGCCGCAATTCTTTCAGTACGGTTTGCACCTGCGGAATGATATCGCCCGCCTTGAAAATCACCACCGTGTCGCCGCGGCGCACATCCAGCCGGGCAATTTCGTCGGCGTTATGCAGACTAGCGTGCTGCACCGTCGTACCGGCCACCACTACGGGGTCAAACACCGCTACTGGCGTAGCCGCACCGGTTCGACCGATGGAAATAACGATATCGCGGACGATGGTCGTGGCCTGCTCAGCAGCGTACTTGTAGGCCACGGCGCCGCGCGGATTTTTACCAACTAACCCGAGACTTTCATACAATGCTCGGTCATTGATCTTAATTACCAAACCATCAGTATTAAACGGCAAATCATGGCGCTTGTCATCCCACTCGTTAACGAAGTTCATCACACCAGCTAAAGTAGTAAAAACGCTCGCCTGCTGATTACGAGCAATTCCTAGAGCAGTCAGTGCCTCGTAAGCAAAGCTGTTGGTCGGCACTTCAGCGTCGTTATCACGCAGCACATCATAGCCACGAAAATGCAGCGGCCGTGCCGCCACCAAGGATGGATCGAGCTGGCGGATTGTCCCTGCCGCCAGATTACGCGGATTAGCAAATTCTGGCTGCCCCAAGGCTTTTTGCTTTTCGTTAAGCTCCGCAAAGTCGCGCTTCAGCATCACAATCTCGCCGCGAATTTCTGTCCGCCCAACCAAAAACTTTTCAAAGCCTGGCGCCTCATGCAACCGCAGCGGTACATTTTTTATAGTCCGCACATTGTTCGTCACATCCTCGCCGATAAAGCTGTCACCGCGCGTCACCGCCTGCGTCAACACGCCATCAATATAAATCAACGCGCACGCCAAGCCATCCATCTTGATATCGGTAAAAAATTCATGCTTATGTCCCGGTATCAGCTTATCAGTACGCTCAATCCACGCTTCGATTTCACTCTTATCAAACACGTCATTCAGGCTAACCATCCGCCGCTCGTGGCGCACTTTTTGAAAACCTTCAAGCAGCTTATTACCAACCCGCTGCGTCGGACTATCTGGCGTAATCCACTCTGGATGCGCCGTTTCAATGCTCTTCAGTTCTATCATCAAGCTGTCGTAGACCGCATCACTGACGCTTGGCTGGTCAAGCGCGTAATATTCGTAGCTGTATTGATTGAGCAGTTTTTTAATTTCTTCAAGCCGGCTTCGCGTCATCTGCTACCACCTTTCTATACAGCAGATAAATATAAGCTGCTAACCAGACAAACAACAGCGCCATCATAAATGCGCCAGCAAATGGCACGATTGGTACCGATTCGAGCCACTTCAGCTTTGACGATAATCCGCGTTCTAGCAATACCAACGACACCATCACAACGCACCATATCACCGAGCTATAGACAAACGCCCAAACTATCCTGAGCATAATCCTTAGTCGCCGGCCAACCACCAAGTCGCTAGCAGCCTGGATTGCCCGCAGCGGATACATACCAGGCAAAGCCACCACGACTAGTGCAATAATCGTACTGGTCACCCAATAGAGTACAAGTGTTAATACACTTGCCGCTAGCAGACCGAATAACATCATACCGAAACCTTCTGTTAATATATGCACCGATACCAGCGCCGAATACGCCAGCGCCATAATACCAACTGGCGATAGCTGAATTAGTAATACCAACAATACCACCGACGTCGATATCAACGGTGCGGTTGCGTTGTACAAGCCGTCGCGTAATTTTGGCTTAAGCCCAAGAAGAATTTCGCGCAGCAGCCACACTGCCGTTAGCCAAGTCATCAACACAAGCAGCGCCAGCATAACTCCCTGTTCAGCCCGCAACGACGTCGTGTCAATCGCCAGCGACGAAAATGTCAGCATACCAGCATTTAACAACTGTCCCACGCCGCCGTCGAAAATCTTGCCCAGCGACTCGGACACTAGCTTGCCAATTGAATCATAAGTTGACTGGCTAGTAATAATTCCTAGAAAAATTATTATCAGCGCATACAAGATTATCATGGACAAGAACAGACCTTTACTCTTCCACAACACGCGATTGACATAGTGAGTAAAAGCAATATATCCAGGCAAACGCAAACTGCGGCGATAATCTCGCCGCCGCGTCCGCCGAAAGCTGCGATGCGGCCGCCGCTGCAGGAAACGCACATTGCGATAGCGCGCCAAATACCACTTCTCGGTAAGCCAATCAATAAATGCGCTACCGTAATACTTCGGAGTATTATGTTTCTTTTGCTGTTTCATAAATAAGCTATGGTGCGCAAGGCGGGAATCGAACCCGCACGACTTTTGGTCAAGAGATTTTAAGTCTCTCGCGTCTACCAATTCCGCCACTCGCGCTTGTAATTTTATGGAGGCACGTACGAGAGTCGAACTCGTCTAAAAGGTTTTGCAGACCTCTGCGTAACCGCTCCGCCAACGCGCCGTCTGCTTTATTATACCAAACTACAGTTGCTCTTTGAACATTAACTATGAAAAAATCGCTGGCAGAGCAACGATTTCATGATGTATATTTGGTGCACTGAAGAAGACTTGAACTTCCACGGCCGCAATGGCCACTAGCCCCTCAAGCTAGCGCGTCTACCAATTCCGCCACCAGTGCATAGTGCTTTAATTGGCGTGATTATAATTATACTAACCTCACGGCGTTTTGTAAACAGAAGCCTTACCCGTAGACCACGTCGTTACGTCAGCGTAGCGATCGTTCATAGTATTTAGAGAACCGCGCGGCTCAACAATCGACGCGCCATTGTTCAAAACGTAGCTGCCGACAGATTGATACAAACCAATTGCTGGCGCATCATTCAACCACTGATTAACAAACTGAATATACTTAGCTGCCCGCAGAGCTGAATTAGTGCGCGAACGCCCGCCAACCAGATCGTTGTCAACTGTTCGATTAGAATAATTAGCAAAATTGTAACCAGAAGCGCTAGCCTGCGACGAATGCCAGTAAGCAAAAACGTCTGGATCAGCGCCAAGCTCCAATTCATACAACAAAGCATCGTAGTCGCGCGGCTGCAACACGCTTTGTACGAAACTAGTAGTTGTCGAGCTGGTATCGATTTCGCGCAGCTGGACATCAACGCCAAGCTTCGACCATTGTTGTTTAAGCGCATCGACTATTTTCTTGTATTCATCGCGTCCAGACGAAGTTGTCACAGCAACCGCTAGCGGCCGGCCGTCCTTGCCTTTCCATTGGCCTTGGTTATAAGTCCAGCCCGCTTCTTTGAGCAGTGCTTTGGCCTTATCTAAATTATAATCTGGCGCCGCCGACAGTTTTTGCGCAATTTGACTTTGCAAAATCGGCGTGTCTAGCCGCGCCACATTGTCGCCGACAGTTGCGCGAATTGATGAAGTATCGGTGGCGTAGCGTAAGGCCCGGCGAACTCTAGCATCTTGAAGTGTTTGACTGCGATTATTCATCAGAAGATAGACGCCTTTGTTGAGAAGCCAATGTTTAGTCGAGTACTGTTTAGATTTAATGTTATCAGCAGCCGACAAAGACAAGCCCGAAGCCGCCGAAACCTCGCCGCTATTTACAGCTTTAACTAACAGCGATTCATTACCGTAAGCTCGCAGCTCCAGGCGCGACAAAGTCGAAACTGCTCCGTAATATTTAGTATTCGGTTCCATCCGCACCACGTCGGTAGAGCTAGTTGACTCGCTAGTTTGAACTCGTTTAACCGCAAATGGTCCGCTGCCGACCGGGTTGCTGCTAAAATCAGCTTCGCGCATTGACGACGGACTAACACTTTGCAAAATATGCTTAGGTATTACCGGAAAAGTCAAGGCGTGCGAAAACCCGGCATACACCGCTGGTAGCATAAACTCTACTGTTGAATCGTCAATTGCCCGCGCCGAAATATCTAGCCAATTAACTCGCAAAGGCGAACGCACTTGCGGGTTTTTGATCAGATTAATTGTATATACAACGTCTTCGGCAGTCAACTTTTTACCATCATGCCAGACGGCATTGCGCAGCTTGATTGTATAAACTTTGTCATCTTTTACCGCCATTGATTCGGCCAAGTCAGTATGCAACGCTCCGGTAACATCGTAATTATACAGAGACGAAAATAACAGCCGTGATACCGCCTGTTCAGGCTCGCTAGCCGCTAGCAAAGGATTAAGCGTGCTAATATTGCCAATCACTCCCTCGACATACACGCCGCCAGACTTAGCGCCATCCTTCTTGCTGCCTTGCGAATTCCAGGAATACTGAATACCCAAGCCAGCTATCAGCAAGGCTATGGCAGCCAGCCAAATCATGATCTCGGTCATCACTAAGCGGACATTTTCAATACGCCGCAAAATAAAGCGGCTAGCATGGCGCTGCGTGGCGCCTTCGGCATGCTTGACTCTCAGCGCTAGCCGCTTGTAGCCCAACCTCAGTTTGCCTTTACTTGCTTTACTCATTTATATCCACCCTTGATTTATCTATAAGTTCGGCAGAACCAACAGTGCCACAATCGACATCACAAACGCTACAGCCAAGAAAATCGTCACTTCAAACAAGTTTTTATCGAGACCGCGCCGCGTCGTATACAATTCACCAGAACCGCCAAATCCAGCGCCCAGGCTAGCCCCGCGCTGCTGCAGCAGAACCGAAATTATCATCAGCACCGCCGATACTACCATAACAATTTGCAAAGTTAGCGTTACGTCCATTTTATGATTTCTCCTCTCGTTCGTCGTGATAACTAAGCTCCAGAACACTACTTACTACATAGTTTACCAAACTTAATATCAAGCCTGCAAAAATCGAGTTCAAGAACGTCATTTGCAAGCCTGGCGCCAGCATCAATGATAGCCAAACCAAAAAACCGTTAACAACTATCGTGAAAAAACCAAGCGTCACCAAAATCATCGGCAACGACAAAATCATCACAATCGGCTTAAGTGTCGCGTTGATAATTGAAAAAATCAGCCCGGCGCCGAAAAAGGCCATCAAACTAGAATCGATTTGAGCATTGCTATAACCCGTACCAAAAATCCGCACCGCTACCCAAATCCCCAGCGAGTTCAGTATCCACCGGAGAATAAAAGCTATAAATTGTTTACTCATACTGCTACAGTATACCGCATCAGCCGTATTTTTCATAGTTGCGGCATATCGCCACCCTGGTAGCAAAAAGCCTCATAGACGCGAGTTCCTAGCGCTTGCCCGATAGCATCGCAAATTTCCGTTTGGCTAGCTCGCCTAACTGCCCGCATACTGCCAAAGCGCCGCAGTAATTTGCGCCGCGTTGCCGGACCTACACCAGGAATGTCGTCAAGCTCGCTTTTGGTGGCGCCTTTGCGCTTGAGCGTTGTATGATAACTGACGGCAAAACGGTGCGCCTCGTCACGAATACGTTGAAATAGCTTTACGACATCATCATATTCACTCATAGTATCGCTGCCGCGCAGATTCCGCGAGTGCGAACCAGCATTTTGCTGCCCAGCATGCAAATTAATTAAGTAAAAATCACCAGAATCCAGTACGCTAATACCGAGGCGCGGCTCTTTCATCAACTGGCCGAGCAGCGCGTCATCGTCGTTAATATGCGAACGATTCTTGGCGACAACGATTTCTTCTTCGCGCTTCGCTATGCCAATTACTGGCACCGTAACGTCTAGCCTGTCTAATTCGTCGAGTACCGCACCAAGCTGCCCTTTACCGCCATCAATCAACAACAAATCCGGCATCCCCCAATCTTTACGATTTTTCTCGCTAAAGCGCCGCCTGATAGTCTCGCGCATATTAGCAGTGTCGTCGTTACGCTGCACGTGCATCTTGAACTTACGATAATGTGTCCGGTCGCTCGCGCCATTGGTGAAGACTACCATGCTGGCTACAACGTTGGTGCCGCTCATATGTGAGATATCATAGCCCTCAATCCTCGCTGGCGGCGCCGGCAAACTCAATAGCTCGGCTAACTGCGATAGTGCCCGATCTTTCGAAATATTAATAAACTCGCGATCGCCGAACATAATTCGCCGCTGCAGCTCGCGCAAATATGTCAATTTATTGCGAAGTTGCGCCGCTGTCTCGAATTCTTGATTACGCGCCGCTCGCTTCATGTCGCGTTCAATTTCTTGCGCGATTTTGACGCGCCCGCCCTCGATATATTTGATCAGCTTGCGCAAAGATTTCTTGTACTCGTGACTAGTCATATCAAGGCTGGGCGCCAAACCGATTTGCTCTTCTAAATTAGCGTGTTCGCGTTTAGGCGGCTTGATATAATAAGGAAAAATTTTGCGCAAATAACGCAGCGCCTTCTTGACTGGCAAACCACTATAAAAAGGACCAATGTAGGTCGCACCGTCATCAGCAGGACTGCGCGTAAAAGTCACTGTCGGCCATTCGCTTTTCATATCAATTCGTACAAAAGTTTGCGATTTATCATCGCGCAGTAAAATATTGTAGCGTGGCATATAACGCTTGACCATCTCGCTTTCTAGGAATAGCGCGTCAATCTCGCTCTCGGTTTCGATCCAGTCAGTGTCATAGATCTCGGCGACCAGCGCCCGAGTTTTAGCGTCAAAATCTTTGCCGCTCTGAAAATATTGCCGCACGCGGTTTTTTAACACCGCTGCTTTACCTATATAGATGATCTCGCCGCTCGCCGACTTATGAAAATAAACACCGGGGCTGCGCGGTAGAGTTTTGAGCTTTTGCTGTAACTGCTTATTCACAAGTATTATTATATCTTATATCAAGTAATCAAGCTGCGAATAATGTCAGTCAAAGCTCTCTTCAATAATTATTTTCTATTACGCAATATTGTCTCAAACAACTCAGGAAAAGTATCGTCGGCCATGTCGCGCTTACCACAAAAATGCCCATATACCGGAAATAATCGATAACAGGCAGACGGGAAAGATTTTTTTAGAATTTTTATTGCAGTATCAACTCGCACCGAGTCATTGTCAGAGTAAAATATAGTTAGACTACGCACGCGATCAAGTAGCGCCTCGTCAATCTTAAAATTAAAAAAACCGCCACGAAGCGGCTCATCATATGGAGCTTCTGGGTTAAATTTATCACCAAAAGCTGGTGCAACAAGATAAACGTCGCCTGCACGAATTTGCGGATTCTCACTCATCCATTGAATCAAAAAGCCCCCGCCACAACTATGACCAACCAATATGGTTTCTGAATTTACATCATATTTTTCAAAAGTCTGTCGCCATAACGAGTAATCTGGTCGCCACGATTCAGGCATCTCGGGTGTCTGAGTGTCAATACCGCGAATTAGCAGCTGCTGTTGCAGCCATGGAATCCAAATTTAGTTACTGGCGCTCGGTAGATTTGGGTTGAAATACGATTGTTTGGACGGCTTACCGTGAACAATTATCGCCTGCTTCATATTTCAATATTAACATAATGACAAGCCAGCTTATGAATTTGACAAATATGCAATGTATGATATGACAGTAAGCGAAACGATGGATGGTCTAAAACAACCCATAACAGCTTTTTGCGTAGGCGGTGGTGGTAGTCACTTGGCACGAGGCTGGACAACGAGCTATCATCATACCAAAAGCTGGCCATTCACTCCATCCAAGCGGCGAGAACAAGCACCTAGCTCCCCTTTCGCAACGGCAAGCCTGCCAACTGGTCGTCGACTTCGGCTTAAAAATTTTGAGTACCAGCTTTCCAGGCAGAGAATCGGAATAAACAAGAAAGCACTTCAGCTACCTATCAACGGCGTAAGTATTCTTCTAAAAACTCGCTCCAGTCCGGGGCATTCTTCTCGCGGAAATAATGGCGTAAGAAATCAACCATAATTTGCTGGCGGTTTTCTGCCTCTGTCCGCCCTGGCCCCGTTAGCATCAAGCCTTTCAGTTTCAGCAGCTTTTCAAAAAAGTGATTGATAAAGCCGTCGGTATCGTGGGTATTGCCGTCAGCATTATATTCATGCGCCGCCATATTAATATTCGGCCAAACTGCGGGGTCAAAAATCCGCCCGCCATGATGGCAGGCATAAACCAGCACCCGTTCAATACCGACCGCGCCAATAGCATCGCACATGTCGGCGTCAGACACCAGCTGTCCCGCCAGGCGCTGCGGCTTTTTGCCGTTCAGTCGTTTGCTATAACCAATCGCCGCAACATTTTCCAGCACCGCCCGGCTTAGATCATCAGCCACTTCTGCCTGCGCCATAATATTTATTGCGTTCGTTAATTTCTCTGCCTGCGCCTTGCCGACCAATTTGTAATCATCAACGTCATGCAGCCAAGCCGTCAACAGCACTTCTTGCAAATCTACCGGTTCGCTACATTCGCTAGCAAAACGCTCTGCCAGCAGCGCCACTCGCTCGACATGATCGTCAGCGTGTCCTGAAGTGTCGCTGCCTAGTAATTCACGGACCAATAGTTTAACTTTATTAAGTTCAGGAGTTTGCTTATTATTCATAGCATTTATTATATCTCATTGCCGCCACTAGCACATTAGTTGCCCTTGTATTTCTATAGTATTTATTCTATAATATAAAGATATGGCTGAAGTAATCACCACCGCTCCAAAGTCGAAAGAAGCGGAAATCAAACTGTTAATTATGCCGCTAGGCGAGCTAGCTTCGCGCTTAGGCGACGATGAGGCGTCCACCGCTATAAAAGCGATTGCTAATTTCGTCAACCACCGCAGCCCAGGCGATAAGCAGATGCTGCCTGTATCTGATGCAGATATCGCCAGTAAATATACTGATATCGTAGCCTTGCGGCTGCCTGAAGCCGAAGACGTTATAAACGCTAACTTTATCACAAACAATGTAGTCGGGTACGTTGGAGCGATGGAACCAATCAAGCACGGCGCCCGTCTAATGTCTGAAGTCGGCTCGCTAAAAGTAGACGATAGCCTACGCGGTCACGGCGTCGGAACGATTTTATTTGAAAGAATTATTAAGGCAATGCAAGACGAAGGAATTACACCTTATGCATTTTGTAATTCAGATAGCCTGCCTATAGCCAAACGGCTTGGCGGGCGCGAGATAGAATCAGCAGACGAAGTGCCCCCAGAGGCATTGGAATTATGCAAAGATTGCCCTCTCTATGGCAAAACAAGTGGCAAAAACTACGGTTGTTGTGATACTGTAGTGGTATGGGACACTCCGACCGAAACCAACTAGATCTAGTTGAATTAGCTAAGCAGCTCATTGCCATACCGTCAGTATCGGGCAACGAGGCAGAAGCTTTAGATTTCGTTGCATCGTGGATGCGATCAGCTAATTTTGACAAAGTCATTACTGATGAGCGCTTTACCGCCGGGTTGATCCGTGCCAAAAAGCAGATAGCAAAGCGCGCGCTCATTTTGTGCGGGCATGTTGATACGGTTTCTCCTGGTGATGAATCAGCTTGGCGGCAAAGTCCGTGGCAACCATATGTTATGGACGACCGGCTGTATGGTCTGGGCGCCACCGACATGAAAGCTGGCGTCGCTCTACAAATGATAGCTGCCGCCGAATACGCAAACGAACGGCGTGACGACCTTGACGTGTGGTGCGTCGCCGTTGCTAGCGAAGAAGTCGATGGTGCTGGGTCGGCTGATTTTGCGAAGTATTTTTCAGAAAAGACACAGTACGAAGAAGTTAGCTGCGCCATCGCCGAACCGACGGATAATCGCATCGAGATCGGACATCGCGGCAACAAGTTTGTTGAATTTATCTTTGAGCGCACGTCAAGCCACGCCTCGCAAGAGAGCGCTTATTACGATAGTTCGCTGCCAGCCGTGGTGTCGTTCTTGAATGATTTGCCAGAGATTCGCGAGCAGCTTCATGCCGCCTATAGCCACGATATTTTGGGCGCTCCTAGCTTCACGCCAACACGTATTGAGCCTGCAGGGTCATACTCTAACAACAAAACAGCTGGCGCTAGCTCTGTGATGGTCGATATCCGTACCACGCCGCCCCTGGACGCAGACTTTGAAAATTGGGTTGACGAGATAGTTGCCCGTTACGATTGTACATGGCGACATCCCGCTACGCCTGTGCCATCTGCTTTGTGCGATATGAACGCCAAAATCTTGAAAACCATGCAGCGCCTACTGCCAGAAGCTGAGACAGCAGTCAGCTACGGCGGCACCGATCAAGCGTTCTTCCAGGCCATTGGCGCAGAGACGGTCATCTACGGTCCTGGCGATTTCGACCAAGCGCACACCGTAAACGAATCGGTATCAGTAGCAAGAATTAGACAGACGCATGGCATTTACCAGCAACTCATTCAGTCAATATAGGTTTAGCGTATTGCGATTTGCTTGACACAGCAGGTTAAAGATTATCAACAGGTAAACCTCGTGTTACAATATCTGTAAGCTTTGTTAAATTAAGGAGGTTTTATGAAAACACCAAAATTACTATTGATCATCGCTGGATCGCTTGCGGCTATTGCAGCAGTATTAATTGCTGTCAGCTGCATACCGCCGTCCGGACCAGAGCCAGAATACGTTTGCGCCAAAAACGGCCAGCCAAGTTCCGGGTTCAAAGACACCAAGAAAAATTGCCCGATAACTTCAGAAAGTTTGAAAGCTCATATGACATGGGAAGAAGGCCCGTTTGGCAGAGGCAAATATATTATGCGCCAAATCGCCGTCGTATCGATATTTGGAGCGATTGGCTGCGCTGTTGCTTCGCCAATTGTAAAATCAAAGCAGAACAAAAAGTTAGAAAAATAAAACTAACTGGATCTGCCGTCTTTTTATGCAAGTAAAGTTACAAAACACAGTGTGATTTTACGGAAAATTTGACTTTTTGTCCTAATATTGATATAATTTATATTGACTTTTCGCTCAAAGTTTCGAAAAGGGCGAAGAGTCGCCCTTTGCTTTGAGCTCGCCTTTGAGAGGAGGTGAGAAGAATGGAGGACCGCGCTATCGCACTGGGCGGCCTTGTGGCGACACCGATTAGCATCGGTATCGTCGCAGGGGCCGTCCTGCACCACATCGGCATGTCCGATGTGGCGTGCGTTACTGCGGGGGCGGCTATTGCCGTCCCTGGGGCCATCATTACCTACATCCTGCTCATGCGCTACTGGCGCAAGCAGGACGGTGAAAAGTAGGGTTGGCCCGCTCGAAAATAGCTCGCTGAAAATTGTTCAATTCGGTTCGAGACGCGCATTTTAGCGTCTGCTGGATTGAGATCCAGTTTCCGGCTTGAGCACGTTTTCGGCGGGCTATTTTCCTTTTTTACAAAAACCGTCGCCCTTCCAGCGCGTGCCCGAGGGTAATTTGATCGGCATACTCTAGATCGACGCCCACAGGAATGCCGCGAGCTAAACGTGAAACTTTGGTAGCTAGGTGCGATTCCTTGATTTGGCGCTGGATGAATAGCGCCGTTGATTCGCCCTCGACGCTAGCGTTGGTGGCGATAATAACCTCCTCGACGTTATCGTCGCGCAATCGCTGCAATAGCTCAGGTATATGAAGCTGTTCTGGCCCGACGCCGTCAATCGGCGAAATCGTTCCGCCCAATACGTGATAAGTACCTTGGAATTGCCCGGTGCGTTCTAACGCCACTATATCTAGCGGCTCTTCAACAACGGCAACTAGCTGGCGATCGCGTTTCGGATCGCTATACAAGGGCGAGATTTCCTGGTCAGCATCAATTAGCGCGAAAGTTTTCGGGCAACTTTTGACCTGCGCATGCAGCTGCCGCAAGGCATTCGCTAGCGCTTCGGTAGTGCGAGAATCGTTTTTTAGCAAGAAATAAGCATAGCGCTCAGCCGTCCGCGGACCAACGCCTGGCAAATGACCCAACTCCTCAATAACACGCTCAAGCGCGCTTGGCAATAGTGCCATTAGTTTATAATCCGAGACTTCCTAGCCCGCCCATCAGCGGTTTCATCTTTTCGGCAGCAATTTCCTGCGCTTTAGCCATACCGTCGCGGATAGCAATCTCGATCCAGTGTTCAAGCTGGTGGATGTTATCCAGATCAACGTACTCTGGATTAATTTTAATTGACTTGATCTTGAGCTCACCGGTGATTTGAACAATGACTGCACCGTCGCCCGCCTCAACCTCGACGATTTCTTTGGCTAAAGCTTTCTGCGCTTTGCGCAAATCATTCAACATTTTCATTTGATTCAAGGCCATTTTGACTCCCCTTCTTCAGAAATTAACTCTACCAATTATAACTTATTACGGCAATTTTTTGTAGACATAGAGCCGATCGCTATTTTGAGCACGAGCGTTAGTTATAATACTCTCTAGCTGCCAGTCTTTCGGAATCTTGCGGCGGGCGGCGCGTGTCGCCACAGCTTGGGTTGCTTCAGGATTAAGCTCGGTAGCAACCGTTAAGGATTTATTGTAGTGAGCAGCTAGATTATAAATAGGCGCCTCGTCCGCATCAGCCAAGAGTATCATATTCTTTTGACGCCGCAATTGGGCATTAACTAGCGATAGATCACTGTTGTAGGCGCGAACAACAGCCGGATTGTACGTATACCCGTTAAAATATTGATTAACGCTAATATAAATCAATCCGCTAACTAACACACTCAATGGCAGCAAACCCGCAACGCGAGCATACGGATTGCAAGGAAATAGCCGATACCAGTAGCGAATCAAGAAATCAAAGCCAGTGGCAACTGCAATCACCATTAGAACAAATACTGCATACTGATTGTTATAATTAAGCAAGGCGAGCGGCACCATAACCAAACTCATCAAGATAGTAACATAACTGCGCGCTGTATAATGCGTGGCTGCCAGGCGGCAAAAACCTAGTAAAGCAATAGCCGTCAACGGCATAGCATAAGCCGGCCTCAGCAGACCGTCAGCAGCGCTATCGGTAGCAGCAAAACCAAACAAGCTAAGGCTCGAAAGCAGCGCATTAGTTTTGATATGAGCGAAGTCTGGCGGCAAACCGAGTAGTATTTTACCAATGCCTTTTGGTTCTAATATTAAGGCATAAACTAGCGGCGCCATCGCAGCCAAGCCGACCAGCAGTGCAATGAGTAGTTTTTTCTTGGGCAGCCGCTTGATAATCGCTCGGATATGCGGATGAACTAAGGCTACGATAATTATAATTAAGTCCAGGTATACGCCCATCGGCAGATAGAGCGCGACGCTCATCAATACGCCACCAAGCACTTTCCAGAATGTATGAAAATGTTTACCGCGCGTTACATACATGCCCGCAACCATCAGCCATACTGCAACAGCGCTAAAGGTAATACCGGGCGTACCGTCTTGCGCTTGGAATAGAAAATGTGTCGAAGTTGCCAATACAATCGTCGAAATGACAGCAACGTTGGGCTTGAACCAAGCGCGAATCAACATGAAAATACCTAGCATCGTCAAGGTGCCGAGCGCAATTGACGGCAGTTTAATTGAAAACTCACTGACGCCAAACACAAAAATCGATAGCCGCTGCAACAGATAATATGGCAAATTTACCACCATCGACGGCTCAAGAGTTTGGCGCGATAGCATACTAGCCTGGCTGACAGATTTGATTTCTTGCTCGCGCAAACCGCCAGGAGTATACAATACGCCGATCCATAGCACTGCCACCAAAATTACAGCGATACAAAAATAACTCAAAACATAGCGATATTTATATAAAGTATAGTCCGCAGGTTTACGCATACTAATTATGATTATATCACGCGAGAGATTATTCGTGGCGCTTATCGAGCGACATAAAACGCAGGCGCTCTGGATGGAAGTATAATTGAACTTTACCAACTGGACCATTGCGGTGCTTGGCAATGATTAGGTCAGTAATATTGGCGACATCTGGATTGTCTGGTTCGTAATAGCCAGGGCGATAAATAAAAGTAACAATATCAGCATCTTGTTCGATACTTCCCGACTCGCGCAGGTCAGCCAGCTGCGGAATTGGTGGCGTACGGTTCTCAACTGACCGGCTAAGCTGGCTAAGCGCTATCACTGGTACATTCAACTCGCGAGCGATAATTTTCAAACCGCGGCTAATTTCGCTAACTTCTTGGACGCGATTGCCGTTGTAATTACCATTAGCCTGCATCAGCTGCAGATAGTCGACGACAATTAACCCGAGCGTTTGATTATGCGCGATTCGGCGGGCTTTGGTGCGCATACCAAGAACGCTGAGCGCTGGCGTGTCATCGATATAAATCGGCGCTTCAGCCATTTCGCCCATGGCTTCGCTAATTTTTGCAAAGTCGTCATCGCTGAGATTACCAGTACGAATATTCCAGCTATCAACACCGGCAGCATCAGCCAGCATACGATCGATTAGCTGCTGCTTACTCATCTCGAGACTAAAGAATAACACTGGCAGTTTAGCAATAGTCGCCACATTGTATGCCAAGTTAGTGACAAACGTCGTCTTACCCATAGCTGGCCGGGCTGCCAGGATAAAAAGGTCGCTGCGCTGCAAGCCGGCGGTCATATTATCGAGATCTTGATAGCCGGTACGTATACCGCGCAGCTGGCCTTTATTGCGGTGCAACTCCTCGATACGCGAGAAACTCTCGTCGAGGATAGTTTCGATACTGACCAGATCTTGCTTAATCGTTTGGTCAGAGACGTTGAATAGCTCAGCTTCGGCTTTTTCGAGGATTTCTTGGGTTGGTGTTTCTTCGTCGAATCCTAGCTCGCTGATTTCACCGCTAGCTTTGATCAGGCGCCGACGAACAGCTTTCTGAGCAACGATTTCAGCATAGCTAGCAGCGTGAGCAGCCGTAGGTACATAGTTAGTTAGCTCGGTTAAGTACGTCGAGCCGCCAACTGTCTCGAAATTATCCGTTTTCTTGAGTTCCTCGGTTAGAGTCAATAGATCGACTGGCTTGTGCTGCTCGTATAAGCGCATCATACTTTTAAAAATCAGCTGGTGCCGTTTGTCGTAAAAATCTTGCGGTTTTACCGTCTCGCTGACATCCGCTAGCACGTCGTCGTCAATCAAAATTGCTCCGAGCAAGCTCATCTCGGCGTCGATACTCTGCGGCGGTATTTTGGCAGCGACTTCTTTTTGCTTGGCCATTACAAATTCACCTTTTCTCCTCCGCCCATAATATCAAGAATAGCGGCGGTCTGACTATCTTTTGGCGGTTTTGGTTTAGCGCTGATGATAATTTCACGGTCAAGATTTTGTGCCTGTAAAGCACCAGCAAGCACTGGCAGCGACTTTTCGATTTGGTTTTTAGCAAATTTCTTACCAGCAAAAATCGTTAACTGCTGATCGTCTAATTCGTAACCGCTTTTCGCGAGATAACTATAGGCGCCAGTGGATTTTGCGTGAACAGCCTCGAGAAATTTTGACCAGTCAAAATTAGCTGTTCGATTTGGCTGGACATTTTTCTTCTTTTTTTGCGGAACATCGCTAGCTGGCTGCGGCGCGTAAACAGGCGCTGGTTCGTTCACGGCCATTGGTTGCGCTGATTCCGGCTGCGCTAGTGTTGACACCGCAGGAACATCAGAATTAGAAACATCTGTATTAGAACTGAGTGCTATCAGCAATTTGACATACGGCCAAGCGGTTTTCTGATTTGATAATAATTTGTCGGCCAGCGGCAAGCAATTAGATTTATTGATGATGTCGCTACGGATTTCGTGTAGCAGTTGCTCGCTGATAGCATTGGCTGGCACACCTCTATGCTCAAGCGCGCGCAAGGTATCGGCGATCGTTTGTAAATCGCCCGCGCAATAAGCCTCTAGCAGCTGTCGAACCTCAGCTGTACTTGCTAAACCTAGCGAATCTTCGACCATAGCGGCAGTAATTTTCTCGCTGCTCAAATTTCGCATTTGATCTAACAAACTAATACTATCGCGGAAGCTTCCCTGCCCATAGCGGGCAATTAGCTGCAATGCGTCGTCGTCGATAGAAATCTGCTCGGCATCAGCAATAGTACGCAAGTGTGCGGCAACTTCGTCTTGGCTAATTGTCCGGAAATTAAAGCGCTGAACGCGGCTAAGAATTGTAGCTGGCAATTTATCGGCGTCAGTGGTTGCTAGGATAAACACAGCATGCTCGGGCGGTTCTTCAAGCGTTTTGAGCAGTGCATTGAACGCTGATTTGCTCAGCATGTGAACCTCGTCAATAATATAGATTTTTTTGGGGGCGCTAACGGGCGCAATCTGAACCTTCTCGCGCAAATCACGGATATCTTCAACTGAATTATTGCTGGCTGCATCAATCTCGATAATGTCGAGATGAGTTGATTCATCGCGGTATGGCAAGCGATTGATTTCGTGCGCCAGAATCCGCGCAATCGACGTTTTGCCAACGCCGCGCGGCCCTGTCAACAAATAAGCATGCGCCGTCGTTCCGTTAGCAATTGCCCGCTCTAAAATCGCCGTAATATGCGGCTGCCCGACAATCTCGCTCAGCGACCGGCTGCGATATTTCCGATATAAAGCCTTACCCATTTGTTATATTATAGCGCAGAATCAGCGATTAAAATAGCGAAGCTTGAACAGGCGCTAAATCTAGCTGCTCAACAGTACGGCTAATGGTCATATCGTATCCGATATATTTTTTGATTGGTAAGAAAATAAAGCGGCTATTTTGCTGCATAATTAGCATACCACCAATTAGCCCTGCGAAGCGACCAGCGATTTTTGGCTCGGTTATTTCCGTTAGATCATCGCTTTTTGGTTCGATAGTTAGCATGTATGGCGATAAATTTAAGAACTCGCTGTTATCAAATTTAACGCCTAACTGCTCTGCGATCCGCTGGATTGTTTGGTGTAATTTCTGCTCGGCTAGCGTCGGATCGTAATGCTCATTTGCTAGAATTGTTGCTTTCTTGCGCAGCTGCACACTCTCGCAAAGACCTGGCAGCCGGGCGATCTTCGCTTCGTATTGGCGAGCGATGTTAGCGCTAGGAAATACTTCAAGGATAGCAGCATTGCGGGCACCTTGTTCTAACAATCGCGCTAGTTTGCGTTCAGCATAAGAAATGCCAACCTTTATCACCTCCGGCGAGAAATAAGCTAAGTATAAGATATGCGGCTGCTGATTCAGCTCAGCCTGCTGTTGGCTGATATTGGTAGTATTGTAGAACGCTGGATTGAAACCAGTCTTTTGCTGGCACTCTGGACATTGCTCGTATTTATCATCAAGCTGACGGTCACCAGGACAGCGATGACATTGCTTAGCTGCCAAATCGTACCAGCCAATACACTTTTTGGTACTAGTATCAAACGACAGAGTAAATTCGCCTTGCGGCTGCATACGCCAGAACTTACCGCCATCATCCATGACGCGCAAATACGGCAAGTTACTATTAGGATCGTAGCTGACCCGTGTAAACCGAAAAGTTCCCTCGCCTAAATCATACATTAATACCCCTATTTGTGATGATCCAAACTTATAGATTATAGAGCTGCTTCAACTGCCGCCCAGGTGGCATCAGGATTGTCTTCTGGCACAATAATAGTAACCTGATCGCCAACATTGATACGGAAATAGGTCACGCTTGCTAGCAAAATCCGATATTCTTTGCCTTGCGCTTCAACATAGTAAGCGCCGTCATGCTGCGTAAGCGTACCGATAACTTGCTTGCGGGCAACTGGGCCAATTTGCTTGTAAATGAAACCGCCATCATCAGCGATGGTTAGTTTGAGGATATCGCCCTCGACTAGCTTAGACTTGCTAGCATAATTAGCCGGTACCGGGTAATTTTTGCCATCTGGGCCGACCATCGTCTGGCCGTCGAAAACGCCCTCGATAACTTTGCCCGAAACATCTTCGCGGCTGTTAGTTGGCATCACGACTTGCCCGTCTTCGCCCATTATGCTAATTAGTAACTCTTTGGCGGCAGCCAAATTAGTCTCGGCGTCTTGAATAAGCATCTTGAGCCGCTTGACTTGTTTCTCTGGTAATTCTGACATACTAGTCTCGCAATCCTTTGTATGTTTTTATAATATCATTCCAATTATAACGCATCAGGATATAACGTCAACCCTTTAGGCTATCTTTCCACAAGTTTAACAGATATGAACGCAAAGTCGTTGTAAAAATCGTCGACCACTTCAGGCATACAAAAACGCCCCCAGATTCTGGAGGCGTTTTCTAAAACAATACGATCGTGCGAATCTGGAAATATATTCGAGATTAAGCGACTTCGACGGTAGCGCCAGCCTCTTCCAAGGCTTTCTTGGCAGCTTCGGCTTCGTCTTTGCTGACTTTTTCTTTGATTGGGCTTGGCGCGTTATCAACCAAAGCTTTCGCCTCACCGAGGCCAAGACCGGTTAGTTCCTTGACGGCTTTGATGACGGCAACTTTTTGGCTGCCAGCGTCTTTCAAAGTGACGGTAAATTCAGTCTTTTCATCAGCGGCGGCCGCACCAGCGTCGGCAGCTGGACCAGCAACGGCAACTGCGGCAGCAGCTGGCTCGATGCCGTATTCTTCTTTGAGGATATTCTTTAATTCATTTACTTCGAGAACTGTCAATTTAGTCAGCTCTTCGGCAAGTTTCTTTAGATCTGCCATAGTAATTCTCCTTGTGGTTAAAACTTTTTAATTAGATTGGTTGCTTAAGCGGTTGCTTTGTCTGCCACACCGTCCAGCAATGCATGCAGATTGCCAGAGAGCGCGTTGGTAACGTCGTGTACCGGACTGAGCAGTTGTGCCACAGCCTCAGCGATGAGCTGATTCTTGCTCGGCAAGCCAGCCAGAGCTACCACATCGGCAGCACTCTGGGCCAGGCCCTCACTGCTGAATCCAGCAACTAGCTCGACGCTAGGATGAGTCTTTGCAAAGTCATTAAGGACTTTAGCGGCCATCACCTCGTCGTCGCTAGAAACAGCATAAATTAGCTGGCCTTGCAGCGCAGAAGTATCAGTCTCTTTGAACGTCTCGCTAGCGGCAAAAGCTACGCGCACCAAGCGGTTCTTGACAACTTTGACGACCACGCCATTTTCGCGAGCAGCTTTGCGCAGCTCTTGCAATTCAGCTACGCTGGTGCCCTGGTATTTTGCCACGGCAATAGCTTTTGCGCTGGCAAACAACTCGCTCATCTCTGCAACCAAAGCTTGTTTCTTATCTTTGGAAATTGCCATTGATAATACTCCTTTGGTTTATTTGATATTTATGCGATCGTATTGTTAAGGGGCGACATTCGGCGAGCAACAAAAAACTTTGGCACTCGCCAAAGACTATACTACAGGAAAAGTTGATTCCCTCGGCGGCATATTAAGCAGAATTACTCTTGCGGCCGCTGTCTCTGGCAATGTCTAATATTTATTATAGCAAATTTTGCTGCATTACACAATAGTAAATGCTTGACATATTTAGGCGTTTCTGGTACAATAGGAATTCGTGAGAACGGAAACAAGCCCTGGTGTTTGTACAGGGGAGTGTAATTCAAACGATCGAGTTAACAGTCTGGCTATTGATTATCTAAGAGCAGCCTCGCGGGAGCGTCCTGATCTGATTGAGCACGCTCATAGAGTTTATGGGTTAGTTAAGGCTTTTGCTGGCGATCTTATGCCTGATACGCGCGATGCAATTATGATGCATGATATCGTGTCCCGATTCCGCAACCCAGACGGCAAGTACAGCCAAGAGTCGCGCGACGCTGCTGGGATAGCGCTATTAAGATATTTTACTAACCCTGAACTCCCCAAAGACAAAGCGCACTATATGCGAGATATACTATCAGATTTTGACGAGATTGAGGTAGCAGCCGGCAGACATCGAAAAACATTAGCCGACGAGACCGCTGCAAGCTTGCCAGATGAGAATAATCGCCGCAAAGATATAGCCAGCGTCATTTCCGATAGGTACGAAGGCGTCGTTCCAAGAGAAGCTTGGGCTGTATCAGAGGCTCGTATTGACCCAGAATACATGAAAGATTTCTTGCAAACTGTAAATGTCGAATCTGTGATTATTAAAGCTTGCGAATTAATTGATAATTTGGAACATCCAGTATCCAACCGGGAGTCCGCGCTGTTGCAAGATGTTTTAGAAGCGGAGTCGTTCTATGCTCCGCTGTGCGAAGTATTAGGGCTAGAAGCTTTAGGCTCGAAACTACTAGGCCTAGCAAAACGCATCCGCCTCGAGAAGTTGAACAAATTTGCTTCGATAAAGCAAGCAAGAGACATGTTGTTTAATATAAAGACAGTCGGCGTCAGACGTATATTGGAGAGCATTTTTGGCGATAAATACGATGTTTCGCTTGTAATCGGCCCCGATTACAGCGGAGAATGTCCTGCCGTAGTTGGCGAGTTCGCAGCTCAACTACCCAGCGGCAGCCTAACCTCTGGCAATTACCGCGTGAAATCTGTCGGTTCACTTGCTGATAAATCAGATCGCGACAACGGCAATATGCCTATGGATCCATTTGCCATGATGGACATCTCGCCAGACTTGGAATCATCGGCGAAAAACTTTACCGAAATAGTGCAAATCCTTTCTGCCCTGCCAAATGTCGAACTGCAAAAGGCAGCTAGTAAACAATCTGCCATCTACGTCCAGGGTGCTAGCGATTACGTCCAGACTATGACCCAAACTTTAGCCGAAGCTGGCATAGACAAATCGCAAATTCACATAAAAGAACAAACTAAAGCGGACATCGAAAAACGGGGATACAAAAAGATGGAAGTTTCAAAGGTAACGTTTATCGCAAGACAAGAACATCCGTATAAACCTGGCGAAATAATCAACATTCCTATTGAGTTTCAGTTTTTAACCAAAGATGAGCGCCAACGATCGCGAACTGGCGACATTGCGCATATTGCTTACAAATATATTGACACTAAACTCAAAAAGGAAGACTACTACGAGCTCCCTGATGACGATCTTAAAAAGAAAAAATTGGACGAAGAAGCTCGTAAAATGCGCAAGCTGTTCGTGGGAGTTCTCAACGACATCTACGACCGTATGAACCGCTTGAACCCCGATAGCTATGAGACTAACGGACAATCAGACGAAGGTGGCGAAAAACTATTCTGTGAACTTGAACACCTTTTGCAAGAGCTGGATGTAATTGAATTATAACTGCTGAACAATTGATTGAATTTCAACGTTTATTTGCTCGGCTGTCTTGCAATAACCATTGTCATAACATTCTATGACATAAGACGAGGGCAATTCGCTAGCAATTGTACGATATGCAGCATCAATGCGTTTCTGAAAATTACTGCTGCGTGACTCGAAAGTATCTGAAGTGTCTATACTTTGGCTGCGCTTAGCAATCCGTTTTTTACGCTCGCTCTCGTTATCAAGGGTCAAAATAATAATGAAATCTGGCTTCATGTAGCGTTCGGCTGTAAAAAGCTTAGTAATTGCCATAATATGATCCGTATTAACTCCCTCGCCATAACCTTGATAGGCTAAAGTTGAAATATAGTTACGCGCCGAAATGACAACAGCGTCGCGATTTAAGGCTGGCGCAATTTTTTGTTGCCATAGTTCGCGGCGAGCAGCGCTAAATAATGCTAGATTGATTTCAGGGTCGCGGGCTAGAGTGCCATTTTTGATTAGCGAGCGCAAGTAGCTAGCAATGGGCGTAGTTTTGCCTGGGTCGTCGCTGCCAGGCTCCTCTACAATTGTCACTTCCCGGCCTTGCTGGCAGCAGTAATCAGCTAGCAATTCAGCTTGGGTTGATTTGCCTGTACCGTCGTTACCTTCGATGACGATATAAGTACCGCTCATTGCACAATCTCCGGCCTTTACAATAATCCTTCGCTAAGACCAGCGACAGGTTGCGGTAATTCTACCGGTGAAGCGTAAGCTCGCGGCAATAGCATACACGGCCGCCAAGCAGCTTTAACAGCAGCAAGATCAGCGCTAATATTAGCTTGATAATTACCAGAAGCCTTGGCGTATTCGGTAGCCACTGGCCCGGTAGCACTAAAAACAATTTGCGCTATACGGTAGCCAACTGGTAGCACGATGTACTCATTTTCGTTGAGATTATGAACCTCCATAGTCCAGCGGTTAATATAACCTGGATCACCCCAACCAGCGCAGTAGCAAGCCGAGATGCCGATACGTCCAGTAGTACTACGGGCTTGCATGCTGGTAGTACCTGGCGGCAGAATACCGATAAATTCATGAGTATGCGCCAGAATTCGCTCGTTTGGCCGCAAGATGATGACCGGATGATTGTCATTAATACCTTTGATGCTATCAATGCCAGCGACACCTTGATCAGTAATTCGACAGCGAACTTCGCGCCACGGTTTAGCAATTTTGTATTCACCAAAGTAGCGCCGAACGTCAGTTTCGTCGAATGGATTAAATAACCTTTCCTTCCCCTGACCGCCAGCTCTATAAAAATAATAGCCAAGCGTTACATCAACACTGCTACCATTGATACGCGCTGGCGCTGGGTCGCAAACTATATGACCATCTGCTAGTGCTGCTGCAATTTCTCTATCGCTATAAATGCTAGTTGGCTGCGATAATTCGGTCGAATCTGTTCTCATGTCTTTTCATTATACATTCACCGCTACCGCTTACACAACTAGCCTGTGATATGATTAAGTTGATGGAACGCGATCAGAAAAAGCAGTGCAATATAGTAGTGGCCTACGATCGCCGGCGCGGTATTGGCATTGACAACAAACTGCCGTGGGGGCGCAGTTTGCCAGCAGATTTGCAGCATTTTCGCCAATTAACCACTGGCGGTACAGTAATTATGGGCCGTAAAACTTATGAATCTATTAGCCATCCGCTACCAAATCGCCAGAATATCGTATTAACTCATTCCAAGCTGGATGGTATCGCTACAGCTAGCTCGTTAGAAAATGCTTTGCAAATGGCAAGCAAAGATACAATATACATCATTGGCGGAGCAACCGTTTACGCGGCAGCACTCAAATCAAATGTGGTAAGTAGAATATACGCTACAGAAGTCGACGCAGAACTTCCAGCAGATACATTTTTCCCCGAGCTTGACGATGCTTGGCGTAAAACATCAGAAGAATCACATGCTGCTGATGATGCTAACACTTATCCTTATATATTTGCGATATATGAAAAGTAGTCTCGCTATGTAGCAATATTTAGACTGAAATTGGCGCTTTGATGGCCGGCCATGGATCGTAGTTTTTTAACTTGAAATCATCAAGATCATAATCATCAATTGATGGTTTTGGCGTGATATCGAGAGTTGGTAACGGGCGCGGTTGGCGTATCAACTGAAGTTTTGCCTGCTCAATATGGTTCAGATACAAATGAACATCACCGCCCATCCAAATAAATTCACGCGGCCGCATATCAACCTGCTGTGCAATTATCATAGTCAGCAGAGCATAGCTAGCAATATTGAATGGGACGCCCAGAAATGTATCGCACGATCGCTGATCAAGCCGGCACGATAACCAGCGCCGCTGGTCGGAGTCATTGGAATCAGCGGGTGTGGTATAGAATTGAAATAACATATGGCATGGCGGCAAAGCCATGTTGCCTACTTCGGCAGGATTCCAAGCGGTAACGATTAGCCGCCGTGAGTCTGGACTAGCGCGTAGTTGATTAATAACATTAGCAATCTGGTCAATATGTTCACCATTAGGTGCTGGCCATGCCCGCCACTGCGCGCCGTAAACTGGACCGAGATCGCCATTTTCGTCAGCCCATTCGTCCCAAATATGAATTCCGCGTTCTTGCAGCCAATGCACGTTAGTATCGCCCCGCAAAAACCAAATCAACTCGCCGAAGATACCTTTGGTAAAGAGCTTTTTGGTGGTAAGTAGTGGAAAGCCTTCGCGCAAATCAAAACGCATCATATGCCCGAAGATGCTGAGCGTACCAGTACCTGTCCGGTCATGCTTTTCGACACCTTCTGTTAGAATACGGTCAAGTAAATCAAGATATTGTCTCATTCCTACCCTCCTTCTAAAAATAGAGCGAGATGCTAGGTCTCGCTCTGAAATTATATGGGTTTATTTTGCTTGATAATCAACTTTGATACCGGGGCCCATAGTAGTAGCTACAGCAACCGATTTAATGTAAACACCCTTGATAGAGGATGGCTTCTGCGCCTGCAAGCTAGCAAAGAAAGTATTGGCGTTTTCAAGCAATTTTTCAGCGCCGAAGCTAACTTTGCCAATACCGAGGTGAATAGCAGCCTGCTTGTCGACACGATATTCAACCTTGCCAGCTTTGGCTTCTTCGGTAGCTTTGGCGACGTCGGTCGAGACGGTACCGCTCTTCGGGTTAGGCATCAAGCCTTTCGGGCCGAGCAAACGAGCGTACTTACCGAGTTTTGGCATGTAGGCCGGCGTAGCGATTAAGACGTCAAAATCAAGCGTGCCCTTGTCAAGAAGTTTGACGATAGCTTCATCGCCAGCAATATCAGCACCAGCTTTTTTGGCTTTGTCAGCATCAGTGTCAGCTGCGAAAACGGCTACCCGAACAGTCTTGCCAGTACCATGAGGTAGAACTACGGTCGAACGAATATTTTGGTCGGCTTGACGCGGATCGACGCCTAGACGAACGTGAACTTCAACACTAGCGTCAAATTTACTCGGATTGGTTTCGGTAGCAAGTTTGATAGCATCGGCGAGCGTGTAAGCTTTGTCTTTTTCAACTTTTTCGGCAGCCTGGCGGTAAGCTTTGCCGCGGCGTTCAATCAACGGACGAACCTTTGGCGCTGGGCCTTTTTTGACAGCCGCTTCAGCCTCGCCCTGCGGCGTAGTGTCGCCAGCTTCTTTGCGAGCTTCTTTTTCAGCTTTAGCTTCAGCCTCTTCGATAGCTTTGGCGCTGCGCTTACCAGCTTTGGCAATTGTAGCTTCGCGGACTGAGTGCTTTTCAGCGGCAGCGATGGCCGCTTCAATCTCGGCTATAGTATTTTTTTCGCTGACGTCAAGCTTGAGCTCGGCAGCTTTTTCTAATAGTTCGGCTTTTTTAGCCATCAGATATTTAATCCTTTCTGTGGTACAAGCGACTTGACGTCTCCCAACATTGATTTGATAAAACGTCTACAATTATACCAAAAAATAACTCGAAAGTCTACCTAATTTTCCAGAGGTAGTGTAGCATTACCACTATAAAATTATTGACCAAAATACTACGTTTTGCTATGATTGGTCTCATGTCCTGTGAAAATTACGATTAAAACAATAATAAGCCAGGACATAAATCCACGAGTATTTGAAGTTTAGCCTATCCGTGGGGGTATTTAACCAAGGAGATAATTATGCGTTTATACGGGGTCTTGACGACACTCGGCGCCGCTGGTGCAATATGCTTAATAGCAGCACACCCAGCCTATGCCGAAACGAGTACGGGCCGCTCGCTACTACTCGCACAGCAAAATAAAAATAAATTAACAATCGCAAGGAGAACACCGCTGCTAGCTACCCAAAACAAGAAAGCTTTGCTAGCAAAAGTGGACGAAAAGCAAACCAGCGGAGTTGATGACGATAAAGCCAAAAAACCAACGTCTGCACCAAAGGACAAATCTAACGAGACAAAATCAATTGAACAACCAACCTACGCGATAGTAGCCGCAGGCGATAGCTTGGCGTCAATTGCCGAAAAATACAATACAACCTGGACGCGTATCTTTGACGCCAACGAGTCGCTCGGTAACCCAAATACTATTGACATAGGGCAGAAGCTGCGAATTCCTAGTGCAGAAGAGGTCTTGCCAGACCGCTCGTCAGCTATCGTTGCAGCGCAACAAGCAGCCGCCAGTTCTAATGCAGCGACACCTTCAGCTCGGACCTCTACAGTTACTACGCGATCGTATAGCTCAAAGCCGATTAACTCGTCAAGCTACTACGTCGGTAACGGCATGTGGTGCACCGACTACGTTCACAGCCGCCGCCCAGACGTCGCTGTATACGGCAATGCTGGTTATGGTTGGATTTCCAGCGCTCAAGCTGCTGGTAAATCAACTGGTAGCGCGCCGCGCGCTGGAGCTGTCGCGGTGACAAACGGCCATGTTGCTTACGTCGAGTCGGTTAATAGCGATGGCAGCTATACTGTTTCAGAAATGGGTTGGAATTACCGCGCTGGCAATTACAACAAACGTACAGTAA
Source organism: uncultured Candidatus Saccharibacteria bacterium (assembly GCA_963519435.1). Taxonomy (GTDB): domain Bacteria; phylum Patescibacteriota; class Saccharimonadia; order Saccharimonadales; family Saccharimonadaceae; genus Saccharimonas. Next base: position 78,166 of record CAUQMT010000001.1, on the reverse strand, counting down.
GGCCAGGCACGTTCGGACAATTCATCTACTAAATAATTATAACTAGTAGAATTAGAAAAACCGCTACACACGCTAGCGGTTTTTTGATTTAGATGTAGACAAATTACCCGCGTAAAGACTTATCCGCAGCCTCAACTAGTTCGCGCACAATCACTGCATAATCGTCATATACGCGAAAACCTGCAGCATAAGCGTGTCCGCCGCCGCCGAAATATCCAGCTATCTGCTCTGACACTGGCATATTACTGCGTAATTTCCCGGTTAATTTACCGTCAGGGTAAGTTTTGATAGCGCAAGCCACTTCAACCCCCTCAACTAAACGCATTTCGTCAAGCACTAGAACGCTCGGATTATACTGATCACTATATTTCTGGATTTCTTCCCACGGGATGTGAATTATAGCTAATTTACCATCAAGCAAATATTCGATACGTTCAATCAAGCGGCCCTTATACGCCAAAATCTCTGGCGACTTTTTCATAAATTCACGGCGTCGTTCTTCAATAGCTGAGTTGCTAGCGCCGAGCGCAGTTAATTCGCCAGCGACACGAAACGAGTCGGCTGTGGTATTTTGTGTTGTTAAGCCCAGGCTATCGCTCATGATAGCAATCAGCATATTTTCTGCAGCTTGCGGATTAATTACCCAGCCGGCAGTATGCGCTAGATTGTAAATCAGTTCGCCAGCTGCAACTACCGGCTGGTTGACATGAGTAGCATCAAAAGTCAGCGTCGAATCAGTTGCGTGATGATCTAACACTATAACGGGATGCGTCTCAAGAAAATGACGCACACCTGGTATACTTAAACTTTTACTGATTAATAGTTCAGCATTAGTATCAACGATAATTGCTAAGTCAGTATTCGTGTCAAAATCGCTAGTTATTCGATCCCAACCGTGAATGTAACGTAAGTATTTCGGGGTATCAACTGGACAGTGCAGCTGAACATTTTTGCCGAGGTCACTTAGAATTTCTTCCAAGGCTAAGCTGCTGCCGATACTGTCACCGTCAGGATTTTCCGCTTGGACTACAACAATTTTCTGCACGTTATTGATAGCGTCAATAGCTTTGTCAAACATCACCTAATAGTATAGCAGCAATTAGCTAGCCTTGCATTCGAATTAGCCAGATAAACTCTGCATAGAAAGAGCAACTTTACAGCTTCTTATCAAGAATGATTAAGTGTTCAATATGCGGCGTACGCGGGAAAAAGTTGTAGCCGCGGTGCCAAGCGATGCGGTAGTGTTGCTGGAGCAAGGCGACGTCGCGGGCTTGGGTGACAGGATTGCAGCTGAGGTAGATGATGCGTAGTGGCAGTTGTTGCAACAATGTCGCAATAACGTCGGGATGCAGGCCGGCGCGCGGCGGGTCGACAATGACGATTTCCTTGCCTGTAATGTGGTCGAGGGCTTGTTCGCTGGGAGCAAGGACAGCGCGGGCGTCGGTGCGGCCAAGTTCGGCGATGTTGCGCTGCATTTCGCGGACAGCATCGGCGTTGATTTCCACCAGCGTGACGTTGCTACCGCCAATAGTCAGACCAATGGTGCCGACGCCAGCGTAGAGGTCGAGGGTTGGTCGATCGGCAGCGAGCAGCACCTCAGAAAAAATCTGGGCAACTTTACGTGGGTCCCGGATTATTTTCTGATGGTGCTCGAGTTGCCGACCCGAGTGTTGACTATTGCAATCATATGGCACCCACTTCTTCATATCGCGCAGCGCCTGCTCGTAAACCGGGATGTTAACTTGGAAAAAGCCTTCGCAGGCGTAGCGGAATGGTATGCCAAGGATAGAGTCAGTCAAGGTGGTGTTGCCGAAATGCGCCAAGCGCTCGGTGATGCGGCTGGCTGGCGAGCGCGGGTCGGAATAGATAATTTCCCCGCCCTGAGCTGGTAGCTTGGCGGCTTCAGTAGCGGTAATTATTTCGGGCAAGCGATCTTTAACATACAACTGCCATACGCAACTTCCCGATTGATCGCAGCGGACGAGCAAGGTCTTGAGCTGGCGAGCCGCGACGCGTTTATGGCGCAGTAAATCACGGATAGCCCGTGCCAGGTTGTTGATTTCTGGGCGCGCCAAACTTGTGCCATTGACGACAATCTTGCCCTTGCTGCCGCGGCGAAAAAACGCCAAGTCAAGCGTATCACCATACTCCCCGGCTTCGCTGTACCAGCTAAATTCGACTTTGTTGCGATAACCATATGCGACATTGTCGCAATAAATGTCAATCGCCGCCGGTAGTGTGACATTATGCAGTGTAAAGGCGTCGTCGATCAGTTGCCTTTTGTACGCCTGTTCAATCTCGAGCGGCATGATCTGCCACGGACTGGTCGAAAGATAACTATCTGGATCGCGCGGCCGGATGCGGTCGGAGCTTGGCGAGACCACTTCCTCGACAACTGCTTCGACGAAGTGCGACTTCTTTTTGGTAATGCGGACAGTAACCGTCTCGCCGGGCAATCCGCCCCATACGAAGCATTTGCGACCATCGGCCAGCGTCCCTAGCGCTTGCCCGCCGCCAACGATTTTGTCAAGGTGAATAGTCTCGAGTGACTGTCTTTTCATCGTACTTATTATAACAAAATGAAAGATACCGCTTGACATAGATCACGAAGACTATCCCCGCAGCAATAACGCATACCTTTCCAACGACCAAAATTATGACGCTAGCAACTTAACAGTGTGGCGAGCGATTTCGACGCCTTCATCTGTCGGTATGACAATTATCGGCTTACTGACTGCCGCTTGCGAGATGCTAGTGAACTCGGTCGGGTTAAGACATGATTTGTTACGATTACCGTCAAGTATGAAGTCGAGGCATTCCAAGTGAGCAACGATGCGCCGGCGCAAATTCGCCGAACGTTCTCCTACCGTGCCAGTAAATACCAGCAAGTCGGCACCGTTCATGGCGACCACCATGGCGCCGATAGCCTTATGGATACTGTGAATCAAAGTCATCAGCGCTAGATGAGCAATATGGTCGCCATTAGCTTCGCGATCAAGAATTTCACGAATATCGCTAGTTCCGCTGAGTCCGAGTAGGCCGCCCTTCTCATCAAGATAATGCTCAAACTGATCATCATCGAGACCAAGTTTAGTTTTGAGCGCCATAGCAGCAGTGTAATCGATAGAACCGGTACGCGTTGCCATAATTACCCCCTCTAGCGCCGAGTAACCCATGGTGTTGTCGATGCTACGCCCGTGAAAAACCGCGCTCACCGACGAGCCGCTACCTAGATGACAGACGACGACCTTTGGTGGTAATTTGCCGCGGTTCCACAGCTCATTGACGGCAGATGAAACCGACAAACCATGATAACCAAAACGCTTAATCTCGAAGCGATCAGCGTCTTGCAGATTGATACCATAATTCCAGGCGTAGCTCGGCTTGCGAGCGTGAAAAGCACTATCCGAAATTAGCGCCACTGGTACAGTCGGCAGCGACGAGCGCAGAGCTTCTAGCTCTTGCAGCGTACCGGAGACGTGAATCGGGTCAAGTGGCAGAATATCGCGTATATGCTGGACAACGTCATCGTCAACAAGCCTGTCTTTGAGAAAATAGTTGCTCGGCGCAACAATCCGCAAGCCGATCGCGCGAACGTCGCTAGGACTTTCTAGTAAATGTTCGCGGTTAAAAATGCCATACAGATGTGCGGCCGACTGGGAAATGTCAGCAAAACCAAGCGGTACTTGCCGCGTATCGCCGCCAGTACGCAGCGTCGCGATTAATTCGCTGCCGCTCTGCTCGATATGTAACGCGGCAACTTCTTTGAGCTTGTCGTCGACCAGCGCGTATTTGCGACTAGCGCTGCCTGGATTTGCGATTAGTAGTAATGACATTCCCCCACCCTTTTCTTTACGTTAATTTGTTTGCCCGTGCCAGGCTTCCTCTTTTGCCTCGTCTAGTCCGCGTGCTGCTGGCCACACCCAGGCGTCAATTTCTGGCAAGTCAACGCCGTTAGCCTTGATATAAGCAGTATTCTCATCAATCTTACCTTGGTAAATCGAAGCTAAGTGCTCGGCCTCTTCAAACGGAACGACGCCATTGCGGCCCAGCTGGCGGAATGCAGCAACCGCCAAATCATAGCGGCTGGTTTCATTGCGAACATGCATATCAAACGGCGTGGTCGTCGAACCGATCTCTTTGTAGCCGCGAATATCGAAGCGTGTCGAATCAACAGCATAGTTAAAGAGAATCGATTTTACTGTCTGCGGATAGCCATGGAAATTGAAGATGACTGGCTTGTCGTCAGTAAACACCTTATCAAAGAACTTTTGGTCGGCAACACGGCGCAACGTACCAAAGCCAACAGTAGTCAGACTCGAAACGTTAACACAGCGAATTTTAGCGTTCGGGCAATGCGTTTTGACAATATCAATAGCTGCCATAGTTTCTTTGGTCGGATAATCGCCGCAAGCGGCCATAACTAGATCGGGATGTTCATCGCTAGCAAAATCCCAAACCATCAGACCAGCATCGACCTGTTGGCGAGCCAGTTCTGGCGACAGCCAGCGCGGCTCGAGAGTCTTGCCGGCAACCAGCGCGTTAATCTGGCGAACGCTTGACAGCATATGCTCTAAGCAAACTAGCGTGACATTACCGTCCGATGGGAAGTAAACATCACTGAAATTACTCTGGCGGCGTAGAATATCGTCGATAAAGCCAGGGTTCTGATGGCTAAAACCGTTATGATCTTGGCGCCACCCGCTCGAAGTCAGTATATAGTTAATACTAGGTATAGTGCCGCGCCACTCGACATTACGGCTTTGGGTGAGAAACTTAGCATACTGGTCAACCATACTGCCGACGACTTGCAAAAATGCTTCATAACTAGCGAATATAGCGTGGCGGCCTGTTAGCACATAGCCTTGCATTAAGCCTTGCATATTGTGTTCGGACAACATTTCCATGACTCGGCCATCACGCGACAGATCCTTATCCCACTCCATGATCGGCCATTGCCAGCTACGGCTAGTAGCCTGGAATATCTCGTCAAGCTTGTTGGAATAAGTTTCGTCTGGGCTCATGAAACGGAAGTTCTTATTATCAGCGTTGAGACGAAAGACCTCGGTCAAGTAAGCGCCAGCCCGGCGCATACTGCTAGAGCCAATAGTGCCAGGGATTTCGGCGTCTTCAGCAAACTGCTCGACGTCTGGCAGCACCAGCGGCCGATAAACAGTTGCGCCGCCACGAGCATGCGGCGACATGCCCAAGCGCTTCTCTAGCTGTTCAGGCAAGATATCCTTGACAAAATCACCAAAGCCTGTCGTTTCGTTGAATAGCTCGTCAAACTTATAACTCTTGAGCCATTGATTCAAGATTTTGAGCTGCTCGGGGTCAGATTTCGCTTCGCTAAGTACTGTCTGGTGTGCTAGGCAGTTACCTTCGATTTTGTTACCCTCGACAAATTTCGGTCCAGTCCACCCCTTTAGCGTTCGCATAATAATCATCGGCATGCGCGGCGCTTCTGTGTTCGTACTAGCACGAATCTCGGAAACCAAATTGTGTGCCCACTCAAGCGCGTTTGCCATTTCGTCGTGCGGATCGACGCCGTCTTTTGTAGCGTCAACAATGCGCGGCTCATAACCGTAGCCGCTAAAGAGCGTCATCAGTTCGTAATTACTCATTCGGCCAAAAACAGTCGGCGCCGAAATCTTATAACCATTGAGGTGAAGAATCGGCAATACTACGCCATCTTTGCGTGGATTGAGTAATTTGTTAAGATGCCAAGCACCAGCTGTCGGCCCAGTCTCGGCTTCGCCGTCACCAACCAAACAAGCTACCGTCAAATCAGGATTATCCATCGCCGCGCCGTAGCTAGTACTGAGCGCGTAACCAAGTTCACCGCCCTCGAGAATCACGCCCGGCGTCTCGGGATTAGAATGGCTCGGAAAACCATACGGCCAGCTAAATTCGCGGCATAGTTTGCGAATACCATCCAGGTTAGTCTCCATCGACGGATCAAAATTAGCAAGCGTACCTTCCAAAAAAAGATTAGCTTGCAGTGCCGGGAAGCCATGCCCCGGCCCCAACACAAACATCATGTCTTTGTCATGTTTCTTGGCTGAATAACTGAGATGCGCGTAAGCAAAGTTAATACCTGGCCCGCTTCCCCAGTGTCCGAGAATCCGCGATTTGATATCGTCAAAAGTTAATTCCTTTTTCAGCAGATGATTTTCTGCCAAAAATATTTGCCCCACCGTCAGATAGTCTGCCGCACGCAAATATTGCTTTATCGAGTGTTTTTCGTGTGCATTCATAACTATATATTATAAAGCTTATGGTAAAGATTGCCAACTGATTAGCGGCTTTTCGTGATAAAATCGCATTATGAAACGCCAAGTCGTCACCCACTCGCAGCATTTTTTGCGTAATCCGCGCTTGATCGCCGAATTGATAGGCCACGGCAACATACGTCGCGGCGATTCGGTAATAGATATCGGCGCTGGCAGCGGCGCCATTACGGCAGTGTTAGCACGCCGATGCCGGCAAGTTTTGGCATACGAGAACGAACTAAGCGCTCTCAACAAACTACAGCAAAATATGCGCCGATATAAAAACGTCAAAGTCATAGCGCAAGATTTTCTACGAGCGAAATTACCAAATGAACCATACAAAGTTTTTGCTAATATTCCCTTTCATTTGAGCGCCGACATAGTACGCAAATTAACTAGCGACGACGAGATGCACGCACCGCGATCAATTTACCTGATCGTCCAAAAACAATTCGCGCAAAAATTAGTACCGAGCGACCGGCACTTTACTTCTCAATTAGGCGCGCAATTAGCTCCGTGGTGGCAGACACGAATCCGCCGACCGCTACGCCGCACAGATTTCACACCGCCGCCAGCAGTCGATACCGTGCTGCTAGAGCTGAAACCGCGACCCGAGCCGCTCTTGCCTACATTAGAACGCGACGAGTACCAAAGTTTCGTCGCAAAATGCTACGCCTCGCAAAAAGTCTTTGCTGACGCACCACGCGTTAAAGCCAGTATCAACCCTGAACGCAAACCGTCAGAGTTGACCCCCGAGGAATGGGTGCGACTATATTCTATGTCGTAATTTCCATATCATTGATGAGCGTGGTATAATACTTGTTGCACGCTCGTTTATTAGTGGGTCGTCGCCAAGTGGTAAGGCACTGGGTTTTGGTCCCAGCATTCGCAGGTTCGAGTCCTGCCGACCCAGCCAAATTATGCAAACGAAAATATCATAAACCGCTCAGATCTGGATAACCTAAGCGGTTTATTTTTATGAATCGTATCAACATTTAGCAAATTCATAGTTTGCTTTGTTTTATTGACGCCACCCCCAAATACCATTAGTATAATAAATATGCGAAAAGTGTCTCTGCCGAGCATATTGCGGTACAAGAAATCTTACTTGCGGCATGATATCATAACGGCGTTGTTGATAGCCGTCGTGAATGTTCCCAATGCGTTGGCTTTTTCGGTAATCGTCGGACTGCCGCCCGAGACTGGCTTATATACGACAATTATTGGTGCGCTAGTATTTGGGTTATTGGGATACTCGCATCGATTGGTGGTTGGCGCAGATTCAGCGACGGCCATTCTGCTGGCATCAGGTGCAGCGCTAGTGGCGCAAACAAGTACGCCAGAATATGTTAATACAATCGCAGCGATGACGTTGCTATCAGGCGTCCTACTACTATTGCTGGGGCTATTCAAATTTGGCTTTTTGGCAGATCTGGTATCGCGACCAGTGATGATTGGCTTTATGGCAGGCGTGGGAGTGCAGCTAATTGTTACACAGTTACCAGCTTTATTAGGATTAAAAGCATCAGGCGGTTTCTGGAGTCATTTAGCGTCAATTACCGCGCAAGCTAGTTCAATTAATTGGATGACCGCTACGCTAGCACTCTTGGTGCTAGGTGTAGTGTTGTTTTGGCGATCATCGCGAATACCGAGCGAACTAATCGGCATCGCTATGGCCGTAATATTTGCAATGGTATTTCATGTCGATGCGTACGGCGTAGAGTTTTTAGGTTCACTACCAAGCAATATGCCAAACTTAATAGTACCCACGGTGTCACTCGAGATGCTAAATACAATTATGCCAACCGTATTATCAATCGTGCTCGTAGTGCTAGTCCAGAGTTCCATGACAGCGCGTTCCATTGGTAGCGAGCACGACGATAAGATTCAGACTAACCAAGATACGGCAGCCCTTGGAATAGCTAATATTGCTTCAGCTCTATTCCACGGCTATACCGTTAGCGCCTCGCCGCCACGCAGCCAATTAGCCGACTCGCTGGGTATGCGTTCGCAATTGAGCGGTATTGTTGCCAGCTTAGCAATGATGGTGTTGATCATTTTTGGAGGTACTTTGTTACACTACGTGCCGCTAGCAGCACTAGCAGCGATAGTTTGTACGGCAGGTTTACGCTTGATTCGTTTTCGTGAATTGCACTATTTGTGGGCTGTCCATCATGAGGAGTTTATGATCGCGCTAGTTGCTCTAGCTTGTACGGTACTATTCGGCGTACAGTTAGGTATTTTAGTAGCGGTAGCAGCCTCGCTGATGGAACGATTACGCCGGCAGTACCACCCTGATGACGCTGTGCTGCTGCGCGATGGCGAGCTGTCATCATGGGCGGCTGATCGGGTAAAAGATAAGATAGACTCTTTGCCAAAAGATACATTAGTTTATGCTTTCGGCGAATCGCTTTTTTTCGAGAATATTAATTATTTCGCTGAACGGTTACGGCGAGCTATTCATCGCGCTAAACATCCAGTAACATATGCGGTGATTGACGCTGGAGCGATTGACGATATCGACTATACAGCGGTTGAAGCGCTCAAACGTTTGTACCGCGAGCTTGGCGAAGATGGTGTCGCGATTGCTTTTGCGCACGTGTCACCGGGATTGCGCAGCCAGTTTGATATCTATGGCATTACCGATATAATTGGCAGCCGCAACATTTACACAACATTGTCTCTGGCATTGGCGCATCAGAAACAGGCTTCGGCAATTGAAATGATCAGAGACCTTAAAATCGCTAGCGATTCGTATATCGTGGTCGGCGGCGCCGTGCTTGATATGATGCATTTGCGCGATACACCTAATGTTGATTTAGTAGTATCGCGCGAAGTTTATGACCGTTTCGCGAGCAAGAAACATTGGCGTGAGGTGACACTAACTAGTGGCAAGCGAATTTTGGTACATGAACAATACAATCTGCTAAAAAGTTGGATGGGTAATTCCTTGACAGCATTACAGCGAGATATGCAAACCATCGATGGGATACCCGTAGTCTCGACCGACCGGCTGATTGCTGCCAAACGAAAGATGGCTCGTCGTAAAGACCTAGCTGATTTAGAACTATTGCGTGGACATATCAAGCGCCGGAATTAATTAGCAAACTTTTTATTTTTCTTGAGCGGCCGTTTAAGACGCTTGGTAATTCGCTGAAGATTCGGTCGCTTACCAAAGAACTTTCGCCCTACCCATTTATGCAGTTCAATCAAGACGATAGGTATAATGAGAGCAGAGACAGTCACTAAGAGAAGATGTATGTTGTCTACTGGCGTAATATGCAGCAACCGTCCAAGTGGTGTAGCTAGGGCGGCAATCTGCAGCGTGACAGCGATGATTAGTCCAACAATGAAAGGTGCGTTCCGCTTGCGTAGACGACCGATCAATGATTCGTAATCGCTGCGCGCCTCGATAGCACTAGCCCACTGCGCGGTTACCAGCGAGCAAAAAGCAATTGCCCGAGCGTAGTCAGCACCAAAGCGTTGATTGAAGTAAATATAAAATCCCAGCGTCATTGATGACATAATTATAGCAATCAACAGTATTCGCGAAGTCATAAATTTACTGAGTAGCGGCGCGTTAGCGCGTTTTGGCTTCTCTAGCATATTCCGAGGCTCGCCCGGCTCCAATCCGATCGGAATTACCATGGCACTATCAGTGACTAAATTAACCCATAAAATCTGCACAGGCGCCAGCGGCAGCGGTAAACCGGAAATCAACGCGCTCAGCGATACGATAACTTCGCCGAGATTAGTAGCCAACAGATACGTTACCATGCGCTTAATATTGGCGTAAACAGTTCTACCTTCGTGAATAGCCGAAACAATTGAGCGAAAATTATTATCAAGCAAGATAATATCGCCTGCATCTTTGGCGATTTGCGCCCCGGCACCCATAGCCACGCCGACATGAGCATTGGTTAGCGCCGGGATATCATTGACGCCGTCGCCAGTCATAGCAGTGATATTATCGCGTTTGAGGACTTCAAGGATGCGGTGTTTATGCTCGGGCAAAACACGCGCGCAAACACGGATAGTGCGCAACTTTTCAGCTAGCTCATCGTCAGATAATGTAATAATCTGCCGGCTATCAAAAACCTGGTTGTGATGCTCGACTAGGCCAAGCTGCCTACCGATATGATAAGCTGTCTCGAAGTGATCGCCGGTGACCATACGCACGCTGATGCCAGCGGCTTGAGCGCGAGCAATAGCGCCTTTTGCCTCTGGGCGCAGAGTATCAGCCACGCCGACAAAACCATCAAAAACCAGCGGCGTATTATCTGGAATGTTTTCAAGCGAATCAATTGGTTTACTGAGCGACGCATGCGCTAGCGCAATTACCCGGAAACCAAGTCCAGTCAGATGATGCAATTCAACTAAAGCTTTCTCGCGTTCGCCTTCGGTGATATCGCAATGGTCAACGATTTTCTCTGGTGCACCTTTGACAGCTAGAGCATACTTAGCGCCATCATGTCGCAAATTGCCGCTCATTGCCATTGAATGCTCAAATGTAAATTCCCGCAAAGGCTGGCCAATTTTGGGAGCCGTTTCGGACGAGTTAATAAACGACGCGAAGGCTTTATCAAGCGGATCAGCAGTTTTTCTCTTGTTTAATAGAATACTAGCAGCAAGTGTCTGCAAAATACGTTTTTCGTTGTGGCGCGGGTGCCAAATTTCTTGAACTGATAATTTATTGCGCGTTAGCGTACCGGTTTTGTCGGTAGCGATAGTCGTGATGGCACCGATTGACTCGATTGAGCCCATAGTTCGTACCAATGCTTTACGGCGAGCCATCCGGCGCATTGCTAATACCAAAATGACTGATATAGCAATTGGTAAATTCTCGGGTACTGCACTAACGCTGAGAGCAATCACAAAACGCAATGCTTCACTCCATTCAACACCGCGAGCTAGCGCCAACCAAAAAGCAAATAAAGCAATGCCCAAGATAACAGCCACTATACGCGTGATAAGCCTATCGATTTTCTGCTGTACAGGATTGACATTATGGTCACCAGACGATAAATCGCTCAAACGACCAAACTCGGTATCGTTAGCAGTAGCGGTTACTATCGCCATAGCAGTACCGCCAACGACAAATGAGCCTTGGAAGACCATGTTGGATTGTTCGTAAATTTCGCGGTCGCTCGGCAGGACAGCGCAAGTTTTTTCGATTGGTAGCGATTCGCCAGTTAATTGCGATTCATCAACACGAAAAGAGCGCGCCTCTAGCATGCGGGCATCAGCAGGAATTTTATCGCCCTCATCAAGGATTATCACGTCGCCTGGAACTAACAGTGTCGCAGCGATCATCTCACGCCGCCCTTTTCGCAATACCTCGACTTCAGCCACAGACTGTTTTTGCAGCGATCGCAAAATCCGCTCAGTCGAAAACCGTTGCACATAATAAATAATCGCGTTCACCGCCATGATAAAAATAATCAACCCAGCATCAAAATACGACTTGTGCCACAAACTAACAATTGCCGCCACTATCAGCACTGCCATAAAAACCGACTTGAACGGCTCAACAATTTTACGCCAAAGCGGGTCAGACTTAACTTTGATCGTGTTTAAGCCGTAGTGACGCAACCGCTCATCGCTCTCAATATCAGATAAGCCTTTGGTGGTTGATTCAAGTTCAACTAGTGTTTCTTTAATGGTTTTATCATAAAAAGCCATAAGCACATTATAGCAAATTTTAGTTTTTAACAATAAAGCGCTATACTGAAAATATGAAGGTTAAAATCGAGATAGACACTATAACATTCGTACGTTTTTGGCTGGTAGTAATCGGCTTTGGACTAGCAGGCTTATTAATTTGGAATGCTCGTACAGCGTTAGTAATTATTGGAGCGGCAGCATTCTTAGCACTAGCTCTCAATGGGCCAGTCAGCTGGTTGGCTAATAAACTACCCAACCGCAGCCGAACCCTCAGTACGGCTATCGCTTTTATCGTTATTGTAGCAATACTAGCGGCAATTCTGTTTTTGGCAGTGCCGCCAATAGTTCAGCAAACAATTAGCTTTTTACAAACTCTGCCCGATACGATACGAACTATGTCGGCGCAATGGAAGGGCTTTGGTGCTATAGTATCGCGTTATCATCTAGAATCGCAGATTGATCAAATGGTTGTTTCAATACAAGGAAATGCAACGTCGTGGCTGGCAAACTTTGGACAGAACTTTCTCAGCGGCGTCGGAACGACAATGTCGCTAATCACCGAGGCCTCGCTAGCGCTAGTTCTAACATTCCTAATGCTAGTCGAAGGACCGCGCTGGTCACGATACTTCTGGGGATTATATAGCAACGACAAGCGAATGCAGCACCATCGAATCATCTTCCGGCGGATGAATGCAGTAATCTCTGGATATGTAAGCGGACAATTGATCGTTTCAGGTTTAGATGGTGCTTTTGCCGGCTTAACAGTATTTATCTTGAGTCAAGTTTTTCCAGCAGTACCAGCAAACATTGCTTTGCCAACGATTGCTATCATGTTTATCTTGTCGCTGATCCCAATGTTCGGCGCAGGAATTGGCGGCATTATCGTCTTTGCATTACTGGCAATTAATAGTATGCCAGCAGCAATAGCTTTTGGTATTTACTTCATCGTTTATCAGCAGATCGAGAATAATGTAATTTCGCCAACTATTCAATCCAAGCGTATTGAACTTTCGCCGCTAATGGTTTTGATGGCGGTAACTATAGGGCTGTACATGTTCGGTATGGTTGGCGGTATTATCTCGATACCGATAGCTGGCTGCGCCAAAGTGCTTGCAACTGAATATATCAAGGTCGAACGCCGCGAAGAACCAGCTGCCAAACCAACAAAGCTTGCTCGCCTGCTCAAGCGTGTTCGCCGCGAAAAAAGTAAACCAGAGGCAGCTAAATCAGAAGCTGAAGCCTAGTAAAGGATTGGCCTAGCCAGCTCACGCCATTCAAAAAGAATCTTTTAAACACTTGAGTCTACTCTGGTTTTTCGTCAGCGTACGCCCATAAAGTATCATGTGCGGTGTCTTTGACAACTACACCGTATTCATTGAGCAGCTCATCGCGTAATTCATCGGAATTTACCCAATTCTTGTTATCGCGAGCACGGCGGCGTTCTACTAATAGCCGCTTACATTCATCATTAATATCGGGAGTTGAATCCAACAGCTCAAGCCCCAATGCCGCATCAACAAACTCCAAAAATTCGATTAATCCAGCTCGATAGATTTTCTGCGGCGGTTTTTTGTCGAGTTCAGTTAAGGCTTTATCGACAATAGCTAGCGCCCGTGGCGTTTCTAAGTTATCGTTTAGCGCTTCTTTGACAGCGCCGATAGCCGCGCTAGGCGAGAAATCATGTCGTAAATCGTTGTTCTCGGTATCGCTATGTAAGCGATCGTGAACTTGATGTCGCAAGCAAGCCACGTCGCGCCAATGTTGCAGCCGGTTGTGCGCTGCCTGCAAATTCTCGAATGAAAAATTACCTTCATTAGAATAATGTCCTTGCAAAATAAACATTCGCAAATCCATCGCTGAGAAACCATGCCGCTTTAGATCATCAAGCGTGTAGCCATTACCGAGGGATTTGCTGATTTTGCCGCCATTAATCTTCAGGTGGTTGCAGTGCAGCCAAAAGTTCGCAAACCTTTGGCCAGTTGCCGCTTCGCTCTGGGCGATTTCGTTAGTGTGATGCACCGGGATGTGATCAATTCCGCCAGTATGAATATCGATTGTCTTGCCGAGCAAGCTCATGGCGATAGCCGAGCATTCCAAGTGCCAACCAGGAAAGCCCATGACTGGCTTGTTATCTTCTGGTGGCGTATCTAGCAAATCAGCAGGCGTCTCCCACTCCATATCGCGCACTTTGCCCTTCTCGGTAAATTTCCAGAGCGCGAAATCCCACGGTTGACGCTTCTCGCTATTAGCATCGACGCGAGCGCCAGCTTTTTGGGCGCTCAAATCAAGCTGTGCAAAGTCGGCGTAACGCGGAAAAGTACTGGTATCAAAATAGATGCCGTCGCTGGTTTGATAAGTGCAGCCGCGCTGTTTAAGAGCCCGCAGCAAAGAAATCTGCTGCGAAATGTAATCAGTTGCCTTGGCTATATGTGTTGGCGGAATAAGATTGAGCGCTTTCATGCCGTCAAGAAAATGTTGCGTGTAGTATTCAGCGATTTCCCAAGCAGTTTTTCCATCGCGACGAGCGCCCTTTTCAAGCTTATCCTCGCCTTCGTCTGCATCACTAACCAAATGCCCAACATCGGTTATATTCATCACGCGATCAACCGTATAGCCGTCAATTTGCAATGTCCGGACTAGCGTATCCCAATAGACGTAGGCTGCCCAGTTACCGACATGCAAATCATCGTAGACAGTCGGTCCGCAAGTATATAAAGTCACTTTATCAGACGATAGCGGAGTAAAATCATCAAGCCGACGCGTCAGAGTGTTGTGGAGTCGTATCATTAATTATATTTTACGTCAAAAATGAGTATTTTTGAAGAGCACTATTTATTCTAACCATTGCTTAAGTACTACCGTCTGGTTAAAATCCGCATCCTTAGCGCTATACAATAGCGTAACGATTGGATGATTGGGCCAGTCATTTCTCGCCTTGATAGCAGCGGGATTTTCATCTAACTCTTTTGTATAACGTTCTGAAAATTCTGTAAATTTTTCTGGATCATGATTAAACCATTGGCGCAGCTCATTGGTTGGCGCGATTTCTTTAGCCCACTCGTCTAGCGCCGCTCGTTCTTTACTGATACCGCGCGGCCATAATCGGTCAACTAGCACGCGGTAGCCATCGTCCGATTCTGGCGATTCGTAAATTCGTTTAATTTTATAAACTGTCATGACAGCACCTCCTTAACTATAGTTTGTAGAACTGGAATGACATCCGATTCAAACCAGGGATTACGTTTGCGCCAGCCAATATTGAGCGGCGATGGATGAACCAATGGAAAATAATCTGGCAAATACATATTAAAGTCCGCCACAGTTGCTGTCAAATTCTGCTTGGCGCGGCGATCAAGATAATATTTTTGCGCATACAAACCAACCAAAATTGTCAGATGTACATTTGGCATCTGTGCCAATAAGCGCGGATGCCATTTCTTAGCAAAATCCAAGCGCGGCGGCAAATCGCCATGTGCTCCCTTGCCTGGATAATAAAAATCTATCGGCATCAACGCAAAGAGATCGGGATCGTAAAACTGCTCGTCCGTTACGTTCAGCCATTGCCGAAGCAAGCGACCGCTAGCATCATTCCACGGCTTTAGCGTCTGCTGAGCAATTCGACCTGGCGCCTGCCCGACCAGTACAATTCGCGAACTTACTGAGGCAGAATACACGGGCGACCAACCTCTATTGACAAAATCAGCATTCATTGGATCGGTTGCGATCTGATCATATAAAAGCGGTTTAGTATGCGACTTCATATATTATTAATAATCTTATCACATCCACTTCGTCAGCTTTAGCCTAATTTCTTTTCTCTACCAGCCGAGCAATTCAGTAAAACGCTTCTGCGTACTGACATATTCGCCTAATTCAATGCTTGTCACTGGTATGTCGATACCACATGAAAGCAATAATTCTCGCATTTCGTCCTGCTTATCGCGAGGAACTTCTATGTGTGAAATATTTGCAACGCCTATCCGTTTATCAGCGCGCACTTCGTAGTAGCGCATCGGTTTTTCTAATTTTAATTGCGAATCAAGGCTCTTAATGCCAATTAAAATTGGATAATTACCCGAAATATCGCTACCCAGACAAAAGATATCCCACACATCGCGCGCCTGCTTATTCACTTTCTTTCCCCAAGTATTATCGCCATTTTCATCATGCGATAATGCACGCCAAGTTTTCCAACGGCGCAACATTTTGACCCCATTGACCGTAAATAGTCGCGCATAAAACAAACTGTAGTAATATGCTGTCCAAGTCAGAGCGTCACCATAGCGATTTTTCTCTTTCCAGCCAAGACCATGCATGTCAGCATACGATCGCGCCACCATTCGACTCCGGCATAATGAAACCGAATGTACGATATGCTGATCACTGCCGCCAAAAACTGCATACACATCTCGGGATGGCTTGAGACCAGCAATATCGCAAAAACTTTTCATCACGTCAACTATACTATCCTTACCGTGCTGCCAACGACCAGTACCATGCCAAAGTTGAGTATCTTTCGTTAGTTTTTGATATTCTTTTATATCAGAGTTGTCAAATGAAAGTAAATCATTTACATTAATTATTTTCCTTTTAGCGATAGCATCTAAAACCTTTTCAAAACGAAACAACTTACTTTTGTAAATAATTAACATTAGGATATGGTGCGGTAAATATCTTAGCGATCTTCGCACGAAAAGCTTTTGGTAATTATTACCTTGTGATTTCATATCAAGTATATATGATTAACATTTCCTTTTTGTATTAATAGCCACCCTGAATATACCCAGCATTAACACTGTGCAATGATCTGAGAATAACCCCACTACTATTGACAATCATAGTTGGACCATTAGTCCCAGCGACAACAATAGACGTATATGCCTGAACAGCGCGCAAAGCAATATCTGCTGCATGAAACTGCTTCTGTAAATAACCATACGCTGCGTCATTGAGAGTTACATATGCAATATCGCTACCACGTAATCGTTCAACGATATCTGGATAGTGCAAATCATAACATATATAGGCGGTTACATGTCGGTTATAAAATGCACTTATATTCCGCGACATTCGCGGCAAGCCAGTTCTCTCATCCGGCGCTAAGTGTTGTTTATAATTAGTAAGAATAATTTTGCCTGTTGTACCGTCAATAGCAACAACTTTTTTATATACCTTTTTACCAACACGCTCTGTTGTATGATATATAATTAAGCTACGCATTTGCGCCGCAAATTCTGCTACGCGATTATAAGAAGATTTAGGAACTGAGTTCTCTGGCCATACGATCGTTGTAGGTACATTGCGACGGCTACTTGCCGCCTGCTTTGTCATAGCTATCAGGTCCTCTATATCTTGCTTAGTTGCTGGCATATCTATACCGCCGCGAGTCATCTTTTGTATAGCGACGACAGGATGAATTGGTTTTGCAGGCATATTCCAAACTATATTATTCAACCCAACAAACGCCACAACAATTAACACACTAGCTACCAACATCTTACGCCAACCGCAGCAAACAAATACACCAGCAATAATCATACCGCTAAGCAATAGCGCCAGCTCCATTACTATCTCGCCGCCGAATTTACCAAGCCAAACGACACCGCTGTTGTGCCAAATGCTATAGCCTAAATGCGGCAGCCACCAATCCTCAGTAATCGGCAATCGCAGCCGAAGCCACGTTAATATCAGCCAAAAAAGAGTGAATAATATCCAGACCGCCAGTGTTCCAATTTTTTTCCTCAAGCCAACAAGCCAAAATAGATTAGAGACCAATGCCGCCCATCCGACGCTTGCCGCAAACGCAACGCCAGGCAGCATGAAAGTATAATACCAATATGTCGTCGGTATCAGCCAAGCGAGCGTAAAACACACGCCTACCGCATATGTATACTTTACGGACACATTTCGCAGCAGCCAAAATATCGGTGCTGTAGCTAATATAGCCGGTAACTGCAATATCCAATGGGGCGCAAAAGCAGTAGCCGCCAGTACGCTGCCTGACATTATAGCCAATAGACAATAATAAGCCAGGCTATTATCAGTACACTTCATAAACTATATTATACTTGGCGTTAATATTAATGTGCAATACGCTAATTCTCTACTTTACTAGCCCCTTCCAACGCATCAATTAGCATCTGTTTTGACTTCATGCCGATCAGCTCGGCAACTTCCTCGCCAGCAACAAAAATCTTCATATTTGGGATGCCCTGCACGCGGTAGTGCATAGCCAGTTCTTTATTATCACTACTGGCATCAATGTCAATTTTAACAACATCAAAGTCTGTCTCGTCAGCGATCTGCTGCAATATCGGCGCCATCGCTCGACACGGCGGACACCATGGCGCCCAAAAATCAACCAAGACCGGACGCTTGCTTTTTAGTACTTTTTCTTCAAACTCTTGTTTAGTTGTAATACTAATTGATGCCATAATTCCTCCTTCTATTTTTACATTGTTGACATACTCCAGTAATGACTAAAGGGCCGTCGAAATAGCAGCCATCAAGCTGGCGCTCAATCTGGCAACGCACTGAATCAGGAACTTTAATATCCTGTAAACTATCGCACTCGCTGCATATAAAATGATCGTGTGATTCCGGTGAAAAGTCGTACCGCAAACAGCCCTGCCTTGACGCGGGTGCCAGTCCAATAACGCCATCACTCTGCAGACGTTGCGTAATACGATGTACCGTAGTATCGCTAACATTTGAATACAACTCTCGAAACCGGCTAGCAATCTCGGCATTAGTAGCATGCTGCAGTTGGCATAAAATCGATAGTATACTATCAGTATATTTCGTGATTCGTCGACTAACTATTTGTGTCATATTTTTATTGTAAATCATTTACAATAAAAATTCAATGCTTTTTTACAAAACTTACCACGCTACACTTCTTGGTCATGATTTTCAACAATTAAATTACTGATCAGACCAGGCTATTTTCGCCCGCTGCCTAAATTAATTTTACTAGCGAGAACTCTGCTAAACTTCAAGCTACAAAATCGCGTCAAAAACACCAAAAGTTTATTCGGCCAACCAACTACATACACTGCTTTGTTATTCATAATAGCGCGATAGCTTTTCGCGGCAACGACTTCTGGTGTATAAACTCTGAGCCTAGTGAACATTGCCGAGTTTATCATATTAGCATTTCTTTCAAAGTTAGTCGCTACCGGACCTGGGCAAATCGCTGTCACCGACACGCCAGAGCCCTTCATTTCTTCATGCAAAGCTTCAGAAAACGAGCGAACAAAAGCTTTCGAGGCATAGTACATCGCCATGTACGGCCCAGCTTGAAACGAAGCAATCGATGCAATATTAACAATCTTGCCCTTACCGCGACGATCCATATCTTTACCAAATAGATATGATAACTGCATCACGGCCAGCATATTAACGCTAGCGAGCCCTTTCTGGCGCTGCCAATCTACATCAATATAGCGACCAAACGAACCAAACCCAGCATTGTTAATTAAGATATCTATATTAATGCCTTTATGTTTAATCTCGTCATAAACTTCTTGAGCGCTATTCTCAGCACTCAAATCTTTAACTACGTAAACCATTTCAATGCCAAACTGGCGTTCTAACTCCTGTTTTTGCTGTTGCAATAGAACTTCGTTACGCGCAACAGCAACGATATTATAGCCATTTTGCGCAAATATACGAGCAAATTCTCTGCCCAAGCCGCTCGTAGTGCCTGTTATTAAAACATACGAAACTGTTCGTTCTTGACTCATAACAAGATTATACCTTATAATTGGTTAATCTATGAACTCAAACCAAAAGAGTTCCTCTAAATCTCGCGTTTGAATTGCCTTATCAACGATCAAACTGCTCACAATATAAATTGCACAAGAGAGGAGATGCTTTTGAAAAATAAAATTAACGATAAAGAAATTTTACGCCTATTCTGGCAAGTATCTGTACCCTACAGACGCCGTAGAAATCTGGCGATATTTTTTACAATTACTACGATTGTTATTTCTATTTTTGTCGGTCCGCTTGTTATCGCAGAGCTGCTTAATATTATCCAGCACAACCAGCTGCAGACCGCTAATAATTTATGGACGCTAATTGTTCTGTATGGCGTTAGCGAACTGTGTTCAACGGTGATTGGCTGGCGCTTGGTATTGTATCTCACTTGGACGTTCGAGACTGCGCTACAACGCGATTTATACTCGCGATGCTTCAACAAGTTAACTAATCAAACAATGTTTTTCCATGCTAATAAATTTGGCGGTTCGCTCGTCAGCCAAACCAACAAACTAAACGGTGCTGTTGAGCGCTTTTGGGATACAATTTTCTGGTCGATTTTGCCGTTAGTTATTTCCTTAGCTGGATCAATAATCATTTTATCGACATTAATTTGGCAGTATGCTTTATTCCTGTTTATCTTTTCAATTATTTTTAGTATTGCCGTCTATTTTGGCTCTAGGCCAATGGCCAAATTGAGCGAAAAAGAGGCTAAAGCCAGCAATAAAGTTAGCGGCCAATTAGCCGACATGGTTTCAAATATCCTAGCAGTTAAATCGTCTGGCGCTGAATCGCTAGAACAAAAACGCTTTTCAAAAACGGTCGGTTCATGGCGCAGCGCTAGCTTGGGCACGATGCGCGGTTTCCTGAAAGTTAGTACAGTTTATTCGACCATCAACACAATTATCAAAATTGGCGCAATTGCTTTTGCGGTATACGCCGCTCAGCACAATCTAGTATCAGTAGCATCAGTTTACTTAATCATAACGTATACGGGCAGCGTGGCGCACGAGTTGTGGAACATGAATGGCATCATGCGCAGTTACAATCGTATTATTGGCGATGCTCACGAGATGGTAGAAATTCTTAAAACACCAACGACACTAGTTGATCGCAGCGACAAAAAACTAAAAATTAAACGCGGCGGCATTGTCATGGACAACGTAACCTTTACGCACGACGAAGGCCAAGGCGACACTCTGTTTCATGATTTCTCGCTCAATATTCAGCCAGGTGAAAAAATTGGCTTAGTCGGATCAAGCGGGTCTGGCAAAACTACCCTTACCAAATTATTGCTACGATTTGCCGATATTGACTCGGGCAAGATCACAATCGACTCGCAAGATATTGCTGAAGTTACCCAGGTAAGTCTACGCGAACAAATCGCCTATGTGCCGCAAGAGCCGCTGCTATTTCACCGCTCCGTCCGCGAGAATATCGCCTACAGCCGACCTGACGCGACTGATGCCGAAATTGAAAAAGCTGCTAAGAAGGCTGGCGCCTATGATTTCATCGTCAAACTGCAAGACGGTTTTAACACGCTAGTTGGTGAACGCGGCGTCAAACTTTCGGGCGGACAGCGACAGCGCATTGCCATTGCCAGAGCGATTTTGAAAGATGCGCCAATTCTAGTCCTTGACGAGGCGACATCAGCATTAGACTCAGAATCAGAAGCACTAATCCAAAAGTCGCTGGAAACATTGATGAAAAACCGAACGTCAATAGTCATTGCTCACCGCTTATCAACCATCGCTAAACTCGACCGTATCATCGTCCTGGAAAATGGACGTATCGTCGAAGACGGTTCGCATGATCAATTGCTTGCCAAAAAACGCGGCGTTTACGCTAAGTTGTGGGCGCGGCAATCAGGCGGATTCATCGAGGAGTAATTTCTAGCATTTCCAACTATAGCAACAGAAAAACACCGCCAAATCATGACGGTGTTTTTTGATAGTCTAGGACCAAACTATTCCGACTATTCCGACGCTTCAGTCTTTTCAGCTTCTCCCGTAACTTCGACTTGCTCGGCATCGGCGGACTCAGCTTCGCCGGCCGCCGCATCATTGGCAGCTGCTAGAGCGCTCGGCTCATAGACGTTTGCCACAACCAAATCTTTAACTGTAGTATCGTCATCAGCCGTGCCTTCGCGGCCGTCGTCGCTATCGACCAGCTCAACACCATCCGGCAAAACAATATCGCCCACGGTCACGCGGTCGCCTTCTTTAACAAGACCATCCGTCGGCGCCTCCAATGCTTCTGGCAAATCCATCGGCAAGGCCTTGACCTTGATCTTTTCAAGCGCTTGCAGCACCACCAGGCCGGCACGCTCCGCCTCGGATTCTCCTGTACCGCTCAAACGAATCGGCACCTCGGCAATTACTGGCTCATCAGCACGGACTGCATGAAAAGAAATATGACGAAGAGCATTTGACCTAGTCGGATATGATTCAACATCCTTAATCATCGCTATACGCCGCTCGCTGCCCAGCAACTGGACGGGCGTATGCTTGCCAGCTAGCTTATAGACGCGCAGCACTTCGCCAGCTTCAGCCTGAATCGGCACCGCTTCCATACCCGCACCGTAAACCACGCCTGGCGTAATTCCTTGGCGACGTAATGTCTTAACTTTTTTGCCAAGCACTTCGCGCTTAGCAATCTTCAGAGTAATTTTTTCTCCCATTTCTCTCTTCCTTTCGTTAGATACCTTTCCGGAGGTTTACTATTGCTTCTCTATTATAACATGTTTATGATAATGATTCTAACCAAGCTAGTAATTCACGATATCCCTGATTCGTTTCGACAATAAATTTTTAAACCCAAGCCTATTCCATTAGCTGGTGCTAGAAATCTGTGCTATAATCATCTCTAGCATGGAAGCCTTTATTAATTTGATTATTCATCTCGGCGTGCCAATTATCTTATTGGTAGTTTTCGCTGAGTCGGGTTTATTAATCGGCTTCATATTTCCAGGCGACAGCTTGCTATTTACGGCAGCTTATATGGTACAACAGCATATTTTGCCAATTGATATTCATCTATTCGCTATCCTGATATTTTTGGCAGCCGTGCTAGGCGATAGCGTTGGCTATAGTTTTGGACATAAGGTCGGCCGCAAATTATTTGAAAAAGAAAATTCGCGTTTTTTCAAGAAAAAATATTTAGAACAAACTGAAAAATTCTACGATAAGCACGGTTCAATTACTATCGTGTTGGCTCGTTTTGCGCCAATCGTCCGCACATTTGCGCCAATCGTTGCTGGCGCCAGCAAAATGCATTACAGAACATTTTTGGTTTTTAACATTATCGGCGGATTCTTGTGGTCATCACTGTTTGTTTATCTAGGTTATTACGCCGGTGAATTACTTACCAAAGCAGGCGTTAACATCGAGGTTGCTGCGCTTATAATCGTATTCCTCTCTGTCTCGCCGATGATTATTCACGCGCTCAAGAAACCATCAAACCGCGCAGCGCTCAAAAAACAGTTCCAAGTCTTATTCTCAAAAACCAAGACGTCCAAACGGAAAAAATAACGCAAATCCGCAGCAAATCTTTCGTCTGGGATTAGTCTTTTAGTCTTTGTAAAGATTATCGTTTATAGCAGCTTCTGTAAGTATTTCCCAGTTTGACTTTCTGGATTGTTTGAGACGTCTTCTGGCGTACCAGCAGCAACCACTCTGCCGCCGCCTTGTCCACCCTCTGGACCCATATCAATAATCCAATCAGCGCATTTAATGACTTCCAGATTATGCTCAATGATTATCATACTGTTGCCACCATCAACTAATTTTTGTAAAATCTCGAGCAATTTGCGCACATCAGCAGTATGCAAGCCGGTCGTTGGCTCGTCGAGTATATAAAGTGTTTTACCAGTTGAACGACGTGATAGTTCTGCTGCCAGTTTAATACGCTGCGCCTCACCGCCAGAGAACGTCGTCGCTGGCTGCCCAAGCTTCACATAGCCCAAACCAACTTCGTTAATTGTCTCGAGCTTGCGGGAGATAGCTGGAATATTAGTAAAGAACTCGCAGGCTTGCTCGACCGTCATCTCTAGGATATCGCTAATGGTTTTATCTTTATATTTAATCTCCAGCGCTTCGCGGTTGTAACGCTTGCCGTGGCATTCTGGACATTGTATATATACATCCGGTAAAAAGTGCATTTCAATCTTTATCACACCGTCGCCTTGGCAATTCTCGCAGCGACCACCCTTGACATTGAAACTAAAACGCCCTGCTTTGTAACCGCGAATATTAGCCTCAGGGGTATTAGCAAACAGTTCGCGAATCTGCGTAAACACGCCCGTATAAGTTGCTGGATTAGAGCGCGGCGTGCGGCCTATCGCTGACTGATCAATGACGATAGCTTTATCTAATTGCTTGACGCCGTCAATCCTATCATGATCGCCGGGCACAGTCTGCGCTCGATGCAGACGCGCCGTCAATTCGTTGGCTACAATGTCATTAACTAGTGTCGATTTGCCGCTACCGCTAACGCCAGTCACTAGTGTCATTACACCCAACGGAAACTCGACATCAATATTTTTGAGGTTATTCTCCTTAGCACCGCGAACGACAAGTTTGCGATCTTTCTCGACCGCACGGCGTTTCTTGGGCACCAATATTTTTTCTGCTCCAGATAAATACCGTCCGGTGATACTGGCTGGATTCTGTGCCACCTCGGCTGGCGTGCCAGCGGCTACAATCTCGCCGCCATGTACGCCAGCACCTGGACCCACATCCACCAAAAAATCAGCTGCAGCGATCGTCTCTTCGTCATGTTCGACAACCAATACGGTATTGCCCAGATCGCGCAAATGCTTGAGCGTTTTGATCAATCGATCGTTGTCGCGCTGATGCAAGCCAATTGACGGCTCATCTAATACATACAGCACACCTTGCAGCCCAGAACCAATCTGTGTCGCTAAACGAATCCGCTGTGCCTCGCCGCCACTCAGAGTATTAGCAGCCCGCCCCAGCTCTAGATAATTCAACCCCACGTTATTCATAAATCCCAGACGAGCGTTAATCTCTTTAACCACTAGCTTGACAATCTTCATCTCGTTGTCGTCAAATTTCAGCTGGCTAAAGACGTCTAAGGCGTTCTCGACATCTAAATTACAAATATCCATAATCGACAAGCCGCTGACTGTCACCACTAAGACTACCGGCTTGAGGCGAGCGCCTTTGCAGGCTGTGCATTTGCGTTCACGCATAAATCGCTCAATATCTTTGCGCATGAAGTCGCTATCAGTTTCGCGGTGACGACGCTCGAGATTTGGAATAATCCCTTCAAATGTTGAATCATAGTGCCGGCCATTACCTAGCTCAACACGATATTTTTGCTCGCCTGTACCATACATCAATAATTTCCGCACATCGTCGCTTAGTTCGCGCACTGGTACGTGTAGACTAAAACCATGTTCAGCCGCTACCGCTTCAAGCCGTTTCATATACCAAGCATCAACACTGAAACGATTAAACGGACGAATCGCACCCTCAGCAATCGTCAAATTTTTGTTAAAAACCAAGCTAGGATCAATCTCCATTCGTGTGCCCAGCCCCGTACATACCGGACAAGCACCTTGCGGCGCGTTAAAACTGAATAACCGCGGCTCCAATTCAGGAATCTCCTCGCCCGGGTGATCCACACAAGCATAGCGCTGGCTATAAGTCAAAATCTCGCCGCTATCAGCATTCAACACTTGAACTATGCCGCCAGCCAATTCTAACGATTGTTCGACTGATTGCGATACGCGCGAAATCATGTCTGGACGCATCACCAAACGATCAACGACCAGTTCAATGTCGTGCTTATAGTTTTTTTGTAATTTTGGAAACTCATCTAGTGCATAAATTACGCCGTCCACTCGCGCTCGAGCAAAGCCGCTGCGCATATACTGTTCAGGAATATGCTGAAACTCGCCTTTTTTCTGGTTAACAATCGGCGCCAGGATCATTAATTTTGCGCCTTCAGGCAATTTCATTATTTCATCAATAATTGATTGTGCTGTTCGTCGTTGCACTGGCTTGCCGCAGCGCTTACCATCTGGCAAAAGCGCCGGACAATGAGGTACGCCAACACGCGCGAACAACAAGCGTAGATAATCATAGATTTCTGTTACCGTGGCAACCGTTGAACGCGGATTACGACTGGTTGATTTTTGATCTATTGAAATTGCCGGGCTCAATCCATCAATTGAGTCAACATCTGGCTTGTCCATGATGCCCAAGAATTGCCGCGCATAACTGCTCAAGCTTTCAACATAGCGCCGTTGTCCTTCGGCATAGATAGTATCGAAAACCAGGCTTGATTTACCGCTGCCGCTAAGTCCTGTTACCACCACAAACTTATCGCGTGGAATTTCCAAACTCACATTTTTTAAGTTATTCTGGCGTGCACCGGTGATCTTGATACTATCTGACATGACTACTTATTTTAGCATTTTTCGGTAAAAAAATCCATTACCGCAAAACATCTGTGCACGTATTACACTTTAAATATCATCCAAATAAACTAAAACTGTATCGTGCTTATCGTTGCACATACTATAGTATATTTGCTATAGTATAGTCAAATGAGAGCATTAATTGAACTATTCGCTGTCCTCAGCATCAAGATTCGTGTTGTATTGGCGTGCCTTATCGGTGTACCTCTATTTTTGCTGCGTCACGACATTTACGATTCGCTAATGAATTTCGTACTAGTCGGCGCTATACCTGGTACACACATATCAGTACCATACTGGGTTATGTTATTACTATACGCAATGATAGTCATAAACATATTCACCTACATAGAAAATACTATTCAACGTCCTTTACCTCCAAAAGAATAGCAGCTGGCACGCGAAAAATCTAATCGCTAGCTGGTAATGTAGACTCAGCCCACAATTGCAATTCTTGCAAAATAAACTGCTGTTCGTCAGTTGCTGTCGGCGCTAACCGCTGCAGAGATGCCATAAATTGCGGCAATTGTGCCTGCAAGTGCTGAGCTCGCCAGGCTTCCCATTGCGCCAGATCATCTTCACTAAGCGAGCGCGGAAAGTTGCGTGCTTTGTAGTGCAGCAATAGCGGCGCTAAACGTTCGTCCTGAAATTCTGGATGAAAATCAGCCAGCTCGCGTTCATCGGCATTGCGCACCGCTTCGACACGGATACGATCACGGTCGTTCAAAAAGCCATCATACAATTGCGCTTCTGGATCAGGCAATTTCTTGAAGACTGGCTTGTTTTCAAAAATAGTCCGTAATTTTTCGGCAAAGTCCGGGTGATTCAGTAAAATATTTTGATGTTTCTGCACTGTCTTTAGATCAAGCGAAATCTTCTGCCAGCCATCGCCTTGTTCCAGCACACCCAGCGGCGCTACCGCCGGACAGCGATTGTACTGCAACTCTTTGACTGGCAATTTAACGAAATCTTCGGCCTGGCGTTCTTCCCACGAAGCAAAGATTTTCTTCGATAATTCTTCAGTACTCAGCTCAACAAACGGCGTCGGATCATAGCGCAAGTCATAGACAACCACGCCGCCATTTCGGCTGGTCGTCAGTGGAAAGGCCACCGTAGTTTTAGCAAACTCTTTGTCGTAACGCCCACTGGCATAGACAAACGGTTTTTTATCGTCGACATTGACCAACTGCTGGACTACTTTTTTATCACGCATTTTTAGTAAATAGTCATACAGCTGCGGCTGCTTTTGCTTAATCAATTTCGTCACGGCAATCAACGCCGTCACGTCCGCCAAAGCATCATGAGCATTTTCGTGTGCAATACCATTAGCGCTGGTGATCAGCTCCAGGCGGTTGCTCGGCTCACCTTTGTCATCAAGCGGCCAATTGATTCCTTCCGGCCTGAGCGCCCGCGTCAATCGCACCACATCTAGCAAATCCCAACGCGAGCGACCGTCTTTCCAGCTCCATTCGTAAGGATCATGGAAATTGCGCCACAACAAATGGCGGATAAATTCGTCATCAAAACGCACGTTATTAAAGCCAACCGCAACGGTCTCAGGCGTGAAAATCTCCTCACTCAACATCCGGGCAAACTGCGCCTCGGTGTAGCCCTCCTCAACCGTTTTTTGCGGCGTGATGCCAGTCACCATCAGCGCATCGGGGCTCGGCAAAGTATCATCATTTAATGTCACCAGCAGATTATACGGTTCACCAATCGGTTCGAGATTCATGTCCGTCCGCTGCCCAGCAAATTGCATGATGCGGTCTTGCCGCGGATTTAACCCGCTGGTTTCCAGGTCATAGAAGAAAAATGTCTGTGCCATATCTATAGTATAGCAAAGCTACGAGATGACACCCAAACCTACTGCTCAACCAGCGTAAACGGCGTCGATTCGCCAATCTGTACTAAGCTATCACCAGTAGCGCCTTGGCGCATTAGCTCGTGCGCGATACCATAACGGCGCATGATATCGCGTAAACGATTGACGCTTTCAAACTGATCAAAATTGGTGCGGCGAGCAAATTTTTCTATCTTGCCGCCAAACACGCGGTAGATTTGCTTATCAGCATCGTATGAAACTTCCCAACTGCTCGAGATCGTCTCGTTGCCACTGAGCGTGATTGTCTCAAGTTTATCGTTATTCAAATCGTCAGTCTGCTTCTGCTCATTCTCAGCTGCGCGCATTGCTACAACTTGCACCTGCAGAGCTCTCAGTACATCAATTACGCCTTTATGCGATACCGAGGAAATAGCGAAAACCTGCGTATCCTCGCTAGTGACAGCTCTTAAGGTGTCAATTTGCATTTGAATGATATCCTGATCTAATCCTTCGCATTTAGTTAGGGCTACTATCTCGGGACGCGACGCCAGTTCAGTGCTGTACTTTTTGAGTTCGCGGCGAATCGCCAGGTAGCGTTCAGCTACGTCGTTACTATAAGCGTCCACCAAATGGAGCAGTACGGCAGTCCTCTCAATATGCCGCAAAAAGGCATCACCCAGTCCTTTACCATCGCTAGCCCCTTCAATCAACCCTGGAATATCAGCAATTAAAAGCGAATTGTCATCGACATCAGCTACACCGAGATTCGGCGTCAACGTTGTGAACTCATAATCTGCAATTTCAGGGCGAGCATTTGACACCACGCTCAAAAAGGTTGACTTACCAGCATTAGGAAAACCCACCAAACCGACATCAGCCAATAATTTCAATTCTAGTTCTGCCTCGAACGATTCGCCGAGCTCGCCCACTTCTGCCATGCGCGGTGTTTGACGAACACTCGACTTAAAGTGAGCATTACCAAAACCGCCATCGCCGCCCTTAGCAATAACAGTTTTTTGGTTTGGTTTAGATAAATCGGCGATGATTTTACCATCGCGCTTGACTATGGTACCAACTGGCACTTTAATAACTAAATCCTTGCCAGCGCGGCCTGCCATTTTTTTCTTGGCGCCCGAGACACCATTTTCGGCCTTTAGCTCGGGTTTGTAACGAAATTTTAATAACGTATTAAGCTGTTCCGTCGCCAAAAACACAACATTACCGCCGCGACCACCATCGCCGCCATCCGGACCGCCTTTATCAACGTAAATCTCGTGGCGAAAACTGACCGCGCCGTCGCCGCCGCGGCCCGCCTGGACTAAAACTTTAGCTGTATCAACAAACATACAGACACATTATACCAAAAACACCTCCGATTTGACAGAGGTGTTAATTAGTTTTGTAAAATACTTAGTGAATATATCTATAGTAACCGCTAGTGGCCTCGCCCCAGGAAATCTGGCCATGACCAACGCGATTGAAGCCGCCGCCAAAGCGATAACCGTTCATCTCGCTAATTGTGATTGACACGCCCGGATTAACGCTCTCGACAATTGCCACATGGCCGTATCCGCCGCCGTTTTGCATTATTGCGCCAGGCGCCGGCGTACCATTAACTGCCAATCCAGCCGCTGCTGCCGCATAAGCCCAAGTACTAGCATTACCCCAGAAACTACCAACTGGGCGTCCTAGCTGCATTCGGCGTTCGTAAGCATACCAAGTACAGTTCCCCCATGCATATTTGTTACCAGCAGAGATAACCCCATTGTAATTGCTTCCGTAACCGCCCAGGCCCGACCCATACCCATAAGCGCTGCGCCGATTACTAGCCGCAGCACGAGGAGCCACATATCCTGGACGTTCATTTTCTGGCAAAGCACCGCCAGGAACAATAATGTTCCTACCTTCAGTTAGCGAACCAGTGAGCTCTAGGTCATTATACGACACCACATCAGCCTTATTACCGCCATACTTGGCAACAATACTA
This sequence comes from uncultured Candidatus Saccharibacteria bacterium, assembly GCA_963519435.1. Taxonomy (GTDB): domain Bacteria; phylum Patescibacteriota; class Saccharimonadia; order Saccharimonadales; family Saccharimonadaceae; genus Saccharimonas. The sequence continues at coordinate 48,215 of CAUQMT010000001.1, read as the reverse complement.
TCAACAGAGTCACCCGCCTTAACGGTATGCTGAACACCATCAACTGGCAGAATTGTTAAAGTAGTATTTGGCTCCAGCGCATCAGACGATAGATTATTGGCCCAAGCTATAGTCTCTTTCTTGAGTCCATATTTGCTGGCTACTGCATCGACTGTATCGCCAGCCTTGGTGGTATAAGTAGTAGCCGCCCGCGAATTAGCTGTCGGCTGGACAATCTGCGGCTTACTAATCGCATTACTGGAGGTCTGTGACATTACCGTTTCAATAGTCAGCGTCTGAGAAAGTGTCGCCACGTTAGCGCTAACTGGCATGCTGGTAGTGTCTGCTAGCGACGAAGCTATGTTCGTAGCGACAACCGGGTCTACCGTACTAGCGGAAGTTGCAGCTGCTACAGTATTTTTAGTGCTTGAGGTAGAGGCATTAGCCAGCGGCGTATTATTACTACCTTCCTGAACGCCGATTGGACGTTGTCCGATAGCAATTAGCGTTGCTATGAATAGAAAAACGCCGACATACGATACCACGGAAGTCCAAGAAACACCACCGCGCCTTTTAGTTTTGCTAGAATGAGCCTTTGCGCTCGGTACAAAATTAGTTTTAACTCGATTTGGTTGCGTACTAATAATGGTTCTCCTAGAAAATCATATTATGAGCACGATAGAGCTGGCAATAATTCATAATTGTTCCTGCAAGTCCTCGTGTATGCTCTATATTATAGCAAATCACTAGCGTTAATGTCAATACTTTATACGATACTACACAACTTCTGGCAGTATTTGTCAATATTGTTTTTATGTTCCTCATCAGTTTTGGCAAAATATATTAAACCGTCATCGCCAGCTATGAAGAACAAGTTATCGCCAGGCGCCGGATCAGCGACCGCTTTAAGCGATAATTCGCCAGGTGTCGCAATTGGCGTCGGCGGCAAACCAGTATGCTTGCGAGTATTATACGGAGAATCAATATCCACCTTAGGCTTAACACCAGCTTTGTCTGCAGCATAAATAAAGGTTACATCAGAACCAAGCTGCATGTTTTTCTTGTAGCGAGCTATAAACACCTGCGCAATACCCCGCTGGTATTGATAACAGCGATTTTTGCGCTCGACGGTCGGCTTATCTTCGCAGCCCAATTCCCGCTCAACAATCGAAGCCATAATCAACCCCTGATAAAGTGTCAAACCTTGCGCCTTAAATTTATTAACTAGGTCATTTTTCTGCACAACCTTGTACATGTGATCAAACACTGTCTGTAAAACATCTTTAGCTGTGGCATCGCCCGTAAATTGATATGTCTCCCCAAAAACATAGCCCTCCAAAGACGACCCGCTTGGACGATCAGCAAACAGAGGACTATCGTATTTCGCTTTGAAAGCACTTGAGATCTCATCATCAGAGTAGCCTGCTTGGCGCAAGATGTAACGGACGCTCGTTTTATCAACACCATCAGACGACTGCGAAGCCTTATACTTAGAACTCTCTAACGTACCACCAGGATAAAAAGTAATGGTTTTGAAGTCATGACAGCCATTATTCATACGGTTAACAATATCAGCGACCGACTCAGACGGGGCAATCATACAAGTACCAGCTTTGATGCTATTCTTATTATTAAGGCGCACATAAACTTCAAAAGCTAATCGGTTGCGAATAAGATTTTTGCTGGCTAGCGTATTAGCAACTACTGAAACCGAGGAGCCGTCTTCAACAGCAACCGACACCTTATTGCTATCGCTTGAAACTGGCTTTAGCTGCATCTCGTACCACTTAAATAGCGCCGCAAAAACCGCTGCTAAAAACATCATGATTGCTATCAAAATAATCATCCAGCGCCGAAGACGACGTTTCTTCTTTGATACTTTCTGGCTCGCAGCGTCATGGTCGGGGTTAAGCGAAATATTAGCCTTTTGCCCCATTGGCTGATTTGGGTCAATAGCACGAGGCGCAGGACGTGGAGCCGCGCCAAGCGGCGGTACTTGCCGATTATTATTCGGCTGAGAATTAAATTGTTGGCCATTCTGCCGTTTGAAACCATCCATTATTGAGCCTCCAAATAATCTTGTAAAATAATACTAGCTGCCATAGAATCAATCTCACCCTTACTATACGGACGTTTTTGCGATGCTAAGATATTCTCTGCTTTGACGCTCGTCAACGATTCGTCCTGGAATACAACGTCAGATTCAATTTGGCCAAGACTATCAACGAAATCTTCGACATACCGAGTCTGCGCAGTCGGCTCGCCTTGTTGATTGCGCGGATAACCCACTACCAAAACATCTATTGATTCGTCAATCAGCATCTCGCGGATAATATCGAGTTCCTTGCCGTCGACATCAATCCAGTCGCCTGGTACGGCAATCTTAACATCGCTGCTTGCCGATGCCACGCCAATTCGCCGCTCGCCGACGTCAAGCGCCAAATACTGCTTAGCCATCTATCTGAAACTTTACGCTTATCTTCTTGGTGTCATCTGGAACTCTATAAACCCAAAATGGCGAAAGGTTCACATCTACTGATTTTATGCCTTCAACTGTCTTGACGCGCTCTTGAACCTCGCCGACCGATTGGCCTTTGACGTACTCCTTGATGGCGTCTTCGTCAATTTTCGGACCAACTTTACCGTTCGCCGAGACTGTCGCATTAATCGTATCACCCGAAATAGCTACGTTAGTCATAGAAACTGTTTTGCTGCCAGTATCATAAATTTTCTGGTTTGACTTGCCATCAATGCGCTGCTGGCAGTAAGCTTTGAGAAACGTATCAAACTCGCTGCGAGCAATACCAGAAAGCGAAAACTTCATTGTACCAGTAATTGCCGCTTGGCCGTCACTAGCCTCGCTATCAACAGCAGGCTTATTAATCCCAGCGATATTCGCCGCAAATGACTCATTGATAATCGTATAATCCTTACCAAACTCAGTTTGCAAAGCAGCTTTGTTTTGATTCTTATCATCCTCGGTGACGAGTTCGCGCATTGCTTTATTGATATCGCTTTGTTGAACGACGGTAATAGTTTTGTCAGTACCTCCCGTCGTCGAGCCGCTAATACTCGCTGAAATACCGCTAGGCGCCCCCTTAACTGTACCGCTAGCGCCATTATAGCTGGCGCCACTGCGTGCGGCAGTAATTTTCACCTTGGCATTACGATAATTACTAAGCGAGATCTTAACAGTCTCGCTGGTCACATACTCGGCGCCAGAATCTGTCGTCAAAGTTGTTCCTGCTGGGATTTCTGTACCAAGATTGTCAATATCGCGCGTCGAAAAGCTTACTATACCAGTCGCTTTTTCGCCGACATCCTTCTTGCCGGTAGCTGTAAATGTTTTAGAAATCGCTTTTTCTCTAGTTTTGGTCGTCAGTTTGACAGTACCATCTTGCAAACTAGTGTTAACAGCAGCGCTTGATTTGATATGAGTGTTAACAGCCACGCTGCTAGTTTGCGCAGAAATGACAATCTGTGCTCGCGGCGCAAACACAAACGCCCACACCAAACCGGCGATCAACAAAATAACAGCCGCACCGATAATGAAGAACTTTTTACGAAAAGTATTAAAATCGGGAATTTTCGGACTTTTTTTCGACTTGCTATCCGCCTGGTCAGCAGATTTCTTATCACCGCCATCCCTACCTTTAGAAGACGGCAGCTCATCCTCTCCTTCGTCTTCAATTTTGCTAAGCTCATTATTAAGAGATGACTGCCCTTTCTTATCGTCAAGAGTTTGCGCGTTGGGCTTAGTGCCGCCATTCAACGTTTCCGATCCATCAATCACGTCATCGTCACTGTTGACTTCAAGAGCTGGGATCTCAGCTAATTCTGGACGGCTCTGCAAATTTTTGGCCACCGGAATACCCGCGCTGCCCGCAAGCGTCGACAAAGCATCATTATTAGTAATAATTACCAGTTTTTTATCGACCCGCTCAGCCGCGCGATGCACCAATTTGAGGTTTACTGCACTCTGAATCGCCCCAATTCGCTTCGGCGGTACCAGAGCAACGATGTTCGAATTGGCAGCTTTTATCTTGCCAATAATTGACGTAACGTCGTCTTCTACATCTATATAAATGACATCTTTTTGCATATTATTTCTCTATTAAATTCGCAAAATCCTATTAATTTTACTGCGAACCGACTGAGTGTCGCCTGCTCCTATTATTGTATCATAACCAACACGCAGCAGACCCATCGCCGTAATAAAAGTGTGATCATTGACTTCACCGGTTTTATCCGTAATACCAACAACTTGATCGGGACGAATACGCTGTACTGTCGGACGCTTAGTGAATGGCAACTCGCTGTACCAATCGCGCTTTTCGAGAGCTGAGACCAATTGCGATAAGCTAGCACCGCCACCGCACAACAAAATACGCGGCGGCAGCTGATCAACTGCATCAAACTCGCTCAATGCCAGCTCTACGCCAGCTAGCCAAACCTCGAGAGTTTTATCGACGGCTGCTGCTACGTCTTTTTTGACGGTAGTTTTGATTTTGCTATCCTCGATATTGACTTTGAGTTTTTCTGCTTGATCGTACGGAATTGACAACTCATCAGCGATAGTTTTAGTAAAACTACGACCACCGATGCCAAACATCTTGGTGCCCTCAACGCCGCCGTCATTAACCACCGCAATATCAGTTGTACCACCACCTACATCTGCTAAAATTGCCGTAAAAGCACTACTGCTATCAGTGCCAAGTACGCTACGGCTAACCGCAAACGGCTCAGCAGCGACCGCCAATAGCTCCAAATCAAGCTCTTGCGCTACTCGCTCTAACGCGCCAATATGCACCATCGGCGCAAACGCTGTATAAATCTGCACTGCTACATCCTTACCCTGAAAGCCAATCGGATTCGACACTTTATAGCCGTCAATATGAATACTAACCAGCGCCGAGTTGACCAGCTTGACCTCAACCTCGTCATTACCCGTCTCTAAAGCGATCTGTTTTTGCGCCCGTTTAGCAGCGCGATCTTGGACCTTCTCGATAATAAACTCAACTTCTTGCTCGTCAAGCGGACGGTCGGGCTGCGGACGACGATAACGAATCGTGCTAGTTGTACCTTTTACCAGTTCGCCAGCTATACCGATGACAGCATGCTTGGCCTGCAAGCCAGCTTCGTCTTCAGCCTGAGTCAGAGCGTCCTCGCAGTGTTGCACTACGCCAGCAATATCGGCGATTGCGCCTGAATGCATGTCAGACAGTTCCTGATGAGCACGTCCAACACCAAGAATCTCAATATCGTCGCCGCTAACGCGAGCTAACAGCGCCTTAACGTTTTCGGTACCGATATCAAGTGCAACAATATAGTCATCGTGCTGATCGTCTGACTCGCCCTTTAGATTATTTAGCTTATTGCGTAATCGCTCTAAAACCATAACTACATCTATTATATACTATTTTTGCTTATGGTTGCTAGATTTTGCCAAATCATAGGGGCTTACAAGGATTAACTCAAAACCGCTTTAATCCGGCGAATTCCCGCCGAGCTGGACTCCTCCTTGGTGATTTTGAATCGCTTACCGCCCTCAGCCAAGACGCCGGTGTGTTCGACATGCGGGCCACCGCAAACTTCGAAACTAACGACATTGTCGCCTTCGCCGATAGAATAGACCTTTACTTTATCGCCGTAGCGCTCGCCAAAGGCGCCGATTGCACCCATTTTTAGCGCCTCGTCAGTCGGATAGATAGCAAAGCTAACCGGTAAATCAGCGTCGATCCAAGCATTGACTTGATCTTCTACTGCTTGTTTTTCCTCTGGCGTCAATTTATCATGATTAAAATCAAAACGCAGGCGCTCAGCGGTGATATTACTGCCGTGTTGCTGTAAATCCGGAGCATTTAGAACTTTGCGTAGCGCCGCTCCCAGTAAGTGCGTTGCCGTATGATATTTCAGATGGATTGGATCGTGACCTTCCAAACCGCCGCTAAATTGCCCCTTGCGCGCTGTCTTGGAGCGTTGGCGTTGTTCTTCCATCTTAGCGTCAAATTCAGCGCGCCAGTTGTCAGAAAGCTTGATACCTTGTTTATAGGCCTCCTCAGTACTCAGTTCCACCGGAAAACCAAAGGTATCATACAGCGTAAATAACTCTTCGCCAGTCAAGCCGTCGTCGATATAATGCTGCATTTGCCTGAGACCTTTGCGTAGTGTCTGGCGGAAAGCTTTTTCCTCTTTGACCAACACAGCAATAATCTGCTCGCGATTCTCTTTAACCTCTGGAAAATCTGCTTCATATAGGTCGGCAATCACTGGTACGACTTCCTCGAGGAAGTTCTGTTCGATCCCCAGATCGAAACTATAACGAATCGCCCGGCGCAGTAAGCGGCGCATCACGTAGCCCTGTTCCTTATTGCTCGGTACGCAGCCGTCAACCGCCAAAAATACCGCCGCCCTAAGATGATCGGCAATCACCCGCATTGATGCAGTATGTGTAGCGTATTCCTCACCGCTTAAACTTTCCAATTTTTTAATAATTGGCTGTAGTAAGCTGATCTTAAAGACATCAGGACTGTCAATTGCTGCCGCGGCAATCCGCTCCAGGCCGCCGCCAAAATCAACATTCTTACGTTTCAGCGGCTCAAAGCTACCGTCATCCAGCCGGCGATACTGCATAAACACTTGGTTACCGATTTCCATAAATCGGCCGCTATCGCTAGCTGGATGCGCCTGGCCGAAGCTGGCATCATGATGCTGCTCGCCAAAATCATAAAACACCTCACTGTCCGGTCCGCATGGATCGCCAATCGGCGTACTATCAATCCCGCCGCCGCGACTCCACCAGTTCTCTTTATCGTTATAAAAGAAAATCCGGCCGCCCTGCATACCCAGCTTGTCGCCATTTTCAGCACTATCCAGCTCGATAATTTTAGCCTCAATGCCTTTTTTGGCAAAAACTTCCTGCCAAATTTGCGCTGCTTCATCGTCGCGCGGAATGTTGTTTTTCTCATCGCCGATAAAACAGCTGACATAGATTTTATGCGGATCTAACCCAACTTCCTCCGTCAAAAATGCAAAAAACCACTCAATCTGCTGGCGTTTGAAATATTCGCCCATACTCCAATTACCCAGCATCTCAAAGAACGTCGTGTGGCGATTATCGCCAACATCCTCGATATCCTGCGCCCGCAAACACGTCTGGCTATCAGCTAGTTTCGTACCCTGCGGATGGTCCTGGCCCAGCAAGTACGGCAACAGCGGCTGCATGCCCGAACCGGTAAATAATGTCGTCGGGTCATTGTGTAGTATAAGCGGTGCCCGCTCAATAATAGCGTGGCCGTTCCTTTGGCAAAATTCGAGATATTTCTGGCGGATTTCTTGTGTACTCATAGAGGTAATTATAGCACGAAAGCTAACTTGAATATACGAAGGAGTAACGTAAACTAGAAGCTCAAATCACCAAGCCACCGCCTAGACACTCTTCACCGCGATAGACCACCGCCGACTGACCAGGCGCCACGGCTCGTTCGGCAGACTCTAGATGTAGCGTGTTGGCACTATATATAGCGTTAATGAGCGCCCCGCGGTGGCGCAATCGGACCTGTATTCGCGCACCTTCAGTCAAAGGTTGATTAATCCAGTGAATATCTGTCAGCTTAATCTCGGTTCGCCATATGTGTTCGTCGTTGATATTACGGCTAACGTAAACTTCATTCTTATCCACATTTTTGCCAACCACATAATACGGCAACCCGCCGCCAACATCCAGACCATGTCTTTGACCAAGTGTATAAAAAATTGCGCCGTCATGCCGGCCAAGCACCCAGCCCGATTCTTTGTCAATAATATCGCCCGGGCGCGTCGTAATATACTGGCTAAGAAATTCGCGCATGCCAACATTGCCGACGAAACACACACCCATAGATTCTTTTTTGCGAGCTGTCCATAGGCCGCGATCTTTGGCAATTTGACGCACTTCAGGTTTGGTCAGATTTCCTAATGGGAACACGGTTTTCGCTAATGCCTCAGACGTCACGCGATATAAAAAATAAGTTTGATCTTTGTTGTCGTCGCGAGCACGAAGCAAACGTGCAGTATCTACTAAACGTTCAACCCGCGCATAATGACCAGTTGCGATGTAATCCGCTCCCACCGCCAGCGAAGTTTCTAAAAATAGTTTAAACTTAACTTCTTGATTACACATGATATCTGGATTCGGCGTTCTACCAGCACGATATTCGTCAAGCATGTAATCAACAACTTTTTGGCGATACTGTGTTTCGAAATCAAATACTTTGAAATCAATTCCTAATTGCACTGCCACCCGCTTGGCATCAGCCAGGTCCTCAGCCCACGGACACTGCATACCGGGTAGATCTTGACTCCAGTTTTTCATATAGACGCCAGTAACATCATAATCTTGGTCAAGCAATAATGCTGCCGCGACACTGCTATCGACGCCGCCACTCATACCAACGTAAACACGCGGTCTGGTCATTCCGCTGCAACTCCCATAATCTTTACCAGCTCTTGCAACGCCAGCTGCCAGCCTATAACAGTTGTCCACCACATATTCGACCATTGATTATCTGTAACTACTGGATGGCTACGCGTTAGTATATTTGGCGCCGCTTTAGTAAATTCAATTGAAACTCGCCGCGAGTGGTAAGCGCTTGTCACCAAAATTACCGATGATATCTGCTTTTGTTTGAGCAGCCTGACGGTTTGCGAGGCATTCTCGGCAGTTGTTTCGCTGGTTTCCTCTATCAGAATATCACTAGCCGGTACACCTGCAATGATAGCCTGCCTCTTCATTGCTCGAGCATTACTCGGGCCAGTTTTATCAGCTGCCGCACCAGAGAAAACTAATTTGTGCGCCCAGTTATTCTTGTACAATCGCACTGCTTCAGCAGTACGAGCGCTGGTATCGCCGCCGCTCACCGCTACGATAGCGTCAGCTACTACGCATTGCTGACGTGCCGCATCTGGAATATCACCGCAACCTTGCAAATCATTCTTTGATAAAAACAAAGTAATGCCGATGATTATTGCAGCCGAAACAATAGCCAGCGTAACGATAGCTATTAAAAATCTTTTCACGCTAACCTGGCCTTTTCTGTATTAACCGCAGCGATAATTTCTCGGGCAGCCACCGTACACGTTTCAGAATCCGATAAGCGACCCAGTGTCAGGCGCAAACTGCCGTCCGCCGCCTCTGGCGCTAAGCCAATCGCTTCTAGCACATGCGAACGCGTCCCAGAATTAGCGGCGCAAGCGCTGCCAGTCGCTACCAGAATTCCCTTTTGCTCAAGCATGAAAATTAACCGTTCGGCATCAATTCCGGGGAATGATATATGCAGATGACTTGCTAAGCGATGTTTTTGATCGCCTGAGACAATCGCCCACGGAAAAGCTTCTGTCAGCTGATTTTGCAGTTGATCGCGCAACTGGCGCAAGCGCTTATTCTCAGAATTACGATGTTGCTGCGCTAATTCTAGCGCTACTGCAAACCCAATAGTGCCCGCAACATTTTCGGTCCCGCTGCGCAAGCCCCGCTCTTGCCCGCCGCCGCGAACTAGCGGCTGCAAGCGTATCATCCGATTACACCAAAGCAAACCAACTTGTTTCGGGCCATAGATCTTACCAGCATTTAGCGTCAGCGCATCAACGCCTAGCCGCGCTACATTGATGTCAATCTGCCCAGCACCTTGCGAAGCATCAGTGTGCAGATAAATTGGCGTCAGCTCACCCGCTTCAAACCGGCGGCGACGCTCAGTACGGACAACTTCAGCAATGTCGCGTAGCGGTTGAATCGTACCAAGTTCGTGATTAGCGATAGCGATAGTTATTAGCTGCGTATCTGGCCTAATAGCTGCTTGAATATCGCGCGGCGCGATATTGCCTTTTTTAGATGGAGCCACCAGCGTTATATTATCACCAAGCGCTTTCAGTACTGCATCATGCTCAATGGTACTTGATACGATATGTCCGTCAACGCTATTTATCATCAAATTAATAGACTCGGTAGCGCCAGCCGTCATAACCAGCTCGCTAGCCTGCCCGCCAAGACAAACCGCCAAACGATGCTTAGCTTCGTTATAAGCGCGCTTGACTTCCACCGCTGGAGCGTATGGCGCCGAAGGATTATAAAACATCTCAGAAAAATACGGCTGCATCGCCGTCAAAACGCGCTCGTCTAGAGGCGTGGCAGCAGCATGGTCGAGATAGATTATCGATGATTTCACGCTTTCTATTATACCAATTTTTCGCCGGTCTCGGGATCTCGCTTGTAAACTTGGCGGGCAACTTGCTCATAATACATTTGCGTAGCGATACTAAAATTACGCAATTCATCACCCTCGAGGTATGAATAACGCGGGCCAGGTTGAGTTTTCAAGATACCTCGATCGGTTACTTCATACTTGATAGTGTGGGTTTTAAGTTTGTGCTTAGCATCAATCCACTCCTCATGCCACATCCATGTTTTTTCGTCCAGGCAAAAGAATTCGCGGCGATGACCCTTTGGCACCTCTCCAAAAAGTTCCGAGCCAATTTCGCTTTCTAGCACTAACAGCTCGCGCTCGCTCAGTTTCTTGAGCGGACGTTTTTTGCGAAGCTTCGGCAAACCAAGCGATAAATCATCGCCGACAAAAAGTTTGAGAGTTTTTGTGAGAACACGCTTGACCATAATTTATGCAGCTAGACCAAACTCGCCTTCTAAACATTCAGTTCGAAATTTAACTACGTTTTGACTGGCAGCAGCAATTTTCTGCTCAGGAGTAAGCGGCTTTTCGGGTTTTGGATTGTTCAATTCTTCTATATAGTCAACCCAGGGCGATTCGGTTGTTTGATCGGCCGACTCAGCTTGTCTACGCGCTAACTCGCCTAAGCGCTCTAACTCGGGATTACGATAAGAATTGCCATTAGCAATTTGTTCATAATTAAAACGACCGGCATTTTCTACCGGTGCATAAGGTTCTACTTTATTATTAAAACTCTCATTCATAATTAATCCCAAAAATTTGCCGCGCGTTGCGAGTAGTTACGCTAGCGACCTCTTCTATAGCAAGGTCACGAGCGCGCGCATGATATTCTGCTACCTGCCTCACATACGCTGGTATATTCACTTTACCACGAAATGGCGCTGGCGTCAAGAAAGGTGCGTCAGTTTCAAGAACTAAGCGTTCAAGTGGAATTTGATTAAACATTTTCTGTTGATTTTTATTTTTAGTAAAAGTGCTTATGCCGTTAACACCAATGTATAAACCACGATACAGCCCATGCTGCAAATTTTCCTCAGAATCGGTAAAGCTATGCAAAATGCCGCGCAAACCTTTGAATTCATCGAAAATCGGCCAAAAATCCGCCCAGACTGCGCCAGCAGCAGCTTTTTCGTCGCGTACATGAAAACTAATCGGCAGGTTAAAATCTCGCGCTACCTCAAGCTGCCGCCGCAAAACGCTCTGTTGTATGTCACGCGGACTATTATCATAAAAATAATCCAAACCAATTTCACCAATGCCGACGATTTCATCGCGATTGCCTGCTACCAATTGGCGCAATTCCTCGACGTTATTTGTCGCTGCGTCGTGCGGGTGAATGCCGACAACCGGCCAAGCAAAATCATGCATCCTAGCAAACTCTAGAGCCTGACGCGAGCTACGCAAATCCGTACCAACACAAATCATCGCTATGCCATTCTTCACTGATTCCTGGTAAGCCTTCTCGCGCGCCGAAGCGTCATAGAACTCGCTATCATGAATATGACAATGCGTATCAACCAAGCGAAGCAACGAATTCATTTGGCTTATTTCTTTTTACTAGATGCCGTTTGCGGAGCGGGCGTATGAATATAGATTTTTGGGAAAAGTGGTGCTGCTTTCTCGGGCACAACTCCTGCCGAAAACATCTTGTGAATAGTGCTAGCGGTCACTGGCATAAACGGAGTTAGCAAATCAGCAATTTCCTCAAGCGCACCAACAGCATAGGATAAGATTTCCGATAAATGCTCGGCGGCATCAGCGTCCTTTTGGCGCTTCTTGGCAACTTCCCACGGTTTAACGTCATCAATATATTGATTAAGTGCTCGCACCTGTTGCCATGCTTCATCTATTGCTCGATCAAAATCAAGCGCTTCCATCGCCTGGCGGTACGGCCCCATATCGTGTCCCGGGCGAGGAATCTCGCCAATTACACCCGACTGATAACGCTGAATCATAGCAATAACCCGCTGCACTAAATTACCGAGATCATTGCCCAGCTCCCCGTTATAAGCCTTCTCAAACTTCTCCCAGGTAAAGTCGCCATCATCCTTGGTTGGAATATGTCGCGAAAAGTAATAGCGAAAAGCGTCAACACCGTAATCCTTGATAATCTCCATCGGATCGATGACATTACCAACGGTTTTGCTCATCTTAGCACCGCCCACATTAACGAAACCGTGCACTAACAGCGTCTTCGGCAGCGGTAGACCAACCCCTAATAGCATCACTGGCCAAATACCGGCATGAAAACGCAGAATATCCTTGCCAATCACCTGCACGTCAGCTGGCCAAAAATCTTTCCACTCCGGCTGATCCGGATAACCTAGCACCGTGATGTAATTAGCTAAGGCGTCCAGCCAAACATACATCACCTGGCTGTCGTCTCCTGGTACCGGTACTCCCCAGGTCAGGCTCTTGCGCGGCCGGCTAATTGATACGTCGTGCAAACCGTCTTTCATTAATTCCAGAAACTCTTTTTTGCGAAACTCTGGTACAATTTTCATTCGACCCGACTCGATTGCTTGGCGGACTTTATCAGTATAGGCGCTCGCTTTCAAATAATAGTTCTCTTCGCTAACTTGTTGATAAGGTGTTTGGTGGTCAGGACAAACCCCGCCAGTTTCTTGAACTTCTTTATCAGTAAAGAAAGCTTCATGACCCATACAGTACCAGCCGTTGTAAGTACTTTTATAAATCAGCCCCGCTTGATCCAACTGTTTCCAAATATAGCGCACCGCCCCCATATGATGTGAATCAGATGTACGGACAAAATCAGTATATTCGGCGTGTTCAGCATCCATCAGTATCTTGAAATTTTGATGAGTCTGATCGACATATGCTTGCGGCGTCAGATTTTGTTCGGCAGCCTTGGCGGCGATTTTATTACCATGCTCATCAGTGCCAACCTGAAAGCGTACTTTTTTGCCTTTCTGCTGCTGGTAGCGCGACCAGATATCTGCAAGCAAATAGTCTAGCGCATTACCGATATGCGGCTTGCCATTGACATATGGAATCGCCGTTGTGATATAAAGATTCTTTCCCATTGCTTCTAAGTATATCAGAGGCGACAGAAGTTTACTAGCACATTATCACCCCGCAATACAAACCTGACCAGTAACAACCGAGCCTACATCTTGAACTAATTTTCGTCTTTGATATTTCCTGATTCGACACTAGTTTTCTGGAAATAATAGAGAAGCCATCTTTTCACTTTCCCTGCCCATATTACGGACGTTTCGCTTGCTTCTTGAACAAAACAATACCAGAAGCTACAAAGATAGACGCCGCCAAGACAAACAACACTGTATTTGAGCCTGTTTCAGCCAGTCTGACACCAGGCGATTTTGGCAACTCTGGAGACAGCGTAGAGGCAGACGCAGGGTTCTTCGTCCATCTTGCATACAAGGTCAAGTCATTGTCTGGCATGGTATCGTTTGTAAAGTTCCAGCTTGTTGCAAACGTAGTGTCCGTATACCAGCCGGCAAAAGTGTAGCCAGAGCGGGTCGGGGCGACCGGCGGTCTGAAAGGATACGTATAGCCTACCATCTTATTTGGAACGGCAGAACCAGACTGCGAATCAAACGTCACTGTGTGTTTTGTACACAACTTTCTATCACTGGTAATTGTCCAGCCGTGTCCGCCGTCAGCAACAGGCTTCAAGATATTAGCTCGCGCCGAAGCAGCTGCACAAAATTTCAAACCAGCCGCACCAAGCGACATTGGCGATTTTAGATTTTGCGCATTCCAAGCAATTAGCATAGCATCGTAATTCTGGCGCGAAATCACCGTATGATCAAGCGCGGCCGCCGCACCAGACAACGGTTCTCCCGGCAAAATAACCAACGAATCCAATCGCCAAGCAGCTAGCGATTGATCGAACGAAGTTGCATCGCTTAAAAAACGAACAAGAAACTGCACTTTCTTCATATTCCACGAGCCAATCGGCTGGTTGAACGACACCGCCTTTCGGAACATATCATTTGCAATCACGAGGTTCGATGTATTCCAATTCGCGATAGAATCGCTACCTCCGTTATTAAAGGCACTGGCACCGTTAAACATAGCAGCGGTATCAGTCACCTTTGAAACATCCCAAGAACCAATATTTTGATTAAACTGGTTTGCATTTTGAAAGGCTCCAGACATTTTGGTGATATTTGACGTATCCCAATTCCAATTAGCAGTTTCGCCCCTAAGCGATTTATTTCCGATAAACATCCACGATAAATCGGTAGTTTGGCTTAAATCTGGCGTATCAGTTGCCTTGACATCCATATTCTCCGCGCCGGCAAAGGCAGAACGCATATTCTTCCACTTGTTCGTACCCCATTGATCAATCGAAAGCAGTTTTAGCCTATCACCCCTACCATTCACGATAAACCACGGAAAGGCGCCGCCAATGCGTATACGTATAGTGTAGATCCCCGGCGTAGTGTAATTACAAGTATAAGAGGCAATTTGCCCAGATACCTCAGTTACACCGTCATTATTGCAGTCAACAGTATAATTGTACCCTGAACCGCTTGTCGGAATAACAAACTGAGTGTCCGGCGACCCCGGCTTTCTGGTATCAACAGTAAATACGAAGTCCGTGTTGTTGATAACGTCAGCTGCGGCTTTTGGCGAATAGAGTGTTGGCGCAACAAGCACCGACAAGACACCGAACGCAGCAGCCAACGTCTTTAATGGCAATTTGAACTTCTGTATTTTTGTTGTTTTATCGTGCCTGCTCACTGATTATTAGTATACTTATGCTTTAGCTTTTTAGCAATGGGTTTTACGACGAAATTATTTGACAATAGAAAAATTATATACTATAATAATACTTATGAGAAGGTCGCCCAACTACGCAGCCGAAAGGATTCCTTGTACTATATTCTCGGGAAATAACAGAGAACCTACTTATGGAGTAATCGACAGAACTCCTAGCAGCGAGCAAGCAAAGCTTGTAGAAAATATCAGACAGCACCCCATACCAAGCTCTCTAGGGAATACGGCGATGACTTTGGTTGAATTTGGCAATGGCCCGTCCGGCATTACTATCGTCTACGGAACTGGATTCATGGGAAACCCTACAACGACAGCAGCACGGCTAGAGATGGCCAGAATAGCCGAGGCCTGGCGCGACGAAGAAGGAAATCCAGCTTCAGTCTTGACGCTACCAACCAGCTCTATGGAAAAGAGCGTTGCTCGTAAAATTTTAGAAACGGGCAGTTTCTCACCCTTAGCCGAAGAAATAGCACCCGAACTAAATGAGCACCTGACTCATTATGCTGACCGAGTAGGCGTAGTCGGGCATTCGTTTGGCAGCAGGCTTGCAGCAAATATACCTAGTGTTCTTGATAATCCTGACAAAACCGAGTTTGTTGCCGCAGATGATGCGCCAAGTTGGCAAAAACCGCTAGGTATATTTATCGCAGTAGCACAATTGATAGAAACGACTTACCTATCGCAATACATCAAACATTCACCCGATTCCGAAGCCCAGAAAGCTTGGCGAGAAAACGACGGAGAAAAAATGCCAGCCGTGCCGCTATTAGTTCAGCTGAGAGACGTTATTGCGATGTCGCGCGGTGGTTTTGTTGAAGATCTCGAGAATTCACTCAAGAAGCTGCAACCTGGCACGCCCGTCACCCTTTTTGCGCCAAAACTAAGCCGCATGAATGATAACAGCCGAAAAAATATACGCGAGCTTATAACGGCGCTTAGCCAGGAGTTCCCTGGTTTAGATATTCGCGGCGTACTAGTCGAAGATAGCACACACAACGTATCCGTAGCTAATCCGGCATATTTTGGGCAGATGATAGAATTATCAAGAAGGTAATCTACGGCCCTGACAGCGCTAAACAACTATCAAGATTACTTTAATGTTGCCACTTACAAGCTAGCTTCGTTTAACCAGCTTAATCGCGATAGAACCAACCGCTATAAATGCAACTGCTGCAGAGAAAAATATTCCCGCATCCATACCAGTCTCAGCCAGCTTGGTTGATGAGCTTGAATTGTTTTCCGAAGCACCGCTGCTTGTTGCAACAGACTTAGGATTCTCGATCCACTTTGCATATAAAGTCAAACTACTGTCTGGCATGGTATCGACAGCAAAGTTCCAGGCTCTCGCAAAAGTGTTATCCGTATACCACCCAGCAAAAGTATAACCCTGCCGATTTGGTACAGCTGGCGCGGTAATTTTATCAGTAAAAGCAACTTCTTGGTTGGCAATTGCCGTTCCGCCCTGGGTATCAAAAACTACAGTATGCTTCGGGCACTCCTTTGCATCGCCATTGATAGTCCAGCCATGCCCGCCGTCGGCGACTGGCTTGATTAGATTTTTTCTAGCCGCATCAGCAGTGCAATATTTCAACCCGGCGGCCCCTAGTATAAGCGGCGAGTTAATTGATTGAATATTCCAAGATATCAAAGTAGCATCATAATTTTTCGTAGACAAACCGCTATTATTCAACATTCTAGGAGCGCCAGACCAATAGCTGTTGGGCAAACCAGTTGTCGAAACTAACGAATCTAGCCGCCAGCCCGCCAAAGATTGATTAAAAGCGCGAGCACCATTAAACATTTCACTCATCAACTCGGCTTTCGAAACATCCCACGACCCTATCGGCTGATTAAACTTAACTGCATTCTGGAACATTGCATTCATTGCAGTCATTTTGCCAGTGTTCCAGTTTTTAATTGAATCGCTGCCGCCATTATTAAATGCTGTCGCGTTATTAAATAAACCGCCAGCAAAAACAACGTTAGACACATCCCACGACCCGATGTTTTGATTGAAATTTTCAGTATCGCTAAACACTCCACCCATATTAGTAATGGTCGAGGTGTTCCAACTCCAGTTAGCATTCTCACCCTTGAGAGAAGTATTGCCTCTAAAGACAGAGTATATCGAGTCAGTCTGCGACAAATCGGGAGTATCAATCGCCTTTACATCCATATTTGCAGCACCGTAAAACGAAGCCACCAACGATCTCCATTTATTCTTCCCCCACTGATCAATAGAAATCATCTTCAGTTTATCGCCGCCGTTATTGAGATAAAACTCTGGAAACATACCTCCGATACGAATTGTATATACGCCAGGCGTAGCGTAGCTGCAAGTATAAGATCCAGTCTGAGCGGTTGCTTCGACCGTACCATCATTATTGCAATCAATAGTATAATTATATCCGCCTCCTCTTATCGGAATGACGAACTGAGTATCTGGCGACCCAGATTTGCGCGTGTCCACAGTAAACACAAAATCTGTGTCATTGATAGCGTCGGCGGCAGCTTTTGGCGGGTAAAACATCGGACCAGAAAACGCTGCCAACGCACCTACTGCCACAGCTAATGTCTTGATGGCCAATCCAAATTTCAGCCTTTTTGTTTTCCAGCATCTATTCATTTGGTACCATTATACTTATACTTTATTTTTTTAGCAATATACTAATACTAATCAAAGATGGCGCGCAACATTACCATGACGTCTTGGAGCTTATTTAGTAGATTTTATCTCTGCTAGCACTGCGAATCTTCCCCCTGTATCACCAGCTGAATGTGAGAAATAGTTCGGATCATCTGCCGTATCAATTGGCGAAATGACAATATTATCACCAGGAACGCCCGCCTGGACGGCCAACGAACGATTAAATCCTTGCATGTCCAGATAAATTCCGTCGGCTGTTTGGCGGCAGAAATTTTGCCAATTGATATCATCTGCATGATCAAAATAATCCATACGATAATTTTTCTGCGTGATGCTTGGCGACATCCAAATTTGTAAATCTTTTGCCTGGCTACCATGCTCGACAAAATACTGAATCGCCCTTGTCATCAACTGCGCCACCGTCGAATGTCGACCCAGATGTGCCAGCATCAGCGCCCGACGCTTTGGATCATAAATGACTGTAGCGATACAATCTGCCACTGGCAAAAATAAACCGACACCAGCCACTTCGGTATATAGTGCGTCAGCAAAAATCCCCTCGCTGTTGCACTTAACTGTGTCAGTTTCAGTAACTTCGGCGATGGTATCAAACGTTTGTCCTTGGTCGTATGAAATCACGTGATAAACAACGTCGTCATACTTAACACCAATCTGATCGCAAAATCGCCGCCGATTTTCCAGCACCTCAGCTACGTGGCGGCCGCGAATACGGTTGAGCATAGTGCCGTCGTCTTTCGACGAAACCGCAATGAGCAGATCAGACGGAAAGCATGTCGGTTGATCTGCAGTAATCATTGCGCCCGCCATTCACTCAGTAGTCGCTGCCAATCCGCAATCGCCAAATCTTCGGCACGAGCATCAGGTGAAATATCGGCCCTTTTTAGCAGCTGTTCCGCGGTATCTTTACTAACACCCAGACCACCGCTCAAGCTAGAACGCAGTTTTTTACGCTTAGCCGAAAAACCGGCTTTAACAACACGGAAAAAATCTTTTTGGTCTTCATTAGCAACGAGTGGTTCATCGCGGGCCCTCAGCACAACCACCTGCGAATCAACTTTTGGCGGCGGTGTGAAGAATTGCCGCGACACTTCAATGTCGAGCTCCGCCTCGGCAAATAGCTGCGTGCTAACCGCTAAAATATTCATTTCGCCAGGCTCCGCCGCGATACGCTCGGCAACTTCTTTTTGCACCAGCAGCGCCGCCAAACTTGGTTTATTCTCCGCCGTCATCACCTTCTCAACAATTTTGCTAGTGATATAGTATGGCACATTGGCGACCACTTTGTAGCCAGCCGGCAGCTGATTCAAATCAAATTGCAAAATATCTTCGTTAATCACGTCCAGGTTTTTGCCAGGAAACTGCCCCGGCAATTTGCGCGCCAAATCCGCGTCAAATTCTACCGCCACCACGCGCTGAGTTCGCGCCAATAACCGACTGGTCAAGGTGCCAAGCCCTGGCCCAATTTCCAAAACCACATCGTCCTTGCTCAGTTCCGCCGCCTCGGCAATCTCCGCCAAGATTTCTGGGTCGCGCAGCCAATGCTGGCCTAACTCTTTTTTTGGCCCACGGGTTGACGCCATCTAGCGACCGTCCCCGTTCGTCCAATCGGTCGCCAGGTCAAACCCATGCGGATGCCGCGTCGCAAACCCGCCAGTATCGTACACTTTACCAGGGCCCATACTAGTTTCCACCACCGAACAACGCGGATAATTACCATAATTTGCCGCCACTAAAATATAGCCGTCCTTGTCCACCTTGGCGCCGTCCGCCCGTACCGTGTAGCCACCGCCGCCGCAAGCGTTAGCAACAATATTCATCGGTAAATCATAATAAGTTTCGCGGTGTGCTACGCCTTTAGAATCGGTAAATATCTGCGCGCCCTTGCCTTTAGTCAATGGATTTTTCGGCTTAGTGCCGACTACTTCGATCTGCTTTTTAGGCTGCTTGATAATTTCGCTAGAAATTTGCTGACGGCTAATTTCAGCACCATCGCGCGCTTCAACTTTATAAGTCAATTTGCGCAATCCTTTAGCTCCCGCCTGCTTTACTTGGCGATAACCAAGAGGCTGGTTGTCGTCGCGTGTTTGCTCAACCGGGAAATCAATTTCTTCCTCGGCAGTCACAGTACGCCGAGTTGCCCGCGTAATCCTCATTAGCAAGCTCGACCCATCCAAAGCGACATCCTCTGGCGGCGTAAATCGAACTTTATCCTCGCGATACAAAACAATCCCCGCAGCTTGCGCAATCTGTGTTGGCGTCTGCGCTGCCGTATTGACTCGCATGCGGCGAGCACCTTCGACTATCGTTATCGTCCGCGCCCGATAAATATTTATTTTGAAGCCATTGTTGGTAATCGGTGTATCCAGACCCGGTTCGACAATATCATGCTGTTTATCCAATCTTGCGCCGAATTCTTCTAGCGCTTTCTGCACTGTCGATGCCTTAGTGATTATCGATTGCTCCCGGCCACCGTCGTAAATGGTGATTATATGACTAGATGGTTGTGCTTTAACCGCAGCTGGACTACCTGCCGCCGCAGTATTCGCAAAAAACGATAACATACCAGTACTAGAGATTGCCAAGACCGCACCAAAAACACAACAGCAAATACGTTGATAATATCGATTTAAGCTCATTTTATTCAAAATCACCCACTGTATCTCTTATATTATAACAAATTATGCGTCGGATGTCAATCAGTAACGTCGCAGACAATCAACAACTACCGATATATATCCTGTAATCCCATTTTAATTTTACAAGACGGCCAAGGTTGCCAACCCCTCCTCTTATAAGTCTCCCATGCTTTCTGATCTTGGACATCAGCCGGAGCTTGAGCAGGATTGTTGTAGCCTCCGAAATTACCCCATGTACTCTTATCAAATTGATACGCACCATAATAACCGTTACCTGTATCTGATGTATAACTACCCTCGCAGCTACGCAAACGCGCCAAAGCTTCAGCGAAACTGCCATTAAACGTAGCTGAAGTTTTAGCACCAATAATTTCTACTTGCTTAACTGGCTGCTGAATAATGTTGCTATTGATCTCGCGGCGTGATACTTCAACGCCGTTTTGGACGTTAATCTCATACGTAACTGTACGCCTGCCGTTAACCCCTTTGGTTTGAATTTCTTTGTATCCTTTATCGCGATTAACATCTTTGATTTGTTCAGTCTCAAACTGTATATCTTCGTCAACGGTAACTGTCTGCGTACCGTTACGATACAAGCGGATATTCATGCCTCCAGACATTTTTGTATCTTTATTCGGAACAATGACGTCATTGGCAGACATTTTAATGTGCTTTTCAGCTAGCATCTCGCCAACGGTTTTGGCTTGCGTATAAGAAATGGTTTTTTTACCGTAGAAATCAAAATTGAATGGCGTTGCTCGCTTAATGGACAGCACTTCTGCTGCGCTATCGCGCATTGGACTATTAGACTGCGACAAGGTTAGAATATCTTCATCGCGTACAGCAATGCCAGCTTGTTTAACTATCTGCTTTCCAGTACGGTACGATGTAATAATTTTAGTGAGCTGAGAGCCATCCTTGACAACCACCGTTCGGGCTCGATAAATATTAACGTTATATGAATTTGCTACCAAGCGCTCATCAATATTTGGCTCGGTCCGATCGTTACGATCTAGTTTGATAGCTGCCTCAGCGAGAGCTTCGCGCAAGGTCTGTTTTTTGGTAATAAATCCTTTACTTTGACCGTCATCATGAACGGTAATAATATGCTCACCGACCGCTAGGCTACGCTCGTCAGCCCGCGCTTTTGGCATAATCGCCGTATAAACAGACAATCCAGCCAAAGCTAATAGCATAGAGCCGGTAATCAGCCAACGTAATTTCATTCTCGCAATATTCTTCATACGTAGGCGCGCAAACTAGCGCGCAGCTATAATTATAGCAAAAGATTGGTTATTTTGCTACAGCTTCTCGAGGTGGGCGTATTCAACGTTGAGCTTTTTGACAGCACCGTTATCGAACTTCACGCTAACTGCTAAGCCGTCAATGTCAATGATCTCGCCATCGCCAAATTGCAGCGAGCGCACTCGATCGCCAATATCATAGTTCATCACCGGCTCGTCAAAATCATTATAAGCTGGGCTCGAATCAATAGTGTTAGGTTCAACCGCGAATAATCCCATACCCATATCGTCGAGAAAACGCGACGGCTGATTGTACGATCGCAAGCCGAATTGCGCACGGCTCTGCGCGTACAACAGATATAACTCTTCACGCGCCCGCGTCATACCCACGTAGCACAAGCGCCGCTCCTCCTCGAGATTGCGCGGACCCTCTTCAAGCGCTCGCTCACTCGGAAACAAGCCATCCTCCATACCGACCATGAAAACCACCGGAAATTCCAGTCCTTTAGCGGCATGCAAGGTCATTAATGTGACCTTTTCACCATCACTTTGCTGATCGACGCTGCTCATTAGTGCTGCCTCTTCGAGAAAGTCTGGCAATGTCGCGAAAGATTTAGCGTCCGCTATGAGCACGCTCAAATTATCATCACGCTCTTCAGCCTGCGGCGTTCCATCCATAACATAATCTCGATAAGCAATCTTTTCAAGCAGCTTTTCAATAATATCGCTTGGGCTAGTATCAGAAAGAACAAGCGCCTGCAATTCGCGTAGAATCTCGCCCAGACGCAATAATGATTTTTTGGCGCGCGGCGTCAAAACGCTAGTTTGCTCGACATTCACCAGCGAAGCGATAATATCCATATTGTTATCGTTTTGCCATCGTAAGAATTTCTCTAGACTAGTCGCACCGATACCGCGCGCTGGCACATTCGCAATTCGGCTAAAGCTCATCCGGTCGTTCGGTTGATATAATAAACGCAAATAGGCGATAATATCCTTAATTTCCTTGCGATCATAAAAGCGTACGCCGCCAACCAATTGATATGGAATTCTTTGCTGCATGAAGGCACGCTCAAAAGCAAAACTCTGCGCATTAGTACGATAAAGTACTGCAAAATCACCATAGCGGTGAGCACCAATCGAGGTTTGAGCCGCAATACGGCTTGCCACCACGTAAGCCTCCTCGGACTCATCGCGTACCGCCTGAACTTGCACTGGCGCACCATTGCCAGCCGCTGTCCAGAGTTTTTTGTCAGTCCGTTCGACATTCTTGGCAATAACCTTTTGCGCCACCTCTAGGATAGCGCCTGTTGAACGATAATTTTGCTCTAGTTTGATCACCTTTGCGCCAGGAAAGTCTCGTTCAAAATTAAGAATATTTTTGAAATCCGCCCCGCGCCAGCTATAGATTGACTGCCAATCATCACCGACCACGCAAATATTACGTGCATCGTTGACTAGATATTTAACGATAGCATACTGCGCAGCGTTAGTGTCTTGGTACTCGTCAATGAGAATATGCTTGAAATACTGGCGATACTTTTGGCGAATTTCACTGGCATCGCGCAGCAAACGCACCGTCTCGATCAACAAATCATCGAAATCTAAGGCGCCAGCCTCGCTGCGTAGTTGCTCGTACCTATCATAAATCTTAGCGATATGCTGCTGATTCGGATATTGCGCAGCTGCTGCGTAATCATCTGGCGTAAGTAAATCGTTTTTAGCGTTAGAAATTGCCGCACTAACAGAACGTGGTTTGAGTTTATCAGGAGCAATTGACAGCTGTTTCATCGCTTGCTTGATTAATCCTTGACGGTCGGCTTCATCATAAATAATAAAATTCGACGGCACGCCAATCGCCGGCCCATCGCGCCGCAAAATTCGCACGCAAATCCCGTGAAATGTACCCATCCACGGCATGAATTGCCGCGTATTAGGCTGATCGATCAAAGCCGCCAAGCGCTCGCGCATCTCGCGAGCTGCTTTATTAGTAAATGTCACCGCCAAAATTTCGTTCGGCCAGACTCTTTCGTGTGTCAATAAATAAGCTATGCGGTGGGTTAAAGTTTTGGTTTTACCACTGCCAGCGCCCGCCAAAACCAACAACGGACCGTCTGTATAAGCGACAGCTGCTTTCTGCGCGTCATTAAGACCATCAAATATATCCATCACACTCATTATATCGCGTTAATAGCGAGTCAAGAAGAAATAGCCAGCACCCGCCAGCGCACCCAAAGCCAAGAACACTATAATCACCAAAAACCATTTCAAGCCTGAATGACGCGACTGCTTATGTTTCTTATCATCCTTGAATTCAGTGTAATATTCAGAAGTATCATAAATAGCGCCTGATTCAATTTCGTCGATAGTTTGCTCGCGGGGCGGATCTGGTTCTGTAGTAGCGGACTGTACAGGCGAATCTACCGTCTGATTTGTCAGAGGTTCAGCTAGTTGCTCGGGTTGCTCGCTCGTATTTTCTGCATTAGTAACAGAGGCCTCGGCAGCAGGAGGATTAGGAGTTTTTTCAACAGGCTTTGGCTTGCCGCCAATTGGCATAAACCGATGTTTTTTAGGGGCTGGCGCGTCTTGTATTCTAGCGTCATCTTCATCGTTTTCGGCTGAAGCGTCCTCAATTGATTGAATATCGTTAGCTCGCGATTCTGCTTGCGAAAAGCCAATCTCGTTGCTAGCATCTTGCGCGTCTTTCTGTAGCGACTCAACAAGCTCGGCAGACGGTGCAATATCTCTACCGTGCGTACCGCCAATAGAATACGATCTTTTTTCGTTTTTGCTGTCGTCTGCTTCATCATAATCATTTTTGTCTTCAAAACCAGGATTAGACTGTGAAGCTTGAGACAATGCGCTGCTACCGTGAAAAGCTCGCGATTCAGACGATTGCAGTTCGCTAGAAACGTTATTTGTATTTGCTGCTACATTTTCGTTAGAACTAAACTGAGTAGAATTAGCAGCAAGACGCTGAGCGCTCCGCTGGCCAGTTGACCCTAATTGTTGAGACGAGCCGCCAGAAATATTAGATGACACATTACTTAACGACTGTGCCGGCATCGTAGAATACTTAACTTTGCTGGCGGGGTGTTTGTTGACACCTGGCTGCGAGCTAACTATGTCCATGAAACGGCCGCGACTCTTAGTCTTCATTTTTTTTGGTAATCCCGATCGGACTGGCACAGCTCCGCCAATTGCCGCTACCTGCGGCGGTGTTGCGGCTTGCGGCAACGGCTGGGGAGCTGGCGATGGTACTGAAATATTTAGAGCTGAATTTTGAACAACAGTAGAAGCCTGAGAAGCGACCGACACACCAGCCGAAGCTGAAGCACCGTTTGTTGGCAAAGTCTGAACCTGAGCGGTAGACACCCCAACAGCTGGCTGTGCTGGAACTGCAACCGAAACCGGTACGCTAGCTGTTGATACAGATGAACTTGGCTGCTTAGCGACGCCAACCGTTGCGGCCGGCGAGGGTGAAGCCGTCATATTCGCAACTGGACCAGGACCAGGAGCTAATTTATTAGGCTCAACTGAAACTGGCGCAGCATTAGAGGAAGGATTTGAAGACGTAGAGACAGCCGGCGGTGTTGGTGTCTCAGCATGTTGGTCGTCCTCTTTTAATAATCCGCTCTTGGACATAGCCTCGGTAATTGAACGATCTAGCTCGTCAAAGTCGAATTCTGTCATGGCTATTTACCTCTCTTTACTGGTAAGGATGGCATATCTTCACATTTTTTGATAATACCAGCAAAAGCATAGACATCCAAGCTTGATTCACCGATAAGCAAACCATTTACACCAGCTGTTTGCAAATACGACATAGCGTTATCAAGATTAACACTACCGCCGTAAAGCACACGAACATTCTCGGCAGCGACCTTACCGAAAAGATGCTCAATTTGCCGACGAATATATTTAACGGCGCGTTCAACGTCGCGCGGTGAAGCGAATTTACCAGTACCGATTGACCACACTGGCTCATAAGCTATAACAATCTGGCCAACCTCAACGCTCGTGATATTAGCTAGTCCTCCCACCAACTGATCGCGAATTACATCAGACGTTTCCTTGTTGGCTCGTTCTTGCGCTGTTTCACCAATACACAATACAGGCGTAATATTATT
The DNA here is from genome assembly GCA_963519435.1 of uncultured Candidatus Saccharibacteria bacterium. Taxonomy (GTDB): domain Bacteria; phylum Patescibacteriota; class Saccharimonadia; order Saccharimonadales; family Saccharimonadaceae; genus Saccharimonas. Next base: position 22,568 of record CAUQMT010000001.1, on the reverse strand, counting down.
ACGCACTGCCGCTTGCACTTTGCTGCGAATATCTTTACTGCGTTCAGCAAAGATATGCCGGCGCTCGCTGTGGCCAATTATGCCATATTGTACGATACCGCGCAGCTGCGACGCTGATACTTCACCAGTGTAAGCACCGCTGTCACGCCAATAAAAGTTCTGCACTGCCAGGTTAAAGTGATGATGTTGCACCTGCATATTAAGCGGCTGGAGCGCTAACATGGTCGGTGCCAACACTACCTCAGTATTTTTGAGCTTGCCAACCAGTTTGTCGAGTTTATGAACATACAAACTCGCCTCATTGACAGTGAGGTTCATTTTCCAGTTTGCAATAATAAGTTTCTTGCCCACGTTTTATACTTGCTTATGTTTACCCTTGCGTCTAGTTTACTACAGTTATAAACGCTCGTCTAGTTTTTTGCATGAAAACACCCCGCCAAAAGCGAGGTGTCTCTTAAATTTTTGTTGTATTTTACTCAACAACACGCACACGCAATGTGTCGGTACCGCCGGCTACACCCGACTGACGGCCGCTGACAACAACCGCGGTCAATTTGTCATCGCGCCCGAAAGTACCCCAATCAAGCAATTCTTTGGCTAATTTTGTACCAACATGCTCGCCCTCTTTACGCACATATGAACGGGTAGCGTATGACAAAGCTAACTGTTGAGCCACACGCTTATTCGGCGTTACCGCAGCGATTGGCAACTCTGGACGACAGGCAGCAATCCGCGCGGCTGTTGCGCCAGATTTAGTTTCGGCGATAATCACATCGGCGTCTACTTGGTTGGCTACTACTACCGCAGCATTAGCAATCGCATTACGGCGGCGGTTTTTCTCGCCATATTCAATCGGCATGTCATTCATCGGCCAGCGCGACTGCGTGTAGCGCACCGTCTTGGCCATCATTTTGACTGCCTCGACAGGATAACTACCGTTAGCCGTCTCGTCAGAGAGCATCACCACGTCGGCACCCAGGATTACTGCTGTTGCTACATCGCTAACTTCGGCGCGAGTCGGCTCTGGATTATCGACCATACTGGCTAACATTTGCGTTGCCACGATTGATAGTTTACCGTATTTGCGGCACAAGCGAATTGCTTCGCGCTCAACAATCGGTACAATCTCGGGGCTAGTCTCGACCGCTAAGTCGCCGCGCGCGATCATCACGCCGTCAGCAGCCTTGACTATTTCTTTGAGCGACTCCATCTCGATAGCTGCTTTGGTCTCAACTTTCGCGATAATTTGTGCTGTCGAACCGTGGCTTAGCATAATCTGCCGCAAGTTATTGATATCGTCTGCGCTCTGAATAAAACTGAGGGCTACAAAATCAATATCTTTATCGGCGCCAAACTCTACGTCAGCCAAATCTTTTGGCGTTAAAATATCGCCGCCAAAGTCGGTGTCTGGCAGATTCAAGCCTTTACGGCTCATCAAAAATCCATCATTCAGAATACGAATCTTGATTGCTGTATCACTAACCCGCTCAATCATCTCGCCGCGAATCTTGCCGTCAAACAAGTAAACTGGCTCGCCAACCTTGACTTTGTTAGCTAAATTGTATTGAATCGGCAAATTCGTACTGCCATCGTGTTCTTGAATTGCATGATCGAGAACTATCTCGTCGCCAGCTTTAACGTCTAAGTGGTTGTTCTTTAGAACGCCGAGACGAATTTTTGGTCCTTGTAAATCTTGCAAGATTGCTACCGTTCGGCCAACTTCGGCGCTAGCATCACGAATCCACTTGATCTGATCGAGCCGTTCTTCGTACGATCCATGGCTAAAGTTCAAACGAAAGCCATTTGCGCCAGCTTCAATTAATTGTTTGATTTTCTCTGGTGAATTTGTAGCTGGCCCCAGAGTCGCCAGTATCTTAGTCCTTTTAAATGTATTACTCATAGATAGTTATTATACTCTAATGTGTTCCACAAAAATAGTACGCCCAAACTAGGACGTACTTGACAAGTGCAAATTTATATTATATGGTGACCTTACCGGGAATCGAACCCGGATTGCCAGGATGAAAACCTGGTGTCCTAACCATTAGACGATAAGGCCGCACTTACAGATATCTTAACAGATTGGCCTTATTTGCGCAATAAACAACTGCTAATACCGCGGTGGCAGCTCGGTTGTGGTGTCGGTTGAAATAGAACTGTTTGCGTTAGCTTTATTATAGGCCCACAAGTACGTATCCATCCGCGCGTTGATAATCTCCGCTGGCGTGGTATAACCATTCTCATTGCCAACCGAACCGTCAGCTCCGTGAGTACGGCGCAACTGCAAAACACGCGACGACACTACCCCATTAATCTGTAACGGCTTGTCACAAACCGTCGATCTCAATCCGCTAGTATAATCAGACCGGATTAATGCTGATCGAACACCGCTCTCGTCAACTTCACAGGTAGAAATTACACCGCCCACGCCAGCATTAGTACCCGAAGCAATCAACCAAGCGTCAATATTAGTTACACTATCCTTAACAATAATGTTGCGCGCGTATATCACAGCCTGCGGTAGTTGGCTAGCGCTAGAGAAGCTACCAGTATCATAACGTATATCACCATCTATAACTACCGTCTTGTCGCCAGCATCAATAATAACCGACCTACCCATCCCAATAGTGCCGCCCGACAAATTCACGATTGCTCGCGACGATGACAATTTGTACGAGCCATCTAATCCGTTAAGCGAGATATTCTCGCCCGCCAACGGACGCTGAGCGCCAAAATAACTAGATTTGACAGTATTTTGCGCGCCGATAGTTCCCCATTGCCCATATCTAGCCTTATTATTGGCAAATGTTAGACCATTTAACTCGCTATCTGCCGCTATGCCCAACCGCGATGTCGTACCCATGCCAGAAAGAGCACCTCCTGATGCCGACACAACATTTGACCGGCTATACGAGGAAATTTCTGGCGCAAACATGCCATATTCACCCCAGCTGCCGATCGAATGAGTATTGCCACTCATAGTCAGCGTACGCGCGCCGCCAGTATAGATGCCCGACTTATACTGTTGGTTGATTAAAGCATTCGCGATATTGCTCGACCCGACACGCACATCGCCACCCCAGATTTGTACCATTGGCCTCTTGGAAATACGGTAGCAACGCGGATACGATACGCGGCGTTTTGAAGAATCTCCCGTTGTATCCCAGTTATACTTATTAACAGTAGCTACCCGGCAAATTACATCGCCAATCTTGTATCGTGCCGTATCAAGCGCCGACGTATCAATAACTTCAGTCCTGTCAAAAGCACTCTGCTTGTTATTTGTTGGCGTACAATCGCTAATTTTACCAGACAACTGAGGCTGAGAGTTGAGCCAAGAGCATGTATTCACGCCTGCGCCATAGGTCGTATCGGCATAATGCCTGTCTCCGTCATTCTTATTGAATATGCCATTTAGTATACTGCCCAGTTGACCATCCGACATTTCCGCAGCCGATCCAGTGAAGGCAAACGTAAAGACATCGGCATCACTACTACCGCCAGCTTCGCGACGCCCGCCCGTATTGTATATGGTGCTATCTAGCGTTGTCGCATTACCTTGTTCTAGTACGCCAATAGCCGTTGACCCGCCCGCCGAACCAACTCCTGGCACCAAATTAAAGTCAGACGCCACCCTCGCGCAGGCGGGTTCACTTGAGGCCCAGTCTCGACGCACCACCGAATCAGGCCACGTCCACCATATCTGGGTGCATATATAAGATCCCGCCCTGCTACCATCGCCAGGCGCGCGAATCTTCATACAATCGTCGCCGTCTCGACCACTCCAAGTATTTGTATTATTAGGACTTTGCACTAAGTTATTAAGCGCCGACCGGCATTTATTGTTATAAATATTACTGACCGCTCCGCGTGCAATGAGAACTCTATGTCCATTATTACTACCACCGCAATGGCGCCAATCCTTACCGGCACAGCTAGCGACATCGTGCAGATTATTAAAATACGCTGATTCTATAACCACTTGTACACTAGATGTTGTATGCTGATAATTTGAATATGGAGTATTCCGAAGAGTCGCTATAAATTCGGCTTGTTTTCCAGGAAAGACATCAGGTTTACCATCTAGATGCCGCTCGGCGTACGGGCGAGAAGTACCAAAGGCATTGGAATTATTATAATTCGCATAAGTCTTGTTGTCGGAACGATTATAGATATAGCTTTCGCCTTGGACTTTCCAGCCGCTAGGTCGCGGCTTACGGCGTACCCACAGCGAGATATTGTCGGTACCGCAGTTAACATGAGAACCGCTATAAGTGTATACTTTATTACCTCTCATGACCGCCAAACAGCTTTTTGCACCAAACGTAACCAGCTCTGACGGGCCGCCAGGTTGAGCGACACCGTTAACGTCAGCTCCTAGATTTAACTGGTCCCATTCGCTTTCACCGTTTATCCACTGATATTCAGGACCGCCGCCGCCATAATAGCCCCTATTAAAGAAATAATTGCCGTTGCCGTCTATATGACCTGCTGGATTAGTTACCCAAACAGACCTGCCCTGCCCATTGAAAGTGAACAGAGAGTAAATTCTAATTGGATTACGAAATCGTTGGGTATTCCACGAGCCTCGTATAGTAAAGTATAGTGTCGTTGCATTCCAGTCCATCTCGATCGGGTTGGTTGGCGAAGACCCCACCATACTGAAATAGTTCGTATTATGATAAGACGCCCACCAGACAGCGCACGGGTGATTAATATAATCGCCGCAAGGATCGCCGCCCCAAGCTTGCTTCTCCATATCGTTACGTCCAGAATTCCAACCATAAACTGCATACGACGTATCGCTTCTCAGCAAACAAACAATACCTGCTGCTGCCACAATAACAAAACAGCTAAGCCACCACTTCAAGCCACGCAGCAGCCCCTTGTGCATTATTGCTTATTCTCCGGAACTGATTGCTTGCTGCGCAGCAAATTTAACTGCTCAACATTAACTGGCACCTTCAGCCTGCCGCTAGCGTATATTCCTTTGTCTGACAGGTTTTTTATTTTGTTATATAACTCGTCCGTCTTCTGGCTATGACCGTTCGCATCTGCGGTCGTATGATAAAAATACAAGGCAACAACACACGTGGCGTCATCAGCGTAGTGATTCTTTTTTTCTATTTCGCCAGCAATCTTCTTCAGATTATCAGGGGAAGATATACTACCATTAAACTTATCAATGATATCATTTCCGCACACATTATAGTAAACCAGCGCGCGCTGTTCTGGCGTTTTTACGCCGCCGTAAAGATATCCCAGTGCTGCCGCAGCGACAACAGCTGCTATAACCGCCAGGCCGCCGCCTATGATAAATCCCATCTTCCTCTTCATAAATAAAAGTATACCATTTATGCTTTGCTGCCGTCTAGAGCTGGCGGCGACTTTAACTCCGCAATCGGTAGCCGAAAGCCAAAAGTACTACCCTTGCCGAGCTCCGATTCGAAAATCATCGTACCGCCATGTCCTTCGACTACTTTCTTCGCCAAGAATAAGCCGATCCCCGTGCCGTCTGGCCGCTGCCGCCGAGCGTTGTCGCCGCGAAAGAACTTAGTGCCAAGTTTTTTCTTGGCAGATGGCGATACGCCCATTCCCTTATCGATTACCCGCAAAACTGCCTGGCCATCTTCAATTGACAATCGGACCTTTACCGTATTAGCGTCTGGTGAATAATAAATAGCGTTATCAATGAAATTCATAATAACTTGGCGAATCTTGGTGTCGTCTAGATACAGCAGCGGAAAGCGCGCTGGCTGGCGATACGTGACCTTGACCTTATGCGTATTTGCCACCTGATCTACGTTCGCAACCTCTTCGGCAACCAGCTGCGACAAATTAACCGCTGTACGATTGATAATAAACTTACCAGTCTGCAAACGGCTCACGTTCAAAAAATCACTAACCAATCGCACCATCCGCTCGCTGCTGCGAAAAGCCTCTTCTAGCAGCTGCCGCTGCGGCGGTGTAATCTCGCCAGCGTCGCCCTCGAGAACCATACTCAGGTAGCCTTTTACGCTAGTCAGCGGCGTCCGCAGCTGGTGGCTGGCCATACTGACAAACTCATCTTTAGTGGCATCCAGGGCCTGCAATCTTTTGTTGGACTGGCGCAGCTGACTGGTCGCCTCATCGACTTCCTTCTCTAAATTTCCAGCTAAGCGGCGAATCTCCTCTAGGCGAAACATGTTCAACAGCGCCACCGATAGATTACGCGCCAAAACATCAAACAGCTCAAATTCCTTACCGCGAATCTCGCAGCCGTCACGCCGCTCGCCAATTACCAGGCAACCAATTTTCTGATCGGCAACGCATAGCGGTAAGATTGCCGCAATACTATATCGAGCATAATCACCAATGTCGCCAGAACCAAGCGTCTGTGAGTCCAACCATGCTGGTACGTTACGCTTGCCAGCAATATACGGCTGGTGATATTGATCGCAAAAAGCCACGCCAGCAAAACGTACTTGCAGTACACTAACAAAAGTTTCTAAATAGCTATTTAGCAATGTATCAATGTCTTTGGCATCAACCATTTTGCGCGTCAGAACGTCTACGACTTGCTGCGAACGATATGATGGACGGCGAATTTTACCAAAAAACCGCTTCATTGCCTTTATAGTACACTTTTCTCGACGATAACGCTAGAGCTTACTCGAAAAGTAACCGGGATATGCTATTATAAAAGCATGACAACTATCGCTATTATCGAGGACGATCAAGTAATCAACCAAATGTACCGGATGAAATTCGAGGCGGCTGGATTCGATGTGGTTACTGCCAGCGACGGCGAGACTGGCGTTAAAGTGGTTCAGCATGCTAATCCTGACATTATTTTGCTTGATCTGCAAATGCCGAATATGAACGGCACCGAAGCGCTGCGAAAAATCCGCCAGCAGCCTGCTAATGCTAATACGCCAGTTATCATTCTAACCAACCTAGGCGAAGAAGAGGCACCTGCCGAGCTGCGTAACCTAGGTATTCATAGTTATATCGTCAAGGCTAATCTAACACCTAGCCAAGTTGTCATCCACGCCAAAGAAGCACTGAACGATAAGCGATAGAATTACTATAACTTACCGACTTGCCGCAAGCACGCCTCAATCAGATGATCAAATAATACTGCGTATGTCAACGGACCGACACCGCCCTTTCGCGGTGTAATCGTAATATCACTGCGCTGGCGAACCGCATCGTCAACATCGCCGACCAACACGCCGCCTTCGCTCGCCGTACCAGCATCCACCACTACCGTCTCTGGCGCGATCATTTCGGAGGTGATCAAGTGCGGCACACCTGTCGCCGTTACAATTACGCTACATTTTTGCAAACTATCCGCGGTAGCTGGATTCGTCTTGTCGTAGACCTGCACGTTTAGACCGCGCTGCTGCCACATTTTTTCGAGCGGCGCTCCGACAAGCTTACCGCGACCCACGATAGCAATTTGCTTATCCGATAGCTCGATATTATACCCAGCCAATAGCCAATCGATTGCTTGCGCAGTAGCGCTCGGATAGATACTACTAGACCCTAAACCATCAACATCTTTCTCTGGCGCGATTAATTGGCACAGCTTTTCGGTCTGCGACACGTCATCAATCGGCAATTGCAAAATTATCCCCTGCACTACTGGATCGTTGTTAGCTTGATCAATAGCCGCCATCATATCAGCTTGCGCGACTGCTTGTACGTCAACATCAATCAGAATATCTGCTGCGTAACGTGTTTTCATCCGAACATACGTTTGAATCGCTTGGCTAGCGTTTTTGCTCATTATAATAACTAGTTTTGGTACCACACCATATTCTTGGCGTAGATTTCGTACTTGACGCGCTTGGCGCTGCTTAATAAAACCTTGCAGTTCCTTGCCATTTAACTGTTTCATGATATACTGTCCTTTCTATCATCAATAAAAGCTGCCCATTGCCGGATCTTGCGCAAAATGGTTTTGAGTGGTAATTCGATTAACATATCCAACACCATCGACACAATATTAACCTGCGCGTATTTATCACTCATCCACCGGCCAGCGACTACAAACGGCAAATACAGCGTATCGCGTACAAAGGTAAAGCCGTTGCTAGCACTGCGCACAATCTCGAGATCGCGAATCAACCGACTCAAGCGAAAGCCTAGGAAGCTCGCCGCCGAGAAAAATACAAAGAAAATAATAATATGCACTGGTGAAAAACCAATCAACGTCAGCAGCCAAGTCGCCAGCGCGAACACCGCCAGACTCATTACGCCGTACATAATCGAAAACATCGAGCTATACGTCCGTCCCGCTAATTGCCGCCGCATCAGTACAGTATTATCGCCGCCGTAGAGCATCTGATCGACTCGTTTAATCAGCGCTTCGGTATTTGCGTATCCCGGCACATTCAGCGTTAAGCGCAGCAACACCATGTATATCGGCGGGAAGAACAAATTGATCATCAGCACCAACCACTCAATTTGTCCGTGCGCCCATAGGTCATACGGCACTTCAATAGCGATGCCAATCAAAAACTTAGTAATTACCAAGAAGACCACGCTGCGCATAATAGCCCGGTTAATTCGCGCCATCATACTAGAATATTCACGGTTCACTTGCCGCTCAAATTCGTCGAGAAATGCCTCGCGTTTTTGCAACAATGCCGGGAAGTCGTCTTGCGTCTCCATCATATGGCGAATAACACGCAGCGGCGCCCCCTGCCGATCAACCACGCGGCGCAGCTCTTCGACCGACGTGCTGCGCAGCATCTTATCAATTTTACGATTAAATTCAACAAAAGCCTCAAGTGACTCAACGCTCGTTCCATAACGCACCAATAGCCCTGCGCGCACCGTGGCTACGTCGCTCTTCATCAGCGCCTGCTGAATAGCCACATAAAGCGCAGCTCCATATTCATCAGCCGAAGTCGATTGCAGCGCATCCCGCGGAATTGCTGTCTCGAAATATTCATACGCAAAATCAATAAACGCATGATCGCCAGCGTGATCAACCAATACATTCGCCGCCAATACCGACAGAGTTTCTAACAGCCATGCCGAAGAACGATCCAAATTGATTGAACGATCAGCAATCAGCTTTTCATACGCTTTATAGTGCGCTGTTGCTAGTTTTGAAATCTCTTTGATTTGGCTACGCGACACGCTATCGTTGGGCAAATATCCCGCAAAAGTCAATTCAACCACCAATTCTTCGCCGCTTTTTCGGACCAACGCCTCATCGCGAACAATAAACGATTGTTTGAAAAACCGCCGGATAGCATTTTGTAGCAGCAAGTGCTCCTCGGTATTTTCAGCGGCGTTGCGCAGCTGCTCGTAAGCCGCCGTCAGCATGCCGCCAGCACCAACGACATTAATTTTATCAGCCTGACTAAGTATTTGCTGCCGCTCATCAGACTGCCGCTGTGCATATATAACACCTGCCCGCAAGTGGGCGCCAATTCGATTCAACTCTGGCATTATTCGTATATTATCGTCGATTTTCACAGAATTAGCAAGAGTAAGCGTCATCATTTGACTACCCAACAGACCGAAAATTCCTAGCGTTCATATTTACTTTTACCTCTATCTATGCTATAATGAAAAGATAAGGGCCAGTAGCTCAGCTGGTTAGAGCACCTGCCTCTTAAGCAGGGTGTCGAGGGTTCGAGCCCCTCCTGGCCCTCCACGAAACTCCATGTAAAAAACTCATCATTGCGATGAGTTTTTATTATCGGCTAGTTGAATAATGGTACCCCGAGCAGGGTTCGAACCTGCGGCCTTGAGCTTAGAAGTCTCCTGCTCTATCCAGCTGAGCTATCGGGGCACTCTGAAAATGTATTTAGTCGCCCGATTCGCTTAGACAGAAGCTGGATAGAGCTATGCGATTTTTGTCGCTGAGGGCTCACCAGCTGAGCTATCGGGGCAAATATTTTGGTGCGGGTGCGGAGAATCGAACTCCGATCTCGAGTTTGGAAAACTCGCATACTAACCGCTGTACTACACCCGCGCACTATATATTATATCATTACGTTAGTGTATAATAAAAGCATGGGACGTTTATTTGACCGCTTCTCAACTAATAGCACGCAGAGCGATGCTATGCATTCAAGCGGATTAACCAATAACAAGCCGCAGGTTGGCGGCAGGATTGCCAAAAATAGCTTTCAACGACGCCAAAACACCAACCGGCAATATATCGGCGCATACAAAGATTCTGGAGTTAGACACGCTTATCGCAAAGCCTGGCAAGACCAGCAAATTGCCGCAGCCAATGCTAATGGAACGCAAATAACCGACAGCCGCCAGCCGCAAAGCTCGCGGGTTTCTGACGCAAACTCGCGAAGCGCAGGAACCACGCAAACAAATAAATCGTCGCTCATTACACCTACGACCGAACCGACTGTTCCGTCGCGTACTTTCACCGAGCCGATCAAGCCGTCGCGCGACCCGTTCAACCGATAGTATTTATGATTTAGAGTCAAATAAAACACCCGAGACTAATGAAGAAAACCGGGTGTTTTATTTGGGGCGAAAGATGGGATTCGAACCCACGGCCTCCGGAGCCACAATCCAGCGCTCTAACCAACTGAGCTACTTCCGCCAAAATGAATACTACGAAATGTACTAGCAGAATCTTGTCAGTTGGTTAGAGCGAGCGCTATTTTTGATACTCACGGCTGTCCAACTGAGCTACTTCCGCCGCATTACCCCTTCTCAGGGCATTTATTACTATAGCAGACAGGCGCTTGATTGTCACTATTCCCAAACGGTTTCGATATCTGCACCTAGTGAGTTCAGACGGTTAGCAATATCTTCGTAGCCGCGATTGATATTGTAAACATCGCGCAGTACCGATTTGCCAGGCGCCGCCAGCATCGCTAGCAAAATCACCACGCTCGGACGCAGTGCGGCTGGTGCTGTGATATCAGCCGGCTTCCAGCGAGTCGGGCCAGAGATATAAACCCGGTGCGGATCGACCATATTTACTTGAGCATTCATCTTAGTCAGTTCAGTAAAGTAGATTGCTCTATTTTCGTAGCTCCAATCATGAATCAACGTGCGACCCTTAGCAACTGTTGCACACAAACCCAAAAATGGCAGATTATCCATATTAATCCCTGGAAAAGGCAGGGCGTGAATTTTATCTTTCGGGGCATGCAGTTCGGATTTTTTGAGCACGATATCAACTAGACGAGTGCGACCATTGCGCGCTATGTACTCTTCGGAAATATCGTACTGCAAACCCATACCCGCCAAAGTCGCTAGCTCTAGCTCCATAAATTCAATCGGCACGCGCCTGATAGTAATTTCTGAACCAGTCACGACACCAGCCGCCACGAAACTCATCGCTTCAATTGGGTCTTCGCTTGGGAAGTATTCGACGTCGCAGTCAATTGATTTTTTGCCAGTAATCTTGAGAACAGTGGTACCGATACCCTCTATTTTGACACCTAGCCTTTCTAGAAAGAAACAAACATCTTGCACCATATAGTTCGGGCTAGCATTGCGAATAATAGTCGTACCATCATAAAGCGCTGCCGCCATAACGACATTCTCGGTGACTGTATCGCCGCGTTCAGTTAAAATAATCGCCCGGTCGACATGCTGCGGCTTAGCCGTGGCAATATAGTTGTCATTGGCCGCCTCAACGCTCAAACCAAATGGTACCAGACCCGCCATATGCGGTTCAACCGTCCGCGTACCCAGACTGCAACCGCCAGCAAACGGTATCTTGAACGTCTCGTATTGATGTAATAGCGGACCTAAAAACATAATGATACTGCGCGTCCGCTTAGCAGCTTCGATATCCATATTGTCGAGCTGCAAGACCCTCGGCGGATCAATCTCTAGGTCATGCTCGCTAATCCAGCGGCATCGCACGCCTATACTTTCCAGAACCTCAATAATTCGATTGACTTCCTCGATCCGTGCTACCCGGCACAGCGTCGTTTTGCCTTTGTTGAGTAGACTAGCGCACAGCAATCCGACAGCAGCGTTCTTACTAGTTTTGATTTCAATTTCACCATGCAATTCCCGGCCGCCATTGATGCGAAAGTTAGTTTTGCCCGAGTTATTAATCCGTACTATTTCGCTTGACAGCACCTCGCCGATACGCGCGATCATTTCGAGACTGATATTCTGCTTGCCGTTCTCGATTCGATTAATTGCCGACTGGCTAGTGCCAAGCTCCTCTGCCAGTTCGTTTTGAGTCATATTGCGTGCTTGGCGCGTTTCTTGGATGAGTGCGCCAATATTTTTGAGATACTTCGCCGTTTTCATGTCACCATAATATACCTGATATGATATATTGTCAAGAAATTCAATCGCAACCAACTCTATTTCAAAACGTTACAGTAAATGATCATAAGTGCTAAAATATAGATAAGAAAAAGGAGGATAATCATGACAGACATCGCAGTTGCTGATTGTATCGCCGGCGAAGAGGAACGCCAGCGTGACGGCTTGGAATTGATACCAAGTGAAAATTACGTTAGCCAGGACGTGCGAAAGGCACTTGGCAGCGTTTTTACCAATAAATACAGCGAGGGCTACCCCGGTCGGCGCTATTACGGCGGCCAAGAATTCACCGACCGCGTCGAGCAATTAGCTATTGACCGCGCCAAGAAATTATTCCGCGCCGACCACGCCAATGTCCAGCCGCACAGCGGCGCGCCAGCTAACGAAGCGGTCTATAGTGCTTGGTGCCAGCCAGGCGATACTATCTTGGCGATGGACTTAAGCCATGGCGGACACCTGACGCACGGCTCGCCTGTCACCCGCAGCGCTAACTTATACAACTTCGTCCCGTACAAAATGAAAAATATCGAAACCGGCGAGATTGATTACGAAGAGATTCGCCGCTTAGCACATGAGCATCAGCCGCGGATTATTTTGGCTGGTTTCAGCGCCTACCCGCGCGAACTGGATTGGGCTAAATTTGCCGAAATCGGTCACGAAATAAATAACTGTCTGCTGATGGCTGATGTAGCACATATTGCTGGATTGATCGCTGGCGGCGTAGCCAAGAATCCGCTTGATTACGGCTTTCATGTCATGACTACTACCACCCACAAGACACTGCGCGGCCCTCGCGGCGGCTTAATACTCAGTATGGGCAAGGTGACTAGCCCGCTCAAAAAACCCGCCAAAACGCTCGAGAACATCCCGACACTAATTGATCGGGCAGTCTTCCCAGGTATGCAAGGCGGCCCGCATATGAACACCATCGCTGCCAAGGCAGTAGCTTTTGGCGAGGCGCTACAGCCCGAGTTCTGCGACTACGCGAAAAATATCGTCGCTAACGCCGCGCAGCTAGCCGAGGAGCTACAAAAACGCGGCTTCCAGCTAGTGACTGGCGGTACTAGCAATCACTTGATATTAGCCGATATCAACAAGAGTTTTGGTATCGATGGCAAAACTGCCGAGATCGCTATCGATAAGATCGGTCTGACGCTAAACGCCAATGCCGTACCCGACGACCCGCTGCCGATGTTCCGCCCTAGCGGCATTCGCCTAGGCACGCCCGCCATCACCACCCGCGGCTGCCAGCCCGACGACATGGCGCAAATCGCTGAGTGGATCAAGCAAGCGATTGACGCCCGCGAGAACGAGAAGAGATTAGGAGTTTTGCGCGAGGAGGTGAGGGAGTTTTGTAGAGAACTAAATCAAGTCTAGAGCATCATCAACCAAAAACCAATATCTAGGCAAAAAATACTCCGGTAAAAACCGGAGTATTTTGCTAGTTAAATAGCTATTTTTAGCACTCACCAACTACACGTTCAATTGCTTCGTTCTTTGAGAAATCCCATCCCCAAATCGTTATACCTACATGACGACCTTTAGCATCATTACAAACTTTGTACCAAATTGTTTTAGATGCATCAGCACCAGTCGGCGCGCTTGTTGGCTTACTACTACCACCAACTACATACGCGCTTGACTCAAGATACCAAGTTTCACCGCTTTTGCCTGCTGCAGATAAGTCATCTACCGCCGCTGGATACCCATTAGCTCCATCAGGCTGTTGAGTATTATAAATTTGTGCTTTATCAGCAACATTCTTCATGACACCCTGAGACGCTGAAGTTTTCGCCTGGTTCTGAATACCATTATAAGCAATCAGTGAAATCACCGTCAAAATCGCGATGATGACGATCACAATCAAGAGCTCAACAAGGGTGAAACCTCGGTTTTTAAGTTGTTTTGTTGTCACAGTAATGTGCCCCCTATTTATTATGTTAGTTAATTGTAATTTGATAATACTACACCGATAACGAAAGCGCAAGTGGTTTTTTAATAGATGTAGCGATTCTGCGTCGGGCGCAGGAACAGCGACTCGGTTGGCGCGCGGGCATCAATATGGGTACCGTCACCAATCTGCCCGGCGTCATTCAGACCCCAGCAATACGAGTGTCCGTTTTCTACCACCGCGCATCCACGGTTAGCGCCAGCAGCCAGATCAATTATCCGCTGCCCTGCCGGAATTCCGCCTGGGCCAACCAATATCTCTATCGGTTTTACCGATCGGTTGTTGGGAAGCGCGCCAGGAGCAAGGTTCGCCCCTAAATGACCATAAGCATTAGTCCCCCAGCAGAACACTCTACCGCTATTCATCAGCATGCATGAATGCCAAATGCCCACTTCAACCTTCTTCACTTTATCTGACGGCGACAAGCCTGCTGGCCGATCAACCTTGACTGGAGTAGCCTTTTTGGCAATATAGCCGATATGCGCCATACCTAATTGCCCAGCGCGACCATTACCCCAGCAGTATGCCTCGCCGTTAGCAGCAGCACATACGTGAGTAAACCTGTCTGCCTCGCCACTTTGAGCCAAATATCCATCCTGTGATATATTCGTTACATTGGTCAAACCAGAAACTCTCATAGGACTATAGACTGGCTGAGTGGCAGGGCTAGCAGATGTATTATTGCCAATCTGACCAACATTATTCTGGCCCCAGCAATAAGCAAAGCCATTGGCGATAGCGCACATATTCATAGACCGCGTACCACTGGTCGCTAGCGCAGTTGCCGTATAATTATTCGGCAGACCGCCAGAAACACCTGCTCTAACTAAAGTCGGCCATGGGCGCACCTTTGTTTTGTCACCAGTACCAGTCACACCGTGATAACCCTCGCCCCAGCAATATATTTTGCCGCCAGCAATGGCGCACGAAGTATTATATGAACCGCCGATGCTAGTTACTGTTTTACCAGCCAGCGCCCCCTTAACCTCAATAGGAACATTTGAATGTTCTTCGTCGCCGGATCGTCCATTACCAAGCTGACCAGTACCATTGTAGCCCCAGCAATAAACTTTACCTTCAGCCAGAGCGCAACTATGATACTGAGCGGTAAATAAGTCATCAATTCTCTTGCCGTAGAGAACTCCTGTTTGTTTAACTACTTTGACTGGTATATCGGAATCGACGCTAAGCGCAGCTTTTGCTGGATTGCCTGGATTATGACCAACAGACCTTCCATTACCCAACTGGCCATAACGATTCCTACCCCAGCACCAAATACTATTAGACAGAATACCGCACGTTCGATAAGTACCACTAGAAGACTTCGTAGCAACCAGACCCGGACGAGTGATAAGCTTTTTAACCGAAACAGTGTACTCGCGCAAAACTATGCCGCCAGAGTCCACGAGCTGCGTTTTGCCAATAGCCGAGACATCCGAATGATGATCATCATGAAAATTAAGGTCGCCAACAGTGAAAATTGTACGGATCGAGCCTTCGCTCATAACGTATTTATTGGTCGGAATCTTACCGTCTTGACCTTTGCAGTCGCTACTTGGCGTCAGATACAAGCCAGCAGCCCCAGGGACATGACCCCATGTCTGTTTCCAGTTATTCATATCCAAACAAGCATTGGCTGCCGCCGTCCCCGATTCACCAGCCTCCTGAGCCAGCTTATAATAATACTCCTCGCGAGAATAAATATACGAACGCGTAGTAACGCGATATGCAGCCGCTAGCACCGCCAATATAAATGTTGTCATTATAATCATTACTGCTAGAGAATAGCCCTTATCAAAGCGAATCATTCCTCATTTCCTTTCCGAACAGTTAATGACTGAGATATCTTAGACACTCCCCCTACAGGAGAACCAATTGTTATATCAATTTTAACTTTGTTAGCATTTTCAAACATATGATCAGAGCTAAGGGCAGCATTATACTGATTAGCTATTGCTGCGTCATCCTTAAAATACTGAACATCAAATGCCGAAACGTTGCGGGCAATTGTTTCGTCGCGATAAAGCGACCGTCCTGGCGTTGCACTGCCAGTAAACTCGGACGACTGCGGAGGTATGGATTGTACTGCTATCTTGCGCCAGAATTCGTTATTTTCATCGCCGGTACCACATATAGCAGAAGCATTAACGCCAAGGGCTTTATATCTTTCGCTTTTTATATCATCAAATATAACCCTTCGATACAATGTATTGTCCCGCATGAAGTAGACCACCATCTGTCTGTATTTTGGCTGGAGACGTCTCTCTGTGCTGCAATTAAACCTTTTTGTTGCAGCATAAACTACCTCGCGAGAGCCTGCCCCGCGCCGCAAATTAGTCGCATATTGTATCAGGAGTAAGGCCCGCCTATTACCACCTCCGCCAAAATATTTCCAAGTTTGCAGAGTAGGTGCAGGAGTACTCACCGCGCCATATCCATACCGATCGATCATATTCATATCACCCCTTCTAGAAGTAGAGGCAATCTCGACTGAAGCCAAAACATCCATTTCGATAGCGTCCATCGTCACGTGCATGTCACGCGTCATTGAAGCAAGCGCATCTGCTGCTATAGCCTGGCGGTAAGATGCTGATATAATACCGCCAAATATTACGACCACTATAAACATAACGGCCGTCGTCACCATTAGCTCTACGATAGTGAATCCAGATTGGTTAGAATGCCGCATATGCAACATGAGTTACCTTCTTACCATTACCATATGTTACTACAGACTCAACGCGAATCGGCATACCCAAACTGCTGACAGTGTCGCCGCAACCATACGGCGCCGATGCCACAACTTTTTGCTTGGTAGTTCCGGGCAACTCACTAATATGCCCTTCTGAATCAAGCAATACCTGCTGCACAGCGCCTGGCAGCTGACTGGTACACAAAAACCAAGTTGGCGGAGCTCCATTAACATACTTACGCATATTATCGTACGCTAAATAACTAGCCTTTTGATCCTGGCGGTTAATAATCGAGAGTATGCTAACCTGGGTATGCATCGTTAATATACCAAGCGATATTATCGAAATAAATAACAGTGTAACTACCACCTCAACGATTGTAAAACCTTCATCCGTTCTCATCTTGACCATATGCTATTCACCTGATAAAGCGCATTATCTGATTCGCTATAGTAATATATTCTGAAACCGACGCAAACATCCTTACCCGAAGCGCCGTAAACTTTATCGCAGTCGGATCTCTCTCTGTCTTGAGCACAATACCTATAGAGCATTTTCTGCTCATCCGTCCAGCCCCAGCTGGCTGGTATCGGGCCGGCCGCCGGGCAGCCCTTGACTAGTCTATTGCCAGAACGAGAGGGATCTTGCACAACTGTAGTGTCACTAAAATATTTGCCTATATCAGCTAACAGCGCGTTGCCAGTTGGATATTCATGCCCCCTGAAAGTGGTGTTGTATTTATAATAACGTTCAAGATCTAGAGCCATGGCTTCAGCGCGAGCTCTACGGGTTGCATCGCGACCTTTCGCCGTCAAGCCATTGAGTGTAGTCATAGCAATTATCAGCAGCACACCGATGACGGTAACTGCAATAACCACTTCAACTATAGTAAACCCGCCCTCTTTACGCTTCATGACTTAATTGTAGCGCACAATTTATAAAATGGCTATGCTTTTTCTGAGTTTTTGCCAGGTATCTCTAACGGCTCTTGCTCAATGGTGATACCAAATTTTTGGTAAACGGTATCAATAATTTTTTGGCGAGCTTGCGCTAGATCTTCATAGCTCTGTGCCGACTCATTGATAAGGACTAGCGCGTTTTTGTCGTGAACGCGCATACCATAGTGAAGCGTACCTTTTAATCCACACCTATCAATTAGCCAGCCAGTTGGGATCTTGTATGTACCTTGCGGCATATTATAATGCGGAATATCAGGGTACTTTTGCTGCAGTTCAGATAATTTATCAGTCGAAATAATAGCGTTCTTGAAAAACGAACCAGTGTTTGGGCGGACTTTCGGGTCGGGCAACTTATCAAAGCGAATCTTCATCACAACTTCGCGTAATGTTTGCGGTGAATAATCGTGAATATCGTGCTCGTCTAAATAATGCTGAATCGCTGCATAAAACGGCGGTTGAGATTGATGCCGCGACAAGTTAAACGTTACTGATGTTATAATATAGCGCCCCTCCCAACGACCGCGAAAAATACTATGACGATACGCAAAGTCACACTCAGCATTGCTAATAGTTACAAATTGGTTATCGCGCGTATCGTAGGCATTGACCGAGACAATCGTTGAAGCAGCCTCTTGGCCGTAAGCACCAATATTCTGTACAGGCGCCGCACCGACCGTACCGGGGATCGCCGATAAGCATTCCACGCCGCTAAGATTCATCTCGACCGTCCGCCGTACGAAGTCATCCCAAACCTCGCCAGCACCAGCTACAATCGTCACCAAATCGTCAGTTTCGTCAACAACTTCAAAACCTGGGATGCGATTGAGTATAATAAGTCCGTCGAAGCCCTCGTCGTGCGCTAACGTATTACTGCCGCCGCCGAGAACATATATATCCAGATTGTGCTCATGAACATAGCGTACTGCTTCGGCGATATCGGCGCGAGTTCTAGCCTCGACAACTTGCCGAGCCACGCCGCCGAGATGCATAGTTGTAAGCTTTTTGAGAGAGATGTCCTGCTGTATGTTCATAGTCTGATTATACAATATGTGATATAATTGCGATAGGCGCCCGTAGCTCAGCGGATTAGAGTACTTGGCTTCGAACCAAGGGGTCGCAGGTTCGAATCCTGCCGGGCGTACCAAACGTGCCCCGTTAGCTCAACTGGATAGAGCGTTGGTTTCCGGTACCAAAGGTTGCAGGTTCGATTCCTGTGCGGGGTACCAAAGATAGCAGCAATGACAGCTGTCTATTTTTTTGATCGATTGATTCGTTATTTGACTTTCCATATCGCCTATGCTTAAATTGAAGTATTGTATTCTGAGGAGAGGAATATGGAAAACCAACAAGCAAACCATAGAAAAATAAAAGTTGTTATCGGGATATTGGCCGTTGTACTAGCAACAGTTTTGCTGTATTGGCTGTTTACCAGTTTGATTAGTATGAATCAGCATAATCAGACAAATAAAGAACCTAGCCATAATAATAATACTACTACTTCTCAAGCAGACGACGAAAATAACAAGCCGCAGCGACCAGATTCGGATTCAGAACCAAGTTCGAACCCGGATGGCAAGAACGAGACTAGCCAGACCAAGACTGACGAGTCCACGAACAGTTCGCCTAGTGATTCTACCAAGACGACTGGAAATGGCGTCTCGGTTGTCAAGAATCACAATACTTATCATTACCGCCAAATAGCGTCGCCGGGCAGACCGTCAATTCACAATGCTGCTAACCATCAACCTGCGAATACCCCGTCTACTAAGCCCGGCAATAACAAACCAACTACACCGCCCAATCCATCCAAGCCGCCTAAGCCAACGCCCGAGCCGGCGCAGGCAGCCGTAAAAATCGTCGGCGCCGCAGAAGTCGACTCAACCCTAATCGCGCAAATCGACGATCCCGACGGGTTGAAAGACGGCGGTATACGGTATTATCAATGGTTTGCCGACGGCGCGGCTATTCCTGGGGCTAGTTATTTCTCATACAAGTTGACACCATCAGAAGTGGGTAAAAAAATCACTGTCAAAACAACTCATGCTAACAACAAAAACGTAATGAAAGATTTAATTAGCTCAGCTACGATAGCTATCGGCAACGCCGCATCAAATAATAACCATGGTAGCGTCACCATCGACGGAATTAACCGAGTCGGACAAGTATTCACTGCTCACATTACCGATGCTGATGGCGTGCCAGAGAGCGGTATTACTTACAGGTGGTACGAATTTTACGGCAAATTCCTGGGAACTGGCAAAACTCTAGTACAAACCAGAGACCACCTCGGTATGCAAGTCATCGTCCAAGCCAGTTACACCGACAAAAAAGGACATAAAGAGAGCGTCACCAGCGGATTTAGCGGGTCGGTCGTCGATAATTCAGGCGGCGGCACTGGCGCGGGAATAATCAGTCCTGCTGCGACTGCGCCAAAAATTACCCTTCATGGGCCAGCCAGCGTCAAAGAAGGCGAAACCGCTGTTTACACGGCAACTTTAGACAAAGCAACCAATACTGATGTTAGCGCGGATATCAAAATCACACACAATACTAGCAATCCGAACAATCTCAACATCCGTTGGGACAGCCAGCGAGTGGTTATTAAAGCTGGAGAAACCAGCGCTAAATTCTACGTTGATACCAATGCCGGCACTGGCGGCAAGAATAAGACTTACACCGTTTCTCTTAGCAACGCTGTCACTGGTATGGTTAATAAAACAAATACCAGTTCCTATACCGCGGTCAACGCTCAATCGGTCTTTATGCTATCATACGTCTATCCGCTTGCTGAGGCTGGTGGCAGCGAGTTTTCTGACTACTGGAAAGCGGTTCATGCAGCAGGTAGCAATAAAATCCCGTACACGCTCATCATGGCAGATGGCGGTCCTAACGCCAAGCTCGACCCAGGCTATGTGCGGCTGTTAAAAAAGAACGCCGAGCTTGGTTTCAAGACTATCGCTTACATTCGCACTGTTCAGCAGACCCGCCCGATTGCCGAAGTTAAAGCCGCGATGGCTAAGTTCATTGAACTTTACGGGGTAGATAAAATTCACGGTTTTTACTTCGACGAGATATCATCCAGAAATAACGGCGCAACGGCTTACATGGCAGAATTGTATAACTATACGAAAAGTACCTACGGCAACAAATTAGTCGTTGCCAATCCTGGTACGCACATCACCGATGCGATTGCGCCATACGCTGATATTTTCATGACTAACGAAGGCACTGCTGACGAATATATTAATAACTATAAGACCGCTTACTCTGCCTTTGAAAAAGATCCGGCAAACTCCCATCGTATTTTCCATACGATTTATGCCGCAAAAGCTAGCGATTACCAAAAAATAATCAATTTATCGCGCCAACGCAATGCCGGCTGGGTATTCATCACCACCGATAGTACGATCCCTGATGGCAGGCCATACAATGATTTGGCAGCTAATTTCCCTGCCCTTGTCGATAATGTCAACAATTTAGGCCGCCAGCCGCTTGATCCGAATAGAGCCACGGAACAACCTTTGCTGTCCGGCGCAATAATCAACGGATCATCTGTCACCACGACTATACTTAGCCAATAATCGCATCGGTATGCTACACTATGTTTATGGTTACTAAGGCAAAAAAATCTCCCAAGAAGACTCGCAAACAGCGTGTCAAACACATTACAAAAACAGATACTCACTTCATGGTGCGCCGCAGCTTACTGGTGTATGCGATATTAGTTTTTGTACTTTTTTGGCTAACGGCTATGAGCGTATATCTAGTTGACAGAATGGTCGTAGAATATACCAACACTGCTCGTTATAATCAAATTCATAGTATATATAACAATTTGAAGCTAGATAAATCTTATAGACTAGCAGTTTATAAAAGTAATATTTCGAATGATAAATCCATCACTACAGAGTATGGCCATAATACTTCTGTAAGTAAAACTCGTATAGATTTAACCAAAAAAATTAAAGAGGCCGGCTTCTCGCTTATCAGTACGAAAGATAAAGATACTATCATTCAAAGTGATACGTTCAAGGATACTAACGGCCATATTTTATACCTGAGCGTTATACCGCAGGCGCTGCATAAAGATTATGTATACGGTACCTCCGAGATAGCCAAGCCGTACGCCAAAATAGACGCCAATAAATTCGACCACGAGCCAACTAGCTACGTCACTATCAAAATAAGCCTTGGCGACTAGTGGGATAATTGCCGGCAAAAATACGAAACGCATGCCTTGCATTAGATAATTGTTTATGTTATAATATAGGCATGGAGACTAACGGCGGCGAACTGGGTTTTAACGACTATTCAAGATCGGCTGTACAAGCAATTCGCGATGGATTTTATTCTCTTGCCGCAACGCTAGCGACAATGGCGTACAATATGACGTCAGATCCATCCGAAAAGGCTCGGATGGCGCGCGACGTAGGTAACGCCTATAGTCATTTAGGTAACTACGAAGAAGCTGAAAAGTGGCTTACTGAGGCAGTTGATCAACATAAAACTTTAGCTGAACAAGAACCAAATCGCAGCACGCTGCGCGAGCTGGGAGCTAGCGCAGCCATGCTGGCAACCATGCAATTGTCGCGCATAGCAAGCGATGAAACTTTTGATACTCCAAAAAATAATACCGAGACTGTTGAAACTTTTGATACTCCAAAAAATAATACCGAGACTGTTGAAACTTTTCGTTAC